>DASXMR010000015.1:0-27585 GCA_036495525.1 Streptosporangiaceae bacterium | reverse complement strand
GGAACTGGAGCGGAACTGGAGCACCCCATGAGCATGCAACCGCAGGTCACAGGCCGGGCGGCGGGCGAGTCGGCCTGTAGGCCGGGTTCTGTGCACCCGCGCAAGCGCGGGCCGGCGGCCATCCATCTGGGACTGCCGTTGCCGGCAGCCTCGTGCGGTCTACCCGCGAGCATCGGGCGGGCCGCCCTCAGTCGCTCGCGCAGGAGCCGCGCCCTGACGGGAGCGGTTCCCTCTTGACCTTGCTCCGGGTGGGGTTTACCGAGCCGCCCAGGTCACCCCAGGCGCTGGTGGTCTCTTACACCACCGTTTCACCCTTACCCCCGGACGGATCCGGGGGCGGTCTGTTTTCTGTGGCACTTTCCCGCGGGTCACCCCGGGTCGGTGTTACCGACCACCCCGCCCTGCGGAGCCCGGACCTTCCTCGGCCCTGCCCGTTACCGGGCAGCGCCGCGGCCGCCCGGCCGACTCGCCCGCCGCTGCTATCAGCTTACGGCGGGCGAGCCCGGCCAGGCGAGGAACGGCCGGCGCCTCAGCGGATCAGGCCGCCGAGAAGGCCGCCGTACTCCGAGTCCGACGTGGGCCGCGGCGGCGTCGCAAGCTCCAGCGGCGGCCGCTCCCTGGTCGCCGACTGCGGCTTTCGAGCCGGCTGCTTTGGCCGGGACGCGCGCGGCTTGGTGGTCGTTGCCCGCGGCTTAGCCGCTGCCTTCGGCTTCGCCGCGCTTGAGCGCGAGCTGGCCGTCGACCGCGACGTCGATGCCTTGGCCGGCGACCGCCGGGCCGCTGTGCTGCCGGACCTAGTCGTACCCGAGCCCCGTGACGTCGAAGAACGGCGCGCGGTGCTCCTCGTGCTGTTCGCGGACCCTGAGCCGGACGCGGTGCTGCGCCTGCTCGCGGTGGTCGCCCTGGCGGTCCTGGTCCTGGACGACGCCGCAGCCGACGCGGCCGCGGCCGGCTTGGCCGAGGACATCGTCTTGGCGGCCGCCGTCAGTGCCTTGGCAGCTGTGGTCATGGCCTTGGTGGCGGTGTTCATCGCCTGCATCGCCGTCGACATGGTCTTCGCCGATGTGTTGGCCCTGGTGGCCGCCGCGGTCATCTTAGAGGCAGCCGAGGTGACCTTCGTCGCCGCCGACGACACGGTCCGCGCCGCGGAAGCGGTCGTGGGCGTGCTGCTGGACGACGTCGAACGCGTCGACTTGCGTGCGGCGGACGGTCGTGTGCTCGTCGTGCTCCGGCGACTGGACGCGGTCTTCCTGGCCGGCCTGGCGCTCGGTGACTTTCCCCGCGTGCTGCTCACCGTGCTTCGGCGAGCAGTGCTTCGGGTCATGCTCTGAACAGGCACTGATCTCCCCCCGTCCTGATCAATACGGGAGACCTATTCCACTGCCTGCAACGGTCTACACGCTCGATGTGCGCTGTATTCGAAGAACAATGGACCCAAGCGGGCCGAAATGACCTGCTATCCGTTCGCCAGGTGCGCCGTGTCGTTCAGCGTGCGCACTAGCGCCGGGCCGTCAGCGAACCAGTCGACCTCGCACAGCGAAGCCACATCGAGCTGCACCCGGAACAGCGCGGCCGGTGGCGCGAGCAGCGCGCGGCAGACGAGCGTCTTGATGGGCGTGACGTGGCTGACCACGACGACGGTGCGACGCGGGTAACGGTCAAGCAGCCGGCTCAGCGCATCGTGAACCCGCGAGCCGACCGCGCCGAAGCTCTCGCCGCCCGGCGGCGCCGCGTCCGCACTCGCAAGCCACTGTTTCAGCTCGGCAGGCCAGCGCTCGGCAGCCGCGGCGAAGCTGAGCCCCTCCCACTGGCCGAAGTCGGTCTCGGTGAGGTCGTCGTCGGTGTGCACCGGCAGGCCGACGGCCGCGCTGACCGCGGCAGCGGTGTCCAGCGCCCGCCGCAGCGGCGAGGAGACGACCGCGTCGATGCCGCCCCGCGCGGCCAGCCGCCGGGCAGCGGCGGCGGCCTCCAGCCGGCCGGTCTCGGTCAGCGGGTAGTCGCCGCGGCCGGCGAACCGGCGGTCGGCTGACAGCGGCGTCTGGCCGTGCCGCAGCAGCAGCGTGGTGGTCGGCCGCCCGGTCGGCGGCCCCCATGCGCGCCCGGCCGGCGCCTGCTCCTGACCGCCGGGCGCTGCGGTCACAGGCCCGAGTCGGGGCCGCGCACCAGGATTCTGCGGCATTCCTCGCAGCGCAGTACCTCATCCGGCTCGGCGGCCCGGATGGCGTTCAGGTCAACGGTGTTCAGCGACAGGTGACAGCCCTCGCAGCCGCCCCGCCGCAGCGCGGCAGCGCCGACGCCGCCGTGCTGGACGCGCAGCTTCTCGTACATCTCGAGCAGCTCACCGGGCACCTCAGCGGCAACGGCCGCCCGGCTGTCCTCCGCTTTGGCCGACTGCGCCGCCAGCTCGGACAACTGAGCGTCCAGGCTCGCCGTCACGGACTGCAGCTGCGCTGCCACCTGCGCTCGCTCCGCAATGGCCGCCTGATGGCCGGCCTGCGTGGCCTCGCTGCGCTCCATCACGTCCAGCACGATCTCCTCGAGATCGGACTGGCGGCGCAGCAGCGACTCAACCTCGGACTGCAGGTTTTCCAGCTCGCGAGGCGAGGACACCTGGCCGGCATCAAGCCTGCTGCGGTCCCGTTCGATCCTGCTGCGTACCTGGTCAACATCGCCCTCGGCCTTCAGCTGCTCGCGCCGCAGATCACCCTGACTGGCTTCGAGCGACGCGATCTGGTCGCGCAGCTCGCCGTCGCGCTGCTGCAGCCGCTGCTGCTCCTGATGCTCCGGTAGCCCGCGTCTGCGGTGCTCAAGCCGGCCGAGCTCCGCGTCAAGGTCGGCTACTTCCAGCAGCCGCAGCTGTGCCTGGGGAGATGCTTTCACGGGGCCACGTTAGCCCGGCCGGGGCCTTGCTGTCGCACGGGCCGCGCCCGGCGCCCGGAGCTGACCGCGACCCGCGCCAGCGGGTACGGCGCGCCGGGCTTGCTGCTCCGCTGTTGCTGATCTTGGGGTAGACCTTGCACATGAGCATTCCCAGCGTCTCCCGGCCGCACATGCCGGGTTACGGGATCGCCGCCCCGGATCAGGGCAGCGGCCTGCTGCCCTGGTCGTGGGCAGCCGAGCGGCTGAGCATCGCCCGCAACTACTGGGTCAGCACGGTCTGGCCTGACGGCCGTCCGCATGCCATGCCGGTGTGGGGGATCTGGGACGACAGCGAGCTGTGGTTCACCAGCGCCGTGGGTTCGCGCAAGATCACGAACCTGCGGTCCGACCCGCGGTGCGTTGTCACCACCGAGGACGCCGCCGATCCGGTCGTGGTCGAGGGAATCGCCAGCATCGAGCCTGACCCGGCGCGCATCAGGCGGGTGCTCGACCTGATGAACGAGAAGTACGCGACGGACCTGGAGCCTTCGTTCCTCGACCCCGCGGTGAATGCCACCGTCTCTGTCCGCCCGCAGCGGGTTATCGGCATGCGGCAAGGCGACTTCACCGGGTCGCCCACTCGCTGGACGTTCGCCGGCTAGCCAGGCTCAGCCGCCGCCGACCCCCAGCACGACCACCATGGCCGAGCCCGGCTTGGCGGCCCCGGCGGCAGGCTCCATCGTCATCCCGACCCGGTCACCGGCAGTCAGGCCATGCACGACGACCGGGCCGACCATGCCGCCGGGCGCGCCGGCCAGCATCCCGGCTGACCTGATGCCAGCGGGGCCCATCAGCCACAGCTCATAGCGCTGGCCGGCGCCCGGCTGCGGCAGGCCCTGCGCCGTGAAGACCAGGGCGCGCCGCTCGCGTGACATCACGACGGTGGCGGTGCCGCCGGTGCTGACCTGCCTGGACATCATGGTCACGTCCGCGGCGGTGAGCACGCTGGCGATGGCATGGCTGCGCAGCTGCGCCTGGTCGAGCCGGTGCTGGGTGCCGTGCATCATCAGCGCGAGCACGACGACGACGGCCGCGAGCACGCAGCTCAGCGCCAGCGCGAGCCGGGGCAGCGGTCCGCTCAGGCGGCGGCGCAGCGACTGGCCGGAGCGCCGGGCCGCACCTGGCGGCGAGGCTGGCCGGCCCGCTGCTGGCGCGGTCTCGCCAGGGCTGTCAGGCGCGGCGGCCGCGCTGCCGGTCACGACGAGGCCGGCTGCCGGGCGCTGCGCCGCTTCGCCGGCCGGCGGAAGCTGGCTCAGCCGCGCCGCGGCGCGCAGTGTCGCGCCCCGCAGGTCAGCCCGTGGCTGCACCGCGGTGACCATCGCCAGCCTGCCCGTCGCCTCGCGCAGCGTGCGTATCTCCTCACGGCACGACTCGCAGGCGGCCAGGTGGCGCTCGAACATGACACGGTCGGCGTCGGCCACCGCGTCGAGGGCGTAGGCGCCGGCGAGCGTGTGCGGGTCAGGGGCGTCCGGCGCCATCACTCCACCCCCAGGCAGTCGCGGAGCCGGATCAGCCCGTCCCGCATCCGTGTCTTCGCCGTCCCGGCTGCGACCCCGAGCAGGTCGGCGACCTGCCGGTAGGTGTAGCCGCCGTAGTAGGCCAGCGTCACGCTCTCGCGCTGCAGCTCGGTGAGCGAGCCCAAGCAGCGGCGGACCCGCTCGCGGTCGAGGCTGGCCTCGACTGCCTCGGCTACCTCGTCGTAGGGCACCGGCGCCAGGCTGACCCGCAGCTCGCGCTCAGCGGCCCGCTGCTCAGCGCGGACCCGGTCCACGGCCCGGCGGTGCGCGAGGGTCATCACCCAGGCTCTGGCGCTGCCCAGCGCGGGGTCGAACCGGGACGCGGTGCGCCACAGCTCGAGCAGCACCTCCTGCATGACCTCGTCGGACTGAGCCGGGTCACGGACGACCCGGCGGACGATCCCGAGCACCGGCGCGGCCATGGCGTCATAGAGCAACTCGAAGGCGCGCTCGTCCCCCCGCGCGACGCGGCCGAGCACCTCGGACAGCTCCTGCCCGGTGGCTGCCGGGCCGCCCGCGTACCGGCCTGGCTGCCCGGGCACGTGCTCGGCGCGGCCGGCGGCCGACTGGCCGCCCTCGGTCTGGTTCCCGCTTTCGGGCACGCCCACATCCTGTATTCGTCATGCCCGGCTGGCCGGCTTGGCCAAGCCACGCCAGGGGTTTGCTACGAATTACCAGTGTGACCCATGGGAAACTCGACGCCGCCGTCACCGGACTCGGCGCCGTCACCGGACTGCTCAGCGGCGCGGTAGCGATCGGCGTCGGCCAGCTTCTCGGCGGAATCACCGGGCCCGTGGGCACGCCCGTGGTGGCGGTCGGGCAGCTGGCCATCGACCACGCCCCGCCGCCGGTCAAGGACTTCGCGATCAGGGAGTTCGGCTCGCACGACAAAGAGGTCCTGGTCGCCGGGATCCTCGTCGTGCTGGCCCTGTTTGCCGCCGGGATCGGCATCCTCGCGATGCGCAAGCTCTGGTACGGGCTAGCAGGCATCGGCGTGTTCGGCGCGATCGGGCTGTTGGCCGTGGCTACCCGACCTGGAGTGAAGCCAGCAGACGTGCTGCCAGTGCTGGCCGGCACTGCACTCGCTGTCCTGGTCATGGAACTGCTGGTCCGAGCCGCCGCGCCGGCCGGCGCTTCCGGCACAGCCGCCCCGCTGGCCAGCGAGGCGGACAGCTCTACCGGGCAGCCCCCGAGCGGCATGCCGCGGCCCGTTCCTGGTGCGGGCGGCGCGACCAGGCCGCCGCGCACGCCGCCCGGCGGATCTCAGCCCGCCCGCCGGGCCGGTCGGCCTCCGGCCAAGGCAGGACGCTGGCCGGACCGGCGCAGGTTCGTCAGCATCAGCGTCGTCAGCGCCGGCGTCACGGCGGTCGGCGTCATCGGCGGCCGGCTGCTGGCAGAGCGCACCGCGGTCACCTCGGCGCGGAAGGCGCTCCGGCTGCCGCCGCCCGTCAGGCCAGCTCCCCCGGTGCCCGCCGGCGCCAACCTGAACATTCCCGGCCTTGCTTCCTACATCACGCCGAACCCCCGGTTCTACCGGGTCGACACCGCCATCGTGCTGCCCGAGGTCGCGCCAGCGAGCTGGAGCCTGCGCATCCACGGCATGGTGCAGAAAGAGATTCACCTGACCTTCGATGACCTGATCCGGATGCCGCTGATCGAGGATTACGTAACGCTGACCTGTGTCTCCGACCCGGTCGAGGGCCCGTACATCAGCAACGCGCTCTGGCTCGGGGTAAGCCTGCGCAACCTGCTCCGCCAGGCAGGCATCAAGGCTGGCGCCGACCAGCTGTTCTGCAGGTCAGTCGACGGGTTCACGTCGGGGTCCCCGGTGCAGACCGCCATGGACGGCCGCGATTCCATGCTCGCCGTGGCGATGAACAGCAAGCCGCTGCCGGTCGCGCACGGCTTCCCGGTCCGGATGGTCGTGCCCGGCCTCTATGGCTATGTGTCCGCGTGCAAGTGGATCACCGACATCGAGGTCACCACCTACCAGAAGAACAGGGCCTACTGGGCGCAGCGCGGCTGGAGCGCCCAGGCCCCGATCAAGACCGAGTCGCGCATCGACGTGCCCAGCGGCAACTCCGCGATCCCGCCGGGCCGGACGGCGGTGGCCGGCGTGGCGTGGGCGCAGCACAAGGGCATCGACGCAGTCGAGGTCAGGGTGGACAAGGGCGCGTGGAACCGGGCCAGGCTCGCGTCGGTCGCCGGGATCGACACCTGGCGGCAGTGGGTCTGGCAATGGCAGGCGACGCCGGGCACGCACATCGTCGAGGCTCGCGCCACCGACGCGACCGGGTACACCCAGACCGCGCTTGAGGAGCCGACGGTACCGAACGGCGCAACCGGCTACCCGGCCGTCCAGGTCCAAGTGCGGAACGCCTAGCGCCGCTGGCCGTTGTCCCCGCGCCGGACGGCGGGCAGCACGCGGCTCAGGCCGAACTCCCAGGCCTCCTCGATGTCGCCGCCGAGCCGGAAGGCGCCAGCCAGCTCCATCGCGATGAACCCGTGGGCCCAGGTCACGATCGTGCGCGCGGCCGGCAGCGCACGCTGCGGTCCGGCCAGCTCGGTGACCACGCGCAGCAGCGTGGCCGAAGACCGCTCAGACCTGGCGGTCGCGCCGGACACGGCCTGCGGTGCCGACAACAGCGCCCACGCGACCGGGTTCGCGTGGGCGAATCTCCGGTAGCCGACCGCCATCGCCCGCAGGTCAGCGGCCGGATCCGCCGAGCTGGCCGCCGCGTCGAGCAACGCGGTCAGCTCGTCGGCTACGTCCTCCAGGATGAGCCGCAGCAGATCGGCGCGGCTGTGCACCCGCTTATACAGTGACGGGGTGCGCACACCGACCGCGTCGGCAACGGCGCGCATGGTCAGCGCGTTCACGCCGTGCTCCTCCAGCAGGAGCCGTCCGGCCGCCACGATGGCTTCGGTCGAGGTCTGCGCGTGGGCCGGCATCCAGGCCTCCAGTTCACCGGTCGCCGTCATCTTGCTTGCGGGAAGCACGAAGGCTAACTAGCATAGCCTTCCGATGGCTAACAGTCGTAGCCTTGAGGCATCCAGGAGGCGCAGCCATGAAGATCGCTGAGGGTCTCTACCGGGTCGGATCCGACATCGTCAACAGCTACCTGGTCGTCGACGGGGGCGGCGTGACGATCATCGACGCGGGACTCCCCCGTTACTGGAAGCTGCTGGGCGGCGAGCTCGCGCGGATCGGCCTGACCCTGGACGACGTGCGGGCGCTGATCCTCACGCATGGCGACACCGACCACATCGGCTTCGCCGGCCAGCTGTCCCGTGAGAAGGGCATCCCGGCCTACCTGCACCCAGCTGATGCGGACCGGGCCCGGCTGGAGGTGAAGAAGCCCAGCCGCGGCTGGGGCCCGGTCAAGGCCGGGCCGCTGGCCGGCTTCCTGTGGTACTCGGCGCGCGAGGGCGGGCTGCGGATCCGGCCGGCCGGAGAGCTGCGGCCAGCCGAGGACGGTCAGGTGCTCGACGTGCCCGGCTCTCCCGTGATCATTCACGTTCCCGGCCACACCCCCGGCAGCGTGGCGGTGCACGTCCCGGCCGCCGACGCGCTGTTTATCGGCGACACCATGACGACCCGCAATGTGCTCACCGGCGCGACCGGCCCGAGGCCCGCGCCGTTCACGCTCGAGCCAGGGCAGGCGCTGGCGTCACTCGGCCGTATCGAGGGGGTCGACGCTACCTGGGTCCTGCCTGGTCACGGCCCGGCCTTCGACGGCGGCGTGGCCGAGGCGGTGCGGCTCATCCGGGCGGCGGCGCAGTAGTCGCGTGCAGCAGCTGCCCATCCCGACGGCGGGCAGGCTGGTCAGAGCAGCTGGTCGCGCATCCTGCCGTACATGTAGGCGCCGAGCCAGCGGCCCATCTCGTCAAAGAAGCGCCGCCGGGCCTCTTCGGCCGCAGCTGGGCCGGCGAGCCCCTCCTCGAGGCTCAGCCACGTCACGTGCTGCCCGAGCCGCACCGAGCCCGGTGCGAACCCGGTCAGCCGCAGGTAGCGTCCCGAGTGCCGGCCGGCGCCCGACGGCCGCAGGCCGAGCTGGCGGCGCACGCCGCGGATCCCGCCCTGCACCATGCCTGGCAGGGAGAGCTGCGCTGGCGCATCGCCAGGGCGCGATAGCACCAGCACGGGGCAGGCGATGTCCAGGCCGTGCCGCAGCCGCCGGCCGAACTCAGGGCTGGCCAGTATGAGCGCGTCGGCTGGCGCCTGCTCACGGCGTGCGTCGCACCAGAGCGCCGCGGCGAGCGCCCCGCTGCCGTGGGCGCTGACGATGACCGAGTCGATGCCGTCGGCGCCGCGCATGTACTGGCACGCGGCGTCCATCGCGGCGAAGCAGTCGCCGAGCCGCAGCCGGCGCGTCCGGCTATGCGCCGGGTGACCGGACATCAGCTGCTGCCGCAGGTCGGCCACGTAGAAGTGAAAGCCACGCTCGGCGTACCACGCGGCGAGGTCATCCGGCACGAAGGGGTCGCTGAGGCCGTGCAGGTAGAGCACCGCACGGCGGCTCGGCAGCGGCGAGCGCCGGTAGAGCATTACCGGAGCCGGCTGAACCGCGGCTGGCGGATCAGCCGGCAGCGTCACTGTCTCAAAGACCGTGGCGGCACCGTCGTGCTCTGCGATGAGCCCCATGTGCTCCCCCGTTCGCTTCCCCGTCGTGCGCCCCGCCCGCCGCGGCCACCTCAGCGTGACCCCGGCGCGCCGGGCGTCCGGCCGCCGTGCCGGGCATGGCCCTGTGCCCGGCCGGTCCGCCAGCCCCGAGCGGGCAGGCCGCGCGATTTCTGCCCGGCCGGCCGCCGCCCCGATGACCCCGTAATTCCTCCGCTGCCCCGACCCGTCATCGCTGGCTCCGTGCTTGTGCCACGCCGCCAGCCAGCCAGCCGGCCCGCCCGCCGCGGCCGCGGCGAATTGGCCGGTCCTCCCGCGATCCGCGCCATCGGCTGTCCCGGCCCGAGCGCCATAATGCCCCCGGCGCGCCGACCCGGCACCGCTCCTTGTGGCCACGGAACGTTACGGCAAGTCTCGCACTGTAATCGGATCTGGGTGCGGCGAACACGCGGGCTAGTTTTGCCAGGACCTGTTTTGGCCAGGGACAGGTACGCGCCCGCGCAACCGAGGCGTCCCCGGCCGTGCGCCTGGCCAGGCGCCAGGCTCCGCCTGCCGCGGCGTGTCAGGGGCGTGGCCGGGAAGCACTGCGGGAACGCGGGCCCGGACCTGCGGGCTTGCCTGACGCGACGAGCCTGGAACTCAGGGCGTGCCAGGCGCGTACATGAACGAGGCCCCCGCATGTATGAGATGCAGGGGCCTCGCCTGGGCCCTGCGATCCGACGCGCCGATTGCTCAGCGGCCCTGGCTCGCCTGGCCCGCGCGGTGTGTCAGGTACTTGCCGGTCGTACCGGTTGCCCGGCCTTTCCGCCTTTCACTGAACGGCTTGGCTACCCGCCATCCGATCCGGTTGCCCGGCCCTTCAGGCGTTTCCCGAGTTGCCCCGGGAAGTAACCCCGCCTCCGCGGTGATGTATTTCTAGTGCCCCGGCCATACCCAGCACAAGAGGTTTCGCGAGCAAATCCAAGATTCTTTGGCTGTCCACAGGTCGTCCACACCGGATTGGCCGCTTATCCCCTTATGCGCTGCAGGTATCCTCCGTTCGTCCACAGGTTTTCCCACAGGCACCGGAGCTGTTCCGGCCAGGAATCCTCTTAGCCGCGGGCCATCAGCGGCCGGCGAGCTTCATCAGGTCGTCGAGGATCTCGCCGAAAGATCCGGCGACCAGGCTCAGGTGCCCGTCCTGCGGTCGCAGCCGCAACTGGGCGCCGGGCACGTTCGCCGCCAGCCACTCGCCGTGCGCGCCAGGCACCATCCGGTCCTGGCCGCCTTGCCAGATAGCAACCGGCGTCCCGGCGCACGCCGCCAGGCGGAAGCCCCAGTCGCGCACGAACGCCAGGTCGTCGTCCCGCCATCCGGCCGCTCCGCTGCTCACCGATGCGCGGAACGACGCTGCCAGGTACTCGCCGAAGGCGGTTCCGAGCACCGGCCGGTCGGCTGCTGACAGCAGATCGCCGAGGCCGGCAGCCAGCCCGCCCGCGGTTATGCCGGCCAGCGCAGCCGACGCCTGCTCCAGCATCGGGCTGAGCGCATCAGCGCCAGCCTCAGCGGCGGTGAACTCATCGATGTTCTCAGCGCCCATGCCGTCCAGCCAGTCCAGGCCGCTCGCGTCTCGCGGGGCGGGTCCCGCGATCGCCGCGGCCGCCAGGCACCGGCCAGGCAGCTGCGCAGCGCAGGCCAGCGCGTGTGGTCCGCCGCCTGACCAGCCCGCGGTCACGAAGGCGTCAGTACCGAGATGGCTGAGGATCGAGCTGACGTCGGCGGCGGCACTCGCCACCAGCCGTCCCGGCCGGGCAGTCGAGCGGCCGTAGCCGGGCCGCGAGTAGAGCACCATGCGCAGGCCGCGCTCGGCCGCGGCCGAGGTCAGCGGCCCGGACGCGGTCAGCCCGCTTGGGGTGCCGGTATGAAAGACCAGCGGAAGGCCGTCAGCCGGCCCGTCGACAATGACCTCGAGGTCACCGCCGTCTGGGGCCGGGACGATGCTGCGCTCTGGCTGACCGGGGTGCGTCATGTGCTGAGACTAACCGCGCTGTCCGGGCCGCAGCCGCGCCGCGCCGGGCGATGAACTGGCACCGGCGCGGCTGTTACCCTGCCGCACTCGCAGCGGGCTGTCCGGCCGGCCATGATCTCGAAGCATTACTGCTGCTCCAGCTCACTTTTTCTTACCGGATCATGGTTGCGGCAGCCGCGGCAGCCGCCGTCGCTGTGCCGGGCGCTGGCCCGCAAGGCTCCGCTGCCCAGCCGCGGGGCTGATCCGCGACCGGGCAGCGGAACGCTGCGCAGGTCAGGCGCTAGTTCGACCTGATCCAGGCGTTGCTGAAGCCGCCGGCGCTGTTGATCGCGCTGGTGGAGTCCTTCTGCGCGCCGCTGTTGTCGATCATGATGATCTCGGTTGGCGACTGCGTGCCGAGTGACGCGCCGTTGGCCGATGTCGCCGAGTAGCTCACGGTGCCGAAGTCGGCGAGCGGCAGCACGCCGCTGTTCGACGACGGCGCCTCGGTGATGACCTCGGCTGACGAGCGAGCCAGGCCGGCCTGGTTCTTCGTGACCGTCTGGGTCCAGCCCTCGGTGGTGTCCTTGAGCACCAGCGTGTAGGTCTCGGTCCCGCTGAACGTGACCGATGCGGTCATCTTGTCGCCGGGCCTGACCGTGTTGGGGAAGTTCACCGGGGCGGCCGGGAACATCTCGAACCAGCCGAAGTAGTCCGGCGTCCGGCCGACGCAGTCGGAATCCGTCCCGGTCTGCTCCACCGAGCCACTGGAGAATCCGTCCAGCCCGGCCCAGAAGGACGAGAACAGCTCCTGCCGCCCGCGACCAGCGCAGGTGGCGGTGGGCTGGGTCCAGCTCGCCGAGACACTGGTGAAGGCGCCGTTGCCGCCAGTGGCTGCGTAGCCGGACCAGTTGGTGCTCTCGTCGGTGACGCGGCCGCCGCGGCGCGCCAGCGCGTGCCCGCCGGCCACCCGGACCATCGGGCCGCCCGGCCGTAGCTTGCTGACCATGGCCCGATGCGCGGCTGGCGCGTGCGCGATCACGCTGGCCGACGCATTGCCTGATGCCGCGAGCATCGAGCCGAAGGCAAGGTTGTCGTAGTGACGGGTATGCACCAGCGGCGTAACATACGGGCTCCTTCGTCCGTAGCGGGGGTCCGGTGCGCCTGACAGGGCGGATATCACCGGATCGGACTGCGATTCGCCGCGAACGTATATCGGCCGTTGGTCAACGTTAAATCCGGACATAGTAAAGACATGGCATGTAACTTGCCATGGACTGAACCATCCATACACGCCTCTCGTTCCTCATCCTTACCGGGCATACCGGATGAGGGCGACCGGCCGGCCGTTCCGCGGCTCTGCCGGATAAGACGCGCACGTTCCGGCCGCGATCCCGCCGGAGGCCGAATCTGGCCCGCTGGCTGCCCCCGTCCGCCGTGGCTGAGCGCGTCGGACGGGGACGGCTGCGGCGAATGGCTGCCCGGCCGTGCCCTTTCGCTTCCGGTGCCGCCGGGGCGTACCGTGAAATCCTGACAGCCCTGAGGAGAGCCACGTGCCGCTGCCTGCTGCTGCCGAGCGAACCCGCTTTGCCCAGCGCTTGTTCACTCCGCTGCCGCAGCGTTACGACCGGCTGGCAGAGCTGCTGTCCTTCGGCCAGAACGGCCGCTGGCGGCGCGCCATGGTGGACCAGGTGGCCGACGATCCCGGTAAGTCGATTCTGGACGTGGCCTCCGGCACCGCCGGAGTCGCGCTCCAGCTCGCGGACCGGACCGGCGCGAGGATCGTCGGCGTCGACCTGACTGAGCAGATGCTGCGGCAGGGCAAGCAGAACGTCGCGGCAGCGGGTAACGGCGACCGGATCGCGCTCGTCGCGGGGAATGCCGAGCGGCTGCCCTTTCCGGACGCCGCATTCGACGCGATGACCTTCACATACCTGCTGCGCTACGTGAGCGACCCGCAGGCCACGCTCGCCGAGCTGGCCAGGGTGGTGCGGCCGGGCGGCCGGGTTGCGAGCCTGGAGTTCCTGCTGCCGCCGTCCCGGTTCTGGCGATTCTGGTGGTGGCTGTACACCAGGCTGGCGCTGCCGGCCGGAGGCCTGGTGACCGGCGGGACGCACTGGTACGGGGTGGGCAGGTTCCTCGGCCCCAATATCACCGGCCACTACCGACGCTATCCGGTCGACTGGACGGTCGAGGCCTGGCGCGAGGCCGGCTTCGAGAACGTGGGTTACCGGGTGATGAGCCTGGGCGGCGGCCTGGTGATGTGGGGAACCCGCGCAGGTGGCTGACAGCCCCGCCGACGGCACGCCCGAGCCGGCCGTCCCGGTGCACGACCAGGCTGAGGCTGCCGCGATCGCCGCGCCGCGGCCGGCCTACTACGCAGCCCGGCCCGGCCCGTGGCGCGACTGGTGGACGCTACTGCACCCGCCGTACACCGCCTGGCACCTGTCCTACGTGGTGATCGGCGCGTCACTTGCGCCCACGGTGCGGCTGTCCTGGCTGATCGCCTCCGTGCTGGCGTTTTTCCTCGCGGTGGGGGTGGCGGCGCACGCGCTCGACGAGCTGAACGGCCGTCCGCTGCGCACCGAGATTCCCGCCACCGCGCTGGTGATGGCCGTGGCGGCCGGGCTGACCGGCGCCGTGGTCCTCGGCGCCGCCGGGGTCGCGAAGACCGGCTGGGCGCTGCTGCCCTTCATGATCGCGGGGCCGCTCCTGGTGATCGCGTACAACGCCGAGCTGTTCGGCGGCGTCGTGCACACCGACCTCGGGTTCGCCGCCGCCTGGGGCGCGTTCCCGGTGCTGACCGGGTACGTGGCGCAGACCGGCCGGCTCGCGCTGGCGCCGGTCATCGCCGCGGCTGCCGCCCTCGGGCTGTCGGCCGCGCAGCGGAGCCTGAGCACGCCAGCCAGGACGCTGCGGCGCCGCGCCGTGCGGATCGAGGGGAGCGTCACGCTCGCTGACGGCCAGGTGACCGTGCTCGACAACCGGCAACTGCTGGCGCCGCTTGAGCAGGCGCTGCGCGCGCTGTCGTGGAGCGTGGTGCTGTTCGCGGCGGCCCTGGCGGTGGCCAGGCTCGCCTGAACTGCGCGGTGACGGGCCGGCTGAGCATCGCACGGGGTTCTCGGCTAGAGCGCTCCGCTGCGCTGCAGGAAGCTCATGGCCGCCCAGCCGACCGGGACTGGCAGCCAGAAACTCAGCAGCCGGAAGAGCAGCACCGAGCTCAGCGCCGTGCCGCCGGCCAGCCCGGCCGCCGTGAGCCCGCCGGACAGCGCGATCTCCACCGCGCCGATCCCGCCGGGAGTCGGCACCACCGAGCCGATCGCGCTGCCGGTCAGGTACACCACGGCGATGCTGGTCAGCGGCACCGAGCCGCCCAGCGCGTGCACGCTGGCAGCCAGGCACAGGATGTACCCGCCGTCCAGCAGCAGCGCCCCGCCGATACCCTCGGCCAGCTTCGCCGGGCTCTGCGCGACGTCCAGCAGCCGGGGGATGACCTGGCTCAGCGTCGGCGCCAGCCTGGAGCGGATCAGCCTGCGGCCTGCCGGGAAGGCGACCAGCACGAGCACGCCGCCGGCCAGCACAGCCAGGCCGATATACAGCCAGGTCGGCGGGTGCAGCGAGCTCGCCTGCGAAGCGCCGGTGACGGTCGCGAAGACGACCAGCAGGAGCAGGTGCAGGCCGAACGCGATCAGCTGCGAGACGCCGATGCTGGCGGCCGCGTTCGCCGGCGCGACCCCTGCCTTGCGCAGGAAACGGACATTGATAGCGACGCCGCCCACCGCCGCCGGAGTGACCAGGGTGACGAACGAGCCCGCCAGCTGCGCCAGGACGGTGCGCAGGAGGCTCAGCCGCTCGATCACGAACCCGGACAGCTGCCAGGCGGCGCCCAGGTAGGTAACCGCGGACAGCAGCAGCGCGACGAGCGTCCAGCGCCAGTCGGCGTGCTTCAGGATCGATACCGGGTTGACCCTGGTGAACTCCCCGATCACCACGTAAGCGGCGACTAGGCCGGCCACCAGCGTGACGACCGTGCGCAGCCGGAAGCGCTCCAGCTGAACCTGGTCCACGTCGCCTTCCGGCACGGTGGCTTGCAGCCGCTTGCGCAGCGCGGGCAGCACTTCCTTCTGCCGCCTCAGGGCAACCCTGGTGCTGCGGTGCAGCACTACTGGCTGCAGCAGCGGGACGATGCGCTCGACTTCGCCGCGGCCCACCTGAGCAAGCGCGAGCCCGGCCGCGCGCTCGGCGCCGACCAGCAGCGCCGTTTCGGCGACGAGCTGGGCGAGGTCCAGCCGCAGCTGCAGGTCAGTCGCCGCCACGTCGCCGTTGCCCGGGTCGAGCAGGACCACCGCGCCGCGCCCGCGACCATTGCCGCTGAACATGATCCGGTCGGCGGTCAGCGCCCGGTGCGTCACCCGGCGGGCGTGCAGGGTCAGTACTGTGGCCCACACCTTGCGCAGCTGCGCATCCGACACGCCGGACGCCAGCTCGGCCAGCGTCACGCCAGGCACGCGCTCGTTGGCCAGTACCGCGGCCTCGGACCCAACCCTGAGCACGGTGCGCAGCCGCGGCGTGCACACCCCCGCGTCCTCGGTCGCGTAGGTCAGCAGCGCGCGGCGCTCCACCGCGCGCTCGACAGTCAGCGGCGCGCTACGGGAGACCTGGGCGCGCAGCCGCAGCCGCCGGTACAGCCGGTAGAACGCATCGGCCGCCTGCTGATCCCGGTCGAAGACGGTGACTTCCAGCTGGGCGCCGTCGTTCGTCGTCGCGGCGTAGCGGCGGGTCTCGCTGCGGGTGTCCCAGATCCGGCTGATCGCCGTCACCGGCGCGACGACCTTGCTCAGCGCTGAGGCGATCTCGGCCGCCGTCGGCCGCTCCGAGGCCGCGCCGACGGCGTACCGGTAGCCGTAGCCAATCGCCGCGCCAAGCGCCAGCGTGATCAGCAGCGACAGCACGGTCGTGCGCGAGTCCGCGATCTCGACCACCGCATAGAAGCCGATGGCCAGCCAGAACGCGCCGCGCCAGCGGGGCCGCCCGGCCAGCCCGATCACCGTGATGTACGCCGTCAGCCCGGCCAGCAGCCCGTCGAGGGCGGTGCGCTGCGGGTGAATGCCCGGCGCCGGCCGGACGGTCAGCGCGTGGTACAGGTGCGCGGCGAATTGCTGGCGCAGCACGAAGTTGGCCAGCGCGACTGCGCCGACGGTGATCCCGCCCGTCAGCACGGCCTCGGTGAGGCGCCTGTACTGCCGGCGGTACAGCTGCCGCCCGGCCAGCGCGACCGGGAGGATGAGCAGGGCCACCGGCGCGGCGAAGCTGACCACCGGTCGCAGCACCTTCGGCAGGAAGTGACTGGTGCCGACGGCGACCAGCTCGACGCCCTGGGTCGTCTCGGTCGCCAGCAGCACGAGGCCGACCAGCAGCACGATCTCGATGCAGGCCAGGACGCAGCGGAGCCGGTCGGCTGGGATGCGGACACGCGCGGCGTACTGGTCGTCGATCTGCAGGGCCGCCGTCCCGGTTGCCGGGCGTGCCCCAGCCGGAATGGCTCCGGGCTGCGGCTCCGGTTCAGGCGACGTCACCCGTTGATGGTTTCACCTGCGCAGGGATCACCGGCAGTCCCCCAGGCCAAATCGCCTGGCGGCCGACGCCGGAGCGGGCAGGTCAGCCGAGCGGAGCACTCAGTTCAGGTGCCCGCTCGGTGAGCTTGCGGTAGAGCACAGCGGTCTGCGGGTGCGGCTCCGCACCGGGCGCGACCTCGGCGATCTGGTCCAGGCAGCGCCGCCACGCGTCGCGCACCCCGGCCAGGTTCCCGGCCACGTGCTCGGCGCGCATCAGCGCCCGCCACAGTTGCTCGGCGCTGGCATCGGCGGCCAGGCCGGCCCTTGCTGCCCTGGCCGCGGCTGCGCAGTCCCCGGTGGCCAGCTCGAGGGCGGAGAGGGCCTCGGCGACGTCAGTGATCTGCGCCCGCACGGTCTCGATCAGGGCCACATCGACGGACCAGTGATAGCAGCCGGCGAATGGCTGGCCGCGGATCAGGCGCAGCGCCTGCCGCAGCCGGCCGGCGTCGCGCTGGCTGATGCCCTCGGCCGACAGCGCGTCGAACTCGTGCCAGTCGAACCGGGTGAGCGGGTGCAGCGCGTACTGCCCGCCGCCGAGGTGCTCGATCCACTCCCGGCCGTCTGGCGCCCGGCCAAGCTGGCGGCGGGTCCGGACGATGAGCTGGCGCAGCGAGTCAGCGGGCTTCGCGTGGTCGGGATCAGCGCCGAGCAGGTAGCACAGCTGCTGGTTCGACAGGCCCTCGTGACCGCTCAGCGCGAGCGACAGGATGAGCTGGCCCTGGGCCGGCTGCACCGTCGCCGGCCTGCCGTTCACGGTGAAGGTGCCCAGCACGCCGATGCGCAGCTCCTGGCCGTCCGCCGGGCCCGGAGCCTGGTCGCTGACCGGGAAGTCCTCCGCCGGCGGGCAGTCAGCCGCTGGCTGGCCGCCATCATGGGCGAGGCATGCCTCGTCGGGTCGGCAGCTGGCTGGCGGCTGCTCGTCGGTCCGGTGCAGCACCGTGGTGGAGGCGTCGGTCAGGTCACCGGCCCAGCCACCGGTCGGCCCGGCTTCCGCCCGCTCGCCGCCGGGCATGCCGGCTGCCGACTGATCCGCGGCTGGCAGCGCATCAGGCGGAAGCCCGTCGTCCTGGCCAGCAGCGGCAGGCTCGGCAGCGGGCGCCGTGGCTTGGGTGCCCGGTGCGTCTGCGACCACGGGGAGCCACCGCGATCCGTCGTACGGCGGCTGGTCGGGTGACGCATCCTGGTCGCCGGCTGCAGTCTCGAACAGGCTGGCCAGCGCCAGGTAGTCGGCATCGGTCAGCGGGTGCGGCCACGCTCGCAGATGCAGCTGTTCGACGCTGGCCAGGACCGCGCCGTCCGCCTCGCTGACTGTGCTGAGCTCGATGCTCGCGGGGCCGGCATCGTCTGGGGCTGGCGTGCCACCGGGCAGCAGAGCTGCGATGCCGCCGGGGTCGGCGCTGAGGTCGAGCAGCATGGCGAGTTGCTCCGGCGCGGGCGGGAGCCTGCTGACGAGCATGGCGAGCGCCCAGTCTTCATTACCAGGGTCGGCCAGGCGCAGCGTGCGCACGTCGGCCAGCTCGGCGTCGCCCAGGCTGCGCCGCAGCGCGACCGCCTTCGCCGCGAGCAGGTCGAGGGCCTCGTCGAGGCTGCCGCAGCAGGTAGCTCTCGTCCCCGCGTGCTGCAGCTCGTCATAGCCAACCAGGATCAGGTCATACCAGCCGGCCAGCTCACTGGTCGCCAGCTCAGCAGCGGCGGCCATGAGCACCTGCCCGGCCAGCTCCTCCGGCCCGTCGACGGTGGTGACCCGCAGGTACTCCAGGTCGATCAGCAGGTAGCCCTCGTGATCCAGGCCCAGCGTGAGCAAGCCGGGCAGCAGGTCGCCTGCCTCGGCGGGCGTCGGCCAGGCGGGCGGCGGGTCGGCGGGCAGCGCGAGGTGCCATGCGGTGCCCTGGCGGCCGCCTAGCACGGTGAATGGCGGCGGCGGCGGTGCGGGCGCCGGGCTGGCGAGCAGCAGTTCAAGGCCAGTGGGCAGGATCCGCAATCCGGCGATCTCGGGGATCTGCTGGCCGGCAGCGGCCAGCCTGGCGCCGAGGTCGCTGAGCGCTGCGCGCAGCGCCGACGGCGGCTCCGCCGGTTGGTACGCCGCCAGCCGGCGTTCCGCTTCAATGACCGGCGCGCTGGCTGGCAGGGGGATCCGCCGGCCTGGCCGGCGGGCCTGTCGCTGACGATGCCGCATGCCGCCGAGCACAGACAGCATCCCGCCCGCCAGCATCCCGGCGGCGAAGATGGCGAGCTGCTGGTCAACGGCGGGCCGCGAGATGCCGGCTGCGCGCTCCTCCGCCGTGCGCTGGCCCCGCTGGCCGGCCGGACGGGACGCCGCCAGACGGCCTGGCCCTGGCGTGCCTGACGCGGATGGCGCACCAGGACTGTTACCCGCCGTTGCTGGCCGGGCCGGGCTGACCGCGGCGGGGTGCGGCCGCCGGAATCGCGGCTCGCCCGAGGGGTGCGCAGCATGACTGCCGCCGCCGGAATGCCTTACCAGCGGTGGCGGGCCGGCTGCGGCCGGCAGCGAGTCCCCTGGCAGCTGCAGCACCCAGCCCGGCAGGATCACCGACGGGTCGGTGAAGACCTGACCGTCGCCCATCTGGTGCCCGATGTTGAGCCGCACGATCTCTGGGTACCGGTCGCCGGCGCTCAGGTAATGCCTGGCGATCGTCCACAGGCAGTCCCCCGGGTGGACGGTTACCAGCTGATAGAAGCCCATGCTCGTCACCTGGCCTGGGGGCAGGACATCCGGGCCCGCGTCCGGGCTGGCTGTGGTGTCGCCGGCCGGCCCGCGCACGCTGGGGGGCATAGCAGGTCCGGCCGGCCCGGTCATGCCCGCCGCGGTCACGGCCTGCCGGCTGACGGTTGGCGCAGCCACGGCCGCCGTTGTCTGAGCCGGCCCGGCCACGGCCGCAGCCGCGTTTGTCTTACCAGGCGCCGTCAGCGCCGCACCGGTCACAGCCGCGGTTGTCCCGGCCGACGCGATCACGGCCGGGCCGGTCACAGCCGGCGCAGTCACGACAGACGGCGCGGACAGGACGGTGGCAGCGCTCGCCGCGGCCGGCTGCATCGCGGCCACTGCCGCCACCGGAGCGCTCGCGGTAAGCAAGGCCAGCGTTACCAGCCGGGCCGCCAGCGGCTGCAGGCCGGCGAGCCGGAGTCGCGGCGCCGGCCGACCGCGCAGAGCCGCCTGCAGTTCAGTCAGCACGGCGACGGTGAACGCGGCCCAGGCTAGCCAGCTCACCTCCCGGACCGCGCCAAGGAACAGCTGACCGCTATCCCGGCTGAGCAGCGCCTGGCCGACCTGATGCCAGCCGGGAACCCGGCCCGGCACCGGCGAGCCAGCAAGCCGGTAGAGCAGCAGTGGCAGCCCAGCGACCAGCGCGGCCAGCATCAGCATCGCCGCTGCCGCCCGCAGCAACTCGCCTGGCCTGGCTCGGCTGGTCACCGGCAACCGTCCGCTGCCGCGCGAGCCGTGCCGCACGCTGGCAGTGCGTGCCAGGCAGACGGCGCCTGGCTGACTTCGCCAGTGTCCGGATGGCCAGCGTTCCGGGCATGCGGCCGTGTCCGCTGGCCGTCCTGCCGGGCCGGGCGTGTCCGGGCGGAAACGAGGAGCACAGTGGATGACATTCCACCGCTGGTACAGCGGGCGCAGGAGCTGGCCGGGAGCCCCGGCTTCCCGCTGAGACGGCCGGAGACCGGCCACCGGCCGTGCGCGTGCCTGCCGGGCACGGGCAGGTTCCTGGCCATGCTCGCTGGCGGCTGCGTCGCAGGCCGGATCGGCGAGCTCGGCACCGGCGCCGGGATTGGGGCCGCCTGGCTGGCCAGCGCGATGCCGCCCGCGGGCAGAAGGATCGCTGGCCCGGTCGGCAGTCGGTGGCACGGCCTCGTTCATCTGCCTGCTCCAGTCACGCCGGTGATCAGGGATGCGGTCGCCGACCCGGAGGCGCTGATCGTGCTGATCCCGATGAGGGACAGCACCTTGGTGGGCTCGGTCAGCGTGACCGACACCCTGATGCCGGCCGGACCGTCCGGCGTCGCCGTGCCCTGCGCGCCGGCCGCCGCGAGGAACTGCCGAGCGGCGCCGACGGCTGCCGCCTGGTCGACCACAAAGGATCCGCTGGCGTGCGCGGCGTTCTGATCCACCTGGCCGGCCCCTGCCCTGGCTGCCTCCTGCGCAAGCGCAGCGGCGTTCTGCGCCTCGTCGAGCTTGGCGCCGCCGTCGATGACCAGCCCGGCCAGCGCCAGCAAGACGGTGAACAGGGCAGCCAGCATCAGCGTGAGCGACCCGCGCTCCCGATGAGACCCGGCCAGGACCCTCGCCCTTGCCGACCGGGACAGCCGTGCTGAGAAGAACATCCGTCACCGCCCGCGGAAGGGATCGAGGGGCGAGCTGAAGGTGGCGGTGAGCGTTCGGCTGCCGGGCGAGCCAGGGAGCACCAGGTCGGCGAGCGGGACATCGCAGCTGACCGTGACGCTGACGCTGGCAGGCAGGCCTGGCGGGACGCTGAAGCCCTGCAGGTGCGCCGCCACCACTGGCGCTGGCCGGCAGTGCAGGTGCTGGGCGGCCAGCTCCGCGTCGGCGCTGCGCTGCGCAGCCGTGCTCGCCGCAGCCGGGGTGCGGGCGATCGACGCCTGCCTGGCCGCTTCGCGCGCGGCCGCCTGCACCGATCCGCTGGCCACCGAGGTCCGGCCGGCCGCGATGACCAGGCTGAGCAGCACCAGCACGACTGGAGCGAGCACGACCAGCTCAAGCACGGCGTTGCCGGCCTGCGGGTCTGGCCTCGCTGGGCGGATCAGCGTCGTCGCGCCGTTGGCCGTCGTAGCGGCACCGGGCGCCGTGAGCAGGCGGCTCACGGCTCGGTGAACCGCTCGACCGGCGCCCTGGCCGACTGGCTGACGGTGATCGGCACGCCGGGTATCAGCGCCGGCACCCGGCCGCGCACCAGGACCCGGACCGTGCGGGCGGTGCTGCCCGCGTCCGAGGCCTGCGGCGCGAGCAGGTATCCGGAGGCGGCCGACCTGGCGAACGCCAGCGCGGCTATGGGGCCGGCGTCGGGCGGAGCGTGGAGCACCCTGGCCGCGTCGGCGCCCTGCCGCGCCGCGGCCAGTGCGGCCTGACGGGCGAGGTACCACAGCGCCGCCTGGACGATCACCATGAGCCCGGCCAGGAAGACCGGCACGGCGACCACGTAGCCGAGCGTCAAGGCGCCCCGATCGGCGGCCAGCCCTGCGCGGGCACGGCGGCCGCGGCTCGCTGGCATCGGTCAGGGGATCTTCGACTCGAAGCCGTGGATCACGCCGGTGAACCAGGCAGCAGCGACCGTCGCCGCCGCGACCAGGATGCCGGCGATGACGATCCACTCCAGCGTCAGCGCCCCGGCCTGCGGGCTCACGGCGCGCACGGCACGAAGCCGGCGGCGGACCAGGCCGGGTAAGCGGACGGCCATCGCTGCGACAGCCGCGGCTAAGCCAGCCACCAGGCCGGCCGTCACCTGGTCCGCTTCTTTGCGTGCGGTCATGCTCGGTGAGCTCATTCAGTTCCTCCTTGGCCATGCCGCTATCCAGCGGCGACAGTGCGGTACAGGACCGGGAAGATCAGCAGCAGCAAGAAGCCGGCACCGAGCAGGGCGATGGGGACCACCATCGTGGTGCTGCGCGCTCCTGCCCTGGCCCGGTCAGCGGCCAGTGCCTCGGCGCGCATCGACTCGGCCCTGGCGGCGAGCGTCTCCATGATGCGGGCGCCCTCGTGCCCGGCGACCTCAGCGATGTCCGCGAGGTCGGAAAGCTCGGGCACGCCGGTCTCGGCGGCCAGCGCAGCCAGCGCCGCCCAGGGTGCGCTGCCCGACCGGCGGGCGAATTCCAGCGCGGCGTCGATCCGGCGGAAGGTCCAGCCGCCGCCGATGGCAGCGGCCGCCTCCAGCGCCTCTGTCGGCCCGGCCCCGGCGCCGCGCTCAAGCCCGACCAGGTCCAGGTAGCTGCTCAGCGCGTGCCGGAAGTCGGCCCGGCGATTGCGCGCCAGGATCCTGATCTGCACGTCGGGCAACAAGAACAGGCCGGCGCCGAGGATCAGCGAGGCGGCAGCTGACCCGGCGAGCGGTGGCACCGCGCCGCTGAGGGCAGCAAGCGCGGTCAGCACCGGCACGACTGCGAGCCCGGCCAGGCCCCAGCCCACCTTGCTGGCGAGCCAGCCCGCCCGGTCCAGGCCGAGCAGGTTCAGGTCGGCGGCCGGCGCCGGCAGCCAGGGAGCCGCCGCGGCCAGCCGCCTGGCCGCGGCGCGCAACGCCGCCGACCCGTATCCAGCGGGCGCGGCGTTCGGCCGCGCGCCTGGCACCTGGCCCGCCTGCCGCTCGTGAACGGCTGGCCAGTAGACGGGGCCGGCCGCGGCATCGAGCCGGGCCAGCGCGGCATCGAGGCGCGCGGCAGTCGGCGCCAGCTCCCGCACCAGCAGGAACACTCCCAGCCCTGCCAGCACCCCGGCGGTCACAGCCCACAGGCTCATCGCCGCCCCCTGGTGCCTTCCGCCAGGCGGTCTGAGCGCTCCGCTCGTGACGACGGCTCGTCCAGGAACCGGCCGGGCGCGGAGATTGCGCCGAGCCGGTGCAGCCAGGTCAGGCCCGCCGCGTACAGCACGGCCACCGCCGCCAGGGTCAGCTCGCCGGCCACAGTGCCGAACGGCGCTGAGTACGTCCGGTTCAGCACTGCGAAGACCGTGAAGCCGGCCAGGAAGACGGTGATCCAGCGCACCGCGGCGCGGTGCTGGGCGCGCTCGGCCTCGATCTCACGGCGCGCTGCCACGTCGCGGCTCAGCAGCCGGGCCAGCGCGCGCAGCACGTCGGCGGCGGCGCCGCCGCGCCGTCCTGTGGCGATGATCAGCGCGGCGGCGATCCGGTCACCGGCTGGGTCATCGATCTGCGCGGCGAACATGCGCAACGCCACCTCAGCGCCCGGCGGAGCGCCGATTCGCGCGGCCAGCGCAGTGACCGGTCCGGCCACGGCAGGGGGCGCCGAACGCGCGCTGACGCTGATCGCCTCTTGCAGTCCGCGGCTGGCCGTGAGCATGTCAGCGAGGCGCCTGATCCACTGCTCCAAGCCCTCGAGCAGCTCGGTGCGCTGGCGTTCGCCGCCGGTCAGCGTGAGCCTGGGCAGGAAAGCCGCCGCGGCGGCCGCCGCCAGGCCGGCCACCGGCCAGCGGGTGATCGCCAGCACGGCCAGCCCCGCCGGGACGGCGAGCAGCAGCCGCCGCTGGACGCGCCCCTCCATCTGGCCGGGACGAGTCAGGCCTGCGGTCCGTGCGCCGCCGGCCAGACCGCCGCGCGTCAGCCAGGCTGGCCTGCCAGGGGCTGGCTCACGCCGAGCCAGTTCGCGCGCTAGCAGCACCAGGCCGCCGGCCACCGCCGCGCCAGCCAGCGCGGCAAGCACGATCACCGCCAGCTCCCCGGCCGGCCGCCGCTGCCGTGCCTGAGGTGCCCGCCGCCCGCGCCGTGCTGACCGGGCAGCATGCCGCGGCCGAGCACCACCGGGTCGAAGCCAGCCGCTGCGAGCCGCTCGGCTAGCCGTGGTGACGGCGTGTGCGCGGCCGCTGCCCGGCCTGCCTCACCGTCCGGCAGGAACAGCCGGTTCACTGCCGGGCGCTCGGTATCGCCGGGCGGCATGACCTCCAGGATCTCGCTGACGTAGCGGACCGTGCGCTCACCGTCGTGCCGCCGGCGAACGTGCACGACCAGGTCGACGGCCATCCCGACCAGGATGTGCACGGCTCGCTCGGTCAGCGCCAGGCCGCCGCGCAGGCCGAGGATGAGGATGCGGTCGAATACCTCGGCCGGAGAGTTCGCGTGCATCGTGCACATCGAGCCGTCCTGGCCTGAGTTCATCGCCTCCAGCATCGGCAGGATCTCGCTGCGCAGTACCTCGCCGACGATGATCCGCTGCGGGTTGTGCCGCAGCGCGTGCGCTACCAGGTCGTGCAGCGTGATGCCGCCGGCTCCCTCGGAGTTCGGTTCCCTGGCCTCGAACGCGATGACGTCGGGGTGCTGCGGCAGCGCGTCCAGGAACAGCTCGCGCTCGGACTCCAGCGTGGCGACCCGCTCCCCCGGCGGGATCTGGCTGGCCAGGCCGCGCAGCAGGGTCGTCTTTCCCGCGTTCACGCCCCCGGTGATGATGATGTTGCACCGGGCGCGCACCGCCGCGGCCAGGAACGCGGCCAGACCGGCGTCCAGCGTGCCCAGCTCGACCAGCCGGGCCAGGGTGACGTCCAGGTGGCCGTGCCTGCGCAGCGAGACGCACGGGCGCGGGGTGACCGACATCGACGCGGTCAGCCGCGCTCCGCCCGCCAGCGAGACGCTGACCAGCGGTGCCGCGGCGGAGAAGTCCCTGGCTGTCTGGCCGCCGCGTGCCGCCCAGCTGCGGATCAGCGCGACCAGCGCGTCGTCGCTGGCCGCGACCGCCGGCCCCGCCGCGCGCTCGCCGCTCGCATAGGTGACCCACACCCGGTCGGATCCGTTGATATCCACGTTCTCGACCCGCGGGTCGCGCAGGTAGCCCGCCAGCGGCCCGAGGCCGTAACGCTGGTCGTAGACGGCCTGAGCCAGCGCGTCGCGCTCGGCCGGTGACAGCACCGGCGCTCCGGACCTGGCCTGGCCCTCGGCCCAGGCCCGCACCGCCTCGCTGATCGCCGGGAGCACCCGCTCCGGGCTCGCGCGATCGTCAAGCGCGGCGCCGATCACCGCGAGCACGTCGCTGACGCCGTCGCTCAGCCACGCCGTGCCGATTGCGCCCGCCGGTGCCGGTGCGGTGGCTGATGCGCGCCCGGCTGGCTGCCCGCTTCGCAGCGCAGCAGGCGCCGTTGTGCCGGTCATCGTCCGGCTGCCGGCAGCTCAGCGCCGGACTCCGGCTGCGGCCCGGTACCGCCGGGAGCCGCCGCGGCCGCCGCGGCTCGCAGCAGCAGCCCCGCCTGGGCCGCGGCACGCACCAGCGGCCGGCGGGCCAGACCGCGGCGGCTGCCGGTGCCATCCGACAGCATCGCGGCGGTCTTGCGATCCGCTGGCAGGGTGCCTGCGACGGGCAGGCCAAGCGCGGCGTGCACCTCGCGGGCCGTGTGCTGGCCTTCGCCGGCCAGCAGCACGAGCAGCCTGCCGGGGCCGCCCAGCAGCCCGGTGAGCAGGCCCACGCGCTGCCTGGCTCGGGCTACGTGCCGCAGCGTGGGCCGGATCACCAGCACGGCGAGTTCCGCGGCCGCGAGCACCGGGGCGGCGGCCGGCGCCGCATCGACCCGGCCGCAGTCGGCCAGCACGTCCACCGGAACGCCGGCCAGCGCTGCCGCGATGGCCGGCCACGACGGGGCCAGCGCCGCTGCCTGCCTCGGATCGGTGAGCCCGGCCAGCAGCAGGCAGCCGCGTTCCGGATCCAGGTCGATCAGCTGCTGCCACAGCGCCGCCGCGGCCGCGTCCTGGCTGCGACCTGCTTCCAGCGCGAGCGGCAGCAGCCCGGTCCGGCCGGGCAGGTGACCGCCGAGCAGCCCGGCGAGGATGTCCCCGCCGGCCGGGTCGCACTCGGCGATGATCACCCGCGATGGCCAGCTCAGCGCCAGCGCGAGCGCCGAGGTGGTGACGCCGGGCGCCCCGCCGGCCGACGTCAGCGCGTACAGGGTCATCACCGGCTCCGGTGCGTGACGACGAGGGCTAGCTGACCGGACGCGGCCTGGCGGGCGAGCGGCGGCCCGAACCGGCTGCCGACCAGCAGGTCGATCACGTCGGAGCCGTCCTGGTCCGGCGCCCTGGTCACGGCCTGCACGACGGCGGCTACCGGCCGGCCGAGCGCGGATGGCTGCGCTCCGGCCACCGGCACCACTTCGACCTGGTCGCCGCCTGCCAGGCCGGCGGCTGGCAGCATCGACGGCTTGACCGCGACCGGCACGATGACCTGGCCGGCCGCCGGCGGCAGCGCCGAGGTCAGCTCGGAGGGCGCCAGCAGCGTGCCAGGCTGCAGCGGCGCGTCAGCCACCAGGCCGGCGACCTGGCGCAGCTGCCGTGCCGGGATGACCCGCACGCCAGGACCGGTGGCGACCATGGTGGTGCCCAGGTCAGCCGCGCTGATCACGTCCCCGGCCGGCACCGTTGCGGTGACCACGAGCACCGGGACCTGCCGGTTCACCCGCTGGTAGAGCGCGGCGCTGGCCAGCACGCCGGCCCCGACGAGGGCACCGGCCAGCGCGATCATCCCCGGCCTGCGCCGCCGCGGCAGGGCAGGAAACCGTGCCGCTGGCAGCGACCCGGCCGACTGGCCAGCTCCTGGCGACGCGCCGGGCACCCTGCCCGGCGAGCTTGCGGCCCGGCTGTCAGGCCCGTCCGAGCTCGCGCCGCCGGGCCAGGTTTGTCTGCCGCCATCGGGCCACGCCGAGCCTGTCTCCCCCGGCCAGGCTGAGCGCAGACCTTCCGGCCAGGCCTGCCCGGTCTCGCCCAGCTCGGGCTGGCCGGCCGGCCGGAACGCTGTGGTGCTTCCGGCCGCCGGCGTACTGCCGGCAGCTGGCTCTGTGGTGCTCATCGGCTGGTCACCAAGGCCTGTCCTTCCGCCACCCGGAGCTGGATAGCCTCAGCCACCTGGAGGTCCGGGTTGAGCACGCCGCCCGCGCCGCCCGAGCCCGACCAGGTCACCCGCCAGCCGACGATCACCGCGGCCTGGTAGGCGCGATGCGGCTGCAGCGCCGAGGACTGGAGGTAGCTGTAGGCACAGCTCGGCTGCTGGTCGCCGGCCGGCGGGCGGAACGCGGTTGCCGGCCCGGCGCAGGTCTGCCCGGCCAGCCCGGCGCCGGGGGAGAACGTCAGCCGCAACGGCGTCGCGGTAGCCGTCGCCTGCACCTGGCCGGCCGTGACCGTCACGCTGACCGGGTGCCAGCGCCCGCGCGGCACCCAGAACCACTCCGGCAGGCCGACCAGCCCGGGC
>DASXMR010000014.1:0-46406 GCA_036495525.1 Streptosporangiaceae bacterium | reverse complement strand
GCAGGAGGGCGGCAAGCTCGTCGCGATGACCGGCGACGGCACCAACGACGCGCCCGCCCTGGCCCAGGCCGACGTCGGCGTGGCCATGAACACCGGGACCTCGGCCGCCAAGGAGGCCGGGAACATGGTGGACCTGGACTCGAACCCGACCAAGCTCATCGAGATCGTGGAGATCGGCAAGCAGCTGCTCATCACCCGCGGCGCGCTGACGACCTTCTCCATCACCAACGACGTGGCCAAGTACTTCGCGATCATCCCGGCCATGTTCGAGGGCGTGATCCCCGGCCTGTCCAAGCTCAACATCCTGGGCCTGCACAGCGCAAACTCGGCGATCACCTCGGCGATCATCTTCAATGCGCTGATCATCGTGGCGCTGATCCCGCTGTCGCTGCGCGGCGTGCGGTACCGGCCGTCCTCGGCCAATGTGCTGCTGCGCCGGAACCTGCTGATCTACGGAATTGGCGGGCTGATCGTGCCGTTCGCCGGGATCAAGATCATCGACCTCATCATCCAGTTCATCCCCGGATTCAGGTGACCAACATGAACCGCCTTCCGTCCACCGCACGGCAGCTCCTGGCTGCCCTGCGGGGGCTGATTATCTTCACCATCATCTGCGGGATCATCTACCCGGTAGTGATCTGGGGCATCTCTCAGGGCGCCTTCCACAACCAGGCCAACGGCTCGCTGGTCACCTACAAGGGCAAGACCGTCGGCTCCAGTCTGCTGTGCCAGGAGTTCGTCAACGCCAAGGGTGACCCGCTGCCGCAGTACTTCCAGCCGCGGCCGTCGGACGCGGTCAACGCCGAGGTGAAGACCGACTACGGCTGTGACCCCGGCTTCTCGGCTGCCTCCAACCTGGGCCCGAACAACCCGGCCCTGGTGATGCTGATCAAGCAGCGGCAGCAGCAGATCGAGGCGTTCGACCACGTGAAGGTCTCCCAGATCCCGCCGGACGCAGTGACCGCCTCGGCCTCCGGGCTCGACCCGTACATCTCCCCGCAGAACGCGATCATCCAGACCGACCGGGTCGCGGCGGCACGGCACATCAGCCCGGCGCAGGTCAAGGCGCTCGTCGCGGCGAACACTAAGAGCCGCACCATCGGCTTCCTCGGCGATCCCCGGGTCAACGTGCTCACCCTGAATATCGCCCTCAATGAGAAGTACCCGGTCTGACCGCGAGCGCGGCGAGGACCGGCCCGTGACGGGCTCGCGCGGGCGGACAGCCAGTCCGCCCGCGCGGCCCGCGCGGCCCCCACACGCCGCGCATCCGGCGCATCCCGCGCGGACCCGCGTGCTCATCGTGGAGGACGAGCCCGCGCTGGTCCGCGCGCTGCGCATCGACCTGCTGGCCCGCGGCTACGAGGTGCTCACCGCCGCTAGCGGCCGGGATGCGCTCGACCAGGCCCGGCGGCGGCCGCCCGACGCCGTGCTGCTGGACCTGGGGCTGCCCGACACCGACGGGACGCAGGTGATCGGCCAGCTGCGCAGCTGGTCCGCGGCCCCGGTCATCGTCCTGTCCGGCCGGACCGGCGCGCAGGACAAAATCGGCGCCCTCGACGCGGGCGCCGACGACTACGTCACCAAGCCGTTCTCGATGGAGGAGCTGGTGGCCCGGCTGCGGGCCGCCTTGCGGCGCGGCGAAGCCGCCGGGCCGAGCGCGACCGTGGCCATCGGCCGCAGCCAGGTCGACCTGACGGCCTACACGATCACCCGCGACGGCGAGCCGGTCCGGCTCACGCCGACCGAGTGGCGGCTGCTGGAGGTCCTGCTGCGCGCCCCCGGCCAGCTCGTCCCGGCCGGTCGCCTGCTCACCGAGCTCTGGGGCGAAGGATTCGAGCACCACGCGCACTACCTGCGGTTCCATATGGCCGGGCTGCGCCGCAAGCTGGAGGACGACCCGCCCCGGCCGCGGCACCTGCTAACCGAGCCGGGGATGGGGTACCGCTATCAGCCGTGACGGGGTGACCTACTCTTCAGCACAACGGGGTGCCGGGCGGGCTGGCCGAGGAGGCCCCGAGCCGGAAGCACAGCGAGCGGGAAGCACATGAGCGATACAACGGATAATCCGGCTAAGGCGGACAATCCCGCCCCGAGGTACACCGGGACCCGCGGCGAGCTGAGGATCTATCTCGGCTCGGCCGCCGGGGTCGGCAAGACCTTCGCCATGCTCAACGAGGGCCACCGGCGGGCCGAGCGTGGCACTGACGTCGTCGTCGCCTACGTCGAGACCCACGGCCGGCCCCAGACGCAGGCGCAGATCGGCGACCTCGAGATCATGCCCCGGGCCCTGCGGCCCTACCGCGGCACCTCTTTCGAGGAAATGGACCTGGACGCGGTGCTCGCCCGCGCCCCGGAGGTGGCGCTCGTCGACGAGTTCGCGCACACCAACGTGCCGGGCTCGGCCAACGAGAAGCGCTGGCAGGACATCGAGCTGCTGCTGAGCGCGGGCATCGACGTGATCTCCGCGGTCAACATCCAGCACCTGGAGTCGCTGAACGACGTCGTCGAGAAGATCACCGGCGTGCCGCAACGGGAGACCGTGCCCGATGCCGTGGTGCGGGCCGCCGACCAGGTGGAGCTCGTCGACATGACGCCGGAGGCGCTGCGGCGCCGGATGGCGCACGGGAACATCTATCAGGCCGAGAAGATCGACGCCGCGCTGACCCACTACTTCCGGGCCGGCAACCTCGCGGCGCTGCGCGAGCTCGCGCTGCTGTGGCTGGCCGACAAGGTCGACGAGGGCCTGCAGAGGTACAGGGCGGACCACGACATCAAGGCCACCTGGGAGGCGCGCGAGCGGGTCGTGGTCGCGCTCACCGGCGGCCAGGAGGGCGACACGCTGATCCGGCGGGGGGCCCGGATTGCCGCGAGGTCCTCCGGCGGAGACCTGCTGGCCGTGCACGTGACCAGGTCCGATGGCCTGACCGGCGCGAACCCGGGCGCACTGGCCACGCAGCGGCGGCTCACCGAGGCACTTGGCGGCAGCTACCACCAGGTCGTCGGCGACAACGTGCCGGAGTCGCTGCTGACCTTTGCCAGGGCAGAGAACGCCTCCCAGCTCGTGCTCGGCGCCAGCCGGCGCTCCTGGCTGAGCTCGCTGCTGACCGGGCCAGGGGTCAGCATGCGCACGATCCGGGATTCCGGCGACATCGACGTGCATATCGTCACGCACGGCCAGATGGGCCGCGGCCGCGGGCTGCCCAGGGTCGGCGGCGGGCTGCCGCTGCGGCGCCGGCTGGCGGGCTTCGCGCTGGCCGTGGTGCTCACCCCGCTGCTGACCGTGTTCCTCGCCGGGCTGCGACACCAGCTGAACCTCACCAGCGACGTCCTCGTCTTCCTGGTCGCGGTGATCGGCGTCGCGCTGCTCGGCGGGTTCGTGCCCGCCGTGCTCGAGGCCATCGCCGGTTCGGTGCTGCTCAACTTCTTCTTCGTGCCGCCGATCCACAAATTCACCATCGCCGAGACCAACAACGCGCTGGCGCTCGTGGTCTTCGTGGCGGTCGCCCTGGTGGTCAGCTCCGTGGTCGATGACGCGGCCCGGCGGACTAAGCAGGCGGCGAGAGCCAGCGCCGAGTCGCAGCTGCTGGCGACCACAGCCGGCAGCGTGCTGCGCGGCGAGCGCGCGCTCACCGCCGTGCTCGACCGGGTCAGGGAGGCGTTCGGGATGGACGCGGTCACGCTGCTGGAGCGCACCGGCCAGCCGGGCGGTCCTGCCGGGGGCAGCTGGGAGCCGGTGGCTACCTCTGGCGACCCGGCCATCTCGCGGCCGGCCGACGCCGACGCTGATGTGCCGGTGACCAAGACACTCCGGCTGGCCATGCGCGGCCAGCCGCTGGCGGCCGGGGACCGCCGGGTGCTCGGCGCCTTCGCCGCCTACGCCGCGACCGCACTCGAGCAGCAGCGGCTGGCCGCGCAGGCCGAGGCAGCCCGGCCGATCGCCGAGGCCGACCGGATGCGCACCGCACTGCTGGCCGCCGTGAGCCACGACCTGCGCACGCCGCTCGCGTCGGCCAAGGCGGCGGTGACCAGTTTGCGCTCCGCCGATGTGGACTGGGCTCCCGAGGATGAAAGCGAGCTGCTCGCCACCGCCGACGAGTCGCTGGACAAGCTGTCCGCGCTGGTGGACAACCTGCTGGACATGAGCAGGCTGCAGGCCGGCGCGCTCGCGTTGTTCCCGCACCCCGCTGACCTGGAGGAAGTCGTCGCCCGCTCCCTCGACGATCTCGGCCAGCGGGCCAGGGCCGTGCTCATCGACATCCCCGCTGACCTGCCCGAGGTCAGCGTCGATCCGGCCATCCTGGAGCGGGTGCTGGCCAACCTCACCGCGAACGCGCTGCGCTACTCGCCCCCCGGCTCGCCCCCGCTGCTGGCGGCGAGCGCGCTCGGTGACCGGGTCGAGCTGCGCATCGTCGACCGGGGCCCCGGCATCCCGCAGACGGACCGGGACCGGATGTTCGTGCCGTTCCAGCGCCTCGGCGACACTGACAACACCACCGGGGTCGGGCTCGGACTCGCCCTATCCAGGGGCCTCACCGAGGCGATGGGCGGCACCCTCGAGCCGGAGGACACCCCGGGCGGCGGGCTGACCATGACCCTGTCGCTCCCCGCCGCGCCCCGCCCGGAGCTTGCCCCCCCGGCGCTTAGCGAGCCGGGCGACGAGCAGACGTGACCGCCGGCCGCGTGCTGCGGCGGCGTGCTGGCGACGGCCGCGGCTGGCAGGCGCGGCCGGACGGCCTGACGATCAGCAGACGTGACAGGGTGTCCTGGTGAGCCGCGTTCTGGTGGTGGATGACGAGCCGCAGATCCTGCGCGCACTGCGGATCAACTTGCGCGTGCGGCAGTACGACGTGGACGTCGCCGCCTCAGGCACCGAGGCGCTGCAGCTCGCCGCCCGGCACCCGCCGGATCTGGTCATCCTGGACCTGGGGCTGCCTGACCTGCAGGGCGTCGAGGTGATCGAGGGGCTGCGCGGCTGGACCGCCGCGCCGATCATCGTGCTGTCCGGCCGGTCGGACAGCGTGGACAAGGTGTCGGCGCTGGACGCCGGGGCGGACGACTACATCACCAAGCCGTTCGGCATGGAGGAACTGCTCGCCCGGATGCGCGCGCTATCCCGGCGGGCCGGCACCGGCGAGAGCGCGCCCCGGGTCAGGCTCGGTGACCTGGTCGTGGACCTGGCCGCCAAGCGGGTGAGCCGCGACCCGGACGAGCGGCCAGGACCCGGCGCCGGCGACGTCAGGCTCACGCCGACCGAGTGGCACCTGCTGGAGGTGCTGCTGCTCAACCCAGGCAAGCTGCTAAGCCAGCGCCAGCTGCTGGCCGAGGTCTGGGGACCTGGTTACCAGGACGCGGCGGGCAACCTGCGGCTGTACATAACGCAGCTGCGCCGCAAGCTGGAGCCGGAACCGGCGCACCCGCGCTGGCTGCTCACCGAGCCGGGAATGGGCTACCGCTACCAGCCGGAGCCGGATGCCGATCCCGCCCGGCAGTTATCACGACACGCGACCCGAGTCGCTGACTAAACCGCCATTCCGCCAGCTAGCCAGGCTCGCGCGGTGCACCGGCATTTCGCCTCCTGATCACCTTGCCCGAGCCGGTATTTCGCCCGCGGCAGGCTGCGGAAAGCGGATTAGTTTTACATAAGATCATCATTTCCCTACGCATAGTTAACCCGCAGGAGACCGCTCTGGCCGCCCTGGCGGGTAACCATCCCGGTCATGGGACATCGCAGAGCGGTCCTGATCACGACCAGCACGGTGCTGCTGATCGCCGGGCAGGTCACCGGGGCGCTCACAGTGCTAGCCAGCACGCAGCCGCCGCCCGCTCCCGCATCGACCGCTCCCCCGTCGTCCGCGCCCCGGTCACCCACGGTCCAGCCGCAGGCGCCGGCCGGCTGGCGGACGGTCAGCTTCGGCAGGGCAAGCGTGCAAGTACCCGCAGCCTGGCCGGTGGTGGACCTCGACCGGCACCCGTCCACCTGTCCGCGGCTTGACGTGCACGCGGTCTACCTGGGCACGCCAGGACCCGCGCCGCGTTGCCCGGCCAGGCTGCTTGGCCGGACCGAGGCGGTGCAGATCCAGCCGGCCAGCCAGCAGGACCCGGCGGCCAGGCAAGCGCAGACCACGGTGCGCGTCGGCGGCATGCGGGCACTGACCAACGCCGACTACCTCGTTACTCATGTTCTTACCTACCAGCCGCCCGCTGGCGGCATGCGGGTCAGCGTGTCCTACGGCGACGACCGCTCGCTCGCGGCAGCGATCGCGGCCACGATCAGGTTCACCGCCGCGCCGTCCGCCGGCACTGGCCCGGCCGCCCGGCAGCCAGGGCCGGCCAGGATCCAGTCCGGGCCGGCCAGGGGGCACTTCAGCGGAGCCGGCTTCGACACCTGCTCGGCGCCGGCGGCCGGGATCATGCGCCGCTGGCTGGCCTCGCGCTACCGCGCGATCGGCATCTACATCGGCGGGATGAACCGCGCCTGCGCCCAGGCCCGGCTGACCCGCCAGTGGATCGCCGCGATCAGGGCGCAGGGCTGGCGCTACTTCCCGATCTACGTCGGCCGCCAGGCATCCTGCGTGCGTGGCCTGCGGGTGGTCAGGATCGTCCCGGGCCTGGCCGCGACAGAAGGCAGGGCAGCGGCCCGCGACGCCAGGGCGCAGGCACGGGGCCTGGGCATACCTGGCGGGACGCCGATCATCTACGACATGGAGGCGTACCGCGGATGCGGCCAGGAAGTCACCGCGTTCCTCAGCGCCTGGGACGCGCAACTGCATCGCGAAGGCTTCCAGGCCGGAGTGTATGAGTCCTTCGACAATGTCCGCGACATGGTCCGCCGGACCGGCTCGATGACCGAGCCCGACGTCATCCACTACGCCGACTGGGACCTGCACGGCACGACCCGCAGCCCGTACATGCCGCGGCACCTGTGGACCGGGCACCGCCGGATCCACCAGTGGCGCGGGCCGCACCTGGAGCGTTACCGCGGGGTCACGCTGGACATCGATAACGACCGGCTGAACGTCCGGCTGAGCCGGGCGGCGGCGCGGCACCGGTAGCGGGGTCCCGGCCAGCCTGGTGCCGGGCACCAGCCGGTCAGCCGGAAACTGGCTCCCTCAGGGTAGGCATGTTCAGGCTGGTCCGTCCGAGGACGCGGCACCCGAGGATGGCGCCTGCCCGGCCGCCGGGCCTGGTGCCAGCGGCGCTGATGAGCTGCCGGGCCGGCCGGCCCCATCGGGTGCGTGCGCATCCGGGTGCGAGCCGGCCGGCTCGCCCGGCCAGGCCGCCCGGTCGTCCGTGGCCACGGTGGCCAGGCGGAAGCGCAGCCGGCACACGACCACGTTGTCCGTGCCCCGCTGGATCGCCCGGTCCAGCACGAAGCCGCGCTGGTTGTACAGCACCCGCCGCCACCAGTGAGACGCCCAGACGTCGGGAATGAGCACCACCAGGCGGTGATAGCGCTGCTCCGCCTCAAGCTCGCGGAGGTAGCCAATGATCGGCGGCGCCAGCGAGCGGTGCCTGGTGCGCAGCGTGAGCAGCGGCACGTTCGGGTGCCACTCCTCCCACTGGTCCCGGAAGTGCGCGTCGGCCTCCTCGGAATCCGGGTCGGCGAAGCACACCGTGACGGCCACGACCTCATCGCCGATCGACAGCGCCGCCGATACCGCCTCAGCGGTCAGCCGGGACATGCTGCCCACCGGGACCACCACCAGCGAGTTGCGCTCTTGCGGCGGCGGCGGGGTCTGGCCGATCTGCAGCGCGGCCCCGATCCGCTGGTATGCCGCATGCACCCGGGTGAACAGCAGCACCAGCAGCGGCACCACGATCACGATCAGCCACGCGCCCTTGGTGAACTTGCTGATCAGCTCGATGGCCAGCGCCGCGATGGTGAACGCCGCGCCGACGCCGTTGATGGTCGCGCGGCGTGCCCAGCCGGGCTCGCGGGACTCGTGCCAGTGCCTGACCATGCCGAGCTGCGACAGGGTGAACCCGACGAACACGCCGATGGCGAACAGCGGCACCAGCGCCTGGGTGTCGCCCTGGGACACCAGCAGCAGCAGGGCAGCGGCGACCGCCAGGAAGATGACGCCGTACCGGTGCACCTGCCGGTCGGCCCGCAGGAAGAACAGGTGCGGCAGGAAGTTGTCCCTGGCCAGCAGCGAGGCGAGCACCGGCAGGCCGCCGAAGGAGGTGTTCGCGGCGAGCGCCAGCAGCACGGTGGTGATCATCTGCACGGCGTAGAACACCACGCCATGCCCGAGCGCCGCACCGGTGAGCTGCGCCAGCACGGTCTCGGTCGGGGCCGAGGAGACGTGGAACTTGCGGATCAGGATCGCCAGCCCGAGCAGCATGATGCCGAGGATGATGCCGAGGAACATCTCCGTGTGCTGCGCCCGCCGGTACCTCGGCTTGCGGAACGACGGCACCGCGTTGGCGATCGCCTCGACGCCGGTCAGGGCCGAGCAGCCGGACGCGAACGCACGCAGCAGCAGCAGGATGCCGACGGTCTGCGCGACCTGCGGCAGGTGCTGGTCGACCGGCACCACCGGATGAGACCTGATCAGCCCGCCGACGATGACCGCGGCGATGGCCGCGATGAAGATCACCGTCGGCACGATGAACAGCCGGGCCGAGTCAGCCACGCCCCACAGGTTGGCGCCGGTAATGGCCGCGAGCACGGCCAGGCAGATCCACGTCCGGCCGCCGTACAGGGAAGGGAAAGCGGACGTGAGCGCCTCGACGCCGGCCGACACGCCGACGGCCGCGTTCAGCACGTAGTCGACGATCAGCGACGCGCCGGCCACCAGGCTGGGCATCGTGCCCAGGTGCTGGCCGGCCACCGCGTACGCGCCGCCGCCGTTCGGGAAGGCCTTGATGACCTGGCGGTAGGAGATCACCAGCACGGCGAGGAGCAGCACGATCGCGCCGGTCACCGGGGTGGTGTAGGCCAGGCCGGCGGCGCCGGCCGCGGCCAGCACGATGACGATGGCCTCGGGTCCGTACGCCACCGACGAGAGCGCGTCGAGCGACAGGGCTGCCAGGCCTTCCAGGGCAGTCAGCCGGTGCCGCTCCTCGTCGGGCGCAGCGGTCATAACGGCTTCATGTAAGCACGCCTGGTAGCAGCCCATGGGAGCGGCCCGCCGTCACCCGTCCGGACGGCTGCGGCCTGCCCTGCCCCCGGGCCTGCCGCTGACCCGCCCGTTACCCGCCGGCTTGTTATCCGACCAGCGCGACGATGACGATGATCACCACGACGACCGCGACGATGCCGCCGATGACGGCGATCCTGCTGGTGCTGCTCGCCTTCCGGGTGGCTGACCATCCGGTGTCGCCCTCGGCTCCGCTGGCGAACGCGCGGAACTGGGCCGTGCTCGCCGAGATGTCGGGCCGCGCCCGGAACTCGCCCGTGGTCGTGGGCAGGTCTGCGCTGGCCTGGGGATCTGGGTCACGCTCGGGCATGGCCACGACTGTAGCTGATCGGGGTGCAGGAAACCGCCAGTCCGCTCGATTCCGCCCAAACTGGCCAGGGCGCCCGGACAGGCGCGCTGGGGCCCGACGCGTCTGACACGACGAGACGCGGCACTAGCTCCCCGGCTAGTCAGCCGCGCTGCCCGGCGGCAGCGCGTCTGGCCGGCTGACCATCCGGGACAGCACGATCACGCTGCGGGTCCTGACGACGAACGGCTCCGCGCCGATCCGCTCGACCACCTGCTCGAAGTGCCGCACGTCCGCGGCCCTGATGTGCAGCACCGCGTCGGCCTCGCCGGTCACCGTGCAGGCGTCGGCGACCTCGGGGAACTTGCTGACCGCCGCGGCGATGTCGGCCGGCGAGGTCCGGCCGCGGCAGAACAGCTCCACGTAAGCCTCGGTGGTCCAGCCCACCGCCGATGGGTCGACCCTGGCCGAGAACCCGGTGATAGCGCCCGAGGCACGCAGCCGGTCCACCCGGCGCTTGACCGCCGGAGCGGACAGCCCGACCAGGGCACCGACCTGACCGTAGGTGGCGCGGCCGTCGCTGACCAGCGCCGCGATGATCCGCTTGTCCAGGTCGTCCAGCGGCACGTCACAGCACCCTGGTCGGCAGCGCGGTCTCCACGGCGCGATCGCCCTGCCTGATGATCTGGTAAGCCAGCGCGCCTTGCTTCTCGCTGATCGCCTCGTGCAGGTCTGTGCCGTAGTAGACCAGGCCCGCCTCGTTGTCGGTGGCATACCCGTCCGGCAGGGTGCCGTCGGCGATGAGCCGGTGGATCAGCGGCCGGCGCTGCGCCTCGGCGTCGTGGTGCGGGCTGTTGCTGTACGGCAGGAAGCCCAGGCCGTCGGTCAGCGGCCGCAGCGGCAGGCCGAACGAGTCTGTGGTGCCGCCCAGATGCCAGCACACCGAGCCTGCCGAGACGCCCATCAGCACGACGCCGGCCTGCCAGGCGGCGCGCAGGACCTCGGGCAGGCCGTGCAGCCGCCACAAGGCGAGCAAGTTGGCCGTGCTGCCGCCAGACACCCAGATGACGTCCTGCGCGGACAGGTGCTGCTCGATGTCACTCACGTTCGGCATCGGGAACAGGTCCAGGTGCGAGACCAGCATGTCCAGCTTGGAGAACGCGTGGTGCAGAGTCGACAGCCAGGCCGGGTTGTCACCGACCGCGGTGCCGATGATGCACAGTCGCGGGTGCTGGCCGGCCCTGGCGAGCCTGGCCGCGTGCAGGTAGGCCGGGCCCGGCCGCACGTTCCACATGTCTCCGCCGTCTGAGCTGAAGCCGATGCTGGTCGCGACGATCGTGGGCTGCGGTGCTGGCATGGCAGCGATTCTGCCGCACCGCGGCAGCGCGCGGGCGGCAGGCTATCGTTGCCGGGAGTTGCCTGACTGGGCCGGGAGGAGCGAGATGGCGCGACTCGGCGGGATGTACGGGCCGGACGCCACGTTCCTCGGCGTGCCGGCCGCCGACCTGGCCGACCCGGCGTCCTTGGCGGGCACCGACATCATGATCATCGGGGCGCCGTTTGACGGGGGGACCACGCACCGGCCGGGCGCGCGGTTCGGCCCGCAGGCGATCCGCTTCACCGACTACCTGCCGCACGACGGCTCCCGGCCGCATCTGGCCCTCGGCGTCGACCCCCTGACCGAGCTGCGGGTGGCGGACGCCGGCGATATCGAGATGCCGTCCGGCGACACCGAGCTGTCGCTGCGGCGGCTGGAGGAAGCTGTGTACGCCGCGGCCAGCGCGGGCGCCATCCCGGTCATCCTGGGCGGCGACCACACGATCGCGTTTCCCGACGCGACCGGTGTGGCCAGGCACGTCGGCTGGGGCCGGGTGTCGATGATCCACTTCGACGCGCACGCCGACACCGGCGACACTCATTTCGCCGGCGCCCTGTACGGGCACGGCACGCCGATGCGCCGGCTGATCGAGTCCGGCGCCGTGCGCGGCGACCGGTTCCTGCAGGTCGGGCTCCGCGGCTACTGGCCGGGCCCGGAGACGCTCGACTGGATGGCCGGGCAGCGGATGCGCAGCTACGAGATGAGCGAGGTGGTAGCGCGCGGCCTGGACGAATGCCTGACCGAGGCATTCGGCATCGCCACCGACGACTGCGATGCCGTGTTCCTGTCGGTCGACGTCGACGTCGTCGATCCGGGCATGGCGCCGGGCACCGGCACGCCGGAGCCCGGCGGCCTGACCGGCAGGCAGCTGCTCGACGCGGTCCGCAGGATCGCGATGGAGCTGCCAGTGGCCGGCCTGGACGTGGTGGAGGTCGCGCCACCCTATGACCACGCGGAGATCACCGCGTTCCTGGCCAACCGGGTCGTGCTCGAGGCCCTGTCCGGCATCGCCTGGCGGCGCCGTCAGGCGACCGCCGAGCCCAGCGCAGTACCCGGCGCGGGGCGTGCAGCCGGGGTCCGTCAGCCGGCGGCGCCGCTGCTGGACCGGCCGGTGTCCGGCAGGCCGAACAGGTGACGGCACGGCTCGAAATCGCTGATCGTGACCTGCTGAGCGGCGCCGCTGGCCAGCCAGTCGGCGCGCTTGAGCAGCAGGTGCAGCTCGGTGTCCACGCGCTCACCGTGCGCGTGCAGCGACTCGCCGTTGGGCTGGTAGCCGATCGAGCGGGAAACGCCGAGCGAGGCGTGGTTGTCGTGCCAGGCGGAGCTCACCGCGGCCCGCGCCTGCAGCGGGCCGAAGGCCAGTGCCAGCACGGCGGCACGCATCTGCTTGCCGTAGCCGCGGCCGCGCGCCGGGCCCAGCAGGTACGAGGAGCTGTCCACGGTGCCCAGCACGGGGAAGTCCCGGGCCTCGAGCTCCTGGGTGCCGATGTACTCGCCGCCGGCCGACACCACGAACCTGACAGCCCAGGCGTCCGGGCGCCACGACGCAAAGCTCCGCCAGTAGGCCTGGTGCGCGACGATGCCGCGGGCGGTCTGCTCGTCGGCCTCTGGCGGGGACTGGATGGCCGGGTCCTGCCACACGTCAGCGGGCAGCAGGTCGGCGACCATGCTCAGGTCAGCCTCGGTCATCGGCCGCAGCTCCAGGTCCGGAGTGCGCAGGCGCAGGTCGAACAGCGGCCAGTAACGGTTCGTCACCAGCGGGACGGTAGCAGCGGCTCATCGGGGTGTCGATGCGGTTTTGCCCCCGGTCAGGACCGATAGAGCGGATCTATAGTTGGTGGATGCTGGACGTGACCAGGCTCCGCGTGCTCGTGGCGGTGGCCAGGCAAGGCTCGGTCACCGGCGCGGCCAGGGCGCTGAACTACGCGCAGCCGTCGGTCAGCCACCACATCGCCCGGCTGGAAGCTGAGACCGGCGCGCGGCTGCTGCAACGGGCTGGCCGCGGCGTGCGGCTCACCGACGCCGGGCTGCTGCTGGCCGAGCGCGCCGAGGAGATCATCGGCCGGCTCGACGCGGCCGAGGCCGAGCTGTCAGCGCACGTGGGCCTGCGCCAGGGCCGGGTCAGGCTCGCGGCTTTCCCGTCCGCGCTCGGCACGATCGTGCCCGCCGCCGCAGCCCGGCTGGAAGCTGAGACACCCGGCGTGGACCTGATGCTCACCGAGGCGGAGCCGCCGGAGGCGCTGCGCATGCTCCGGGCCGGGTACGTCGACGTTGCCCTGGTCTTCCGGCACTACCAGCGCGACGCCGACCTCGGCGTGCCCGGCGACGAGGACGACAGCACCAGGGGCCGGCTGCTGCTCGACGAGCCCGTCTTCCTGGTGGCCGCGGCCGACGGCCTCACCGGTGCTGACCTCTCCGGCTACGCCGAACGGCGCTGGATCGCCGGCTGCGAGCGCTGCCGCGGTTACCTGCTGCGGCAGTGCGCGGCGGCCGGGTTCACCCCGCGGATCGCGTTCACGACCGACGACTACGTGGCCGTGCAGGCGCTGGTCGCGGCCGGGCTTGGGGTGACCACGCTGCCCGGCCTCGCGCTGCGCTCGGCCCGGCATCCCGGCGTCTGCGCCGAGCCGCTGCCCGGCGCCCGGCGGCACGTCTACGCGATGACCTACGGCGACCCGCCCGACCCGCCCGCCAGCCTGCGGCTGATCGAGGTCCTGGCCGAAGCCGCCGCCGAGCCCGCCCTAGCTGGTTAGAGAGAAGCCGCGCGGATCCCCCCTCCAGTGACGGACGCGACGGCCGGCCGAATGATGGCCCGAGCGAACGGAAGCTAGGGGCGGCGGGTCTCCCCCGCCCGTGACGGACGCGACGGCCGGCCGAAGGTCGGCCCGACCGAACGGTGCGGGGGCCACGGGTGGTCGTCCCCCCGATCAACACAGGGCTCGGGGTGTCGTCCCCCGGACAACACAGTCATGTGGGGTCGGGGGCGTCCCCCGGCTGACGCACCGCTAGATGCTGCTGGCCTGATCGGCCCAGTACGGGTCGCGCAGCCGCCGCTTCAGCAGCTTGCCGCTGGGATCGCGGGGCAGCTCGTCAGCGAAGTCAATGCTCTTGGGCCATTTCATCCGGGCCAGCCGACCGTCGAGGAACGCCAGGATGGCAGCGGCCGTCTCGTCCGACGCTGGCTGCCCTGGCTTCAGCTGGACGACGGCCTTGACCTGCTCGCCCCAGTCCTCATCCGGGATCCCGAAGACGGCGACGTCGGCCACCTGCGGGTGCATGATGATCTCCGCCTCGATCTCGGCCGGGTAGATGTTGGCGCCGCCGGAGATGATCATGTCGGACTTGCGGTCGCACAGGAACAGGTAGCCGTCGGTGTCGAGGTACCCGATGTCGCCGACGGTGAAGAACCCGCGCAGCCGGCTATCAGCTGTCTTAGCCGGGTCGTCCTTGTAGACGAACTCGGCCAGCCCCATCTTCATGTACACGGTGCCTGGCGTGTCCGGCGGGCACGGCTCGCCCGCCTCGTCGGCGACCATGACCTCGCTGACCGGCCACGCCCGGCCGACGGTCCCTGGCCTGTCCACCCAGTCCTGCGGGGTGGCCAGCGTGCCGCCGCCCTCGGTCGCGGCGTAGTACTCGTACACGCACGGCCCCCACCAGTCGAGCATCTCCCGCTTGATGCCGATGGGGCATGGCGCCGCGGCGTGGATCAGCCAGCGCATCGACGACAGGTCGTAGCGCTCCCTGACCTCGCTTGGCAGCGACAGCATGCGCTTGAACTGGGTCGGCACCATGTGCGAGTTGGTGACCCGGTGCCGCTCGACCAGGGCCAGCGCCTGCTCGGAGTCCCAGGCGTCCATGCAGACCAGGGTGTGCCCCATGTGCAGCGCGCTGCCGCCGAAGACGGTGACCGCGGTGTGATAGTTCGGCGAGGTCACCAGGTGCACGTTGGAGTCCGCCACGGTAATGCCGAAGAACTGCAGCAGCCCGGAGGTCAGCTCGGCGGCGTCGTCGGGGTCGAAGCCGGACAGCGGCCGGCGCACGCCCTTCGGCCGGCCGGTGGTGCCGGAGGTGTAGTGCATGGTGGCGCCCGCCGTGCGATTGGCCGGCATGCTGGCGCTCTGCCCGGCGCGCAGCGCGGTGACCGGCGTGAAGCCTGCCACGTCGCCGTAGCTGAACCGCGCGGCCTGGTCCACCCCGGCCAGGTCGGCCGCTGCCCGGCCGGCCTCGCCGTAGCGCTCGTGCACGAAGAAGGCCCTGGCCTCGCAGTCACCGAGGATGTAGGCCATCTCGGGCGCGGTGAAATGCCAGTTGAGCGGCGTCAGGTACCAGCCCGCCTGCAGCGCGGCGAGGTATACCTCGAGCGCGGCGGCGCCGTTCGGCAGCACGGCGGCGATGCCGTCACCTGCCTGCAGTCCCCGCTCACGCAGCGCGTGCGTGATCTGGTTGACCCGGCTGAGCAGGTCGCCCGCCCTGTGCTGCGTGCCGTCAGCCTCGATCGCGGCGATCCAGTCCGGATCCTGCTGCGCGCGGCCCCAGAAACTAAGCGACCCCAAGACCCGACCCTTCCCGTGCTGTCTGCCGCCTCAGGCGGACGAGCCCGCTGACTCCTCCTCGCCGCTGCCGGCGTGGGCGCCGGCCTGCCCCTCCTGGCCGGCCTCAGCCGGCGCGCCGGGTTCTGGCTGGCGGCCGGCCGCCTCTTCGACCTTGGTCTGCTCGGCCGGCGATTCCGGCTCGGACCTGGCCGCCTCCTCGCCGCCTGCGCCGTTGGCGCTCGGGTCGCCGCTGGCGCTGCCGTCGCCGAACAGCCACTCACCGCTCGAGCCGCCGCGGGTCGGGCCAGGGTAGCCGGCCGCTGAGCCGATCTCCGGTGACTGGATGACCATCAGGACGCCGAGAATCAGCAGCGCGATCCCGAGCACCGCGGCGATCAGCGGGCCGATGTCCTGCACCCAGGCGATCGCGGTGTGCGCCGAGTTCGCGTTGTCCACCGCGGCCCTGATGCTCTGCGGCGTCTCGGCGAGAGTGCCCTGCAGCGCGATGACCTTGGTGGCACCAGTGGCGTCGGTCAGCGCGACGATCTGGTTCTCGGTGATGTTCAGCGGGTAGCCGGTGACCGGGTCGACCCAGTAGGTGTTGGTCGCGGTCATGACCTGGTTGAGGGTGACGGTCCCGCCGCTCAGGTCGCCAGTGATGCTCTTGGGCACCACCATGCTGCCGATCTTCTGATTGGTCACCTGCTCGACGAACTTGAACGCCTTCATGCCGTCGACCTTGCCGCTGCCCTGGAAGGTGAACGGCTCGGGCCGCAGCGTGTACGGGTCGAAGACCTGATAGGTCTGCTCCTGGGTGCCGAAGGGCCAGACGAAGCCCTGGCCACTCTGCTGCACCGTGGTGCTCTTCCCGACGGCCGCCCCGCAGCAGTTGATCAGCTGACCGGTGCGGCGGTTGAAGGCGGAGCGCTGGCTGAAGTAACTGAGAGTTTCCTTGCCCGCCAGGTTCTGCAGCGCGGTGCGCTGGGTCCACACGGCGGTGTTGCTGCCAGCGGCCTTGCCAGCCGCGACGTCACCCTGAATGGTGCTCGTGCTGGTCAGCGTCACGCCGGAGAGCTGCTTGCCCTGGTGCTTGCTGAAGTAGATCATGTTGTGCCCGACGAGCGTGATCACGGTGTTCTCGTCAAGCGGGTACTTCACCACCTGGCCTGGCACGTAGAGGCGCATCAGCAGGCTGACAGCCAGGAAGAACGCCCCAAGACCTGCCAGCACGAGCCCGACAACTCGGCGCATCGGTACCTCCACGGGTCAGATCGCCATGACCTGGCGTCCCGTTAGCTTCATGGATTTTCGGGACAACGTATGAGCGACGGCAGCCAGTGCAGCTGGCGGCCGGTCGTGGCCACGCACCGCCGCGCCGGCTGCCGCGGGAAAGCGTCCGTCAGGGAGTGCCGTACTGCCACTGCGCCCGGTGCACGGGATTGCCGTGCGTGCTGACCACAGACGCGGTGGCGAAGCTGGCACCAAAGGCCAGCGCGAGCCCCACGACAATAGATGCGGCCAGAAGCGTTAGACGCGACACAATGCTCCTCCCCGGCCTCAGCCTGACCTGCGGGATGTTAACTACACTCGCCAGTAACCTGGCACACAACCCTAGAGTGCCGTCAGGTAAAAGACAATATGTATGCGAAACAGTAATTAAACGCTGGCGTCACCGGATGAGGCCAGGTCAGCGGCTTATCACCGGGATGCAGGTAGCTGGAAAACAACCAGGTCGCTGCTCGCCAGCAGAACGGTCGCACCGGGCAGCGCGGCCCGGTCAGAAAGGTCGGCCCGGCGGCCGGTCAGCAGCGGGCCAGCGTCGACGATCACGTAGCGCACCCCGGCCGCGGCGAGCCGGCTGGTCAGCGGCCCGCCGCGCCTGACGATCGCGCCGAGCCGGATCGAGTCGCGGCTCTCAGCGGCCAGCGTCAGGGACCCCACTTGCAGCTCGTCATTGAGGATCACCTCGCGGCCGAGCAGCTGCGGCCATGGATCGTAGCTGCCCTCGCCCCCATTCCACGGATAGCTGCGGTAGGCGGCCCAGGGCAGCACAAGCGCGCTGCCTGGCCGCGGATCAGCGCCGATCAGCCGGGCGGCATGGATCCAGTCGGACGGGTACTCGGCTGGCCGAAGTCGGCCCGCCTCGCCCCAGGCCAGGCCGGGTAGCAGCAGCACCGGGGCCAGCACCGCCATGACCCCCAGCGCCGCGGCGGCTCGCCGACCTGGCGCGCGACCTGCCCCGCCGGTGCCGCTCCCGGCCGGGGACGCGGTGTCCGCGGCCCGGTCTGGCCAGGGGCGCCGGCTCGCGTCCTCGGCCATCGGAGCGCGGCCGCCGCCCAGCCTGGCCGGCCAGCCGCGCCCGGTCCGCGCGGTGATCAGCTGGCCAGCCGCCGAGTCGTGCAGCCACGCCACCGCGGCGCCGAGTCCCGTCGCCTCGGCCAGCGCGAGCGGCGCCAGGTACTCCTGGCCGTCGCGCAGCACGGCGAACCCCGGCCAGAAGCCGATGAGGTCGCGCAGCACCGCGCGGCCCGGCGAAGTCACTCCGATCAGGGCAATGACCAGGCCGGCCAGCCCGGCCACCCCCAGCCCAGGGGCGAGCCAGGAGGGCCTGGCCAGCAGCGCATACGCCGCGAGAGCTGCCAGCACCACCAGCAGCCAGATGACCGACGGTGCGCCACCGTAGCCGCTGGGCACCGTCTGCGCGTTCCAGATGCCGCCGAGCAGCAGCAGGCTGCCGAGCCGGCCGAATGGCGTGTCAGCCCTGGCGACGAACGCGTCGGCGCCGCGCGGGTCGGTGTGCACCGGCACCAGCATCGAGGGGACGAGCCAGGGCAGGCTGAAGACGACGAGCACCAGCAGCACGGTGAGCGTGCGGCGGGTCCGGCTGGCCGGCTCGCCGCTGAGCCAGGACACCGGCAGCGCGGCGAGCGCGGTGACGCCCATGGCGCCGAAGCCGCCGGCGGCTGCTGGCAGCAGCGCCGCGCACAGCGGTCCGGCGGCCACCTTGTCCCGCCTGATCAGCAGCGCCCGGCACACCCAGGGCAGCCCGGCATAGCCGAGCAGCAGCGCCCACTGCCCGATCAGCAGCCGCTCGGCGACGAACGGGTTCCAGGCGAAGCACACCCCGGCGGCCAGCGCGGCGAGCACGGGCGGGTCAGCGCCGCGCGCCCGCCGCCAGCCGCTGGCCAGCAGCGCGGCCGCACCGGAGCAGGCCAGCATGAAAATCAGAATCAAGATCAGTTTTTGAACGAGGTCGGCCGGCGCCACTCGCGACAGCACCGTGACCACGGCGTCGCTTGGCACAGCGCGCGGCGGGCCGCCGGTCACGCCGAGCAGCGCGGCCGAGAACGGCGGGCGGGGCACGAACACCATGTCGTAGCTGAGCAGGAAGCCAGGGCGCAGGCCAGGCCCGAGCGCCAGCAAGCCGAGCGCCAGCCCGGTCCCGGCCGGCCCCCAGCGCAGCGCGACGCCCGCACGCCCGGCTGAGCTCGGGTCTTGCCCGCGCCCGGACTCTCGGTTCTGGCAGCTGCCGGCAGCCCGGCCTGGGCCGCCCCCGGGCTCCCGATCCTGGCGGCCGGCGGCAGCCCGGCCTGGCCCGCCGCCTGACTCCCGGCCGGCGGCAGCTCGCCGCGCGGTCTCGGCGGCCCCGGCCGCCGCGCCGGACCCGGCTGCCCTGGCGTTCCCTGATGCGCGGCGCAACCTCGTTCTCACGATCTGATCACTGGCGGCGCGCGTGCACCAGCAGGATCGACGCGGCAGCCGGCCAGCCGCAGAACGCGCGGTCGAGCGGACGCAGCGGCCGCGGCACGTCGTGGTAGCGCGCGCCGGTCACCCGCTGCACGCTGAAGCCGCTGGCCTCAAGCAGCCCGACCAGCGCCCGGCGGGTGAACATGTGCAGGTGGCCGGCCACCTGGCTGCCCGGCCTGCCGTACACCCCGCGGAGGCTGACTTCGGAGAAGACAGGCTGCACTCCGAGCGCCAGCAGGCCGCGGTTGTACCAGGCGGCGAGGTTCGGCGTGGACAGCAGCAGGGACCCGGCCGGCCGCAGCACCCGGCGAGCCTCGTCCAGCGCGCCGTCGGTGTCGACCAGGTGCTCGATCAGCTCGCTCATGATCACCACGTCCGCCCGGCCGGCAGCCACCGGCAGGCCACGGGCGTCGAGTCCCGCCCGGATCAGCGGGATGCCAGCGCCGCGCGCCTGCGCGAGGGCGCCGGCCGACCAGTCGAGGCCGATCAGCCGGTGACCCGGGTTGCGCCGGGCGGCGACGGCCGCGGCTGCGCCGTCGCCGCAGCCGACGTCCAGCACCACGGCTGGCGGCGTGCAGTCAGCCAGCGCGACGGCCAGCAGCTCGGCCATTCGCCTGGCCCGGTCCTGGCCGGAGCTGACCGGTACCTGCGGATCCTCATAGAGGGACCGCAGCGGGCTGCCGGCTGGCCTGGCCGCCGCCGTCTGGCTCGTCACGGCTGCCTGACTGCCCCGGCCCGCTGGCCGGCCCTGGCCCGCTCGATCGCCTCATCGGCCACGGCGGCGAAGCCCTCCACCGCCGCCGACCAGTGCAGCTGCAGCGCGCGCCGCCGCGCGGCATGGCCCATCTCCTCCCGCCGCCGCCGGTCGAGCGCGAGCGCCGCCCAGGCGGAAGCGAACTGCCCGTCATTGGCCACCAGCGTGCCGGTCTCGCCGTCGACAACCGAGTCGCGCAGGCCGGGCACGTTGAAGCCGATCGCCGGGGTGCCGCGGATAGCCGCCTCGGCGATCACGATGCCCCAGCCCTCGATCATCGCCGGGTGCAGCAGCATCCAGGCAGCGCAGAGCAGCCGGTGCTTTTCCGGCTCTGACACCCGGCCGGTGATGACGACACCGGGGCCGGCCAGGGCCTGGATCCGGCCTCGCTCCGGGCCATCGCCGGCGATCACCAGGGTGCCGCCGGTGACCGGGCGGACCCGCTCCCACAGGCGCAGCAGCAGGTCGATGCGCTTGTAGTCGGTGAGCCTGCCGAGCGCGAGGAACATCGGCTCGGCGGAGCGCGGGGTGAGCGGATCCGGCTGGACGACGCCGTTGCAGATCTGCCTGATCCGCTCGGCCGGCACCCCGATCTCCTGCAGCGCCTCAGCGGTGGACGGCGAGACGGTCAGGAACAGGTTGCCGCGGTGCGCGCGCGGCATCAGCACGCTCTCGGTGAATCGGCCGGCGGTACTCAGCGGCGGCGGCATCCGCAGCCGCCACAGGTCCGTGTGCACGTGATTGACCAGGCACAAGGTGGGGCGGCGAGACCACAGCGGAGCAAAGAACGGCATCCCGTTGCATACCTCGACCACCAGGTCGGCGTCCGTCAGCTGGCGCCGGTAGGCCAGCGGGGCGCGGGCGAACTGCGTGTAGCTGCCGCCGTTCCTGATCACCCGGTAGGGCCGCTCGGCAACCGGGCCGCCGCACAGCAGGGTGGCCCGGTCGCCTCGGGCCAGCACTCCCCTGGCCAGGTTGTCCACCAGCACCTCGGAGCCGCCGGCCCGCGGGCTGGCCAGGTCGCGCCAGGCGACGAACAGTACGTGCCGGCCCGCGCTCCGGCCCGGCGGCGGCCCGAGCAGGCCGGCCTCGCCCGGCCGGTCCGGCTCCGTGGTCGCGCCCGGCACCCCGGCAAGCACGCCGTCGGTCACCGGTGCCTGGGCGGCGAGGCCATCAGCGGTCAGCGGGCCAGCAGGCAGCGGGTCAGCGGCGAGCGCGTCAGCGGCATCGGGGTACAGCGGAAGGCGGCCGAGACCCGGCAGATCGTCGGCCGGGGAGATGGTGCCCGCCGCCGCGAGAAGGTCGGCCGGAAGCATGCCGCTGCCGGGCCGGATCGAGGTCGGGCGGGCTGAGCTGGCAGGCGAGCCGTCCTGGTGTTTCGGCTCCTGGCCGACCGCGTCCGGCGCCTGTGCGGTCACTGGCCTTGCTACCCGCCTCGGCAGGAACTGCGCATCGTAATTCACGCTGCCTCGCTCCACCTCTGTGCACCGGCGCCGGGCACTAGATGCGCCGATGGCGGCTAACTATACTGGCTAGTAATCTTTACCGGACATTGGAGCATTATTCTGGTAATTTCGACAGGTCGTCAATCGATGGCCTGAAGTTCAGCGCCTCGGTCCTGGCCAGTCCGGCTCGCCCGGGCCAGTGAGCACCTGGCCGGCCAGGTCACGGGCAGTCGACTTGGCGGCAACTCACGCCACCGTCCCGAGGACGTCCATGAGCCTGCTGTCCCCGAAGGGCCTGCGCGCCCGGCACGGCCAGCCGGGCCATGCTCAGCATGACGGCCGGGACCGGGGGCTGGCCAGGTCTTTCCGGTTGTTCCGGCTGTTTCTTCGCGAGCAGGAAGATCCGGACGCGTTTTACCAGAGCCTGGCCAGCGATGCCGTAGGGCAGGTAGCTGACTACTGCGACCTGGCGGGCCGCACCGTCGTCGACGTCGGCGGCGGCGCCGGGTACTTCACCGCCGCGTTCCGTGACCGGGGAGCGGACTGCTACCTGTTCGAGCCCGACGCGACCGAGCTGCGGGCGAACGGATCCGCGCCTGCTGGCGCGGTCGTCGCCGACGGGTACTGGCTGCCGGTCACCGACGGCAGCGCCGACATCTGCTTCTCCTCCAACGTGCTCGAGCATGTCAGCGACCCGGGCAGCCTGATCGATGAGATGGTCAGGGCGACCAGGCCGGGCGGGCTGATCTACCTGTCGTTCACCAACTGGTACTCGCCGTGGGGCGGCCACGAGATGTCGCCGTGGCATTACCTCGGGTCGGCCTACGCCACCCGGCGGTATATCCGCCGGCACCAGCGCCAGCCCAAGCACCAGCTCGGCGTCAACCTGTTCGCGCTGCACGTCGGGCCGACGCTGCGTCAGCTCAGGTCACGGCCCGACATCGAGCTAGTTGACGCGCTGCCCCGCTACTACCCCCGCTGGTGCAGGGTGCTGCTGCGGGTGCCTGGCCTGCGCGAGTTCGCGACCTGGAACCTGCTGCTGATCCTGCGGCGGACTTGATGACCACAGCGCTCGGCCCGGCCGTCGCCGACCGGCCCGCCGCCCTTCCCGGTGGCCGGGCACCTGGCGAGCGCCGGGCCCGGCCGCCCGTCCGGCCGGCCGAGCCGGCCGGGGTGCGGCTCCGCTGGTGGCTGCTGGCGGTCTGGCTGCTGGCGCTGATCATGTTCCTGGCCACCGACAGCGGCCGGATGATCTTCGACACCAAGCTCGGGGTCGACGTCGACCCGGCCGGATTCCTGGCGAGGCTCTGGCCGCTGTGGAACCCGCGTGAGTGGTTCGGCACGCTGCAGGATCAGTACATCGGCTACGCGATACCGATGGCGCCGTTCTTCCTGCTCGGGCACCTGCTGTTCGCGACCTGGATAGTCGAGCGGCTCTGGCTGTCGGTGCTGGTGGCAGTCGGGTTCCTTGGCATGGTGCGGCTCGCCACTGAACTGCGGGTCGGCTCGCCGAGATCGCGGATCCTGGCCGGGGCCGTGTTCGCGCTCTGGCCGACCTTCACGATCATCATCGGCTCGACGTCAGGAGGCGTGCTTCCTGGCATCCTCGCGCCGTGGGCGGTTATCCCCCTGGTACAGGCCCTCACCGGCCGCGCCAGCTGCCGCACGGCAGCCGCCCGCTCCGGCGTCGCCATCGTGCTGATGGGCGGGGTCAACGCGACCTCGACGGTCTGCGCGCTGGTGCTGCCCGCGCTGTTCATCGCGTTGCACGGCCCGGTGCGCCGGCGCGTCAGGCTCGCCCTGTGGTGGGTGGCAGCGGCGGCCGCGGCCACCGCCTGGTGGGTGGTCCCGCTGCTACTGCAGGGCCGCTACTCCTTCAACTTCCTGCCGTACGTCGAGCAGGCGGCGACCACCACCCGGACGATGTCCGGCACCGCCTTCCTGCGCGGCGCCGGCAACTGGACCGCCTATCTCAACCTGGGCACGCCGTGGCTGTCGGCCGGCTGGTCAGAGGTGACCTCCCCGGCCGCGATCCTGGGCTCTGCCGCGGCCGCGGCAGCCGGCCTGTACGGGCTGGCCCGCCGCGACATGCCGTACCGCCGCTGGCTGCTGCTGTGCACTGGCCTGGTCGCGGCTGTCGCCCTGGCCGGCTACCCGGGCCCGCTGGGCGGCGTACTGCACGGGCACGTCGACACGCTGCTGAACGGCCCGCTCGCGCCGTTCCGCAACGTGTACAAGCTGGAGCCGGTCGCCGCCGCCGCGCTGGCCCTCGGCTGCGCGCACACCGCGGCCCGCTGCTGGCGCCGCGCCGCGGCGCTGCCGACCGGCAGCGGAAGGCTGGCCTGCGGCGCGGCGCTGCTCGCGACGACCATGCTGGTGCTCGCCGGGCTCGCTGTTCCGCAGCTCACCGGTCAGATACTGCAGCCGGGCTCGTTCCCGCGGGTGCCGCAGTACTGGTACCGGGCCGCGGCGTACCTGGCGGCGAAGTCAGCGACGCAGACCGCGCTTGTGGTGCCCAGCGAGCCGCACGGCACCGACTTGTGGGGCGATCCGATCGACGATCCGCTCGAACCGCTCGCGAGCTCACCGTGGGCCACGCGCGGCCTGGTGCCCTACGGCGGGCCCGGCTCGCAGACCGTGCTGGACACGGCGGAGAACGCGATCGAGTCTGGCCAGCGGGTACCAGGGCTTGCCGGTTACCTGCAGCGGGCCGGGATCCGCTACCTCGTCGTCAGGAACGACCTGGATCCGCACACGCTGGGGTACGCGTCACCGCAGATCGTGCACGAGACGCTGCGACTGTCCGGCTTCCAGCCTGTCGCCTCGTTCGGGCAGCGGATCAGTCCCGCGCTGACCGCGACGGGCGTCCCGGCCGAGCTGCGGCCCTACCTGCCGAGCTACCCGGCCGTGCAGATCTATCAGGCGGCTGCCGCCAGCCAGCGACCGCACAGCCCGGTGCAGGCGCTGCCGGCCGCGCAGACCGTGCTGGTGAACGGCGGCCCCGACTCGCTGCTCCAGCTCTCCGCGCAGCAAATAAGTCCCGGCCAGCCGGCCGTCATCGCCGGTGACCAGCTGCCAGTGCGGCCTGCCAGCTGGGCAGTCACCGACGGCCTGCGCCGTACCGACAACGCCTTCGGCCTGACCAGCGCCAACCTCTCCTTCACCTATACAGCCACCGAGCGCAACCCCCCGGACGACCCGCTGGGCGCAGGCGGCCAGCCGCCTCGGCAGCTGCTCCCGGTGAGCGCGGCCGGGCATCAGACCGTGGCTGTGCTCTCCGGCGCGGCCGCCGTGACAGCCTCTTCCTACGGTTCCTGGCTCACCGAGGATCCGCAGGCCGACCCGGTCTACGCCTTCGACGGCAACCAGGCGACAGCGTGGACCGAGGGCAGCGCGATCACCCCGGACGGGCAGTGGCTGCAGATCGCCTTCAGCCGCCCGCTCGACCTGCCGCGCTCGATCGGGGTGCGGCTGCTCGTGGACACCCCGGCTCGTTCCGTCGCGAACCAGCTGCGGGTGACCACCGACGCCGGCTCAGTCACCACGACCGTGCTGCCGGTGGGCAGCCAGCAGCGGATCGCGGTCCCGCCGGGCGTGACCAGGTCGCTGCGCATCACGATCGTGAGCGCGAGCGGGGTGATCGCTGGCGCTCCGGGGGCCGGCATCCGCGACGTGCTGATTCCCGGCGTGCGGGTCAGCAGGTACCTGAAGGTCCCGCAGGACCCGGCAGGCCTGCAGGCACCCGCCGTGCAGTACTCCTTCGGCCAGCAGTACCTGCCGCAGGCTGGCAGCACCGGGGCGGTCACCGGGGTGCCGGCCGGCCCGCCCGCGAGCCCGACGATCGCACGCGTCTTCAGCACCGCCACCGCACAGCCCTTCACGGTGACCAGCACCGCTACCCCGGTGGCCGGGCGCGCGCTTGACCGCCTGCTGACCAGGCTCACCCCGCACCGCAGATCGGGCCTGCGGGTCAGCGCCACCTCGACACTCGGCTCGCAGACTCAGTTCGGCCCGGCCAACCTGTTCCAGCGGGAGCCGAGGCGACCCTGGGTCAGCAGCACTGCGAACCCTGTCCTGCACCTGCGCTGGCCGGGCACGCGCCTTGTCGACCGGCTGTTCATCCAGCCGGCCTTCGGCTTCTCCGCCGCACCTGACCGGGTGCAGATCACCAGCCCGGCTGGCAACCGCACGGTGAAGGTCGGCGTGAGCGGGCAAGTCACGCTTAACCCGCCGCTGCTGACCAATCAGCTCAGCATCAGCTTCCCCGGCGGGCTGGCGCCGAGCCCGGCGGCGGCGGTGCCAGGGCAGGGTGAGCTGTTCGGCCTTGGCAGCATCAACATCCCGGCGCTGGATGGGCTGCGGGTAGTCACCCCGCCGCGGACCGGCACCTTCCACCTGGCCTGCGGCGACGGCCCGGCGATGACGATCGACGGCGTGCCGTACCCGACCGCGGTCAGCGGGAACCTCAACGCCCTGGTGACGCAGCGGCCGGTGCGGCTGCGGCTTTGCCCGGCTGGCGGCGGGCTCGACCTGGCATCCGGTCAGCACACCTTGCTGGCCCCGGCCTCGTCGCTGTTCTCGGTCAGCCAGATCAGCATGCGCGCCAGCTCCGGCCAGCAGCCGCCGGCCACCAGCCCGGCTGGCCTGACCCAGCGCCCCGTACGGGTGCTGCACTGGGGGGCTGACAGCCGCGCTGTGAGCATCGGTCCTGGTCAGCAGGCATACGTCGAGGTGCACCAGAACGCCAGTGCCGGCTGGGTCGCGCGCCTGCACGGCAAGCGGCTCACGCCGGTCACGCTCGACGGCTGGCAGCAGGGTTACCTCGTGCCAGCCGGCCAAAGCGGCGTGATCTCGATGACCTTCACCCCGACCCGCCTGTACCACGTCGGCATCGTGCTGTCCGCGCTGGCCATCCTGGTGCTGCTGCTCGCTGCCTTCGGCATCGGCAGGCTGATTCCGGCCCGTGCCCGCGGCGGGCTGCGCCGACGCTGGCGCCGGCCGGCCGCGCCCGCAGGCGAGCAGGCGGACAGCCCCGTCGCAGCGGTGACGGCCAGTGCGCAGTCCAGCGGATCCGGCGGTGCCGCTGGTGCCGTCGAGGATCCCGCCGCCAACGATCCCGGCGGCGCGGATCCCGGCGGTGCCGATCCTGGCCGTGAGGCGTCCGGCGCCGAGTCAGCCACCCCAGCCGACGCCATCTGGCCGGCCCAGCGGCCCTGGCCCGCTGAGCGGCCGTGGCTCGCCCACCCGGCGCTGGTGCTGGGGGCGGCCATGGCTGGCCGCGGTGCGGCGCAGCAGCGCGGGACGCCAGCCGGCCACGCCGCCGCAACCCGCGACGGCGACCCTGCCGAGGGACCAGACGGCCAGGCCGCAGCTGGCCAGCCCGGCCGCCAGGCAGCCGAATTGGCCGCTGGCGACCACGCTGGTTCGGCCGGCCAGGCTGACACACAGCAGGCCGGGCCTGCGGCGGGCTGGCTGGCGGCCCTGGCCCTCACCCTGCTGATCTTCCTCGCCGGCGGCCCGGTGGCCATCGCCGTCCCCGTCCTGGCGCTTGTCGGCGCCTGGCGGCCCCGGCTGCTGCCGCCCGTCGCCGTGCTCGGCATGCTGGCGGCCGGCGCGGTGACCGCGACCGCGGTGAACCCGGCGTCCTTCGGCTCAGGTGCGTTCAGCGCCGCAGCGCAGGCGGGTGCGCTGATCGCGCTCACCGCGACGCTGATGCCGGCTGTGCACCTGCCAGGACGGCGGGCCCGATGAGCACGACAGCCGGCGGGCAGCGGCTGACCGCGCTGGCCGGCCCTGCCCGGTTGACCGTCGCGGACGAGCTGAGCTGCTATTACGACACCGCAGCTGAGCCGAACAACGTGCACCTCGAGGCCCGGCCCGCGACGCGGCTGGACGAGCAGGCGCTGCGCGCGGCGGTGCTGCGCGTGCTCGCCGCGCATCCGCGGGCGCGTGCCCGGCTCGTGCCTGGCCGACCCTGGCAGCGGCCGGCGTGGGAGTTCCCCCCGCACCCCGAGGCCGCGGTGCTGCGCAGTGCCAGCTGGGCGGACGAGGATGAGCTGGCGTGCATCCGCGAGCAGTTCCTCGGGCAGGCGCCGTCGCTGCGGAGCTCCCCGCCGGTGACGTTCCTGCTCGCCACCGGGCCGGACGAGGACGTGGTCCTGCTCAAGGCGAACCACGCCGCGCTGGACGGCATGTCCTGCCTGACGCTGCTGCGCGACGTCGCGCGGTGCTACCGGGGACTCCCGGTCGCTGCTGAGCCGACCCTGGCGGGCGACCACGCCCCGGCCGTCGACGAACTCCGCGATGGCGCGGCGGTCAGTCAGCCGGGCGCATCCGGGCGCCCTCGTGCGGCGCCGTCACCTGCCGGGGCACGGCACAGCCCCGGCCGCCGGCCGCGCCGTGCCGCGCGCATCGCCGGGCAGCGCGCGGCCGCTCACCGCCGGCCAGAGCGCGGCACCGACGGCTATGGCGTGGTGCTGACCCAGGCGGCCGTGCCGCTACCGGCACGGCCGTCAGCCGCGACCGTCAATGACGTCATGATCGCCGCCCTGATCGTCGCGATCTCACGGTGGAACGCGGCCCGAGGCGCTGAACATGGCCTCATCCGGATCACGGTGCCGATCGACGCCCGTCCGGCCGGCCAGGCCCGTGCCACCGGCAACCTGTCCCGGCTGAGCGCCGTATCCGCCCTTCCCGTCACCGAGGCCAGCGGCCTGCGACGGCTCCTGGATGCGGTGGCCGCGCAGACCGTGACGGCGAAGCAGGACGCCGGACCGCAGGTCGGCGGCATGCACCGGCTGCTCGCCGGGCTGCCAGCCCCGGCCGCGGCCAAGAAGCGGCTCGTCCGTGCCGGGTTGCGGCTTGCGGGCCCGCTGGTCTGCGACACCTCACTGCTGTCCAACCTGGGGCGGGTGAGCGACCCGCCCGCGTTCGGGCCGGGGGAAGCCGCCCGGCTCTGGTTCTCGACCTCCGCGCACATGCCGCGCGGGCTGTCGGTCGGCGCCGTCACCGTCGGTGACACGCTGCAGCTGTGCTTCCGTTACCGGCGGGCGCTGTTCGACCCCGCCGCCGCGAACGCGTTCGCGGCCTGTTTCGAGCAGGCGGTCGCCGCCCTGTGCGGCCTTCAGGACCGAAAAGTCACCACCGATCAGGCAAGCACCGAGGGGACTGTTCATGCCGCTGGAGTCATCGCTGCTGCGGATACTCGCCTGCCCCATCGACAAGCTCGAGCTGATGTACTTCGCAGACCAGGAAATGCTCTATAACCCGCGGCTGCAGGTGGCCTACCGGATCGAGCACGGGGTCCCCGTGCTGCTGGCGCAGCAAGCCGACCGCGTCGCCGACGACGAGCACGCCCGGCTGATGAGCCTGCGCCGCTCCGGCCCTGACCCTGCGCAGGGGTAGCCGCTACCTGCCAGTCGCCGGAACCGTCGTCCCGGTCGGCGACGGGATGAGGATGCCAGCCTGCACGTCACCGATGCACAGGCCGAGGGGGACTGCCGGGCCGTTCATCGTCACCTGACCGGTGCTGCCTTGCTCGGGCAGATAGGCAGTATGCAGGCCAGGCGTTATGGCCAGCGGCTGCGTGCTCGTCCCGTAGCTGACGCTGAGATCGCGGTCAGCTGCCGGAATCTGCGCCGAAGCCAGGTAATCGATGCGCAGGAACCTGGTGCCGGGCGGCGACGGCGCAGAGAAGGGCACCGCGATCTGACCCCCCCTGGCGGGGAAGCACCGCCTGGGCAGGCTCGGCGGGACAGCTACCCGGCCGTAGATCGTCACCGGGTGCAGCCGCCCGTCAGCGCCGAACACCATCAGGTTGTTCAGGGTGCCGTGCGGGTTCTTAATGAAGGAAAGCCTTGCTGCTGGTGGCTTGCCTCGCTCCAGCGTGCCGACGAGCGCCGACGCGTACGCGTCGTTGCCGAAGTCGCCGAGCATCAGGAACACCGGGACCTTCTGATCGAACACGAGCGTGCCGGCCGGGGACTGCTTCACCGCTGCCCTTGCGTTCGCCACGTAGGCCCTGGCGGCGACGCTGGTGGTCGCGTTCTGATAGGCCTGCGCAGACCAGATCGAACCGGCGACGAACACCGCGACGAGGCCGGCCACGATCGTGCTCACCGCCTGATCGCTGCCGCCGAAGGGGCGTCGGCCTGCGGCGCCGCCATCGTCCGTGCGGCCCTGGACAGGAAGGAACGCCAGGCCTACGGCCACCGCCAGCACAGCCGCGGCGTCGGCCACATAGCGGGTTTCGATGCCAAGCACGGCGGGACTGCCAACCTGAATTCTCCCGATGATCACCGGGGCCATGTCAGCCGCCGCGATCCACGCCAGCAGGATGACCCAGGCCCTCCAGGCGATGCGGCGTGCCCGGATGCTCGCCAGCACGATCAGCACTGCCACGATCCCGGCAAGCCACGCCAGCTCGGCCGGAGGGGCGGAGAAACCGTAGTCAGCCGAAGATGTGACGAACCACTGCCACGGCCCGCCAAGCGCGGCGGGCACAAACGTCTTCGTCAGCAAGTCCCAGACGAAGGTCAGCACGCTGCTCGGTGAGCCAGGAGACCCCGGCTGGGTACTGGATGTGCTCAGCGACGTCACGAACAGCGCGGCGTATGCGCCCAGGATGAGCAGGTACATCAGCCACGCACGCCAGTAGCGGGTCAGGCTCTGGCGGACCGCGGTCAGCCAGTGGCCGGGCACCAGGAATCCCGCGGTGACCCCGAAAAGGAGGGCGGGGATGACGATTGCCTTCTCGAAGAACAGCATGCCGAAGACGAGCCAGGCGGCAGCGGCGACCGCGTGCCTGAACCTGTCGGTCCGCACGTAGTGCACCTGTGCGTTCAGCGCCATGAAGACGGCTATCTGCAGCGGGACCGACTCGACGGCCGATGACCACCAGCCGTCGTCGGGCAAGGTCATCGGCGTCATCAGGTAAAGGACCAGCGGGATCAGGATGGCCGGGCGGTCCCCGAACAGCGTGCGCAGCAGTCGCAGCGCCGCCAGTCCGGCCCCGGCCAGCATGACCAGCGTCACCGCGCTGGCCAGCGCCCAGTTGTAAAGCGACAGCCGGACCAGCACCCATGCGATCGCGTAGATGCCGGGGATCAGGTGACCAGCCCCGATGAACGTCAGGTACTTGAAGCTGAAGGATCCGTTCTGCGCCAGCTCAAAGACGTGGAAGTCATCCTGCCGGAAGTAGAAGTCGCGCAGGAACAGGCCCTTCCACGCAACCTGCGCGAGCACCAGCGCCAGCCCGGCGAGCAGGACGACGTGGCGCCGGCCCCAGCTTCTGAGCTCGCCCCAGTCGACGATCTGGCCGACCGCGCCCTCGCCCTCGACGGTCGCGACGACCGCCCCGGTCCGCCGGACCAGGGCGCCGCCTGACGAGCCAGTTCCGTCGGTATCGCTCACGGTGGGAAGCTTAAACCTGTCTGTGCATCATTAACGTGAAAAAGCCGTTACGAAGAGGGCCGGCTACCAGGCAGTTCGTCCGGCGGCGCGGTCCACGGCCGGGCGCCGTCTGACCGCGGACCTGGCCAGCAGAGATTTCGTATCTGCCGAGGTCGACGGCACCGTCCTGGCCTGCCTTCGCAGCCATCGCGACGGCGCGGGCGACTGACTCGGGCCAGCACCACCGCCGGCCACTTGCGTCGACACCAGGCGACACGCAGGGGTAACTTGAAAAGGCTGCTCCAGACCCCGGCAGCTCCGCCTCGCGACCGAGGCGGCGGAGCAGGCTGGGAGTAGGAGTTGGTTTTGGCGCAGAACTGGTGCCCTCGGGTGCGTTGTGACCAGCCGCCAGGGCGCAGGTCGCTGTCCAGCCGCCGTTTCGAGCCGGCCGGCTTGCTGGCGTCAGGGCCGCCTGGTGAGGCAAGGACGTCTTGACAGCCGCTGATCCGCCACCGCCGGCCCCCCCGCCGCTTGCGGGCGCGCTGTACGACTCCCGGCGCCGCATCTACTACGCCAAGCCAGTCCTGCGCGGCTGGCTGCACCTGCTCTGGTTCGAGGCCTCGCTGATAGCCGGCCCGCTGCTGGTATTCAACACACACGGGGCCGCGAAGATCTCGGCAGTAGTCGTCTACGTGCTGAGCGTCAGCGCGCTGTTCGGGGTCAGTGCCCTCTATCACCGCGGCACCTGGACGTCTGCGTGGAGTCGGCGCCTGCAGCGGCTGGACCACGCGATGATCTTCTTCCTCATCGCGGGCACCGCCACCCCGGTCTTCCTGATGGCTGCGCGCGGCCCCTTCGGCCTGACCGGGCTCATCGTGGTCTGGGCGCTCACGCTGGCTGCCGCCACGATCCACCTGGCCTGGATGAGCGCGCCGGAACTTCTGGTCGGCACGACATTCGTCGGCCTGGGCGTCGTAGCCGGGGCCGCGCTGCCGGCTGTGTGGGTGCGCGCCGGCGTCGCGCCGGGAGCGCTGATAATTGCTGGCGGCCTGCTCTACAGCGCCGGGGCGCTGTCCTACCACCGGCGCAGACCCAACCCGGTGCCCGCGGCCTTCGGCTACCACGAGGTCTTTCATGCCTGTGTCTGCGCCGCCGCGACCTGCCAGTTCCTCGCGATAGCGCTCCTGGATGCCCGGATCAGCGGCTGAGCCGGAAGCCACCGCAGGCCATCAGCCATGGCCACGACCAGCCTGACTGGGTCAGCTGGGAGGAGCAGCTCGGCGCGGCCGGCCGATCAGCTGGCTGCCTCGCGCACCCGCACGGCCGCTAGCTGGGACTCGTACCTGACCAGGTCGATCTCGCCGTCCTGGCCGGCCGCCGTCGCCATCGCGACCGCGTGGACGAGCGACTCCGGCCACGACCAGCCGAGCACGATGCCAGGGACGAACCCGGCTACCAGCGCATCCCGCCAGCCGCTGGGCCAGGCCTCAGCCGGGCACGGGCCAGACGCCGGCCGGCCCAGCTCGCCGGGGCCGAGCGGCCGTGCCAGCTGCGCCAGCCAACGCCCGTCCCCGGTGGCGACCTGCACTTCCCCGCCAGACAGCACCGCGGCGGCGCTGGCTCCAGCCGCGACGGCAGCGGCCGGATCAGCTGACTCGCCGTCCTCGGGGATGGCCAGCGCAGGCCGACGGCCGAGGGCATGCCGCAGCACCTCGCCGCCGGCGTCCAGCACGACCGGAACGCCGGCTTCGGCGGCGTAGCTGGCCAGGGAGGCGTAGGTTTCCGCTGGCAGGCCGGACGGCAGGCCGCCGCAGAGCACCGCGGCGCTGGCCCCGTCCAGCAGCGCCCGGTAGTCGGCGGCCAGCCTGCCCAGCTCCTCGGTGGTGATGTACGGCGCGGGCTCGCTGAACGTCGTGGCGTCCTGACGCGAGCCGTCGCGCACCTCGACGACCCGCCGGGACTCCATCGCTATCCGGGTGAACTGAGTCGCCACGCCGGCCGCGGCCAGCTCCGAGCGCAGCAGCTCCCCGGCTGTGCCGCCGGCCAGCCCGGCCGCCATGACGTCGTGCCCGAACGTGTGCAGCACCCTGGCGACCGCCAGGCCGCGGCCGCCAGCCCGGTGCCTGACCCGCCTTACCTGGTTGGAGCCGCCCCAGGCTATTCGTTCTGCCTGATATTGAACATGCAGCGCGGGGTCGAGAGTGACGGTGACGATCACGGCCGCCTCAGCTAGCGCCCTGCGCAGCCGCCGACAGCTCAGCCGCGACGATGCCACCCAGCTCGAGGCACGCCTCCAGGTCTTCCCGGCCCGGCGGGCCGACTACGCACACCGGCGGCCTGGCCTGGCGCCACTGCAGCCCGGCGGTGATCGACTCCACCGCGCGCACCGCGCCGCCGGTATCGCTCGCGCCGTGCACGTAAAGACCGTAGGGCCGGCGCCGGGTGGCCTGCAGGCACGGGTAGTAGATGCCGTCGAAGAAGTGCTTCAGCGCGCCCGACATGTAGCCGATGTTGGCCGGCGTGCCCAGCAGGTAGCCGTCGGCTGCCAGCACGTCAGCCGCGCCGGCCGTCAGCGCCGGCCGCACCTCCACCTCGACGTCCTCGATCTCCTCGTGCCCCGCCCCGGCCAGCACCGCCTCCAGCATTTCCTGCATGGCCGGCGATGGCGTGTGGTGAACGACCAGCAGCCTCGGCATCACCGCCGAGCCTAACGGCCGCCGCTAAGCTCCATGCCATGCTCGCGCTCCCCCGCCCGGCACCGGGCACCCTGCTGCGCCAGGCCGGCCCGGCGCTGGCTGCCGCCGTCGGCATCGCGCTGCTCTGCGGCTGCGGCGTGCAGTCGAGGGCGCAGCAGATCGTCTCCTGCAAGTCAGCCATCGAGCGTGACCTCAGGACCTCCGACGAAACCGGCAAGCTGAAGATCCTGCCGCCGCAAGCGTGCAAGAAGCTGAACAACGCTGAGGTCAGGAAGCTGCTGGCTCAGCTCCTCCAGCAGCCCCTGCAGCACCTCCAGACGCCCTGACCGTCGCGAGGCCCAGGCCGGCCGCGCGTTGACAGCGCCGACTCGGTCTGGCTCGGACCTTGCGCGAAGATGCTGGCCGCGCCGGTGTTGCCGGCGGTGTGCAGGTTGGTGAACCAGCGCCGCTCGTCGGGCGGATAGCCGGCCTCGCGCAGCCGGGTGAAGAGCTTGGCGCGGAAGTGCTCCGCGCTGTAGTGGCACAGGATGTGCTCGGTGGCCGGGTCGATCCTGCCTGCCAGGACCAGGGCGCAGAACTCGGCGATGCCGGCGTCGACGAGGTCGGGCAGCACCGCCAGGTCCTGGCGCAGCCGGGGGACCTCGACAGCGCAGCCAGGGCGGCGGTCCAGCCAGGTCGAGCCAGGCCAAGGCGTCCGGTCCTCGCTCAGTCCGGCGCTCATGCACTCCGGGTGCTCGTGCGCGTGGTGCCGGCGCACCTTGCCCGACCGTGCCGCCTCTCCGTAGACTGAATGTTCAGTCAAATGCGTGAGGAGCGCGATCATGGCCGCCAGACAGGCCCCTGAACTAGACCTCTCCGCCCAGCCAGCAGCTCCCGTGACCGGCACCCAGGCGCCCGCCCGGCCTGGCCGGGCCAGCGTCGAGGAAGTCATCGCCCGGCAGGAGGAGATCTTCGTCCGCCGCCAGCCGGAGTCGGCCCGGCTGGCGGCGCGGGCTAGCGGCGCGCTGGCCGGCGGGGTGACCTCCAGCTGGCAGATCACCCGCCCGCAGCCGGTGTGGCTCAGCCACGGCAAGGGCTCCAAGATCTACGACGTGGACGGCAACGAGTACGTCGACCTGCACGGCGGGTACGGCGCGGCGCTGGCCGGCCATGCGCACCCGGCCATCGTGGAAGCGGTCCGCTGCCAGACCGCGCTTGGCACTCACTTCGCCCAGCCCACCCGCAGCGCGATCATCGTCGCGGAGGAGCTTGGCCGCCGCTTCGGCCTGCCGCAGTGGCGCTTCGCGAACTCGGGCACCGAGGCCACCATGGACGCGGTGCACCTGATGCGCGCGATCACCGGCCGGGACGCGATCATCAAGGTCGAGGGCTGCTACCACGGCCATCACGACTCGGTGCAGGTATCGGTCTGCCCGGAGGACGAGGACGAGATGGGGCCGGCTGACCGGCCAGCCTCGGTGCCGTCAAGCACCGGCATCCCGGCCGCGATCACCGACCTGACCAGGGTGGTCGGCTACAACGACCTGGACGCCGTGCGGCGGCTGCTTGCTGAGCAGCCGGGCGGCTTCGCCGGGATGATCATCGAGCCGATCATGATGAACGCGGGCATCATTCTGCCCGAGCCCGGCTACCTGGCCGGCCTTAAGGACCTGCTGCACGCGCACGGCGCCCTGCTGACCTTCGACGAGGTCAAGACCGGCCTGACGGCTGGTCCCGGCGGCGCGACGGCGCTGACCGGCGTGACGCCGGACATCGTGACGCTGGCCAAGGCCATCGGCGGCGGAGTTGCCGTGGCCGCGATCGGCGGCACCGCCGAGGTGATGGGCCACGTGGCCAACGGCGACTACGAGATGGTGGGCACCTTCAACGGCAACCCGCTGGCGATGGCCGCCGCCCGGGCGATGCTCTGCGAGGTCGCCACGCCTGACGCCTACCGGCGGATCGAGTCGCTGCGGCAGCGCGCGGTCGCCGGGCTGACAAGCGAGATCAGCAAGAACGGCCTCCGGGCGCAAGTCGTGTCCGCCGGCGCCAAGGGCTGCGTGGTCTTCTCCGCCGAGCCGGTCACGAACTTCCGCGGCTTCCTCGGCCTGGACGACTCCTTCAGCCACGCGCACTGGCTGTACCAGCACAACGGCGGGGTGTTCCTGCCACCGTGGGGGAAGATCGAGCAGTGGCTGATCTCGGTCCAGCACGACGAATCAGACATCGATAGATTCATCGCCAACTTCGCTGCCTTCGCGGCCGCGATCGAGCCATGAGTCGTGCCGGGTCGCGGGCGCCAGGGTGGCAGAAAGTGCGCTTCAGCAGGTTATGCCGACCTTACCCGCGGCGTGAAGGCAAGCGCTGCGAGTTAAAATCGAAAACTCTATCCAGGAAATGACGGGTCAGGCAGCAGCTCGGCGACCGGCATGACCTGGCTGTTACCCGGAAGGCCTTGTGTCAGAGATCCACTGGGAGTAAAGGTATTGACGGACCGTTCAGTCAGGACGGGTAACCAGGATCGGGGTGATGCCGCATGCATCCCAGAGAAGGCTGGCGGGATGGACGACCGCCGCGCCCGGTGCTGCCACGGCGCGATTTCCTTCGGTCGAGCCTCGGCGCCGGAGCTGCCATCGGCAGCGCCGGAACCCTCGGCTCGCTGCTGGCCGCCTGCAGCGGCACGGCCGGCGGCGCGGCGAACGCTAGCAGCAAGGCGCTGCCGCTTCCCCGGCCGAACAACCCCGTGACCTGGCCGCTATTCACGGACAACCAGCCGATCAAGAGCGGCCTCACCCCGGAGAAGGGCGCGACGCTCAAGATCTTCAACTGGGTCGCGTACGTCAACCAGAAGTGCCTCAACGACTTCGCCAAGAAGTACAACTGCAACGTCCAGGTCACGACGTTCAACACCATGAACGAGGCGCTGGCCAAGCTGGCCAGCGGGCAGGTGAACTTCGACGTGTTCATGGGCGTGACCGTCGACGTGCTCGGCCGCCTGGTCTACCAGAAGCTGATCCAGCCGCTGAACCATAGCTACATCACGAACATCGGGCAGACCTGGACGGATTTCACCAACCCGTTCTACGACCAGCGCTGGCAGTACACGGTCCCGTACACGATCTACACGACCGGCATCGCATGGCGCAAGGATCACGTGCCCGAGGATCCGAACACCATGAGCAACCCGTGGGCGATGCCGTGGCAGGGAAAGTACAAGGGCAAGGTCGCGATCCTCGATGACTACCGCGAGGGGATCAGCCTGGGACTGATGAAAAACGGGATCTTCGACCTCAATACCACTAACCCGGCTCAGATCTCGGCCTCCCAGCAGGCGCTGAAGGAACTGTCGGCACTGACCAACGTGCGGATCAACAACAACGACTACACCGAGATCCCGGGCGGCCAGGCCTGGATCCACCACGCCTGGTCCGGTGACATCGCGGCGGCCGCCGCCTACATGCAGAAGGGCGTCCCGGTTGACGTGGTCGGGTACTGGTTCCCGACCGACGGCAAGGGCCCGGTGGCCAACGACACCAACACGGTGCTGCGCGGCGCTAAAAACCCGGTGCTCGCCCACCTCCTGCTCAACTACCTCGAGGACCTGCCGAACGTGCTGACCAACATCAGCTACAACGGGTACATGCAACCCGTCGAGGGCGTGACTCCGCAGCGCCTGGTCAGCGACGGCATCCTGCCGAAGAGCCTGATGTCCACCGTCGTCCTGCCGTCCTACTTCCGCCGAGGGGTGAGCGAGCTGCAGCTGCCGATCGCGACCGACCAGCTCTGGCAGCAAGCCTGGCAGACTGTCAGCGCGGGCATCTAGGCAGCCTCGTGGCACTGCGCAGCAGCCTGGTCAGGCGCAAGGAAGCGGCAACCGGGCCGCGTCGGCTGTTCTGGGCAGCCCTGGCGGCTCCCGGCATCATCTGGCTATTCCTGCTGTTCGTCGTGCCCTTCTACTCCGTGCTCGCGATCGCCGCCGGGCAGCTGAACCAGCTATTCGGCACGCCGATCCCCGCCTGGAACCCGCTGCACTGGAGCACGACGAACCTGGTGCAGGCGTGGGACACCTTCATTGCCAACGGCGCCTATCCGATCATCCTCAGGACGGTGACCTACACCGCGGCGGCTTCGATCCTGTGCCTGGTGATCGGCTACCCGGCTGCTTACTTCGTGGCCAGGTTCGCCGGCCGGCGCAAGGCGCTGTTCCTCGTGCTGCTCATCGCCCCATTCTGGATCAGCTTCATGATGCGCATGCTCGCCTGGATCGGGCTGCTCCAGACCGACGGCTACGTCAACAAGGCGCTTACCTCGCTGCACCTGATCGGCAGCCCGATCAACTTCCTGGGCGGGCACTCCTACGCGGTCGTGCTCGGGCTTACCTACGGCTACATCCCGTACCTGATCCTGGTGCTGTATGCGGGCCTGGACCGGATCGACCCGGCGCTGCTGGAAGCCGGCCGGGATCTCGGGCTCGGCCGGATCGCCACGTTCATCCGGGTCACACTGCCATTGTCCCGGCAGCCAATCCTGACCGGCATGCTGATCACGGTGCTGCCGATGCTCGGCGACTACTTCACCAATCAGCTGATGTCCGGCACGCCGGGCACAGCCATGCTCGGCAACGTGATCAACCAGGACCTGTCGACGCCAGCGTTTCAGGGCCAGGGCGCGGTGCTCTCGGTCGGCGTGCTGCTCGTGCTGATCGCGCCGATGGTCTACTACGTGGTCGCGACCAACCGGGCGTCCAGGGAGGCCGCATGACGACCACGACGACCACCCCGGCGCCGCCAGGCGGGCGCACCGCGGCCGGGTCGGCCAGGGCACCCCGGCGGCGGGGAAACCCCTGGCGGCGCCCCTGGTTCCTTGAGGGCTTCACCTGGCTGTACCTGATCTGGTCGATCGTGCCTATCGCGCTTGCGATCCTGTTCTCCTTCAACAACGGCAAGTCGCAGAGCGTGTGGCAGGGCTTCTCCTGGCGGTGGTACTTCTCCGACCCGGTCAACTCGGTGCTGCACAACCCGCAACTGCACGCGGCTGTGGTGCAGACCGTGAAGCTCTCGTTCCTCACCACGCTGATCGCGGTGCCGCTCGGCGTGGCCTTCGCGCTCGGGATCAACCGCTGGCGAACCCGCACGTCAGCCTCGTTCAACTTCCTGATGCTGCTGTCCTTCGTCATCCCCGAGCTGATCTTCGGCGTGGCGATGTTCTTCCTGTTCACTGTCCTGTTCAAGCCGGTCGGGCTCGGCACGACGGCTGAGGTGCTCGCCCTGGTCACCTGGAACGTGAGCTGGCCGGCCATCATCGTGCAAGCGAGGCTGGTCACCATCGGGAAGCAATACGAGGAAGCCGCCGCTGACCTCGGCGCCACCCCGATGCAGACCATGTGGCGGGTCATGCTGCGGATGCTCGGGCCAGCCATCTTCGCCAGCGCGGTACTCGTCTTCTCCACCGTGATAGACGACTTCGTGATCGTTGACCTGCTGAACTCCAACGTCAGCAACACCCCGATGTCGGTCTACATCTACTCTCAGCAGCGAGGCGGCAACGGCGGCCCGGCACTCAACGCGCTCGGCACGATCATGCTGGTGATGTCGCTAGCGATCGCCATCGCCGGGTACATCGGCTACCGGTGGATGACCAGAGGCGAGCGCAGTGACCGCCGTGAGGCGCTCGCTACGATCACCGGAATGTGAGCTGACCCGCGGGACCGTGATACCCCGGTTTCGCTAGCTGGCGCGCAGCGCGTCGCCCGTGCTGACCCCTGCCAGCGCATCGCCGGGCGAGTCGGTCACGTTGTCGCCGCCCAGCACGCGTAGCGCGTCCGGCGGAAGGAACGCGTGCACCGGCGTGCCCTGCGCCAGGTCCGAGCGCGACCCGTCGTTCTGCACAAGCGCCTGGAGCAGGTCGCCCGGCGCGAGCCTGAGCATCACTTGTGTGCCCGCACCCAGATAGACCAGCCGCTCGACCATCGCGGGCACCCGGTTGGGCCCGTCGGAACCGAACGCTTCGATGCGCACCCGTTCGGGCCTGATCACGCAGTGCGCGGGTCCGGGTCCCTCCACCGTGCTCTGCTCCGCGCTGAGTACAGACTCTCCTAGCCTGACCACGCACCTGTCGCCTGGCCCTCGCTCGGCGACCTCTACCTGCATCAGGTTAGAAACGCCCAGGAAGTCAGCGACGTAAGTATCAGCTGGCGCCTCGTAGATCTCACGCGGGTCGCCGACCTGCATGATCTTGCCCGACCGCATCACTGCGACCCGGTCGGACATGGTGAGGGCTTCTTCCTGGTCGTGAGTGACGTAGATGAAGGTGACACCGACCCGCTCCTGCAGCGCCTTCAGCTCGACCTTGAGTGACCGCCGTAGCTTGGCGTCGAGGGCGCCAAGTGGCTCGTCGAGCAGCAGCACAGCCGGGTTAAGTACTAGCGCCCTGGCTAGCGCCACGCGCTGCTGCTGGCCGCCCGACAGCTGGCCGGGCCGGCGCTTGGCGTACCCAGCCAGGTGCACCAGCTCGATCGCCTGGCCGACTCGCTCCTGCAGCTCCTTCTTGTCCAGCTTGCGGTTGCGCAGGCCGAAGGCCACATTGTCGAACACGTTGAGGAACGGAAACAGCGCGTAGCTCTGAAACACCGTGTTGACGTTCCGCTTGTGCGGCGGCACGTTCGTCATGTCCGAGTCGTCGAGAAGCACGCGGCCTGCGGTCGGCTGCTCGAAGCCGGCGATCAGACGCAGCGTCGTTGTCTTTCCGCAGCCGGACGGGCCGAGCAGGGAGAAGAACTCGCCGCTGGCCACCCGCAGGTCGATCTCGTCCACGGCGAGCTCCGTGAACCTCTTGGTCAGCCCGATGAGCTCAATACGACCACCACCGGCCATGACTGCTACCTGCCGTTCTCCCAGTCTGCTTGGCCTAGCTCAAGTCTCCCCCGACCCGGCTGCCACTCGAACCCCAGCGTGTCCGCGACATACTGCATGCTCAGCTCGAACGTGCGCAAGGGGCTGACCGCCGGGTCACGCAGCGCGATCTGCACCGCCATGCCGTCGAGCAGCGCCGACAGCGAGACGGCGAAGGCGGCCGGATCGACCGGGCGGAACTCACCTGCCTGCTGGCCGGTGAGCACCTCGGTGCTGATCGCGGCTCGCCAGCGCTCGTCGGAGTGCTGTCGCAGCGCCCCGACCTCTGGGTTACGGGCAGCCTGTGCCCAGAAGTCCAGCCACAGCAGCCAGGAACTCTGCGGATCCGGATCGTCTTCCGGCAGGCAGCTCATCGCCACCAGCTCCTCCAGCCGCAGCGCGGCGGTGGGCAGCGACTGCATCCGGCGCTGGCTGTCGGCGTACCACTGATCCTCGGCGTACCTGATCGCCTCGGTCAGCAGGTGGTCCCTGGTCTTGAAGTAGTAGATCACCAGAGCGGGGCTGATCCCGGTCCGCTCGGCCACGTCGGCGATCCGGGTGTCGGGGTAACCCCGCTCGGCGATGACGGTTAGGGCGGCGCGCAGTATCTGCTCGCGCCTGGCGTCGGCAGTGGCCAGGACCCCGACAGTCCCGGTCGCCTGATCCGTCATGGCGGCAGTCCTTTCCTTGCAGCAAGGGCCCCTGTCATGTTCCCGCCGTCCCTGGCCGTGCCAGGGCCTGACGCCCGCCGGCTCTTGTCCTAACCGTAGCAGGTTCTTAGACTGAACATTCAGTCAGCCCACTCACCGGCACCCGGCGGAGGCTGGCTCAGGCTCCGGCCGCCCCGGCCGGCGCCTCATGCGCGACAGGCTGCCGCAACCAGGAAGGCGGACTCATGGCCGCAACAACATACGACGCGATCGTGGTGGGCGGAGGCCATAACGGCCTGGTTGCTGCCGCTTACCTGGCTCGCTCGGGAGCCCGCACGCTAGTCCTCGAAGCCCGTCACAAGACCGGCGGCGCAGCGACGACCGAGGCGCCCTGGCCGGACGCGCCGGATTTCAAGGTCACCCGGCTGTCCTACGTGATGAGCCTGCTGCCACCGACGATCATCCGCGACCTGGAGCTCGACCGGCACGGCTACAAGATCTACCCGATGGGCCCGTACTATCAGGCCTTCCCCGAGGGCGGATCGATCAAGCTCTACGCCGACGACGCACGGCGCAACCACGAGGAAGTCTCCAAGTGGTCGAAGCAGGATGCCGACGCCATGCCGGCCTGGGACGCCTGGCTGGCCGGCCTGGCCGACGTGCTCGGGCCGCTGCTGCTCACCGTCCCGCCGGCGATCGGCTCACGCAAGCCGCGTGACCTCGCCGGGACGCTGCGGCTGGCATGGCGCAACCGCGGCCTCGACGTGCGGACCATCGGCGACGTCACCAGGCTGATGACCATGAGCATCGCCGACCTGCTGGACGACTGGTTTGAGTCTCCCCAGGTCAAGGGAGCGCTGGCGGTTAACGGCGTGATCGGCACCTGGGCCGGCCCGTACGCGCCCGGCACGGCGTACGTGATGGCGCACCACTCCATCGGCGACGTCGGCGACGGGCACCTCGGTAACTGGGGCTTCCAGGAAGGCGGCATGGGCGGCGTGTCCGCCGCGATCGAGCGAGCCGCGCTTGAGCACGGCACGCAGATCCGCACCGGCGCCCCGGTCGTCCGGGTCCTGGTCGAGGGCGGCCGGGCGGCCGGCGTGGTGCTGGAGAACGGCGAGGAGATCCGCGCCAAGGTCGTGGTCAGCACGCTGCACCCGCGTACCGCGTTCCTTGAGCACGTCGGTGAGGAGCACCTGCCCGACGAGTTCACCAGCGACATTAAGCACTGGAAGACGCGCAGCGGCGTGGTCAAGATCAATCTCGCGCTGGCCGAGCTGCCGGACTTCACCGCGGACCCCGGCTCGAACCTGCAGGAGCACCACACCGGCTCGGTGGAGATGGCGCCGACGATGGCGTACATCGAGCGCGCCTTCCAGGACGCCCGCGAGGGCAGGCCAGCGCTGCGGCCGTTCAGCGACGGGGTGATCCCGACCACGTTCGACACCGAGCTGTGCCCCGAGGGCTACCACATCATGTCGCTGTTCACCCAGTGGGTCCCGGCCGACTGGAGCGAGGAGCCGCGCACCGAGGAGCTCGAGGCCTACGCGGACCGGATGATCGACTGCTACAACGAGCTCGCGCCGAACTTCAAGTCCGCGATCCTGCACCGGGACATCGTCGGGCCGTACCAGATGGAGCACGAGTACGGCCTGGTCGGCGGCAACATCTTCCACGGTGAGCTGTCCCTGGAGCAGCTGTTCCACATGCGCCCGGCGCCCGGTTACGCTGACTACCGGACCCCGGTCAGCGGCCTGTACTACGGCAGCTCGGCGACGCATGCGGGCGGCGGCGTCTGCGGCATCCCCGGCTGGCAGGCGGCGAGGGCCGCGATCGCGGACCGCAAGAACAGCAAGCGCTCCGGCCAGGTGCGCAAGCTCGCCCGCCGGGGGGCTCCCCCGGCATGACAGACGCGACGGCCCGCCGGAGGCTGGCCCGAGCGAACGGCACGGTGGTGGCCGTCGGGGCTCTCCTCCGGCATGAGGGACGCGACGGCCGGCCAGAGGCTGGCCCGAGTGAACGGCATGCGGGGGGCACGGGGGGCCGTCCCCCCGACCAGCACGGCTCTGGGGGTCGCCCCCGATGAACACCGCGATGCTCGAGGCGCGCAGCGTGGCGCTAGTAGGCGCGTCGGCCAGGCCAGGTACCTTCGGCCAGCGGATGATCGACGAGGTGACCCGCAGCCCGGCAGCGCCGCGGGTGCACCTGGTCAACCCGCGCTACCGCGAGATCGGCGGGCGGATCTGCCATCCCTCGCTCGCCGACCTGCCCGAGCTGGTCGACCTGGTGCTGCTCGCCGTGCCCGACGATGCGCTGGAGGAGCAGCTCAGCGTCGCGGCACGCCGCGGCGACGCCAGCGCGGTGATCTTCGGCAACGCGCATGAGGAACCGCACTGCGCGGGGGCCGGCGACCGGCTGGCGAGCTCGCGGCCGGCCCAGCCAGCCGACAGGGCCGTCGACCGGTCCGGCGGCGGGCCGCCACTGCGCGCGCGGCTGGCGGCCATCGCCCGGTCAGCCGGAATGCAGCTGTGCGGCGCCGGCTGCATGGGCTTCGTCAACGTCAGCTACGGCCTGCGCGCCATCGGCTACGCCGAGCCGGACCCGCTGCCCGCCGGGCCGGTCGCGCTCGTGACCCACTCCGGGTCGGTGTTCTCCGCGATGCTGCGCACCCGCCGGGCGATCGGCTTCACCGTGGCGGTCTCGTCCGGGCAGGAACTGGTCACTGCCGCGCCGGCCTATCTCGACTACGCGCTGTCGCTGCCGCAGACCAGGGTGCTGGCCCTGGTCCTGGAGGCGATGCGGCAGCCGGCAGAGCTGCGCCGGGTACTTGCCACGGCTGCGGCGCGCGACCTGCCGGTGGTGCTGCTGAGCACAGGAGCCTCGGCGGCCGGGCGCGTGCTGGTCGAGGCTCACTCCGGTGCGCTGGCCGCGAGCGACGGCGGCTGGGAGGCGCTGGCCCGCCGTTACGGCGTGCACCGGGTCCATGACCTGGCCGAGCTGGCCGACACCCTGGAGCTGTTCGCCATCGGCCGCCCGGCGGCGCGAGCGCGACCCGCCAGCACAGCGGCGCAGCCGCGCCCTACCAGCAGAGCGGCGCAGCCGCGGCCAGCCAGCACAGCGGCGGTGCCGCGGTCAGCCAGCCCGCCGGGCGGTCAGGCAGGGATCGCGACCGTGCACGACTCCGGGCTGGAACGCGCCCATGCCGCCGATCTCGCCGAATCGCTCGGCGTCCGGTACGCGCAGCTCAGTGACGCCACCACGACCCGGCTGGCCAGCCTGCTCGATCCCGGCCTGGCGCCCGGCAACCCACTCGACGTCTGGGGCACCGGCGCGGCCACCAGGGAGCTGTTCGCGGCCTCGCTCACCGCGCTAGCCGATGACCCGTCGGTGGCGGCGGTGGCCCTGGCCGTGGACCTGGTGCACGAGCTGGACGGCGACGAGTCGTATCCGGAAGCTGTGCTGGACGCCGCGGCTGCGACGGGCAAGCCGGTCGCGGTGCTGAGCAACCTGGCCAGCGCCGTCGACCCGGAGCTGGCCGCGCGGCTGCGCGAACGCGGCATCCCGGTGCTGGAGGGCATGCGCACCGGGCTGCTGGCCCTGCGGCACCTGATCGAGCACGGGTCCGCTTCGCCCGCGGCGGCCGGCGACAGGCCAGCCGGGCCTCGTGGCGGAGCCGGGCAAGCCGATCCGGAGCGCAGTGCCCATGCCCGGCGGCTGCTAGCCGATGGCAGCGCCAGCGGCGCGCCGCTGCTTGACCTGCTGCGCGAGTACGGCATCCATGCGGCGCGGGCCCGAGCCGCATCCGACGAGCCGGGCGTGCTCGCCGCGGCAGCCGCGATCGGCTATCCGGTCGTGCTCAAGACCGGTGAGCCTGCTGTGGCCCACAAGTCGGACGCTGGCGGCGTTGTGCTCGGCATTGCCGAGCCGGCGTCACTGTCGGCCGCCTATCGCGACCTGGCTGACCGGCTGGGTCCTCGCGCCCTGGTCTGCCAGATGGTACCGCCCGGCACCGAGCTGGCACTCGGCATCGCCCGCGACCCCGATCTCGGCCCGCTAATCGTCATCGGGGCGGGCGGGATCCTGGTGGAGCTGCTGGCCGACCGGGTCGTCGCGCTGCCCCCGGTGGATGAGCAGCTCGCCGCCCGGCTGCTGGCCGAGCTGCGCGTCAGCAAGCTGCTCGCCGGTGCCCGCGGCGCGCAGCCAGCCGACCACGGGGCCATCGTCCGGGCGATCACCGGCCTGTCAGCGCTGGCCTGCGACCTGGCCGACGAACTCGAGGCACTCGATATCAACCCGCTCATCTGCGGCCCGGGCGGGGCGACAGCCGTCGACGCCCTCGCGATCCCGCGCCAGGCAGCGCGGTAGCCACGCTGCTGTTCTGGCGACACCGCGTCCCGCGGCGCTTCTCGTGAGCCGGGCACTGGCCGGAGCCCACCTCATCATGATTGGGCAGGGAGCTGGCGGGTAACTGAGACCTGCTTGCCCGTCTTGCTTGAGGGGGGCAGGCGGGCAAGCCTTTACCTCGTGCGTGTCAGCTCGCGGCACCTGTGGCTCACGGCCACTGTGGGCTCACGGCGGCTGGTCACGCGCGCAATGCCTGCGGGCAAGGCGCTTCGACCTTCGGCCGTCAGAAGATGACGTAGACCTTGCGGATGGGCTCGTGGATCTGCCAGGTGCCTGCCCACCCGCGGGGGAACACGGCCGTGTCGCCAGGCCCGATTTCCTGTCCGTCGCCGCCGTCCGGGGTGACCGTCATCCGGCCCGACACGATGTGCACGAACTCGTGCGTCTCCAGCTTCCAGTAAGAGGGGCCAGGCGTGCACTGCCAGACCCCGACCTCCTGATCGCCGTCCTGCCACAAGGTGAGACCGGAGGTCTGCATGGGCTCGCCCGTCGCCTCCGGCAGTGGCCCCCAGTCCTCTAGCTCAGCACTTATCGCTGCGGCCAGGTACGGCGTCGTCATATCCGTCATGCCGGGCTTCCCTTCGTCATATCGTCAGCTTGCCTGGGGCGGCCCCGCTCGGAGCGGCCTTGCCAGCGGCGACCTGGCCGGCCCCGGCTGGCTGCTCCCCCGGTGCGTGCTCCGGGAAGGGCAGCGCGATCGGGTCGGTGGCCAGCTTGCTGTTGCCGTCCGCGTCGAACCGGTCGAGGCCGAGGGCCGAGGTGTCGGTGACCGGCGACGAGCCGGTCAGCGCGACGTCGGCCGCCGCCCTGGCGACCGCGGGGCCCCACATCATCCCGGCGCCGCCGGCGCTGGCGATCGTGACGCCGGCGAGAATCTCGCCGCCGGCCAGTGCGGGCCCGATGATCGGCAGGTGATCGGGGGTGTAGTCGATGGTGGCGGCCCAGACCCGGCGCAATCCGAGGTCAGCGGTCACCGGGACCAGCTCCGCGAGCCGGGCTCGAATCCGGGCGAGGTAGGCCTCGTCCACGGCGCGCTGCTTGCCCGGCGGCTCGTCCGGGTTGCTCATGCCGAACAGCAGCCCGCCTTCCTCCGGCCGCCAGTACAGCCC
>DASXMR010000013.1:0-113952 GCA_036495525.1 Streptosporangiaceae bacterium | reverse complement strand
GTAGCGCATCGGCGGCTGCCCGTAGGCTGCCTCGAAGCTGCGGGCGAAGTGGTACTTGGAGACCCCGGCCACGGCTGCCACCTGACCGAGGTCCAGCGGCTGCTGATAGCGCCGGTCGATGTGATCATGCGCCCGCCGCAGGTGCGCGAGCAGGCCGGCAGCCACCCGCGGCACGGTCTCGGTCACCAACCGAGGGTATGCCGTCGCGCGCAGGCCATACCGCAGCGCGCAGCCTTGGCAGGTCGCCGGACCCTGGCCTAGACTGAACGTTCAGTCAGGAGCATCAAGCCCAGCGAGAACGAAGCTGCCGCCAGGCCGGTGAGGTGATCGATGTACAGCCTGTCGAAGGACGATCTGCAGATCCAGGACCGCGCCAGTCGCTTCGCTGACGAGCTGATCCCGTTCGAGGTCGAGGCGGAGATGAACGACGGCGAGCTGCCGAAGGACGTCGTCGCCGGGCATGCGGCCAGGGCCAGGGAACTGGGCCTGCACGCCGCTAACATGCCAGCCGAGCTAGGCGGCGGCGGTCTCAGCTCACTCCAGCAGGTGCTGATCCAGGAGCAGGCGGGCCGGGTAACCAACGCGCTGGCGTGGGTGGCCGGCACGCCACCGTCATGGCTGCCAGCCGTGGCAACGCCGTACCAGCTGGAGCGATTCGTCATCCCGGCCATCCGCGGCGAGCGCGAGGAGTGCTACGCGATCACCGAGGAGGGCGCCGGCTCGGATGTCGACGCCATCACCGCGACTGCCCGTCGGGACGGCGACGACTACCTGGTGAACGGCGAGAAGTGGCACGTGACGTCGTACAACTCGGCTGACTTCGCGTTCGTGCAGGCCAAGCTCAGCAGCGGTGAGCACGCTGGCGAGCACGTGATGTTCATGGTCGACCTGCCAAGCCCGGGCGTGCAGGTAGTACGCAACCCGCGCTATTCGCACACGATCAGCCACCATCACCCGATCGTCTCGTTCACCGACGTGCGCGTCCCGGCAGCGCACCTGGTCGGCGCCGAGGGTGACGGGATGACCTTCGCCTACGAGTGGTTCAGGTTCGAGCGGCTGATGGTCGCGGCCCGCTGCCTCGGCGCGGCGCAGCGGCTGACCGAGGAGATGACCGCGTTCGCGGCCGACCGGCTGGTGCTCGGCCGCCCGATCAGCGAGCTCGGCGCGATCCAGGCGATGCTCGCCGACAGCCTGACCGAGCTGTTCGCCGCCCGGTCGCTGGTCTACGAGACGGCACGGTCGATCGACGAAGGCGCCGACGTCAAGGTGCTGCACGCCCAGTGCTCGATGGCCAAGCTGTACGCGTCGGAGATGGCCGGGCGGGTTGCCGACCGCGCCGTGCAGGTGTTCGGCGGCCGCGGCTACATGCGCGAGAACGTCGCCGAGCGGTTCTTCCGCGAGCTACGGGTCGAGCGGATCTGGGAGGGAACCAGCGAGGTCCAGCGCGCGATCATCGCCGACCAGATGATCAAGCGCGGCCCGCGGGCACTGTGCTAGTCGGACGACCCTCCGTGCCCGCGGACCCCAAAGGCGCATGATGCTCGCTCGGGCCGACCTCCGGCCGGCCGTCGCGAACAGCATCCGTCAACCCAGGTTGGCTTCGATCGCGGTGACTACTTCGGTGGCCTCGGGCTCGGTGCGCGGACGGAACCTCGCCGCCACCTTGCCGTCGGGGGTGACCAGGAACTTCTCAAAGTTCCACTGGATGTCGCCGGCCTCACCGTTCGCGTCGGGCGCCGCGGTCAGCTCGTCATAGATCGGGTGCCGGCCGGGGCCGTTGACCTCGATCTTCTCGAACATCGGGAAGCTGACACCGTAGTTGACCGAGCAGAACTCCTCGATCTCCTCGGCCGAGCCCGGCTCCTGCGCGCCGAACTGATTGCAGGGGAAGCCGACGACCGAGAAGCCGCGGTCGGCGTACTGCTCCTGCAGCCGCTCCAGGCCCGCGTACTGCGGTGTCAGGCCGCACTGGGACGCGACGTTGACCACCAGCAGGGTCTTGCCGGCCAGATCGGCGAGGGAGCCGGGCTGACCGGACAGGGTGTGCACCGGGATGTCATGCAAGGTCACGTGACTGGGTCCTTCGCTTCGGTGGAGGAACAACTCAAGTGGCATGGTCAACAGCGCGACCCGCCGGTCTCTTCCTAGGTCGGCCGGCCGCCGACCAGGCCCAGCGGCTATTCAATCTGCCTTGCCTGCACGGCACCAGGCGATCCGGGCAAAGAAGCAGCGAGCGGCCGGCGGGCAGGGCTCAGCTAGCCGCTGGGGCGGCAGGCACCGGCGCGGCGAGGCCCTGCCCGGCATAGCCGCGCGCGACCATGGTGACGAACTTGTAGACGGCGTCCTCATCCGGCGACAGCGGACCCGGCTGCGCCTGCGGCGAGGACAGACCCCGCTGCACCGACTCGCACGCGCCCCAGTCCTGCCGGTTGGTGAGATCCCAGAACTCCACCGCATAACCGGGATCGAAGTCAGGCCGCTGCAGCGCCTCCGTGGCGAACGCCCAGGTGCACTCGATCTTTGTCCGGTCAGCCGCCAGCTGGGTCAGCCGGTGCGTCATCACGTAGTCGGGGTGCAGGCTCAACAGCACGTTGGGGAAGATGTTGAGATAGATGACGGTGCGCAGGCCGGTGGTATCCAGCCCGCGCAGCGGCACGCCCCGGCTGGTCCCGTCCAGCGACATGGTGGTCATGCCGTCCCGCAGGTCCATCCAGCCGCCGATCCAGGTCCCCCGCGCCGGGTAGTTCTCGCCGCTCTTAGGCGGGCTGACCTTGCACAGCTCCGGATGAATCACCGGGCAGTGATAGCACTCGTGGTAATTCTCAGTGAGGATCTTCCAGTTGGCTGCGGCGTCATACTCGTGCCGCCCGGCGATGACCAGCCGCTCGGGCTCGTACGGCGCCACTAGCTCGCCGAGACCCGGCAGCACGTCGGCCAGCTGGCCAGCCTGGCCCGAGCCGTCAACGAAGATCAGCCCGTGCCACTCGGTGACCGGTAGCTGCACCAGGCCCCAGTCCGAGCTGTCGAAGCCCGCCCGCCCCTTGAAGCCCTGGGCGAAGCGCAGGGCGCCGTCCAGCGCGTAGGTCCACGAGTGGTACGGGCAGATGACCGAGTTGCGCTGCGCTGACTGCCCGCACGCCAGCAGCTCGTGGCCGCGGTGCCGGCAGAAGTTCGCGAATCCCCGCAGCACCCCGTCGTCACCGCGGACCAGCAGCACGCCGCCGGTGCCGAGTGACTCAGCCCGCTGGTCCCCCGGCTCGGCGAGCTGCGCGCTGAAGCCGGCGCAGACCCAGCCGGAGCCGAAGAAGTGCCGCTGCTCCCAGCCGAAGACCGCCGGGTCGGTGTACGCCGCGCTCGGCAGCATCGTGCTGTCGCCGAACGGAGCGAGCGACTGAGCGAGCCCCGCCGCATCGACCGGGGCAGCCGTGAACTGTGCAGGCGAAAAGCGGGACTGACTGATCATACAGTCAGGGTAGGTCCCCTCATGAAGCCTGTCTAGCCGCCCGCCAGGCGGCCAGCAAGCGGGAGCGGCGTCATCGCTACGCCGCCTTCTCACGCCCCGGCGCCGCCACAACTGGCAACGCGGCCGCTTGCGGTGCGGTTGCCGCTACCGAGCCGCTACCGCCTGAGACTACCCTTGCCGTGGAGTTTCGGCATTTGCCTCATAGCGGGCACCGACTGACGCTCGTGAACCCCGCCCAGGCTCGTCGCGGTGCTGCGGAAACGGAGAATTGTGGTACCCAGCGGAAAGTTCACGCGAATTGCTGCCAGCACGGGCGGGGTCGTGCTGGCAGCGGCGCTGCTGGTCGCACCAGCGGCGCAAGCCAGCCAGGCCAGCCCGGCTGGCCCGGCAGCGGCCTCAGTCCAGCGAGGCCACATTTCGGGGCAGGTGACCACGAAGGCGGGGCGGGGGCTCGCTGGCATCTGCCTGCAGATCTCCGGCCCCGAGTTCATCAGCGTGCAGACCGGGAAGTCGGGGACCTATCGCAGCCTGCCGCTCAAGCCCGGACGGTATGAGGTCCACTTCAACGCCGGCTGCGGCAACACGGGCAACTGGGCGCCGCAGTACTACAAGAACGCCACGACGGAAAAGAACGAACGCAAGGTCACTGTCACCGCAGGCCACACGACCCGCAACATCGACGCGGTCATGCACCAGGGCGCCGTGGTCACCGGGACGGTCACGAACAGCAGCGGCAAGCCGATCCCCGCCATCTGCATCGCGGTGCTGCTTCCCGGAAAGGGCCAGATCCCGCTCGTGATTACCAGGACGTCCAAGCGCGGGTTCTACCGGGCTGAGCGGATCGTGCCCGGCCGCTACCGGGTCGAATTCCTCGCTCGCTGCGGGGGAAATCACGCCAACTACGCGCCGCAGCAGTGGAAGGGCAAGACGCTCAGCCAGCAGCCCACCCTCGTCCAGCTCACCGCGGGCCGGGTCACCCCGCACATCAACGCGAGGATGACAGTCGGCGCGGAGATCTCGGGAATGGTCACCGAGGGGTCGAGCTCGGGAATGCCGCTGAAGGGCATCTGCGTCCGGGTGGAAGGCCAGGGGCCGCTCGCTGGCTTCGACAGCTTCGGCACCACCAACGGGGACGGGACGTACTTCGTCAACGGCCTGGCCACCGGGAAGTACAAGGTGAATTTCAACGGCTGCGCCGATAACCCGGACAACGTGCAGCCGGAAACCGTGCCGGGGGTGCATCTCACCACGGGAAAGAAGACCACAGTCAATGGCGTCGTGCAGCCCGCCAGCTAGCTCGTTGCTGCCATGACGAGTGCTATCGCACCACCGCGGTAAGTACTGGGTCCTGCTGCTCCCCGTAGGGGCAGCCGGACCCGGTCCGCAGCGACCGACTTGCATCGCGCCGCCCCGCCCGACCGGGTGACGGCAGGCCGTTGCGCAGCCCTCCTGGCTGGAGCACTCCGGCAGCCAAGCCGCCATACTTCTCGCCAATTTTCAGTATTTAACTCTCTCCTTCGCGGGTCTCATTTACGTGGCTCATAACGAGAACGGGGTAGTTATGGTATCTAAGGGTAGATTCATACGGTTTATGGGTGGATCCGCGGGCGGTTTGCTGGCTGCGGCTGTGCTCATCGCCCCCGTGAGTGCGGCGCAGGCCGGCCCGGCCGGCGGTCCAGGGACCGCGGCACCAGTCAGGCTTACCGGCAATGGCCAGAACCCTGCTGCCGGCGGGGCGCTTGCCCGCACCGGCGCGGTGGCGGGTATCGCGCAGCTGCTCGGGGGCAGCCAGCAGCAGCGGGTCTGCGTCGCCGCTCATCTCGTGCCCGGCACCACGATCGGCCCCGCTGTCGCGGCGGCCACCGGGGACGCCGCAGGACTCGCTCAGAGCGCCGGGGCAGCGACGGCTGCCGGTGCACCTTCTGCGCGAGCCGAAGCGGTAGCGCTGGTGCGCGCGGCCGCGGTGTCCGGAAAGCCAAGCGCGTCGGCGGTGACGTCGGTAAACGGCCGGTTCGAGCTCTCGGGCCTGCGGCCTGGCATCTACGCCGTGCAGTACCGTAACTGCTCGGCCGCTGACCAGTCTCTGACCAGCCAGCTCAGCGCGCTGGCGGCGCCCGCCGCAGCGACCAGGGTGCTGGTGTCCGGCGGCAGGACCGCGCTGATATCGGCGCCTAGCCTGCGTCCGGCCAGCCCGGCCGCTCTGCTCGCCCAGGAGAGCCCGGCGTGGCTGGTCCAGCACGCCAGCCCGGCGGCGCCAGCCAGCTCCGGGGCTCGCGGGCACATTTCCGGGAGGGTGACGACCGAGAGCGGCCGGCCGCTCGCCGGCATCTGCGTCTTCGAGTTCAACAACAACACGTTCCTCAGTACCCGGACGGGCAAGTCCGGGACCTATCTGACCCTGCCGCTCAAGCCAGGCCGCTACCAGGTCGCGTTCGGCGTCGGCTGCGGCAATAACGGCAACTGGCTGAGCCAGTTCTACAAGAACGCCGCCGCCGAGGAGAACGCTCGCGAGGTGACGGTCACCGGCCGCCACACGACCCGCCACATCGACGCCGTCATGCACCCGGGCGCCGTAGTCACCGGAACAGTCACCAACAGCAGCGGCAAGAAGATCCCCTCCATTGTCGTCGCGGTGGTGCCGGCCGGCCATCCCGCGGCCGCCATTGCAAGCGTGAAGACGACGAACAAGGGCGTCTACCGGGCAGAGCGAATCCCGTCTGGCCGGTACTCGCTCGTCTTCACCGCTGGCAACGGGAACCTGGGCAACTACGCGCCGCAGCAGTGGAAGAACAAGACCCTTACCCAGAAGCCCAGCCTGCTGCGGCTCACCGCTGGGCATACCACCTCGCATATCAACGTGACGATGCACAGGGGCGCTGAGATCGCGGGAACCGTCACGGAGGGATCCAGCTCGGGCACGGCGCTGCAGGGCGTCTGCGTGAGCGTGATCGGCACAGGGCCGCTGGCTGGCTTCAGCCGGTTCGGCGCCACCAAGTTCGACGGCACGTACTTCCTCAATGGACTGGCGACCGGCAAGTACCGGGTGTCGTTCTCGCCCGGCTGCGGGCGGAACCAGAACGTCCTGCCGGAAACGCTGCCGGGAACCGTCCAGCTGACCACCGGCAAGAAGGTCACCGGGATCAATGGCGTCCTTCAGCCAGGGGGCGAGATCACCGGCACGGTCACGAACGCGGCGACTGGCAAGCCGCAGGATCGTGTCTGCGTGGATGCTTCCGGAACCGGCTTCGGCGAGGACGTGTCGTTCTTCGACGGGACGTACGCGATCCAGCAGCTGCCCACGGGAAGCTACGAAGTCGACTTCAGCCATAACTGCGAGGGTCCGAGCCCGAGCCTCACCCCGCAGACTTACAACGACGAGCCGCTGGGCTTCCCCGACCTGGTGTCGGTGACTCAGGGCCAGACCACCTCAGGCATCGACGCCGCGATGCAGCCGGGCGGCACGATCACCGGTACCACCACCATCAGCGGCGGGAAGAAGGCTTCGAACATCTGCGTGGACGCAGCCAACGCGCTGGGCGGATCTGTGATCGCCAGCCAGTCAGGGCGGTACACGATCGGCAATCTCACCCCTGGCTTGTATCAGGTGTTCTTCTTCGACTGCGGTAACCGGAACCTGGCCGTGCAGGAATTCCGCGGCGGCCAGCTCATCTCGGTCAACCCGGGGCAGACGGCGAGCGGGGTCAGCGCGGTCATGCAGCAGGCGGGCCGGATCTCCGGCGCCGTCAGCAGCCGCGCTGGCGGCAAGCTGAGGAACATCTGCGCGATCGCGACCGACCGGGCCAGCGGCCTGGCCAGCCTGGCCGTCACCGGCCGCGCCGGACGGTACACGGTCACTCAGCTCGCGGCCGGACGTTACAGCGTCGAGTTCATTGCCTGCGACAACCGGAACTTCGCCAACACGTGGTTCAGGAACAAGAGCAGCGCGTCGGCTGCGAACCCGGTCACGGTCAAGGCCAGGGTCACGACATCCGGGATCGGCGCAACGCTGGGCACCGGCGGCACGATCTCCGGGGTCGTGACCTCCAAGGCCACCGGGAAGCCGGCCGCTGGCATCTGCGTCAGCGCGATCAGCGGCAGCACCGAAGGCCTCGCGGCGACCGGCAAGACCGGCCGGTACGCCATCGACGAGCTGAACACCGGGACCTACGCCGTCGAGTACGTCCGGTGCAATGGCGGCACCCTGGCCGGCCAGGTGAAGACCGTGCGGGTAACCGCGGGGCGGCACCTAACTGGCGTCAACGAGGCACTGGTGGCGGGCGGTCAGGTATCCGGACAGGTCACGGGCGGCTCGCCGGCGACGGGCCAGGCGGCCGTGTGCGTCGACGTGCTGCCGCTAGCCGGCACCTCGCTGGGTGAGGAAGGCCAGACCGCGGCCGGCGGGACATTCACCGTCGGCAACCTGGCGCCCGGCAGCTACAAGGTGCTGTTCGGCAACCCGGCCTGCGGCGGCGCGTTCGCGTCGCAGTGGTACGACGGCCAGGCCAGCCAGGCCAGTGCCACGGTGATCACTGTCACGGCGGCCGCGACAACGAAGCTGAATACCGCCACGCTCGCCGCGCTGGGTGAGGTCACCGGCACAGTCACCGGCCCGTCGTCCGCGGCGATCACCGGGGAATGCGTGACCGCCGAGCCGGTTTCGGCCGGGCTGCCGAGCGTCGTGGCGGTGACCCGCTCCGGAAAGTACGCCATCACCGATCTGCAGCCGGGCAAATACCGGGTGGAGTTCTCTACCGGATGCGGCGCCACTGGCTTCAAGACTCAGTGGTGGAAGGACGCCAGCTCCCAGGGCGCCGCCACCATCATCACGGTCCCGGCCAAAACCGTCACCAGCGGCATCGACGCGACGCTCAGCAAGTGACCGGGCAGCCCCTTAAACGGGCCGGCTAGCCGACTGAGCGCAGCAACGGCGAGGACCGGTTGTTGCCCGCCCCCGCGGGAAACAACCGGTCCCGTCTACCGGCCAGCCCCGTTCCGGCCGGGCTAGTGCCGCCGGGCTTACATCGGGATGGCTTCGAACACCTCCACGGTCCCTCCGCTGGCCAGGACCGGGCAGCCGGTCGTCTTGGCGGTAGCGTCCTCGAGCGAACTGGCCGTGATCACCGAGTAGCCGCCGGCCCCCGAGGCGCCGCGGCCGGTCACGCCGCCGGAACTGACCGTCGCGCTGCCGCCGAACGGGTTGCCCATGTCGCTGACCGAGTCGCCGAGCGCGCCGAACCAGGCGCCCCACTCCTGCATCGCCTTCTGCTGCTCTTCCGGCGTCTCGGCCATCTGACCACCGGTGTACAGGTATACGAACTTCGCCATGTCTGTCCCTCCTTGCCCCTGGCCGGCTCACTCTGCGCTTCGGCCGGCCGTAGCTGCCATTGCAATTACGACGAACGACCGGACGACAGATCGACAGGAACCCTCGCGTCGCGGTGGCCGGCTGGTAGCGCGCGGGTAGCGCCGAGCCCTAACCGCGCAGACCGCGTTCTCATACTGAGACTTTTTACTCATGTCCTGGCCATTCGCCGGGTCTACGCTCATGCCGCGGGCGGCAGAGTAAGCCCGCCAGCTAATGGACACGGGCGGTGCGGAAATGCAGCGAACTCACCTACTCGGGCGGGGCATCGCCGCCGCCGTCAGCGCTGGTCTGCTGGCCGGGGCACTGGCGGCACCAGCCGTGGCGGCTGGCCAGGCAGCCACGGCTGGCACTGCCGGCGCTGCCGGCGCCAGCACGGCGGCCATGACCGGCCCAGCGCCCGCCCCGGCGACCGGGACGCTGGCCGGGACGCTGCAGCTCAGCCCGGGCACGGCGGTCGCGCTGACCGGGCCGCCAGCAGCGGGCGGCAGCGCCGCGCCAAGCCGGATCTGCGTGACCGCCCGGCTCATCCGGCAGCTGCCGGCCGTAGCCGCGCCCGGCGCGGCGACGCCCCTGCAACGGGCGGCTGCCTCGCTCGCGGCGCGGCACGGCCGCACCAGCGGATCAGCGGTTACTTCGCCACAGGGCGCGTACACCATCAGCGGGCTGCGGCCGGGCGGCTACCGGCTGCAGTACCGGGACTGCTCAAGCGGCCCCGGCCTGACCGGGCCCGTGGCCAGGCTGACGGCGCCCGCTAACGCCACGGCGGCGGTCATCGTCGGCGGCCGCACGGTGACGGTCGCTCCGGCCCAGCTGCGGCCTGCCTCCGTGCCCGCGCTGCTCACCAGCCGCCCAGCCGCCTGGCTGGCCGCAGCGGCCCGGCAGGCCACCGACGCCGCAGGACCGGCGGCGTCGGGCGCGAGAGGCCGGATCTCCGGCCGGGTCACTGCGGGGCATGGCCGGCTGCTGGCCGGCATCTGCGTCTTCGCGGCCACCAGAACCACGCTGCTGTCGCAGGTCAGCACCGGGCGCAAGGGCAGGTACCTGAGCAAGCCGCTGCGGCCTGGCCGGTACTTCGTCGTCTTCGTGCCGGGCTGCGGGAACCGCGGCAATTGGCTGCCGCAGCTGTACCAGAACGCCGCGAGCCTCGCGAAGGCCACCCGCGTCCGGGTGACCGCGAGGCACACCACCGGGGGGATCGATGCGGTCATGCACCCCGCCGGGAAGATTCAGGGCACCGTGACCAGCCAGGCCGGCCAGAAACTGTCCGGCATCTGCGTCCTGGCTGAGCAGCGGACCGCCGGGGTTGTCAGCGTCTCACAGGCCATCAGCCACCACGGGCGCTATGACGTGCCGGAACTGCTGACCGGTCGCTACGACGTGTTCTTCAGCACCGGCTGCGGCAGCCGGGCCAACCTGGCGCCGCAGGAATGGAAGGACAAGTCAGCAGCGCAGCGGCCGACGCCGGTGCACGTCACCGCCGGGCACGTGACATCGGGGATCGGCGCGGTGATGAGGCCGGGCGCGAAGGTATCCGGCACGGTCACCCTCGGCAGCGGCTCCGGTACGCCGCTCGGCGGCATCTGCGTCGAGCTTGACGGCGCCGGGCCGCTGCTGAACCAGGCCGGAGGACTAGCTATCACGCGATCGGATGGCACTTACCACCTGAAGAGCCTCGCGCCCGGCCAGTACCGGGTGAGCTTCTTCCCTGGTTGCGACAAGAACCCGAACGTGGTGAGCGAGACCGTGCCAGGGCGCATCACGCTCACCGCCGGCCGGGACACCCGCGTCGACGGCGTCCTGCAACGCGGCGGCGTCATCACCGGAACCATTGCCAGCGCGGCCGGCCAGCCGCTGGCCGGCGTCTGCGTGTCCGCGAGCGGCGGGTCCGGCGGCCAGGCGCAGTCCCACGCTGACGGCGTTTACCGGATAGCCCAGCTGGCAACCGGCAAGTACACCCTTGAGTTCACTGGCGGATGCGGCAATCACGGCAGCCTTGCGCCGCTGTTCCCGGCCAGCCGGGTCAGCGTCACCATCGGACAGTCAAGCAGCGGCGTCGACGCGGTGATGCAGCCGGGCGGCACCATCTCCGGTCACGTCACCGACACCGCCGGGCGCGAGCTGTCCAATATCTGCGTCCTGCCGCAGTCGACCCTCGAGCTCAACATTCCAGGCAACTTCCTGGCAGTCACCAGGCACGGCAGCTACCAGTTCAATAACGAGCCAGCGGGCCAGTACCAGGTGACGTTCGTCAACTGCGGCGCTGGCGGCGACCTGGCCGACCAGTCGTTCCCCGGCCGGCCAGGCGACGGCAGCGGCGCACTGATCTCGGTCAATCCCGGTGCACCGACCCGCGGTATCAGCGCGGTCATGCGCCGGGGCGGCCGGATCTCAGGCGTGGTCACTACCAGGGCGGGCCGCGGGCTGGCTGGTCTCTGCGTGGACCTGACCAACCTGCGCAACGGCGCACCGACCGGAGGCGCGATTACCGGGCGGCGCGGGCGCTACACCGCCTCTGGCCTGGCCGCCGGCCGCTACCAGCTGGAGTTCACCTCGTGCGTGCTGCCCGGAGATTTCGCCAGCTCCTGGTATCGCAACAAGGGCGGCCCGTCGGCGGCGACGCCGGTGACGGTGCGGGCGGGCCGCACGACCACCGGAATCAGCGGCGCGCTTCCCAACGGCGGGTCGATCTCCGGCCGGGTGACCAGCCAGGCGACCGGCGGGCCAGTACCGGGGATCTGCGTCGAGGCATTCACGCGCGGCCAGCTGTTCGTGGGCTTCGGCGTGACCGGAAAGAACGGCCGCTATACCGCGGGCGGTCTGAACACCGGGGCATACGCCGTCGACTTCTTCCCGTGCCTGCCGGACGCACCGGCTCTGGCCGGGCGAGCCAGGCCGGCCCCGGTGCACGTCACGACTGGGCACCGGGTCCGCGGCATCAACGCCGCGCTGACGTCGGGCGGCACCCTGACCGGCTCGGTGCGGGCCAGCCAGCCCGAGCCGAGCCTGCCCGGCTTTTGCGTCAACGTTGAGCCGGCTTCACCGGGCGCGGTCGGCGCCTTCGTGATCACCGCGGGCGCGGCCGGCGTGTTCGTCGCCAGGAACCTGCTGCCGGGTCGCTACAAGGTGCTGTTCGACGATCCGGACTGCGGCGGCGGGCTGGTACCGCTGTGGTTCAACGGCAAGGCGAGCCGGGCGGCAGCCGATACGGTGACGGTCAGGACCGGAGCGCTGACCAGCCTGCCGGTCGCCACCGTGGCCGGTGATGGCGGGATCTCCGGTACCGTCACCGGCCCGTCCGGCCAGCCGCTGACCGGCGCCTGCGTCACCGCCATACCGGCTGCGACGGCGCGAGCCGGGCAGGCCAGCGTGCTGGCGGTCAGCCACGGCAGCTACGCCGTCCTCGGCCTGCATGCCGGCCACTACCTGGTGCGCTTCAGCCCCGGCTGCGGCGCCGCCAGGCTGGCCACGCAGTGGTGGCGCAACGTCCCGACTAGGGCCAGGGCGAGGGTCGTGACCGTCACGGCCGGCCAGACGACCAGCGGCATCAGCGCCACGCTCAAGCACGCGCACTAGCCTGCGCGCCTGGGCGCCGGCCGCTAGCCGCGCGGCGCTGTGCCGGCCGGCGCTTTGGTGGCGTAGACGAAGCAGCCGCGCATGGTGAGGGTGAGCGGCAGGGCCAGGCGCTGGGCGGCGTCGCGCGCCGCCTGCTCGCCCATCCCGTAGCAGCGCAGGAACGCGGCCGCCTGCTCGGCTGTGGTCAGTGTGTGCATCGGCGCATCCCACCGCTGCACGCTGACTTCATCGCCTGGCTGCCCGAAGACCGAACGCACGATCGCAGGCGACTCGTCGGCGTCGAAGGTCGTCGGTGCGCCCCAGCCCGGCACCACGTGGGCCAGCTCCGGAGCGCTGTCGCGGCTGGCCGAGCAGGCAGCGAACAGCCCGCCCGGGCGCAGCACTCGCCTGGCCTCCCGGATCGGCAGCACCGGGTCGTCGTAGTGGTAAAGCGTGTAGAGCGCGGCGACCGCGTCGCAGGACCCGGCGGCCACGGGCAGCTTGGCCCCGTCGGCTCGGACGGCGGGCCGCGGCGCGAGCGCGAGCATCGCGGGTGAGATGTCGACCAGCAGGCAGCGCATGCCAAGGCCAGGTAGCAGCGTGGCTAGCTTGCCGTTCCCACCGCCGACATCGAGTACCTGGCGGGCACCGGCGTCGCGGAACCGGGCGGCGACGTAAGGGTGGACGTCGCTGTCCTGCCAGCGGCTGCTGGCCAGGAACCTGCCAGGATCCGCGTCGTAGTCCTGCGGCATCGCCGGCATGCTGGTGCCTCCCGTCCGTGCCGAACGCCCAGGATGATGCCAGCCAGGCGGAGCGCGCGCCAGTGAGTTAGCCCGCCAGACGCGCCAACGGCTGGCGGCCGCGCCTGGCCGGTTCACCCGGTGTCCGCGCCACCCACCTGTCACTACCTTGGATCGTCGGACCCTGGACGTATCGTCCGGACATGGCCTACTTCCTGATGACCATGGCGCACGGGCCTGCCCGGGATCCGGCCCGCTCGCGCAGGGCGCAGGACGGCTTCGACCAGCATGCGGCCTTCCTGGATTCTCTCGTGGATCAGGGCGTGATCCTGCTCGGCGGCCCGCTCGGCGAGGACGTCGATACGAGTGACGCGCTGCTGCTCATCCGCGCCGCTGACGAGGCAGGCGCGCGGGCCGTCCTCGCCGGTGACCCATGGCTGGGCACCGTGCTCACGATCAGGAGCGTCCAGCGGTGGACACTCTGGCTGAGGGGCCAGCTGCCGTAATTCACCGAGCTGGCCTGCCAGGCGCGATCATGGAGCCATGCTGGAGCCGCTCCCGTCGCAGCTGTCCCGGGCGCTGCTGGCGTTCACCATCGAGGCAGATGACGAATTCGAGCATCGGTTCCCGCATCGCACGACGACTCACGGGAGAACGGCCCGCGCCGGGGAGCCGGCGCCCTGGCTGGTTTCGTTGCTCATGTGGTCCATGTGCATGCGCTTCGTGCCGGCCGAGGGTGTCTCCGTCCGCTCCTACGCGCAGTCAGCGTGGTGGCTGACCCGATCAAACGGACAGCCAAGCAACCCAGCCCAGCCACGGTCGTGGGGGCTCCGCGGGCTCGGCCCCCGGGCAAACGCGGCGGCCAACGGCGCAGCCGATCGAAGATCGGCAAGCAGCATTAGCCGGCTCGTGGAGGTGGCGGGAATCGAACCCGCGTCCTTCGGTACATCACCAGGGCTTCTCCGGGCGCAGCCTGCGTCGCGTTTCTCAGCCCCGGCGGTCATGCAGGCAAGCCGCCGAGCGGGCTCAGTCGCTGTTAGATGTCCCGCCTAGTCCCGCGACCGGGCTAGACGGTAATCCTCCTGACTGATGCCAGGCACCGGGCCGGAGGACCTCCCGGGCTGACAGCCTCTAGCTGCGGTCAGGCCGCGAGCGAGAAGGCAGTGCGCTGTGAGTTGGCACTTATCAGTTTGCGGTCACGGGATTAACGAGGTCGCTACCGCAACCCTCGGCCCGCTTCCCCTGGATCAACCACCAAAGTCGAAGCCAGTCACCCCCATGTTCAGTTGTAACGTCACGGTACCCGACCGTATGCCGCAGAGCCAACCAGGTAGAAGCGGCCTCACGCAGCGTTACCGGACTGGGCACGGGCGCCGCGGTCGCGGGCGAGCTACTGGCTGCACACAGCGGAATGCCCGACGGTGTCCGCAGATCGCGGTCCATCGGGCATCCGAGAGGTGATGAGAAACCCCCGCGGGCACTGGCGGTGGCCGAAACGCGCCCGCGGGGGCTGACCGGCAGGGTCGGGGCCGGTCCCAAATGTCCGGGTCTCCCCCGAGATGAGACCCGGTTCTCATCACTATGACCGGGAGCGCAACCCCCCAAGCGGCACCCCAGTCACTATGTAAGACGCCGGAGAGGTACCAGAAGGTTGCTCCGAGTTACCAAAAATCAGGCAAAGCTCGAGTCACAAGCGCGCATGCAGCGCCCGGACGAACCGCCCGGCCAGCGCCGCAGGCGAATTGCTGGGGGACTTATCAAAGCTCAGCACGGCAAAAGCGACATTCCCGTTGTAGCCAACGAACCAGTTAGCCCACAGCCCGTGCTGGCCAAGCGGGGCGCTGCCCACCTGACCGTAGACGGCAGATCCGCGGACGTTCGCCGCCCGCGCGGCTCCGTTACGGACCGCCGCCCGCATCAGGGAGCGAAGCTGAGAGACAATATCGGTCTGGAACGCGGCCGACTCCTGCACCTGCTGGTTCGCCGGGCTGGTGATCAGCGCAGGCGGGTGCCAGGAGCCTGACTGGACGACGCCGGCCGCCAGCGCCATGCCGAGCGGGCTGACCCGGACGCTGCCGATGCCGATCGAGTTGGCAGCCAGCTGGGCGGCGTCGCTGCCGGCCGGGCCCGTGCCGGCGAAAGCAGGCAGGTCACCCGGCAGCGTCCAGTGCTGGCCGATGCCGAACTTGCTGGCCGTGCTGGACAGGGCGGCGGCCTTGAGATTGAGCGCGAGCCCGGTGAAGGCGGTCGCGCAGGCGTGCGCGAAGTCCTCGCTGAACAGCGGCGCCGGGCCCAGGTCGGGCTCGGCCGGCTCGTTGACGAAACGCTCGCTGCCGACCACGTTGGAGCGGTGGCACAGTGTCTGGGTGTCCGGCTTGACCCCGCCGTCGGCCAGCAGCGCCGCAGTCGACACGATCGTGAAAGCCTGGCCAGGCCGGTAGCGGCCGTCCAGCGGGCTGACGGCTGGCATGCCCGCCACCTGGTGCTGCGCTACGGCGAGGATCTGCCCGGACGGCCGGACCGCGACGATCGCGGCTGAGTCCGACAGCGAGCCGACCACACCGTCAGCGGCCCGCTGGGCCACTCCGCTGATCGTGGTCCTGACCGGCAGGCCCGTGCTGCCCTGCCAGCGCTGCAGCACGGCGATCTGCCGGCCAGCGGCGTTCTCCAGCACGACCCTGGTAGTCGGCGTGCCGGCGAGCCTTCGCTGGTAGGCCTCTTGCAGTCCCGACAGCCCGATGGTCGTCCCCGGCCGGTAGGGCACGCCATTGGCCTGCAGGATAGGGGCTGTCTCAGTGCCGACCGAGCCGGCCACGGCTGGCGCGATGCTGTCGAACAGCCGCGCGCTGCCGGTCCTGACCTTGAGCCCCGTGACTTTGTCGAGCGCGCCCTTCAGCCGGTGATAGGTCGCAGGCTGGAGCATGACCAGCTCGAGGTAGTCGTCCGCCGGCGCGGTCTGGATCTGCTCGGTCATCTCCTCGCCCAGCTGCGGGCTGCCGACGGCGCGGGCCAGCGCCTGCCCGGTCACCTCAGGATGCTTCAGCTCACCAGGGCGGACGCCTACCTGGTAGACCTGCGAGCGCCGGGCCAGCGGCCGTCCGGTCTGATCAAGCAGCTGCGCCCTGGGCGGCACGGTGGTCACCACGGCGAGCCGGTAACCCGGCCGGAGCGCGGGGACGATGACCGACGGGCTCCAGTCCACCTTCCAGCTCGAGCCGTGCCTGTGCAGCGTGAAGTGACCCTGGTAGACCCAGGGCGGGCCGCCCCTGCCCAGGTCGAACGACGCACCGAAGCTGGCTTGCGCGGTCCGCCCGTGCTGGCTGATGTGCCCCATGGTCAGCGCGAGGTCAGCTGCGCCGAGCTGGCGGTAGGACGCTTGCAGCTGCGCTGCCACGGCCGACGACTTGCCGTTCGTCAGCGCAGCGGCGTTCTGGTAATGGCCGGCCTGCCAGGCGAGCAGGAATTGCTGCACCGTCGTCTCGGCTTCCGGCTCGGGCGAGGCCCAGCCGAGCAGCAAGCTGATGCCGAGTACCACGACGGCGCCGATGAGGGCGATGGTCCGGCGCCGGTTCATGTGCGTCCGCGCCAGCCTGACGGCGGACGTTCCGGCCGCCCAGGCGGAGAAACTGCGGGTCGCGGCCCGCAGCTCCATGATCAGCGGCCCGGCGGCGAGCTTGTCGGCAGGCGGCCGGAGCCCGGCCTGGCGGCCGCTGCCGTGCAACTGCCTGGCAGGCTGCCACAGGTCGCCTGCCTGGCCTGGCCCGCTGCCGCCGGTACCGCCGGCCGGGCCGCCAGCGCCGCTACCTGGTGCCTGGCCAGGATTCTGGCCCGTCCGGACAGCCCGGTCCTCGGGCTGACCAGGCCGCCGCGAGGCCGGCGCCACGGGGGCCGAGTTGCGGTAGCCGGCCGACTGCCTGGCCGGCGGGTAGCCAGCGTCCGGGTAGCCGTCCCCGGCCTGGCCGGAGCCGCGCTGGCCGGCTGCTGGCTGGCTTTGCTGTCGCAGCCCGTCCTGGCTGCCTTCCCACTGGCCAGGCGGCCCCTGGCCGGATGGCGAACGCCGGGGCAGCGGGGACTCAGGTAGGCCGGGCAGCGGCTGCGGTTCCTCAGGCGGGGCCTGGTCCGGTGGGTCATCCCCGCCCGAGCCCCAGCGAGCGCCGAGCCCTCTGACTCGCCCTGCCACTTCCCTGGTCCCCCTGACCCAGGCCTGGCCGGCCGGGCCCTCGCGCTCTGGCGGGGACGAGCGCCGTGCCCGGTGGCTGCCGGCGTGCGCGCCGGAGCTACGAATGCGGGCCACGAGCCACCACTGTCCTACCTCCGGCGCCGCAGAGCACGGTCCATTTCCCTGGCTGCGTCCCTGGCGGCAAGGTCATGGCGCTTGTCGTAGGTCCGCTTGCCGCGGGCCAGGGCCAGCTCGACCTTGACCTTCCCGTCCTTGAAGTACATCGAGAGCGGGATCAGCGTCAGGCCACGTTCTGCTGTCGTACTGGCCAGCCGGTCAATCTCCTTGCGGTGCAGCAGTAGCTTACGTGTCCGGCGCGGCTCATGGTTGGTCCAGGTGCCCTGCGTGTACTCCGGTATGTGTACCCCGTGCAGCCATATCTCATGGTCGGAAACCTGGCCAAACCCGTCAGCGAGGGACGCCCGGCCCGCTCGCAGCGATTTGACCTCGGTGCCGGTGAGCACCAGCCCGGCCTCGACCACATCCTCGATGTGGTAGTCGTGCCTGGCCCGGCGGTTGCTGGCGATGACCTTCCGGCCCTGGTCCGCAGGCACTATCCGCCGCTCCGCCGCGTCATACCCGCAGGTAGCGCCTGAGCGTCAGGAAGGAGGTCGTCCCGCAAAGCGCCACGCCGATGATCATAGCGAGAATGATGACTTCGATCAGGTCGGTGGTGCTGAGCTCGACGTTGAACGAGAAGTACTGCTGCAGGCCGTCGAGCCACAGCGACTTCACCGCGATCAGCAGCCCGCTGGCCACCAGCCACCCGAACAGCCCGGCCAGCATGCCTTCCACCAGGAAGGGCAGCTGCACGTAGAAGTTCGACGCGCCGACCAGCCGCATGATGCTGGTCTCCCGGCGCCGGTTGAACGCGGAAAGCCGGATCGTGTTGGCCACCAGCAGGATTGCCGCGATGATCAGGATGATCGCGATGACCAGGACCGCGTTCCGCGCCCCGTCGATGAGCTTGTAGAACTTGCTCAGCACCTGTGAGTCATCGACGATCTGGTCCACGCCAGGCATGCCGTCCACCGTGGCCGCCACGGTGGACACGTCGGTCTGCGTGTTCTTGAGCCTGACCTCGAACGAGTCGGGGATGTCCGCGGCCGGGGTGTTATTCGCGAGCGAGGGATCCTGCGCGAACTCGGACTTGAACTGCTGGTACGCCTGGGCCTGGGGCACGTAGACGAGGTTCTTGACCTGCGGCAAGGCCTGCAGCGTCTGCTGGACCTGCGCTCGCTGCGAGGCCGTCGCCGGCCCGTTCTGCTTGCACTGCGGGCTGGACGGCACCGCGGTGCACAGGTAGATCGACAGCTGGAACTTGCCTTGCAGGAAGGTGCGCGTGTGGTCTACCTGCCTGACGAACAGCATGCCGGTACCGAGCAGGGCAAGGCTGATCGCGACGACAACGACTAGCGCGATCGTCATGGTCAGGTTCCGCCGCAGGCCAATCCAGACCTCATGAAACACAAACTGGGCGCGCATGGCTCAGATTCCTCGGCAATCCTCGTCGGGGCCTGGTCAGTACGCCTGGCCGTAGACCCCGCGTGACTGGTCGCGGACCACCTTGCCGTACTCGAGCTCGATGACGCGCTTGCGCATCGAGTCCACGATGGCCGCGTCGTGCGTGGCCATGACCACCGTGGTGCCCGTCCGGTTGATCCGGTCGAGGACCTTCATGATGCCGATCGACGTCGCGGGGTCGATGTTTCCGGTCGGCTCGTCGGCCAGCAGGATCATGGGCCGGTTCACGAAGGCTCGGGCCATCGCCACTCGCTGCTGCTCGCCGCCGGACAGCTCGTCGGGCATGCGCTCGCGCTTGCCCTCCAGGCCCACCAGGTCGATGACCTCGGGGACTACTTTCCTGATGAAGCGGCGCGGCTTGCCGATGACTTCAAGGGCGAAGGCGATGTTCTGGTAGACGTTCTTATTCGACAGCAGCCGGAAGTCCTGGAAGACGCAGCCGATCCGGCGGCGCAGGTGCGGCACCTTCCAGTTGGTCAGCCGCGCCAGATCCTTGCCGGCCACATGGATCCTGCCGTCGGTGGGCCGCTCCTCCTTGAGCACCAGGCGCAGGAAGGTGGACTTCCCCGACCCTGACGGCCCGACCAGGAAGACGAACTCACCCTTCTCGACATCAAGGCTGATGTTCTCAAGCGCGGGTCGGCTCTGGTTCGGGTACGCCTTGGTGACGTTGTCGAAGTGGATCACAGGCCCATCACACGGGGGGTTGACGAGTTGCTGACTGCCTGGCCGGGAAGCTCTTCGCGCCCCAGTTTGGCCACCGGCCAGTCTAGGGGGAAACTGGGTGGGAAGGTCCAACATCGCGGAAGTGGCCGGGTAACCGCCTAGTGCCGGAGGTCCCCTGATGAGCTGCGAGCACCTGATCTGCGCTCAGTGTGCCGGGCCGGTAGCCGAGGGCAGGTGCCCCGTGTGCCGAGCCGCCCGTAGCCACGTGCACCACCCCGGCCATCACCTGGCCGTGCCGATCGTGCTGGCCGCGCTGCTGGTGCTGCTGATCGCCGCCCTGGCCGCCCAGCACCTGGCGCGCTAGCGCAGCCCGTCCGCCGCGCAGCGGCGCCCGGCAAGCGTGCTGCCGGCTACAGACCCTGGGTGCGCAGCCAGCGGATCTCCGCCTCGATGAAGTCGTCGATCTCCCCGTCCATCACCGCGGCCGTGTTACCCGTCTCGAAGTTGGTGCGCAGGTCCTTGATGTTCTGGTACGGGTGCAGCACGTAGTTGCGGATCTGGGTGCCCCAGCTGCGCTTGGACTCGCCGCGCAGCTCAGTCAGCTTGGCCGCCTGCTCTTCTCGCTTCCGCTCGAGCAGCTTGGCCTGGAGCACCGCCATCGCGCTGGCCCGGTTCTGGATCTGACTTCGCTCGTTCTGGCAGGACACCACGATGCCGGTGGGCAGGTGGGTGATCCGCACGGCTGAGTCCGTGGTGTTGACGCCCTGCCCGCCAGGACCGCTTGACCGGAACACGTCGACCCTGATCTCGTCGTCCGGGATCTCGATGTGGTCAGCCTGCTGCACGACCGGGATTACGTCCACCCCGGCGAACGAGGTCTGCCGGCGACCCTGGTTGTCGTACTTGGAGATCCGCACCATGCGATGGGTACCGTGCTCGCCGCGCAGCGTGCCGTAGGCGTAGGGCGCCTTCACCGCGAAGGTGGTGGACTTGATCCCCGCCTCCTCCGCGAAGGAGGTGTCATAGATCTCGGTCGGGTACCCGTGCCGCTCCGCCCAGCGCAGGTAGATGCGCTGCAGTCCCTGTGCCCAATCAGCCGCGTCAGCGCCGCCGGCCTGCGCGGTGATCGACAGCAGGGCTTCCCTGGCGTCGTACTCACCGGACAGCAGCGTCCTGATCTCCAGCTGGTCCATTTCCTTGCGGACGGCCGCCAGGTCGCGCAGCGCTTCCTGGCGGGTGGGCTCGTCGCTCTCGCTCTCCGCCAGCTCGAACATGATCTGGGTGTCGTCGAGCCGGCGGTGCAGGCTGGCCAGCCGCGCTATCTCGCCGTCCAGGTAGGCCAGCCGCCGGGTGACCGCCTGCGCCTTTTCCTGATCCGACCACAGGTCAGGGTCGGCGGAGCGCTCCCGCAGGGCCTCGGCTTCCTCGCGCATGGCCCCGGTGTCGAGCACGGCCTCGATGCTGGCGAGCTTTGCCCTGAGCTCAGCTATCTCGCTCGCATGATCGGCCGCCATAACGAGAGCCTACGCGAGCGGGCGCCGCGGCCGGGCCGCGCGCGCCAGCCGCGGCCTGGCCTGTCCTGACCGGCCGTCACTGGCCGGTCCGCGCTGGTCACGCGGAGGTTGGCAGCGTGCTGGTGGCGACGAGCGTGCGGACTGCCCGCACCGCCACCGACAGCGTCGCCACCGTGAACGAGTTGCTCTCCCAGATCTCGGTCAGGGTCTGGGCGGCCCGCCTTACCGCCGACTCGTTGCGCTGCACCCAGGCCGCCATCCGCTGCTCGGGGCTGCCTGAATGGGTCACCGCCAGCACGTCCCTGGCCAGCGCCGCGTGCGCGGTGTACAGGTCGTCGCGCAGCGCGCCGCGCGCCATCGTGTTCCACCGGTCCTCCCGCGGCAGCGCCGTGATCCGGTCCCGCAGCCGCGCGATCTGCAGCCGGTCGGCAAGGTCGAAGTACACCTCGGCCGTCTCCTCCACCGATCGCCCGGTCCCGGCCGCGATGTCGACGATATCGAACGCCGAGTACGCCGGGACCATCGCGGCGATCCGCTCGGCCAGGCTGGCCGGGAAGCCGTGGGCGGCGAAGGAGTCGCGCCGCTCGTCGAACCCGGCCAGGTCACGGCCGGCCAGCATCTTTGGCAGCCCGCCGGCCACGGTCAGCACCCCGGCCGCGAAGAAGTCGATGACCTGCTGGATGTCGAAGGGCGGGCGGCGGCTATTCAGCAGCCACCGGGCCGCGCGCTCGGTCAGCTTGCGGCCCTCGAGCGTCGCCAGGATCTGGGCGGACGTGCTGACCTTGCCGTCTAGTTCCTCGACCTGGGTCCAGAACCCGGTCATGTCGAAGACCTGCCTGGCGACCAGCCAGGCCGCGGTGATGTCCGGGATCGACGCGCCGGTCTCCTCGTTCAGCCGGAAGGTGAAGGTAATGCCTGACCGGTCCACCATGTCGTTGACCACCGCGGTGGTGATGATCTCCCGGCGCAGCCGGTGAGAGCTCATCCTGGCGGCGTAGCGCTGCCGCAGCGGCACCGGGAAGTACTCGACGAGCACCCGCTGCAGGTACGGATCGTCCGGCAGGGCCGACGCCAGCACGTCCTGCGCGGTGAAGATCTTGGTATGCGCTAGCAGCACCGAGAACTCAGGCGTGGTCAGGCCGGTGCCGGCCGACCGACGCTCGGCGATCTCCCGGTCGCCGGGCAGCACCTCAAGCCGCCGCCTGACCTTGTGGTCGCGTTCGAGCTTGCGTATGTACCTGGCGTGCACGTGCAGCATCTGCTCGGCCTGCGCCCTGGCCGCCGCGAGCGTGCGGTTCTGCAGGTAGTTGTGCACCAGTACCAGGGCGCCGACCTCGTCGGTCATCTGGTGCAGCAGCGCGTTGCGGTCATCGGGGCTCAGCTCGCCGTCGCGGACCACGCCGTCCAGCAGGATCTTGATGTTGACCTCGTGGTCAGAGGTGTCCACGCCGGCTGAGTTGTCGATGAAGTCGGTGTCGACCAGGCCGCCGGCCAGCGCGTACTCGATCCGCGCCTCCTGGGTCAGGCCGAGGTTGCCGCCCTCGCCGACGACCCTGGCGCGCAGTTGGGCCGCGTCGATGCGCACCGCGTCGTTGGACCGGTCGCCGACGTCCGCGTTCGCCTGGGCTGTCGCCTTGACGTAGGTGCCGATGCCGCCGTTCCACAGCAGGTCGACCGGCGCGGCAAGGATGGCCGAGATCAGCTGGTCAGGGGACAGCGCGGTGGTGCCGTCGGGTAGCCCGAGCACGGCCCTGGCCTCGGCCGAGACGGGCACCGACTTCGCTGACCTGGGCCAGACGCCGCCGCCCGGCGAGATCAGCGAGCTGTCGTAGTCCGCCCAGGAGGACCTGGGCAGGTCGAACAGCCGCTGCCGCTCGGCGAAGCTGACCGCCGGGTCCGGCGCCGGGTCGAGGAAGACGTGCCGGTGGTCGAACCCCGCGACCATGACGATGTGCCGCGACAGCAGCATGCCGTTGCCGAACACGTCACCTGACATGTCGCCGATCCCGGCGACGGTGAAGTCGGCCCGGTCCACGTCGATGCCCAGGGTCTGGAAGTGGTAGCGCACCGACTCCCAGGCTCCTCGTGCGGTGATGCCCATCTTCTTGTGGTCATAGCCCTCGGACCCGCCCGACGCGAAGGCGTCGCCCAGCCAGAACCCGCGCCGCTGGGCGATCTCGTTGGCAGTGTCGGAGAACGTCGCGGTGCCCTTGTCAGCGGCCACCACCAGGTAGGGGTCGTCGCCATCGTGCCGCACCACCTGGGCGGGCGGCGCCACCGCGCCGTTGACCAGGTTGTCGGTCACGTCCAGCATCGCGCTGATGAACATCCGGTAGCAGTGCAGCACCTCGGCCTGGTAGGCCTCGCGGTCGGCCGGGTCCGGCAGCTGCTTGCAGACAAAGCCGCCCTTGGCGCCGGACGGCACGATGACCGAGTTCTTGACCTCCTGCGCCTTGGCGAGGCCGAGTACCTCGGTCCGGAAGTCCTCCCGCCGGTCCGACCAGCGCAGTCCGCCCCTGGCGACGCCGGCGAACCGCAGGTGCACGCCCTCGAACCGGGGCGCGTAAACGAACAGCTCGTACCGCGGCCTCGGCGCCGGCAGGTCGGGCACCTTCGCCGCGTCGAGCTTGAATACCAGGTACGGCGAAGCTTGCCCGTCCGTGCGCTGGAAGTAGTTGGTCCGCAAGGTGGCCTGGATCAGCCCCCAGTACGCGCGCAGGATCCGGTCCTGGTCCAGGCTCGCCACGTCGTCGAGCTCGCCCCTGATCTCCTCGGCGATCGCCTCGGTGCGCTCGGCTTCCTCAGTCTGCCTGGCCGGGTCGAACCGGGACTCGAACAGCCTGATCAGCAGCCGGGTCACGGTGATGTTGGAGCGCAGCACCTGCTTGATGTAGTCCTGGCTGAAGGCGGTCCCCGCCTGCCGCAGGTACTTGGCGTAGGCGCGCAGCACCACGATCTGCCGCCAGCTCAGGTGGGCATCGAGCACCAGGGCGTTGAATCCGTCGTCCTCGATCTCGCCGCGCCACAGCGCCGCGAGCGCGCCCTCCATCTGGTCCTTGGCCGCCTCCACCGGGCCGTTCATGCTGCCGTCGGCCGCCGCCAGCCCGGCCGGCCGGTCACCGGCCGACGCCCGGCGCAGCCCGAAGTCGTAGATCCAGAACGGCTCCGCGGCGGAGAACTCATACGGGTGCTCGTCGACGACCTCGACGCCCATGTCCTGCAGCCGGGGCAGCACATCGGTCAGCGTGATCGGCGAGCCGGTCCGGTAGATGCTCAGCCGCCAGACCCGGTGCTGCGCGCTGCCGGCGCCGTCCGCTATCGGCACCCCGCCGACGTAGTCCTCGGATTCCCACAGCTCGAACGCCACGTCCTCGCCGGACTCGCGCATCAGCTGGATCCGCTCGAGGTCGGAAATCGCGGCGGATGGCGGCACGTCGGTCTTGTAGCTCTCCGGTATCTGCTGGCCGCACGCGGCGAGCACGGCGCGGCCCCGGGCCGCGCCGAGCTGGCGGACCGCCTGCTCGGCCAGGTCGTCGTCCCAGGAGCGGACCGCGCCGGCCACCGAACGCTCCAGCGCGCCGGCGTCCACGTCCACCAGGCCGCGGCCGCGCTCGGCGCGCACGACGATGTGCAGCCTGGCCACCGGTGACTCGCCAACGTTCGCGCTGTAGTCGACCTGCGCGCCGCCAAGCTCGGTGCGCAGTATCTCCTGCACGCGCAGCCTCACCTTGGTCGTGTACTTGTCCCTGGGCAGGTAGACCAGGCAGGACATGTACCTGCCGTAGATGTCCTTGCGCAGGAACAGCCTGGTCTGCATCCGCTCGCGCAGCCGCAGCACCGCGGCGGCGACGTCGGTCAGCTCGGCCACCGAGGTCTGGAACAGCTCCTCGCGCGGGTAATCCTCGAGGAACTCGGTGACGTCCTTGCCGTCGTGGCTCTCGGCGGTCAGCCCCGACGCCTCGAGCACGTCGGCCAGCTTGCGCCGCAGCACCGGGATTCTGGTGATGCTCTCGGAGTAAGCCTCGTGCGTGTACAGGCCGAGGAAGCGGAACTCGCCGGTTACCTCGCCGCCGGCACCGATCCGCTTCACCGCCACGTAGTCCAGGTAGCTCGGCCGGTGCACGGTCGAGCGCGAGTTGGCCTTCGTCTGGATGAGCAGCTGGCCGTCGACGGCCCGGGCCCTGGCGGCCGGCGGCAGCGCGGCGAACGAGCGCGAGCCCGGCTTGTCGTGCCGCAGGATGCCAAGGCCGGTACCGGCCACCCGTCGCAGTGAGAGCCCGTCCGGGCTGTCCACCAGGTCATACTCGCGATAGCCGAGGAAGGTGAAGTGACCGTCGGCCAGCCAGCGCAGCAGCGCCTCGACCTCGCTCGGCGGTTCGGCCTGCGGTGGCTGGCTGAGCTGGCTCACCGCTGGCAGCAGCGCCAGGTCATCGGCGAGCTGGACTGCCCTCGTCTTCATCCTGCTGTGGTCTTCCACCGCGACCCGCACGTCGCCGAGCACCCGGATCAGGTCGGCGATGAGTTCGGATTGCTCGCTGTCGGACAGCCGGGGTACCTCGATGTGCGTCCACGACTCGGCGATCTGGTCGTGCGCCTGCTGCGCGCCGTTGACCAGGCCGAGCACGCCGTGCAGCTGCCCGGCCACGTCGCGCCTGACCCGCAGCTGCGGGTGAATGAGCAGGCGAGCGGCGAGTCCGTGCCTGGCCAGCTCCATCGTGATGGAGTCCACCAGGAACGGCATGTCGTCGGTGACCACGTCGATGACGTCGCTGGCCTCTCCGAAGGCCGCCGGGGCCGCGCCGGGCAGCTGGCCAGGCCGGATCCGCACCAGCGGCCGGCCCTGCGGGCGCTGCGCGGCGAAGGCCGCCTGCTCGGCCGCCACCGCCGCGACCCGCTCCGGGCCGGCGGCCTCAAGGTCCTCCGCCGCCACGTGCCGGTAGAAGGCGCGAAGGTAATCGGCTACGTCGCCGACGCCATCGCCGGCGCTGACCGCACGTGCCGCCTCAGCCAGCAGTACTCCTTTGGCGCTGGCCGCGTTGTCCGACATCGGTCCCAACTCCCTTGTCCCGTCCGTTCACTACAGCCAATTGCGCAACTCCCACAACAGCGGGTAATACCGTAGCGGCACTCGCCGGTGCAGATACGGCGCTCCGGTCGAGCCGCCAGTTCCGGACTTCGTCCCGATCTGCCTTTCGACCATCTGCACGTGCCTGGCCCGCCAGAGCCCGGCCAGCTCGTCGTGCGTCAGCAGGTCCTCCGCCAGTTCCCACAGGTCGTCGTGCTCGTCCCGGTCCCTGGCCACCTGCACCAGCGAGGCGAGCACCTCGTCGTCGGTATCGGCCGGCAGGTCGCGCAACCGGAGCAGCTGGAGGTATGCGTCCCACAGAGTGGGCTCGGCGAGACGGCGGGCCAGCCGCTGTCGTTCCGCGTCGGTCAGCGAACGGAATCGGGCGACAAATCCCTCATCTTTAGCTCCGGACAAGAACTCTAGCTCGCGGAACTGAACGGACTGGAATCCGCTGGCCGGCGCCAGCGCCGAGCGGAACTCGAGAAAGTCCTGCGGGGTCATGGTCTCGAGCACGTCGATCTGGCTGACCAGCAGCCGCTCGATCACGTGCCCGCGCTGCAGCAGCTGCCTGGCCCGCCACAGCTGCTGCCTGGTCATGGCGTCCCGGACGGCCTCCAGCTCGTGCAGCAGCTGCTTGAACCACAGCTCGTAAGCCTGGTGCACCGTGATGAACAGCAGCTCGTCGTGGGCTGGCGGACGGACGAGCGGCTCTTGCTGCGCTAGCAGCTGCGGCAGGTGCAGGTAGCTGCCGTAGGTCAGCAGGCCGCCTTCCTCGCCGAAGCTGCGGCCAGCCGGCCGCTGGCCGGAGCGCTGGTAGCTCACGGTGCCGCGCCAGGCTCGAAATAGGCCAGCACCTCGGGGTTGGCCAGCGCGTCCGGGTCCGCCGCGGCGGCAGCCGGAGTGCCCTGCAGGATCCGGCGCACCGGTACCTCGAGTTTCTTGCCGGACAGCGTCCTGGGGATGCCAGGCACCTGGTGGATCTCGTCCGGCACGTGCCGGGGTGACAGCGCCGACCGCAGCGCCGACCGGATCCGGCCTGCCAGCGCCTCATCCACGGCGCAGCCGGCGGCCGGCACCAGGTAGAGGATCAGGCGGCCCTCGGCGCCCAGCCTGCCGGTGTCCACCACCAGGCTGTCGGCCACCTCGTCAAACCGCTCCACCACGCGGTAGAACTCGCTGGTGCCCATCCGCACCCCGCCGCGGTTCAGCGTGGCGTCCGAGCGGCCGTAGATCACGCAGCCGCCGTCGGGCAGCATCATGACCCAGTCGCCGTGCCGCCAGACGCCGGGAAAGTCGGCGAAGTAGCTGGCCCGGTACCGTTCGCCGCCATCGTCGGCCCAGAAGCCGACCGGCATCGAGGGCATGGGCTTGGTCAGCACCAGCTCGCCAACCTCGCCCGTCACCGGGTGGCCGGCCGGGTCGAAGGCGGCCACCGCCGCGCCCAGGCAGGGACCGGAGAGGATGCCGGTGCGCACCGGCAGCAACGGCGAAGGCCCGACAAAGCCCGTGCACAAGTCGGTGCCACCGGAGAACGATCCCAGCACGAACTCGGGCGATTCGCCCGGCGCCTGGCGTGCTGGCGCCACCTGCTCATAAACCCAGCGGAATCCCTCGGGCGGCAGCGGCGATCCGGTCGACCCGACGCCGCGCAGTGCGGCCAGGTCAAGCCCGGCACGCGGCCGGATGCCCTCCTTCATGCAGGCGAGCAAATAGGGCGCTCCCGTGCCGGCGTAGCTGACCTTCTCCGCTGCGGCCAGCTGCCACAGCTGATCGGTGCCCGGGTACACCGCGCTGCCGTCGTACAGCACCACCGTAGCGCCCACCAGCAGCCCGCCGACCAGGTAGTTCCACATCATCCAGCCGGTCGTCGTGTACCAGAAGAAGACGTCGCCTGGGCCAAGATCCTGGTGCAGCGCCAGCGCCTTCAGATGCTCGAGCACGATCCCGCCATGACCGTGCACGATCGGCTTCGGCAAGCCGGTGGTTCCCGACGAGTACAGCACCCACAGCGGATGGCTGAACGGCACGTCGGTGAACTCGGGCTGCGGCTGGCCGGCTGCCTGCCGCCCGCTGAGACCGGACAGGTCGTCCCAGCGCAGCACGCGTGCGGACAGGTCCGGCTGGCGGACCGCTGGCGCACCGATGTAGTCGACCATGATCAACGCGGTCAGGCCGGGCAGCGCGCCGGCGATCTCGCCGACTTCGCGCTGCCGGTCGTAGACCTTGCCGCCGTAGACGTATCCGTCGACCGCGATCAGCACCGCGGGCTCCACCTGGGCGAACCGGTCGATGACGCTTGGCGCGCCGAAGTCAGGAGAGCACGAGGTCCAGATCGCGCCCAGGCTCGCGGTGGCAAGCAGCGCGATCAGGGCGTGCGGCCCGTTCGGCAGGTAGCCAGCTACCCGGTCGCCGCGGCTGACGCCAAGGGCGCTGAGCGCCGCGCGCGTCCTGGCCACCTGGACCGCCAGCTCGCCGTAGCTCAGCGTGCCGCGCTGGCCCGTCTCGGCACGGTAGATCACGGCGGTCCTGCCAGGATCTGAGCTGGCGGTGCGCAGCGCATTGCGCGCGTAGTTGAGCGTCGCCGCCGGGAACCAGCTGACGTCGGGCATCGGGCCGCCGGACAAGGCCGGGCCATCGCCGCGCTCGCCGAGGACGCCGAAGTAGTCCCACACAGCCGACCAGAACCGGCCAGGGTCGTCGACCGACCATTGCCACAGCCGCTGATAGCCGCCGTCGACGGCACCGTCCGCCACGCCAGCCAGGCGGCCAAAGTCGGTCATCCTGGCCTTGCTGATCACGGCGGCGTCCGGCTGCCAGAGCACGACGCCGTAGCCAGGCCCGGCCGGCGACGCGCTGGCCGGACCGGAGTCGGCGGCCGCAGCCTGGCCGGCTGAGCTAGGTCCAGGGCCTGCGCTGTCGTTCCTGGCTACGCTGTCGTTCCTGGCTGGGGGCCCGGCCGGGCCGCCGGCGCCGTCGTCGGTGGGCATAGAGATCAGCATGGGCGCTGCCGCCCGGCCCCGCAACGCCGACCTGCTGGTGTTCGCTGACCGCTACCGGCAGCGACCGGCAGCGGGCATCCGGCCCTGGCCGGCGGCGGCTATCAGGCCGTGACCGGCAGCGGCTATCAGGCCGTGACCGGCGCCGTCAGCTCCTCGATCGCCGCGGTCACCGCGGCGGTGTCGGACAGATCGGCGAGCACAGCGCCGGCGCCCGCCTCGCGCAGCTCGGCCGCGGTCGAGCGGCCGGTCGCCACCGCGATCATGCGCGCCCCGCCGGTCAGCGCCGCCGTCACGTCCCTGGTCGAGTCAGCCAGGTAGACCGTCGCGCCCGCATCGAAGGTGACGCCGTGCTTCTGCCCGGCCCGCATCCGCGCCCTGAGCAGCTCGGCGCCTTTGGGGTAGACCGCCGAGCAGTAGCCGCCGATGTCCTCCTCGAGGTGGCCGGACAGGCCGAAGGCCTGCAGCTTCGCCGCCGCGTTCGGCTCGATCGTGCCCGTCAGGACGGACTGCGCGACGCCGGGCAGCTGCCCGGCGGCGGTCACCGCCTCCATCGCGCCTGGCAGCAGCCGGCCGAGGCTTGGCAGCAGCTCGCGCCGGGCAGCAAAGGCGTCGCGCAAAGCCGCGAAGTAGCGGGCGAGCAGTTCCTGGTCGTCAGTGCCACCAGCTGGCACGTCGTTGAGCGCCAGCGCCTCGAAGAAGATCTCCGAGTCTGTCCGCCCGGCCGTCTGCGGCAGCGCGACCAGCGGCTGGCCGGTGACCTGCCGGAACGCTTCCGCGCAGGCCTCCCTCGACACCCGGGCGACGTCCAGCAGGGTGAGATCGATGTTCCACAGAACCAGGCGGTAGATGGGCAGCCTCCGAGCCTCGGTCGTCCAGCATTCCTAGGGCGCTTTGTGCCAGTCTGAGGCTACCGCCCGCCTCCTGTGCTCGGCGTGCTGTGCTGGATCCTGCTGTGCCGAATCCCTGCTGTGTTCATTGCTACTGTGCTGAATCCTGCTGTGCTGACCCGTCCGTGCCAGTCAGGCAGTCCGGCCGTCCGGCTGCGTGCCCATGCCTTGCCTCGGACGGCAGCCGGCCAGGCAGCTACCCCATGTGCGGGTAGCGGTAGTCGGTCGGCGGGACGAACATCTCCTTGATCGTCCGCGCGTTCACCCAGCGGATCAGGTTGAAGATCGAGCCCGCCTTGTCGTTCGTGCCGCTCGCCCGCGCCCCGCCGAACGGCTGCTGACCGACGACGGCTCCGGTGGGCTTGTCGTTGATGTAGAAGTTGCCGGCCGAGAAGCGCAGCGCGTCGGTCGCGTGCGCGATCGCCGCCCGGTCCTGGGCGATGATCGAGCCGGTGAGCGCGTATGGCGCGATGTCAGCAGCCTGGGCGACGACGGCCTCGTACTGGTCGTCGTCGAACACGTGCACGCCGAGGATGGGCCCGAAGTACTCGGTGCTGAAAACCTCGTCGGCTGGGTCGGAGCACTCAAGCACGGTCGGCTGGACGAAATACCCCTCGCTGTCGTCTGCCTGGCCGCCTGCCAGCACCCGGATGGCTGGCCTGGACCTGGCCCTCGCGAGCGCGTCAGCGTGCGTCGCGAAGGCCTTGTCGTCGATCACGGCGCCCATGAACAGAGACAGGTCGCTGCCCACGTCGCCCATCGTGAGCGACTGGACGGTCGAGGTGAAGTCGTCGCCCATCCTGGCCCAGACCGAGCGGGGCACGTACGCCCGCGAGGCTGCCGAGCACTTCTGCCCCTGGTACTCGAACGCCCCCCGGACCAGTGCGGTGGTGAGCACCTCCGGGTCAGCAGAGGAGTGCGCGATGACGAAGTCCTTGCCGCCGGTCTCGCCGACCAGCCGCGGGTAGCCGCGATAGCGCTCGATGTTCTGGCCAACCGTGCGCCACAGATGCTGGAAGGTCCCGGTCGAGCCGGTGAAGTGGATGCCAGCCAGGTCCGGGTGCGGCAGCGCGACCCGCGACACCGGCTGCCCGCTGCCGGTAACCATGTTGATCACGCCGGGCGGCAGTCCGGCCGCCTCGAGCAGCCGCATCAGGTAGTGCGCCGACAGCTGCTGAGTATGCGACGGCTTCCACAGCACGACGTTGCCGAGCAAGGCCGGCGCGGTCGGCAGGTTCCCGGCAATAGAGGTGAAGTTGAACGGCGTGATGGCCAGCACGAAACCCTCGAGGGGGCGGTACTCAAGCCGGTTCCACGAGCCGGACGCAGAGGACGGCTGCTCGGCGAGCAGCCGCCTGGCGTAGTGCACGTTGTAGCGCCAGAAGTCGATCAGCTCGGCAGCGGCGTCGATCTCCGCCTGGTACACCGACTTGGACTGGCCGAGCATGGTCGCCGCGTTGATCGTCGCCCGCCAGGGCCCTGACAGCAGGTCGGCGGCCTTCAGCAGGATCGCGGCCCGGTCGTCGAAGGACAGCGCACGCCAGGCAGGCGCTGCCGCAGCCGCGGCGTCGATGGCGTCGGCAACGTCCTGATCCGTGGCGTTGCCGAAGTCGCCGAGCACGTGCCGGTGGTTGTGCGGCTGCACCACCGCCGCCCGCTCCCCGCCGCCCATCCGCTGGCGGCCGCCGATCGTCATGGTCAGCTCGGCGCGCTCCCCGGCCAGCTCCTTGAGCCTGGCCTCGAGCGCGGCCCGTTCCTGGCTCTGCTGGGCGTAAGCCTTGATCGGCTCGTTCACCGGAACCGGAACGCTGGTCACCGAGTCCAACACGATTGCTCCCTGCTTAGGCCGACATAACCGCAGCAGCATCATCGTCGCACGATCGGCTGGCTGGGCGCCCATCCCCCTGGGCTGGCCGGTCCCCCGGCCAGCCAGCAGCACGATCAGCCGCTGAGCTCGTCGAGTTCCTGGCTGGCGTACCACATCAGCTCGTGCCCCTCGGCGCTGTCGACGACGAACGCAGCGTCGTCGTCGCCGGCATCGGCGACGGGCAGCGCGGCCACCGCCGCCGAGATGTCCGGCACGGCTGACGGGTCGTCGATGTGCCCGGACACCACATCCGAAAGCTGCACTGGTGCCTTGAGCTCCACCAGCGCGGGCTCGTCGAAGCCGGCGATGGGGACCACGTGCTCGTCTGGCAGCTCAGCGGCCACCACGACCCGGCGCCGCGGCGCCGCCGGGTCGGCGAGCAGCAACCGCAGCGAGGCGCGCGCTGCTCGCATCATCGCCACGTACTCGAGCTCTTCCATGTCACCGCTTGAGTACCACTCGCGCAGGGCGGGCGTGACGGCGAAGCCGAGGCCCGGTGACTGCCCGGCCCCGGCTGCCAGGAACATCTCAGCCAGTGCCGGCAGCGTGCTGGGCAGGTAGACGCGCATGAACTCCTCACAAGCGAGGTGACACGAGTGTGCCAGCCGGAGCCCGTCGCGGTCAGCAAACTCGCCTAGGAAGAATGCCGCGAGGTCTCGAGCGCGGATACCACCGCGGCCAGCGCGGCCTCCAGGGTCTCGTGCTCCCAGACCCGCACCACCTGCCAGCCGGCCGCCAGCAGTGCCGCGTCTGCGGCCCGGTCGCGCTCGATGTTGCGCTGCAGCTTGGGCTCCCAGTACCAGGTGTTCGCGGCTGGCCTGGTGCCATGCTGCGGGCAGCAGTGCCAGAAGCAGCCATCGACGAAGACCGCCACCCGGCGCGCGGTAAAGGCGATGTCGGGGCGAACCCTGCCGCCTTCGAGGTCGAGGCGATAGTCCTTGCGGTACCGGTAACCGCTGCCGTGCAGCGCGCGACGCAGCGCCAGCTCGGGCTTGGTGTCGGTTCGCCGGTTGGCCCGCATGTTGGCCGAGCGGCCCTCGCTGGCGGGATGCGGGTAGTTCGCCACAGCGTCTCAGGCTAGGGCAACGGCAGGCCGGCCGTCCTGGCCATCGCCTGGCCGGCTGGTCTGGCCCTAGCCCAGCCTGACGCCGAGCAGGTCCGACAGCTGGCTGGCGGTCTGCGCAGCGTCCTGGTGATGCACGCCTACCAGCCCGGCTGCCTGCGCCGCGACCACGTTGGCCTCGACGTCATCGATGAACACGCACTCTGGCGGCGGCAGCTCAAGCAGCCGGGCCGCCAGCTCGAAAATGCGCGGCTCTGGCTTGCGCATGCGGACTTCGCACGAGATCACCACGACGTCGAACAGCTCGCCGAACAGCTCACGGGGATAGCCGTCCCGGCCCCAGGAGTTGGACAGCAGCGCGGTTCGCAGGCCAGCCCGGCGGGCGGCGCTGATCAGGTCGTGCATGGGCCGCTCAAGCGCCGATGCGGCGAACATCCGGGCCAGCAGTCCCTCGGCGGGCACCGGCTGACCGTCGAGCCTGACCAGCTTGGCTGCCAGCTGCTGCTCGAAGTGCTCGTCGCTGCACTCGCCCCGCTCCAGCGCGTGCACCAGGTTCTCCGCGCCGTCCGGGCCGTACGCCTGCGACACCCAGGTCCGCATGAGCGTCGTGTAACTGGCGCGGTCGATCTGCTCAGCCTCCAGCCAGGCGCTGACGGTGCGCAGGATAGGGCTGGTCATCACCCCGCCCCAGTCAGTGATCACGCCGCGCAGTCGCGGCGCGGCCGCCCCGCCGGCTGTTGCGGGCGATCCGGCGGCGGGGAGTGGTCCGGCGGACTCGGGCTTGGCGGTCGGTGACGGCACGCTTCCGATGGTAGGTGATTGCCCGTTCAACCAGTGCCCCTGCAGAGCGCCAGGCCTGCCCGGCCCCTGGCCGTTGCCACGGCCGGCTGGCACGCGGGCTGGCAGAATCGCGGCCATGCAGCCCATCGCAGTAGTCACCGGAGCAAGCAGCGGTATCGGCGCGGCCACAGCCGTCCGGCTCGCCAAGGCCGGCTATCACGTGGTGCTCGCCGCCCGGCGGGCCGACCGCATCGCGGCCGTCGCCGAGCAGATCGGCATCCAAGGCGGTCAGGCGCAGGCGCGTGAGCTGGATGTCACTAACCGGCTGCAGGTCTACGCGCTAGCCGATGAGCTGGAACGCTGCGACCTCCTGGTCTGCAATGCGGGCGGGGCGGTCGGCGCCGACTCGGTCGCCGACGCCTCACCGGACGACTGGCAGGCGATGTACGACGTCAACGTGCTCGGCACGCTGCACACCACCCAGGCCATGCTGCCCAAGCTCATCGCGAGCGGCGACGGCGCCATCGTGGTGATGTCCTCCACCGCGGCTTTCGTCGCCTACGAGGGCGGCGGCGGCTACGTCGCGGCCAAGCACGCGGAGCACGCCATCGCCGCCACGCTGCGGCTCGAGCTGTCTGGCCAGCCGGTGCGGGTCATCGAGATCGCGCCCGGCATGGTCAGGACCGAGGAGTTCGCGCTCAACCGCTTCCACGGCGACGCGGCGAAGGCCGCGGCCATCTACGCCGGCGTGCCGGACCCGCTGACCGACGACGACATCGCCGACGCGGTGACCTGGGCGGTGACCAGGCCACCGCACTTCAACGTCGACCTGATGGTGCTGCGCCCTCGCGCGCAGGCCGCCCAGCACAAGGTGTACCGGCAGAGCTGATCAGCCGGCGGTCAGGCAGCGTCGGCCAGCAGCACCGGCCAGTCCACCTCAGCCAGGTCGGCAACCACCCGGTCAGCGGCGCCAAGCTGAGCCGCCTCGTGCGTGGTGGTCACCGCCACGCAGTGCATCCCGGCTGACTTCGCCGCTGCCACCCCGGCCGGAGAGTCCTCGAACACCACGCAGCAGGCCGGCGCCACGCCAAGCTCCCGGCTTGCCAGCAGGCAGCCTTCCGGATCGGGCTTGCCAGCCGATACGTCGTCGGCCGTCACGATCGCGCCGAACGCGTCCGCCAGCCCGAGCTGCTCTAGCCGTGGCACCGCGTAGCGGCGCCGCCCGGAAGTGACCAGGCCGAGCCGCTCACCTCGCTGCTTGACCCGGCGCAGCAGCGCGACCGCGCCGGGAAACGCACTGGCGGGCGGCAGGTCAAGCGCGACGTAATGCCGGCCGACTTCGGCGGAGAGCTGGTGCGGATCGTGACCAGGGAACAGGTGATCGAGCTCGGCGAACACCTCCGGCCCGCGCCGGCCGACGAACCGCCGCAGCAGCGCCTCGTCATAGGGCACCGCGTAGCCCTCGAACAGCCTCCGCAGCGCGGCCTGCGCACCTGGCTCGCTGTCCACGATCGTGCCGTCGAGAGCGAAGATCGCCGCTCGGGCCGCCAGGGCAGGCCGGGTACCAGCCGGGGAATGCATCAGCCTCCGCTCAGGTCGTCTGGGTGATCTTGCTCAGTCCGCGCGGGCTGTCCGGGTCGAGCCCGAGCCGGCGGGCGAGCGCTTCGGTCAGCAGCTGACCCGGCACGATGAGGCCGATCGGGGCCAGCCATTCTGGCAGCAAGGGCCCGGCTAGCGCGCGGTTGCTCGCCGCGGCGAGCCGCTCGCCGCCGCCGATCGCGTACGCCCTGGCGCCGGCGCCGGTGACCCGGCTGGCCAGGTCGACCGTGCCACCGAGGGTAGGCCCGGAGTCGGCCGCCACCACGATCGCTGGCGTGCGTGCGTCCACCACGGCGATCGGGCCGTGCAGCAGATCGGCGTAGGAGATCCCCATCGCGTGCAGGTAGCACGCTTCCTTGAGCTTCAGCGCGAGCTCAAGAGCCGCCGAGTAGGCCAGTCCGCGGCCCGACACGACCACGCCCTGCACGCCGGCCAGCTCCGCCACGATCGGGTCGAGCGCGGCTGACGAGGCACCGGCCGACGCCAGCATGGCCTCGATGGCGCCGGGTACCTCCCGCAGCTGCTCGCCGTCCAGGTCGCTGCCCAGGCCGAGGGCGAGCACGGCGAGCGCCGCGAGCTGCGTGGTGAACGTCTTGGTCGCGGGCACGGCGCGCTCGGTGCCGGCCTCGGTCACGAACGCGACATCGGCCGCCTCGGTCAGCGGCGAGCCGGCGCCGTTGGTGATACCCAGGGTCCGGGCGCCGCAGTCGCGCGCCCACAGCAGCGTCTCGACGATCTCCTCGGTCTGCCCCGACTGGGACAGCGCGATGGCCAGCACCCCCGACAGGTCCACCCTGCGCTGGTAGGTGGTGGCGATGGACGGCGAGGCGAGCGTGGCGAGCCGCCCGGCGTGCGCCTGGATCAGGTAGCTGCCGTACACCGCGGCGTTGTCCGAAGTGCCGCGCGCGATGAAGAGCACCTGCCGGGTGCCGCGGGCGAGGTCGGCGACCTCAGCGGTCCGCGGCAGCAGCGCGTCGATAGTCGCCTGCAGGGCGGCCGGCTGCTCGCCGATCTCCCGCCGCATCTGCGATTCCGGCGGCCGGGCCGACGGCGCCTGATCCGATGGCACGGTCATCGCGATCCCTCCGGCCGCTCTGCCAGCTCAATCCCCTCCGCCTGATACACCAGCTCGCCGCCCACCCAGGTGGCTCGCGCCCGCAGGTCGTCCGCGAGCCAGGTCAGGTCGGCGGTCGCGCCGGGAGCGATCCGGCCGAGATCTGGCCTGCCCACCAGGTCCGCCGGGATCCTGGTCGCGGCCGCTACCGCAGCGCTCAGGCCGACACCCGCTCTTACCATATTGGCCATCCCGGTATCCATCCGCAGCGCGGAGCCGGCCAGCGTCCCGTCGGCGCGTACCGGCGGCGCCCCGTCGCCGGGCGGCAGCTCGATCGGCTCGCCGCCCAGCAGGTAGCGGCCTGGCGGCATGCCGGCGCACGCGGCCGCGTCGGTGACGATGCAGATCCGGCCCGGTGCCGCGGCGAAGGCGATCTGGCAGGCAGGCGCGCTGACGTGGTGCAGGTCAGCGATCAGCCCGCTGGTCAGCCGCGGGTCAGTCAGCGCCTGGCCGACCACGCCAGGCTCGCGGTGGTGCAGCGGCCGCTGCGCGTCGAACAAGTGCGTCACCATCCGCGCGCCGGCCTGCGCGGCGGCGGCAACCTGTGCCGCGGTGGCGTCGCTGTGGCCCACGCTGACCAGCACGCCGTCGGCGCAGAACTGCGCCACCGCGGCCAGCCCGCCTGCCTGCTCCGGCGCCAGCGTGACCAGCCGCAGCACGTCCCGGCCAGCGGCGATCAAGTCCGTCACGGCAGCCGGCGAAGCCGGGATGAGCCATTCGGGGTTGTGCGCGCCGCTGCGGTGCGGCGACAGGAACGGGCCCTCCACATGCACGCCGAGCACGCGGGCACCGCCGGCCGGCAGGGCAGGCATGATCGCGGCCGCCGAGCCCAGTGCGGCGGTCAGCTCAGCCAGCGGCGCGGTGATGAAGGTGGGCAGGAAGGCGGTAGTGCCGGTTTGCGGCAGCCGCCGTGCCACAGCCTGCCAGCCGGCCAGGCCGGCCGTCATCAGCTCGATCCCGTAATAGCCGTTGACCTGCAGGTCCACCAGTCCGGGCAGAAGCGAGCCGGACAGCAGCTCGATGTCTGGCCGCCGCGGCGGCCTGCCGCGTGATACTTGCGTCACCCGGCCGCCGCTGACCTCGACATAGCCGGGCTCCAGTAGCCGCGACCGGCCAGCGGCCGGGATTACCCGCGGCGCGCTGATCACGAAAGGGGCTGACGGGGCTGGCCGGCCCGCTGTGCTGACCGGCTGGCCGGCCACCCTAGCTGGCCCGCGCGTCGCCGGCCGGGGCGAGCGCGCCTGGATCGGCCGGTCCGGCCGGACGGTCAGCCGCGCCCGCCAGCAGTGTGCGCATCTCGCCCGCCACCAGGTCGGGCCGTTCCATCATCGCCACGTGACCCACTCCGGGCAGCACCACCGCACGGCCGGACCGGAAGGCCCGCGCCGCCCGCCCGGCCATGGCCGGATGCACCAGCCGGTCGTGGCTGCCGTGGATGACCAGTGCCGGCGCGGCGACCCTGGCCGCGTCCCGCCACAGCGTGCCACGTCCGACCCTGGTGTACTCGGCGACCAGGCTGCGGGCCGAGCCGACGAATACCGCCGCCGCGTAGCTGAGCTGGTCGCGCCGGATCAGCTCGGCGGCCTCCTCGGTGCGCCGCTGCGGATGCATCAGGCTGGGGTCGCCGAACACGTCCCTGATCGTCCGCGAGCTTCTGACCTCGGCTGGGAGCCGCTGGAACTTGGTCATCAGCCACGGCCCGACGCCGGGCAGGCAGATCACCGTCAGCCGTAGCGGCAGGGTGCGCGGGCGCAGGTCAGGCAGGGCAGGCGAGATCAGCGTCAGGGTCAGGACCAGGTCCGGGCGGCGCGCCGCCACCCTGGTGCAGACCGCGCCGCCGAGTGAGTTGCCCACCAGGTGGACCGGTCCGCGCTGCTGCTTGTCGAGCAGCGCGATGACCGCGTTCGCCCGCGCCGTGATGGTGTAGTCGCCGCTGGCCGGCGGCGGCGAGTAGCCGAAGCCGGGCAGGTCGACCGCCTGGCAGGCCAGCGGCGGCGGCTGCTGTCCTGGCTTGGCCGGCTCCCGCAGCAGGCCCATCAGGTCAGTCCAGTTCTGGGATGAGCCGCCGAGCCCGTGCACGAACAGGGCGGGCTCGGCACCGTCGGCTGCCGGGGCGGAACGGACAAAGACCTCATCAGCGCCCAGCGCGACCAGCTCGCCGGGCCACGCGGGTATCGGGTCGGTCATAGCGCTCTAGGTTAACTGCGGCCGGCTTCGACCCGCCGGTGGCGGCGCTGTGCCAAGGCCGGGCCGAGGTGCGGACCAGCGGCCTGCGGGCCTAGCTGGCCCGGCGCCTGGGCCGGCGCTGGGCCGCCTGGTCCTCGTCGGCGTCCTTGCCCGCCTTCGCGCCAGACCGGGCTCGGCTGCCAGTGCCCGTCTTGCCGCTGGCCGTGCCTGACTTGGCCGCGGGCGCCTTGGCGCGGCTGCCCTTCCCGCCGCGCCCGCCAGCCGCGGTCCGGCCGTCTCCGTTCTCGCTGGCGTCAGCCGAGTCAGCGCCGCGCTCAGCCCTGGCCGCGGCCAGGCTGGCTCGCAGCGCGTCCGCCAGGCTGGTCGGCTCAGCTGCCTCCTCCACGGCCTCGGGCTGCACCACCTCGCGCCCCTCTACCTTGGCCTCGACGACCTCCTGCAGCGCCTCCCGGTAGTGGTCGTGGAACTCATCAGGGTCGAAGTCAACGGTCATGGAGTCGATCAGCGAGGTGGCCATCTGCAGCTCCTGCGCCCGGACCTCGATGTCCTCGTCGAGGAAGCCGAACGAGGCGTCGCGGATCTCGTCAGGCCACAGCAGCGTCTCAAGTACCAGCAGCCCGTCGCGGACCCGGAGGGTGGCGAGGGTCTCGCGCTGCCGCAGCGCGACCTGCGCCACGGCCACCTTCTCCGAGCGTTCGAGCGCGTCGCGCATCAGCACGTAAGCCCGGGTACCGGTGCCATCCGGCTCGACGTAGTAGCTGCGGTTAAACAGGATCGGATCCAGCTGCTCAGCCGGGGTGAAGTGCAGCACCTCGATGCTGCGCGTGGTCGGCAGTGGCAGGTCGGCGAAGTCCTCCTCGGTCAGCACCACCATCTCGCCGCTGGGCAGTTCATACCCCTTGGCGATGTCCTCGTAGGGAACCTCGTCGCCGTCGATGGAGCACACCCGGCGGAATCTGATCCGGCCGCCGTCCTCACGATGAACCTGCCGGAACGCGATGTCCTTCTGCTCTGTCGCGGCGTAAAGCTTCACCGGAATCGTGACCAGGCCGAAGGAGATAGCGCCCTTCCACATGCTGCGCATGATGTCTCCCTACCCCGCTCGATCAGGAACTGACACTGTCAGTCTGCCTGGTCCTGGCCGCGGAGGATATGTTGCTTGGGCCGACGAAGCGATGGGGGGCTCTGCAGATGAGCAACGACCGGGGCCTGGAAGATCCCGTGCCCGACGTCGTCGAGCAGGAGCAGGACGTCCTGTCCGAGGATGAGGCCGATGAGGGCGGCCAGGCAGGCGACACGCCGCTTGAGGCCGACGAGGCCGACGCCGCCGAGCAGGCACGCGAGTTCGAAGTCGACCAGGACGACTACCGCTGACGGCGCCCGGCTCGTCGGCCGCGCCCGGTGATCCCCAGTTCGCGCTGTTACCTGCTGTCACGCCGACCGTCTGGCTACCCGGTCGTAGGATGACAAAGGAAGCCACGGCGCCAACAGGTACGGAGATCCGTTGTGACTGCAGTTCCGCAGGCCAGGACCGCCAGTACGCGGCTGCCCCGGCCGGCCAGGCGCCGGCAGCTGCTGGGCGCTGCCCGCGAGGTCTTCGTCGCGCAGGGTTACCACGCGGCCGCCATGGATGAGATCGCCGACCGGGCCGGAGTCAGCAAGCCCGTGCTCTACCAGCACTTCCCCGGCAAGCTCGAGCTCTACCTGGCGCTGCTGGACGAGAGCGTGGACGAGCTAGTAAGGATCGTGCGCGACGCGCTGGCCTCGACGACTGACAACCGGCAGCGCGTGCCAGCTACCTTTACCGCCTTCTTCGACTTCGTCGGCAGCAAAGGTGAGGCCTTCCGGCTGGTCTTCGAGTCCGACCTGAGCAACGAGCCGGCCGTCAGGGAGCGGCTGGACCGCGCGATGCAAGAGTGCGCGGACAGTATCAGCCGGTCCATCATCGAGGACACCGGGCTCGCCGACTCCGAGGCACAGCTGCTGGGCATCGCGCTGGTCGGAATGGCGCAGGTCACCTCCAGGTACTGGCTCAGCTCGGATCACGTCATCGGCAAGGCCGAGGCAGAGCAGCTGATCTCGCGGCTCGCCTGGCGCGGCATCAGCGGCTGGCCGCTAACCAGCTGACGGCCTGGAGGGCACTTCGTGGAAGTCAAGATCGGTATTCAGTGCGCCCCGCGCGAGCTGGTGGTCGAGACCGGCACCTCGCACGAGCAGGTGCAGCGGGACCTGACCGACGCGCTGAGCTCCGGCGGCGTCTTCGTGCTGCAGGACGCCAAGGGCAGCCGGGTGCTGGTGCCCGCCGCCAAAATCGCGTATGTCGAGCTGGGCGGCAGCGAGCAGCGGCGGGTCGGCTTCGGCAGCCTGTGAGCTGCTGGCGCCACCAGCGGCGGATCCCGGCTCGCTGCGCGACGATCAGCGCGGTGCTGCCGGGCAGCTAGCCGGGCGGGTGCTAGTCAGCCGGTACTAGTCAGCAAGGCCGAGCGCGGCCATGCGCTGCTCGTGCGCGTCCGTCAGCCGGGCGAACATCCTGCCGATGTCGCCGAGCTGCGCGGCGGTACCGCCGGCCAGCAAGCGGGCTAGCGGCTCCCGCTCGGCGGCCACCCGCTGTGCCTGGCCGAGTGCCTCACCCACCAGCCGCCGCGCCCACAGCGCCAGCCGCCCGGCGACGGCCGGGTCAGCGGCGATCGCTGCCCGGACCCTGGCGATGGCGAACTCGGCCTGCCCGGAGTCGGCGAGAACCTGCTGCACCAGCGAGCGCACCGGCTCGTCGAGTACCTGCGCGGCCGCGCGGTAGAAGTCCGCCGCGATCCCGTCGCCGACGTAAGCCTTGACCAGCCCTTCCAGCCAGTCTCCCGGCGCGGTTCTGGCATGGTAGGCGTCCACCGCGGCCACGAACGGCTGCATCGCGTGCCACGGTCCGGCCTGCTGCCGCTCAAGCTCCGCGCGCAGCAGCCGGAAGTGGCCGAACTGGGTAACCGCGAGCTCGCCGAGCTCCGACTTATCCGCGAGCGACTCAGCCAGCGCCGCATCGTCGGTGAGCCGGAAGAACCCGACCAGCGACGCGTAAGCCAGCAGCGCCAGCAGGTCGATCACGCCATCTCGCTCCGCCGTCACACGCGCAGGGTAGCAATCGGCTATCCCGGCCGCGCCTGCCCTGCTCAGCCGCGAGGTGTTGCTACAATGCGACACGATCTGTTTAAGGAATGTGACATCCCCCGATCGCGTTGTCATCAAGTACAGGCGCGGCGACCAAGTTCGGCTTGCCGGCTGTCCGTGCTGTATCCCTCCCGGTGTCCGCACAGCGGCTTGGGCCGCGCCACCGGGGAGGTCATGAAGGCCGGCCGGTGATCGTGACAGGGCGCTCCACGGCGCCCGGCGGCAGACTGGCCATCGATGGAGGCGGAACCGCTGACAGCAGAAGTATGGACTCACGGGGACGAGGCAGGCGCCGAGATCACGGCCGTCGCCGAACCCCAGTCCGTTGCCAAGACTTTCCGGGACTTCGGCATCGCCGAGTCCATCTGCGCGGCCCTGGAGGCCGCAGGCATCACCACTGCCTTCCCGATCCAGGCGCTGGCCATGCCGATCGCGCTCGACGGCAACGACCTCATCGGCCAGGCCAGGACCGGCACCGGGAAGACGTTCGCCTTCGGCGTTCCTATCTTGCAGCGGCTGCAGGGCACGCCGAGCGAGCGCGCCCGTTGCCCGCGTGCCCTGGTGGTGGTCCCGACCAGGGAGCTCGCCATCCAGGTCGCCGACGACGTGCGGCTGGCCGCCTCACGCACCAGCGTCAAGGTCGTCACCGTCTACGGCGGCCGGGCTTACGAGCCGCAGATCGAGGCGCTGGCCAATGTCGATGTCGTTGTCGGCACCCCCGGCCGGTTGCTCGACCTGTCCCGGCAGGGGCACCTGGATCTCGGCCAGGTTCAGGTCCTGGTGCTGGACGAGGCGGACAAGATGCTGGACCTCGGCTTCCTGCCCGACGTCGAGAAGATCCTCCGGCTCACCCCGCAGCAGCGGCAGACCATGCTGTTCTCGGCGACCATGCCGGGCGAGGTGGTGACGCTGGCCAGGCGCCAGCTTCGCCGGCCGATCCACGTCCGGGCCGAGCAGCACGATGAGCCGGCCCACGTGCCGAGCACCGAGCAGCATGTGTTCCGCGCGCATCAGATGGACAAGATCGAGGTGCTGGCGCGGGTGCTGCAGGCCGAGGGGCGGGGGCTGACCATCGTGTTCTGCCGCACCAAGCGCACTTGCGACCACATAGCGTCCGGCCTGGCCGACCGCGGTTTCGCCGCCGCGGCGGTGCACGGCGATCTCGGCCAGGGCCAGCGCGAGCGGGCCATGCGGGCGTTCCGCAGCGGCAAGGTCGACGTGCTCGTGGCCACGGATGTCGCGGCGCGGGGCCTGGACGTCGATGACGTCACGCACGTGGTCAACCTCGAGTGCCCGGAGGACGACAAGGCATACCTGCACCGGATCGGCCGCACCGGGCGGGCAGGCCGCACCGGCGTCGCGGTGACGTTCGTGGACTGGAACGACGTGGCGCGCTGGAAGCTGATCAACCAGGCGCTCGACCTTGGCAAGCCAGACCCGGAGGAGACGTACTCGACCTCCGATCACCTGTTCAGCGCCCTTGGCATTCCGCGCGACGCACGGGGCACCCTGCCGACCGCAAAGCGGGGCCGGCTGGGGCTGGAAGCCGAGGAGCTCGAGGACATCGGCGAGACCGGGCGCACCCGCTCCCGGCAGGGCGGCCAGTCCGGGCCCGCTGGCCGCGGCGGCCGCCAGCCGGCCCGCGGCCGCGGCCAGTCGCACCCGGCGGACAGCGAGGCTGGTACCCGCCAGCGCACCGGGCGGGTGCGGCAGCGCACCAGGGGAGGCTCGCCGATCGCGCCGAAGTCGCAGCCAGGGCACGCCGCGCAGGGCAGCCACGCCGCTGCCGCCGATGGCGCGGGTCAGCCAGCCGACGGCCAGCGCCAGCAGCCGGAGCGCCGGTCAGGCAGCCGTCGCCGCCCGCGCCGGAGCCGCGCCGGCGAGGCGGGCTAGGCAGGTAAGGCAGTCCGCCACGGCCTGCCTTTCTGGGCTCTGCGGCAGCGCGGCTCCTCCCGGCCATAATCGTGGCCACCCGGCTCGCCAGGGCGACGGCCGGGCCGTGCAGCAATGCTGAGGGTATTCGCCACTGAACACCCGGGTTTTCCTCGGTAAAATGGGGCCCTGTGAGCACCCCCCGCTCGCTCCGACTGCCCCGCAGGGTGCGCCGGTGCAGCATAACCACTGATCGCGGGGTATTCGCCACGCTGGCGGCCCAGCCGGCCAGGGGCGTATGCGAGCGCCGCCCGGCGCTGCTGGTACCCGGTTACACCGGCAGCAAGGAAGACTTCCTGCCCGTCCTCGAATCGCTGGCCGCCGCCGGCCGTCGGGTCTTCGCCATCGACATGCGCGGCCAGTACCAGAGCCAGTCAGCGGCCGGCCGGGACGGCTACTCAGCCGATGAGCTTGCCGCCGACATCGCCGCTATCGCCCGCTCGGTCGCCGAGGACGACGGCGGCGTGCACCTGCTCGGGCACTCCTTCGGTGGCCTGATCGCCCGGCAGGCGACGCTGGCCGGGCAGACGGCGATCGGCTCGCTGACCCTGCTCGGCTCCGGGCCTGGCCGGATCGGCGGGCAGCGGGCTGCTTTGCTGCGCGAGCTGCTGGCGCTACTTGACCCGCAGCCGGCGGCTGGCAGTGCGGCGGCGCCAGCCGACCCGGTCGATCGCGAAGCCGCGGCCGCGCTGCGAGCCAAGATCAGGTGGCTGTGGGAGGAACAGCTCGAGCCAGAGGCTAAGGCCAGCGGCACGCCGCCGCACATCGTCGCGTTCCTGCGCAAGCGGATGCTCGGCAACTGCCCGGTCGGCCTGGTGGCGATGGCCAGGTACCTGCTCTGCTGCCCGGATCGCACCAGCGAGCTGGCCGCGCTCGACATCCCCGTCCTGGTCATGTACGGGGAGAACGACGACGCCTGGCCGACCGAGGTGCAGAACCGGATGGCCAGGCGGCTCGGCGCGCGCCGGGTATGCATCCCCGGCGCGGCGCACTCCCCGGCTGTCGAGGCACCGGAGACCACCGCGAGCACGCTCACCCGGTTCTGGAACGACGCCGAGCGGACGGGCCCGCGCCGGACCAGGCCGACGGCGGCGAGGGTCAGCCAGCGGTCAGCCTGAGGCTGGCCGGGCGCCAGCAGCACTGGCTACAGGGTCGAGGCCTTCCCACGGCCGGCGGCTCACCGAGGCGGCCGCGCCTTCAGGGCACTGCCCGCGGTAGTCGCACCAGCCGCACCAGCTGCCCGGCCGGGGCGCAAAGGCGTCCTGGTCGTCGCCCTGGCTGGCGCGGTACCGCTCGTCCGCCTCGGCGCACTCGGCCGCGATCTGCTCGGCCCGGTGCAGCTGCCGCTGCACCGACTCAGCCGAGTGCTCCCAGCTCAGCACCCGGCCGGTGGGCAGGTGGTGCAGCTCCACCCGGCGGCACGGCCGGCGCATGACTCGCTCAGCGGCCAGCGCGTAGAGCGCGAGCGGCAGCGAGGTGCGCGCGTCGTCGGCGGTGAGCACGTGACGGCCGGTCTTGTAATCGACCACGACCAGCTCACCGCTATCGCCAGGGCGCAGCGGGTCACGACGGTCGTCAAGCCGGTCGATCCGGCCGGAGAACGCTATCGTCTCGGTCCGCGCGGCGACCGTCCGCTCGACGCCGAGGGGCTCTTCGGCCGGGTCGAGCCGGGACACGTACGCCTCGACCATCGCGGCGGCCCAGCGCCGGTAAGCGGCGGACTGGCCGTCGTCGGCGAACCCGTCGCCGAGCCAGCCGCGCTCGAGCAGCTCACCAGCGGCGGTCACGCTGCGCTGCCTGCGCGGCAGCCGCCACCAGCTGGCCAGCGCGTTGTGCACGCTGGCGCCGACGCTGTTATGCGCCCACGGCGCGCCCTTGGGCGGCGGCGGCCGGTCCAGGTAGGTCATCCGGTACCGGCGCGGGCAGTCGAGCCAGGTACCGAGCCTGGTCGGGGTGCACGAGTACAGCCGCCGCGGCATGCCCTCGAACCCGAGCTGCTCCACCCTGACCATCCTCTTCACGGCAGCCGCACAGTCAACGGCAAAACACCTCCAGCAGGAACGAAATGGCTGCCGCCGGAGCCCGTCGTCGGGTCGCGCAGGCCACCCGGCAGGCCAGCGGGGCACCTTGCACCTTCGCCGCCCGGCGGCCACGCTAACCCGGTTAGGCGCTCGGCGCGGTGCCCGCCGCGCGCTCGCCAAGAGCCTGCCGGCCAGCAGGCCGCTGCGTGGTCAGCTGCGTTCTGCCCCCCAGGCAAAGGTGTACTCGGTCAGCGGTCCGGCCGACACTTGCAGTGGCCGGCCATGGCCCAGCGCGCCGGACGGCACGGGCAGCTGGTGCTGATCGTTGTCGCACCGGAAGGCGCCAAGCGTGCCCCCGCGCACCGGATCCTTGCTGAGCCGGAAGCTCACCGATCCAGGGCCGTAGCATCGCACGAGGATCATCGCTTGCTCGCCCGGCCTGAGCACCGGGAAGATCTTGAAGGTGGCGGCCCCGCCGCCGGCCGTGGTCGCGCCGGTGAACTGGCGGAATGGCCGGGGCAGGGACAACCTGACCGGCGGCGCGAGGGCTGGCACCTCGCTGCTGAAGCTGCCTGGCACGCCGACGTAGACCGGCCTGCTGAGCATGTTGCCACCGCTGGTGACGAGCCCGGTGAGCTGAACCCGGCCGGTCAGCCTGCCGAGGGCCGCCACCGCCAGGCCGTCGTTGGCCGTAACAGACTGCGCCGGCTGGCCGGTCAGGGAAGCAGGCAGCTCCAGTCCGGTCGTCCGGTACCTGATCGCTGTGACGTCCGGCGCGGTCAGCGCGAACAGCGTGTTGTCATGCACGTCCAGGGCGCTGAACAGATACGTGCTGATCTCCAGCCCAGGCGTCGCCGGGTCGGGCGCCGGCACGTTGTATTCCTGCCACGGGCTGCCGCCGTGCGCCCAGCCGGCCTGGCCGTGCACGACGTCCTGGGCGGCCGCGGTGGCGAACACCAGGCGCGGGCCGGCCAGTGTGTCGACCTCGAAGACGGTGACCACGTCCTGCCCGCCATCCACGAGCTGCCCGGCATACCAGATGATCTTCGCCGGCCGGGGCAGCGGGAAGCTGGCCTCGTCCTCGCGCACGGCCTCGGCGTACCGCCAGGCGAGTACCGCGCCGTCGAGCACCCGCTGCGGCACGCTGCCGTCCCGGCGATCTGGCCACCGCAGCGCCCAGCTAGGCAGGCGCCGGGCGCCGGCCGCCACGCCGCCCTGCCTGGCAGGCAAGGTGAGGCCAGCGATGATGGCCAGGACAGCGACGGCTGCCGCCACGCCGGCGGCCAGCACGCGGTAGCGCCGCCTGGTCGTGACCCGGCCCCGTACCCCGGCGAGCCGGCTGGCGGGCGGATCGGGCTGGCCGTCGGCCAGGCCGTCGAGCAGGTCGCGGACCGCCTGCTCGTCGCTGTTCAGCGTCATCTCACTTGCCTCCGGCCGGCTCGCTGCGGTAATCGTCGAGCGCGCCATCGGCGCGCAGCCGGGCCAGGGCCTTGGCCGCCTGGCTTTTCACTGTGCCCGGCGAGACGCCGAGCAGCTGGGCGATCTGGTGCTCGGACATGTCCTGGTGGTACCGCAGCACGAGCACGGCGCGCTGCCGGGCCGGCAGCCGGCTGAGCGCGGCGCCCACCGTCTGGCGGCGGTCGGGACTCGGCGTACTGGTCGGGCGCTGCCGCGTCAGGTAGCTGCGCGGTCGGCACCTCACCGTGCCAGCGTCGCCGCCACCAGGATGACCAGGTGCTGACCATGATCTTGCGGACGTAGGCTTCCTGGCTGCCCGCCTGAATCCGGCGCCAGCGCGGGTAGGCGCGGGCGAGTGAGGCCTGCAGCAGGTCCTCGGCCAGCGCCCAGCCACTGGTGAGCAGGTAGCCGAACCGCTGCAGCGCCTGGCCGCGGGTCGCCACGAAGTCCTCGAATAGCACGGGCGCTGACCGCCATTTCTGCTGGCCGTGCCACCAGTGATGTGATGGCCCATCTAGTAGACAAGCTGAGATGACCGTTAGGTTGCCGGACAGGTTAGCCGCCCAGGCGGACCCACCCGGCCAGCCGGAACAGCGCTGCCTCGATTGTCTGGCCCTGGCTGGCCAGCCAGCCGGCCCGCTCGGGCTGGCCAGCCGCCGTGCCCGCCTGTCCGGGCGCCGGCCGGCTGGCCGCCGGAAGACCGCGCACGCCGTCTGCCTCGGCCAGGCATCGCCGCGCGGCTGCTTCACTGCCCGCAGCGAGGTGGACTAGGCCAAGGCAGCCGAGCACGGCTGCCTCCAGCCCTGCGTTGCCGCTGTCGACGCACAGCGTCCGTGCGCTGGCGAGCAGCGCGAACGCGTCGTCGGAGGCTCCGCCTTGCAGGGCGAGCCGGGCACTGATGCAGCAGACCTCGACCTCGATGTCGATGCTGCCCAGCCGCTGCGCCTCCTGCCTAGCCTCATCAAGCAGCCGGCGCGCGCCCGGCCGGTCGGTGGTAATCGTGCAGGCCGCGAGGTTGGCGCTCGCCCGGGCCAGCGCGTCCGGGTTGCGCGCCGCGCGGGCCAGCTTGACGGCTTCCGCGCCGTGCCGGCGGGCGAGGTCCAGCTGTCCCCTTTCTGCGCACAGCGCCGAATGGTTGCTCAGCATCGTGGCCCGGGCGAAGTCGTCGCCGGCGGCCAGCAGGATCTCGTCAGCAGCGGTGAAAGCCGCGAACGCCTCGTCATAGCGGCCGAGCCGCCCAAGCGTGCTGCTGACGCCGACGTAGGCACGCCCTTCGGCCACCCGGTGCCCGGCTTGCCTCGCCAGCTCGATCACGTGCTGCTGGCTGTCCAGTGCTTGCTCGACCAGGTGCCCCCGGCGGCAGATCGCGGCGTGGTGCCCGTACATGATCCGCTGCGCCATCGCGTCGCCGGTCAGGTTCGCCGCCCGCAGCGCTAGCCGCACCGCGGTCAGCGCGTCGTCGATGTGGCGGCCGGAGTCGAAGAAGCCGAACAGCAGGTAGGCCAGCTGCCAGGCTGCGCTGCAGCAGCCGCGCGCCATCGCCTGGCTGATCACGACCAGGACGTTGCTGGACTCGGCGTCCAGGCACGCGATCATCGCGTCCATCCGCGCAGCGCACGGCGGGCTGGCCGGCGGGTGCCGGACAGGCACGCTGACCGTGGCCGGCGTCTCGAAGTACAGGTCACGGGAGATCACGCCGAGGCTCAGGAAGGCGTCCAGCAGCCGGGCGAAGGCCAGGTCGGGCTCGCCGCGCGGCTCTTCGGCCTCGGCCAGCTCGCGAGCATAGATCCGGACCAGGTCGTGCAGCCGGAAACGCGGCCGCCCGTCCTGGCCAGTGCCCGCGAAATCGACCAGCCGGGCGGCGACGAGCCGGTCGAGCGCCGGATCGATCTCGCCCGGCTCGGTTCCGGCCAGCGCCAGCGCCACCCAGGCCGGGAAGTCACGGAACTCGGCCAGGCCAAGCCGGCGGAACACGGCTCGGTCGGCCGTGCTCAGGCCGCGGCAGCTGATGCTGATGCTGCCGCGCACGTCCAGGTCGGCGACGGCCAGCTCGTCCAGCCGCGCCCGCTCGTCGATCAGCCGCCCGGCCGTCTCGCGCAGGTCGCGGTGCGGCCGGGCGGCGATCTGCGCCCCGACGATCCGCAACGCCAGCGGCAGCTGCCCGCACAGCTCAGCGATGCTGGCGGCGGCCTGCGGGTCGGCCGCCACCAGCGCGCCTGCCCCGGCAGCGGCCAGCAGCCGCACCGACGCTGCCGGGCTCAGCGTGCCGAGGTCCACCACGGCCAGGCCAGCCAGCGCGGTCAGCCGGCGCCGCGCAGTGATCAGCACGGCGCACGAGGCAGTGCCCGGCATCAGGTCGCGCACCTGCCGCTCGTCGAGGGCGTCGTCGAGCACCACCAGCAGGCGGCGGCCGGCCGTGACGTCGCGGAACAACGCCGCCCGCGCCGTGGGCCCGGCGGGTATGACCTGGTCCGCCACCCCGAGAGCGCGCAGGAACCTGGCGAGCACTGTCGCCGGGCGCAGCCATTCGTCGCTGCTGCCCTGCAGGTCCGCGTACAGCTGGCCGTCGGGGAACCGGGACGCGACCGCGGCCGCGACCTCTATCGCGAGGGTCGTCTTGCCGATCCCGCCGGGCCCGGTCACGGCGACGGCGGCTGGCGCTAACCCGTCGGGCCGTCCGGTCAGCAGGCTTGCCAGCAGGCCCAGCTCGGCGTCCCGTCCCACGAAGTCGCCAGTTGGCGCCGGCAGCTCGCGGGGAATCACTTGCGACCGGCCAGCGGAGCGGCAGTTCAGCGGGCGGCCGGGCTCGGGCTGGTGGTAGACGGCAGTGGCGGGATCGTCACGCAGCAGGTGCTCGTGCAGCGCTTCGAGCGCCCGGCCGGGCGCGATGCCCAGATCCTGGTCAAGCCGGCTGCGGTGGTCCCGGTAGCTCTGCAGCGCCTCACCCAGCCGGCCGGCCCTGGCGAGCGCGATCATCAGGCAGGCCACCAGCCGCTCCCTGGCCGGGTGCTCGACCACCTCCTGCTTCAGCCGGTTCAGCAGCAGCTCGTGCTGACCGCGGTCCAGCTCGGCCTCGGCGTGTAGCTCGATCGCTGACAGCCGCGTCTCGGCCAGCGTTGCCTCCAGCCGCCACCGCAGGGCGTCGTCGATCACGTCGGCCAGCAACGGACCTCGCCAGAGCCGCAGCGCACCGTCGAGGATCTCGGCGCGGGCTGCCGGATCAGCCGTCTGCCGCGCCTGTCCGACCTGTGCGGTGAAAGCATGCGCGTCGATTCGCAGCGGTTCAACCTCGACGAGGTAGCCGGGAGCGCGGGTGCGCACCAACGCCGTGCCGCCGCGCAGCCGGGTCCGCAGCGCCGCGACCCGGTTCTGCAAGCTGGCCCTTGCTGTTGCTGGCGGGTCGTCGCCCCACATCATGCCGATCAGGCGCTCGGCCGGGATCACCGCGTTGGGCTCGAGCAGCAGCAGCCCGAGCACGAGCCGGACGCCCGGCTGGCCAAGTGCGACGGGCCGCCCCGCGCTGACCGCCTCGACCGGTCCGAGGATCCCGAAGTCCATCACCGCCAGGTTAACGGCGTAATACCGGTCAGGGAATGGCGTGCTTTGCCATTGATTGGCCATTGATTAGCCAGTCGTTGGCACGCGATTGGCGCCTGGATCCATGGTGTGCGCCAGGGCGCTGCCGCGCCCTGGCCTGCCTGCGTGCCAGGCACGCACCTAGCTAAGGGAGTAGCCCATGATCAGGAGAAGACTCGCAGCCATCATGGTGGCCGGAGCCGTGGCCGGATCGCTCGCCGTCATCCCGGTCACTGCCGCCAGCGCGGCAACCCGCACCACCCTGTGCACCACCACGGCGTCGATCAACACGGCACACGGACCAGTCGCGGTGCCGGGAACCTCGCGCACCAACGACAACTGCTCGCTCTTCGAGGGCGACGTCAGCAACGGCGTCCATGCCCTGCAGGAAGCCATGGCACAGTGCTTCTCCGGCCTCCTGGCTAACGGCTTCAAGATCGACAGCGATTTCGGGCCCATCACCAAGACGACCCTGGAGAACATTCAGCGCGCTGAAGGCCAGACGGGCACCGCGGTCGACGGCAAATACGGGCCGATCACACGCAACCTGATGCAGTTCCCTTCCAACGACATACAAGGCAGGTGCTTCCCCCTCTGACCTGCTGGCTCAGCCCTGACAGCTGATAGCTGACGCAGAGGCGTGGTGTGCCCGGCCGCCAAGCCGGGCACACTCGGCTACTCCGGCTCGCTGCTGCCCAGCCCGGCCGGGCCGGCCGAGACCCACGAGTCGAAGCGCTTCTCCGCGTCGGCGACGGTGAACTCGTCGCCGTGCCCCGGCAGGACCCTGGTGCTGCTCGGCAGCGTCAGCACATGCGCGCCGATCGAGCTGAGCTGCTGGGAGAAGTCAGGAAAGCCGTCCTCGTGCGGCACCGGGCCGGTGGCGGTCAGCACGTCGCCGGCGAACACCACCTCAAGGCCCTCGCAGTACAGGCACACCGAGCCGGGAGTGTGCCCTGGTGCGTGGATGACCTCCAGCGCCACATCCGCCACCTCGAACACCCCGCCGTCTTCCATCGCGATGTCGGGGGTGTGCTCCGAGTGCGCCTCGCGCCACAGCACCCGGTCCCTGGTGTGCAGCGCCACCGGCGCCTCGTCCTGGTCGGCCACCTCGGGCGCCGACTGGACGTGCCTGGCGTGCCCGTGCGTGCAGATCACGGCGAGCACATCCCGCTCGCCGACCTTGTCGAGCACGGCGCCGGCGTCCTCACCGGGGTCGATGACGATGACCTCGTCATCGTCGCCGATGATCCAGGTGTTGCTGTCGCCGGCCACCTGATCTATCCGCGCATCCATGCCGTCCCTGCCTTCCCGGCGGGCTCAGCCCGCGTTCGCCTGTGCCCCTGGTGACTGCGGTCTGCCGGTCAGCCCTGCCGGATGAGCGTGCGGACCGCGCCGATGATCAGCTGTACCGCGATCGCCGACAGCAGCAGCCCGGCGATTCTGGTGAGCAGCTCGACCCCGCTGTCCCGCAGCACTCGAAGGATCAGCCCGGAGTATCGCATCGCCAGCCACAGCAGCGCGACCACAGCGACAATAGCGAGCGCGAACGAGACGCCGTCGGCGACCGAGCCAGTCCGCTGCACGAACAGCATCGTCGCCACGATCGCACCCGGCCCCGCCAGCAGCGGCGTGCCAAGCGGCACGAAGGCCACGTTAGCCTTCTGCCGCTCCAGCTCAGCCGGGTCCGCGGCCTTGCCGGTCAGCAGCTCGAGGGCGACGAGCAGCAGCAGCAGCCCGCCGGCTGCTTCCAGGGCGGGCAGCTCCACCCCCAGGTACGTCAGGATGGAGCGGCCGAACAGCGCGAACACGACTATCACGCCGAGCGCCACGGCGGCTGCCTGCCAGGCGAGCCGGTTCCGCTCGTGGTCTGAGCGGCTGGCGGTCATGCCGAGGAAGACCGGGACGATGCCGGGCGGATCGGTGATCACCAGCAGCGTCACGAACACGTCAAGAAAGAACCTGACGCTGAAGAACGAGCTCACCGGCTGATCACCGTCCTGGCGCGCGGGCGCCGGCCCGGCCGCATCAGCCGGTCACCAGGCCGGCCCGCCCAGACCGGGCCACCAGGGCCTCGTACTGCTGCCCGGCCATCGTCTCGCAGCCGATCCGGTAGCCGGTCAGCTCGCCATGGTCGTCGCTTCCCGCTGTCGCGACCAGATCCAGGTCGCGGGCCAGGGCACCCAGACGGCCTCGTTCTGCCTTGCCGTGATCTGGGTGATCGACCTCAAGGCCGGCCAGCCCGGCCGCTGCGAGCTCCGCGATCACGTTGTCGGGGATAACCCACCCCCGCGCCGCCGCTGCGGGATGCGCGAGCACGCTCGCTCCCCCGGCCGCGCTGACCAGAGCGACCGCACGGACCGGATCGGGCGCGTACCTGGTCACGTGCGCCCGCCCGCCCGAGCCGATCCACTGCTCGCTGAACGCCTCCTGCGGCGAGCCGACGACGCCGGACGAGGCCAGCGCCCTGGCGATGTGCGGCCGGCCAACCACGCCGCCGCCGGCCAGCTCGGTGACCAGCTGCCAGCTGACATCAGCGCCCAGCTCGCGAAGCCGCTCGACCATCGCCCTGGCACGTTCGTCTCGGCTCCGCCTGATCGCCGCGGACTCGGCAGCCAGCGCCTCGTCCGCCGGGTCGAACAGGTAGGCCAGCAGGTGCACGCTGTGCCCGGCGCGCCGGCAGGACAGCTCCATGCCGGGCAGCAGGGTCAGGCCAGCGGGCAGCGCGGCTCTGGCAGGCCCGTGCCCGGCTACCGTGTCGTGGTCGGTGAGCGCCACGGCGTCCAGGCCGGCCGCGCTGGCGGCCAGCATCACCCCGGCGGGCTCGCGGCTCCCGTCGGACGCGGTGCTGTGGGTATGCAGATCGGCCCGCACGCTGGTGACCCTATCTAGCCGGGCAGCCGCGGCGACCGCGCCCCGTACGGCAGGTCCAGGTCCTGCCCTGGGTCGCGCAGGTCACGCAGCGGAATCGGCTCGACCAGCAGCAGGCCGGCGGTGTCAGGCCAGAGCACGAGCCACAGCCAGGTGCCGAGGATCTCGCCGGCGTAAACAGCCCGGCCCGGCGCCTCGACGTGCCACATCGGGAACTCGTGATTGCCGAACTGCGCCAGCGCCTGTGGTGCAACCTTGGCGAAACCGCGGCCAGGGTCGGTCCCGTCCAGGCCGGCGAACCTCGCGCCGAGGCCAACCCCCGGCTCCTCGGAAATCAGCAGCATCTCGGCCGGGCCGCCGCCGGGGCTCGGGCCCGACAACGCGACCGCGCAGCCGCGGCCGCCGGTGCGCCCGTCGCCCGCGCTGGCAAAGCCGGTGACCAGCCAGGCCTGCGGCAGCGGCCAGGGCAGCCAGACCGGGACCCTGGCGTCCTGCAGCACCGCTGTCAGCCCGGCCGGCGACGGGCTGAGCACCGCCTGCAGCGGATGGACCTCACCATGCTGGTCGCACTGCCAGGCGCTGGACCATGGACTCGGCTCGTGCAGCGGGCCGCCGCAGCGCGGGCAGCGAGGCGGCTCTTTCATGGTTACCGACAGTTCCGCGCCTGGCCGGCCCGCGTCAAGCGCCGCGCGACGCCGGCCGGGCGCCAGTGCCGGCGGGGATACTGGGCAGATGGCGGAGCAGCGGATCCCGTGTGCTGGCGCGGTGATCCGCGACGCGGCCGGGCGGCTGCTGCTGATCAGGCGGCGCAACGAGCCAGGGGCCGGGCTGTGGTCGCTGCCTGGCGGCCGGATCGAGCCGGGCGAGACCGCCGAGCAGGCCGTCGTGCGGGAGGTGCGCGAGGAAACCGGCCTCGAGGTGTCGCCCGGCCGGCTGCTCGGCGTCGTGCAGCGGCCCGGCCTGGCCGGCACGGTGCTGGACATCAGCGACTTCGAGGCACAGGTGACCGGCGGGAAGCTCGCCGCCGGCGACGACGCGGCTGGCGCGTGCTGGGCCGGGCCGGCCGAGCTGGCCCTGCTGCCGCTCACCGACGGGCTCGAGGCTGCGCTCGGGTCGTGGGGCGTGCTCCCGTAGCGCGGCCAGCGGCTCAGCCAGAGGGCTGATAGCGCCGCGTCCTGGCGAGCCCGGCTGCACGGCCGCGGGCGGCGGTCACCCTGGCCAGAGCGGCGGACGCCTCGTCGATCATCTGACCGTCCAGCATCGCCGCGCCGCGCAGCTCGACGGTCGTGTGGTGCCGGTAGGCATCGAGCAGCACCTCAGCCCGGTCGTACTCATCCTGGCCGGGGGTAAAAGCCGCGTTCACCTGGTCGATCTGGCCGGGATGCACGACCCACTTGCCGTCGAAGCCGAGCGCCGCCGCGCTGACCGCGGCGCGGCTGAGCCCCTCGGCGTCGCCGATGGCCGCGTAGGGCCCGTCGATAGCCTGCAGTCCGTGCGCCCGCGCCGCGACCAGGATGCGCAGCAGCGGGTAGTGGAAGGCGTCTCCGCCCGCGTACCCGGCTGGCTGCTCGCCGATCGCCAGCGAGCGCATCCCGAGGCTGGCCATGAAGTCGGCCGGCCCGAAGACCAGCGCTTCCAGCCGCGGCGACGAGGCGGCGATGGCCTCGACCGCGGCGAGTCCGGCCGCATCCTCGATCTGCGCCTCGATCCCCAGCCGCCCCGGCGGCAGCGAGGCGGCCTGCTCCACCTGCCCGAGCAGCAAGTCGAGCCACAGCACGTCGGCCGCGCCGGACACTTTCGGCAGCACGAGCACGTCCACGACCTGGCCGGCCTGCTCGGCGACGTCGATCACGTCCCGGTACGCCCACTCGGTCCTGGCGCCGTTCACCCGGACCGCCGTCACCCGGCCCGACCAGTCGGCCGAGCGCAGCGCCTCGATCACCGCCGATCTGGCCTGCTGCTTGGCTGCTGGCGCGACGGAATCCTCCAGGTCGAGCATGATCTCGTCGGCCGGCCGCCGGGCGGCAGCGGCCAGGAACCGCTGGCTGCTGCCAGGGACTGAAAGGCAGGATCGGCGTGACCGGTTCCCGCGCGCCATCGGCTCACCGTCCGTCGCAGTAGGCAGAGTCAGCGTCCTGACCGCGGAGGCTACCAACGGGGGCGTTTCGACGGCAGGCCAGGTGGTTCGTAGCATGGGGCCATGCCACCCCCGACCGCGCCGCCCAGCACCGACGAGGTGACCAGGGCGCTCGCCCGGGTCAACGACCCGGAAATCCACCGTCCGATCACCGAGCTCGGCATGGTCAAGGACGTGGCGGTGGAACCGGACGGCGCGGTGCGCGTCGACGTCTACCTGACCGTGGCCGGCTGCCCGATGCGAGACACCATTACCCGCGAGGTCACCAGCGCCGTGTCCGCTCTGCCCGGCGTGACCGCCGTGCGGGTCGGACTTGACGTCATGAGCGACCAGCAGCGCCGCGACCTGCAGGGCCAGCTGCGCGGCGGCAAGCCGGAGCGGGAGATCCCCTTCGCCAGTCCGACGTCGCTGACCAGGGTCTACGCGGTGGCCAGCGGCAAGGGCGGGGTCGGCAAGTCCTCGGTAACGGTGAGCCTGGCCGCCGCGCTCGCCGCGGCGGGCCAGAAGGTAGGGCTGCTGGACGCCGACATCTACGGGCACTCGGTGCCGCGGATGCTCGGGGTCCAGGGCAGGCCGACCCAGGTCGAGCAGATGATCATGCCGCCCGAGGCGCACGGAGTGAGGGCCATCTCCAGCGGGATGCTGAAGAAGGGCAACGAGCCGCTGCCACTGCGCGGCCCGATCCTGCACCGGCTGCTGCAGCAGTTCCTGGCCGACGTCTACTGGGGCGATCTGGACGTGCTGCTGCTTGACCTGCCGCCGGGCACCGGCGACGTGGCGATCTCGGCGGCGCACCTGGTGCCCGGCTCAGAGCTGATCGTGGTCACGACGCCGCAGCTCGCCTCAGCCGAAGTAGCCGAGCGGGCCGGATCGCTGGCCGCACAGCTGCACCAGCGGGTCGTGGGAGTGATCGAGAACATGGCCTGGCTGCCGTGCCCGCACTGCGGCGAGCAGGTGGATGTCTTCGGCACCGGCGGCGGGCAGACGGTCGCCGCCACACTGAGCCGGATGACCGGCACCGAGGTCCCGCTGCTCGGCCAGGTGCCAATCGACATGCGACTGCGCGAGGCTGGTGACAGCGGCGTCCCGCTGGTGCTCTCCGACCCCGCCTCGCCCGCCGCCGCCGAGCTGAACAGGATCGCTGGCCTGCTGGGGAACCGGTCGCGCGGGCTGGCCGGCCGCCCGCTCGGCCTGACCCCGGTCTAGCCGCGGCGGGCGGGGCGCCGGGGGCGCTTGATCCGGCGGTCAGGCGCTGGCAGCCGCGGGGCCGGGCAGCGCGGCGCGGAACTCGGCGGCCAGGCTAGCTGTCGCGGCGCGCAGCTCCGGCACGCCAGGCCCGGCAGCTAGCAGGGATCGCGAGGCACTCGGCATTACCCGGTCAGGGCAGGCCGCGAAGATGCCGGCCACGTCGGCCACGGTGGCGCCCTGAGCCCCGACGCCTGGCGCGAGGAACAGCGCGCCGGCGGCCGGCAGGTCCAGGGCCGGGGAACGAGCGACCGGGCCGATGACGGCGCCGACGGGGCCGACCTCGCCGGGGGCGAGCGTCGCGTTCAGCTGGCCTATCTGACGTAGCAGCAACTGATCGACGGTGCCGCCGTCGCCGGCGACCGCGCCCTGCACGACGCTGCCCTCGGGATTGGAAGAACGGGTCACGATCAGCAGGCACCCGCCGGCCTCGTGCGCACGGCGCACGAAGCTGCCCATGGCCGCGACGCCAAGATACGGGTGGACGGTGATGGCGTCAGCTGCCAGCGGCGCGCCACTGCCGAGGTAGGCCTCGGCGTAGGAGGCGTTGGTGCTGCCGACGTCACCGCGCTTGACGTCCAGGATCGTCAGCAGGCCCGCGCTGCTGGCACCGGCGAGCAGCCGGGAAAGAGCCCGGATCCCAGCCCAGCCGTGCCGCTCGTAGAACGCGGACTGCGGCTTGATCAGGCCGACCGTGCCAGCCGCGGCGGCGAGCACGATGTCGGTGAAGCGCTCCAGGCCGTCAGCGTTGTCAGCGATGCCCCAGGCGGTCAGCAGCGGCCCGGACGGATCGGCACCGAGAACCAGCGGACCGTGCTTCGATCGCGCGGCGGCAAAGCGGGCCGCGAAGGGCTCCGGCACCGGGCCAGTATCGCATTCCGCAGCCGGCGGGCGGCCGGGCGACAGCGCACGGCCGCGCCTGGAGCCTGCGGGTCAGGTCGCCTCGGCGTCGTAGGGCGGGGCGTCGCCGGATGTCAGCGGAACACCCACCGGTGACTCTGGCACCGCCCGGCTGACCTGCGGCTGCCGGTCCTCGTCGAGGTCATCCAGCAGGTGCTTGCGGACGAAGCTGCGCGGGTTGAGGTCATTGATGTCGAAGTCGCGGAACTCCGGGCCGAGCCCGTCCTGCAAGTCCGCCCTGGCCGAGTCGGCCAGGCGGCGCAGGTCGCGTAGTGCCCGCCCGGCCTGCGCGGCCATCTTGGGCAGCTGATCCGGGCCGAAGATCACCAGCGCGAGCACGCCGAGCACCAGGATCTTCAGGAAGGAAAGATCGAACACGTGGCGCTCCAGCGTCTACTCGGGTGCGGCTGCGGTCCCGCCGGTTCCAAGGGTAACCCGCCGCCGCGCCCGCCTGAATCCCCGTCGCGCGGCTGCCAGCAGCCGACGCGAGTCGCTGTCCGGCCGGAAACTGATCAGGAAGTGGCAGAGCCGAGCGTCACCAGGGTCGTGCGGGTCTGGTGACCTCGCACGAAGGTCACCCTGACCCGGCTGCCCGGCTGCTGCGACCTGACGGCGGCGAGCAGCGCGGCGGCTGTGCCGGTCGGCAGCCCGGCGAAGGAGGTGATCACGTCGCCGGGTCGCAGTCCGGCCAGCGCGGCCGGGCCGCCGCTGGTGATGGCAGGCTGCCCGGCCCGGTCCGAGCTGACGATCTGCGCGCCGGGACCAGGGTAATGCCCGTTGATCAAGGCTCCGAGGACGGCGTGCGCCGCATGCCCGGTCCTGATCAGCTCCGTAGCCACGACCCTGACCCGGTTGACCGGGATCGCGAAGCCCAGGCCGATGCTGCCGCCGGTTGACCCGGCGACCGGGTTGGCGCTCAGCGTGTCGATGGACGAGTTGACGCCGATGACCTGGCCCTGTTCGTTGACCAGCGGGCCGCCTGAGTTGCCAGGATTGATCGGCGCGTCTGTCTGGATCGCGTCATAGAACAGCAGCGGAGTAGTGCCAGCGCTGGCGGTCGGCTGGACCGGGCGGTCGAGGGCGCTGATGATGCCGCTGGTCACCGTCCCGGCCAGGCCGAGCGGCGAGCCTATGGCGATAACCGGATCGCCCACCTGGGCGCTGTCGGAGTTGCCAAGCTGCAGCGGTCGCAACCCGCTGTCGCTGTCGGGGCGAAGCACCGCGACGTCTGAGTACGGATCGCGCCCGACCAGCCGGGCGCCGGTGTGACGGCCGCCGGCGAAGATCACCTCCAGCCGCGCGTGCGGCTGCTGGCCGTTGAGCGTCACGACGTGGTTGTCGGTGACGATGTAACCGCCGCTGATCACAAAGCCGGACCCGGTGCCCTGGGTGCCGTTCACCTTGATCATGACGACGCTGGGCAGCACCCTGGCCACCACGCCGGCCAGCGACGACGGCGGCCGGTAGGTCACCGCGGGCCCGGCGGCACCGAGGCTGTAACCCGGCTGCAGGACCTGCGCCGCGGCTGGCCTGCCGCCCAGGTACCGGCCGGCTACGCCGCCAGCCAGCCCGCCGGCCAGCGCCACTGCCACCAGGACCGCGATGAGCCGGCCTGGCGGCCAGCGGCTGGCGGCCGGCGCCGGACCGGCCAGCCCCGGCGCGGCGCAGCGGCCGGACGGCAGGTGCAGGCCGGGCGGGAGGTGCAGGCCAGCCGCCCCGGCGCGGCCGAGCGTCGCGGATGCGCCAGCGGTGCCGGGACCTGGCGGGTCGGCGGGCCGGGAAGGTCCAGGCACGCCGCTAACGGCAGGGCCGGGAACATCAGTCCCCGTCCCGCCGGCGCTGCCGCCGTCCTCACCCGGCGTGGATTCGCCGGATCCGGGCGGGCCGCCGGAGTGCCCCTGATCTGCCAGCGAGCCCGGCGTGCCTCGTGCCTCGGATTCCATGTCCCTCCTCGCAGCGGGCGTGGCGGTGAGTCATCACCGCTTGTTATCTGCCCGTTACCGGAGGTGAGTAGCCGTGCTCAGCCGAACGGGTTCGCCCAGGACGCCAGCCGCCGCAGCCCGCGGGCCATCCGCGCCCAGAGCCCTGGCCGGTCCTGATGCGGCAGCGCAGCCACGACCTGGCCGACCGTCGCCGCTGGCGCGTCGGCAATCACGGTGTAGGCAAAACCGCCCGCCGACCAGGCCAGGCACTGGCTGTCCTGGCTGCTCGCCAGCACGCTCTGCCCGCCGACCGCGACCCGGTGCCAGCCTGGCAGCTGCCCTGCCAGCTCGCCGCGCTGGACGAACACGGAGACCTCTGACAAGCCGTCGGAATACGACAGGTCGAGTACCTGGCCCGGCCGGCCGGCCGCGGAGGTGCTGGCCCGCAGCAGCTCCAGGTTTCCCGGCATGCTGGCCGGGACCGGCCAGCCGCGGCCGCGCAAGGAGGCAAGCCCGGCCGCGTCCAGCTGGCCGGTCCATGGCCGGGCCTGCGACGCTGGCATGCTGCCCACGCCGCGGCTGCCGATCCTCAGCTCTATGAAGGCCTCGTCGCTGATCAGTCCTGAGCCAGCCGCGAAGACCTGGCGGCGCAGCGGCAGCTTGGTGCTGCGGTCGAGCCAGTACCGTGCGGCCAGGCTGCCGTCGGGCTGCAGTAGCTGCACCAGCCGGGCGGGCCTGCCATCGGCCGAGCTGCGGCCGGCGTACCTGACCTGATAGTTCGTCAGCATCAGGGCGAGCTGGCCGGCGGACACCGCCAGGATCCCGCCTCGGGTGCCCTCCAGCGCCGTGCCCTGCAGCACGGCGCCTGACGGCAGCTGCTCGCCGGGCAACGCCGCGGCGCCGGCCGAGCCGGCCAGGATCCCGGTGCCCTGCCGGTGCCATACCTGGACGATTGAGGCACCGCTCTGCCCGCCCGGCTCGCGCCAGAGCACATCCTGCGTGCCGCCGTACGCAATCTGCTGGCACGCGGCGGCTGCCTGGCGCAGCAGCCGGCGCCCCGCCCGCTCACTGCGAGCCGCCGCGGCGCCGGCCGGCCTGGGCAGCCGCGGCCGCTGGCTGGCCCGGCTGGCCGCCAGCCCGGCGCCGCGCCCCCTGGTTGCGGTCGCCGGTGAGTCAGCGAGCGCGAAGACAGCCGCGCACGAGCCGAGCAGGCCAAGCAGGATCGCCATGCTCACGATCCGCCAGGAAGGGTGGAGCTGCGGGCTCACGGTGCATGCAGAGCCGGGCTCATGACCGGCCGGGCGGGACGAGAACTGCGGCTCTGCTTGGTGCTCTGCTGCTGGGCAGGCACGATGCCGCTGTCGATGTCGTGCTGCGTCAGGTAGCTGTAGACCGCCGGGGTGACCCGCGGCGCTGGTGCCTGCCCGGTGCCGCCAGCCACGAATGCCGCGGCGGCCAGGCCGGCCAGTGATACGCCGAAGGCCCCGGCAGCCAGGAACCAGGCCGGCTTGAGGTCACGGCCCGCCCAGCCGGCCGTGCTGGCCGCGCCATCCAGGTCGGGCCAGGGCACCGGCCCGCCTGGCACGCGCGGCGCACGGAACAGGTCCTCCGGCCTCGCAAGCTGCATTAGCCGGCCGGTCAGGGCCGCGTCGGCGGCCGTCTCGCCCAGCGCGTTCATCCGCTGCTTCAGCGTGCGCAGTGCGGCCGCCTCGTCCCGGCACGCGCCGCACCGGGCCAGGTGCATGATCACCCGTTCCCGCTCAGCAGTGTCAAGCTCGCCGTCGATCAGCGCCGACAGGCGCTGGCCAAGATGATTCATGCCGCGCCTCCCTGCGGTAGCACGGCGTCCGTACCCGGACGCGGGGTGGGAATGACGGCGCGCCGGGTGGCCTGGCGCGGCCGCCGGTGCTCGAGCGCCGCGCGCAGCTGCGCGCGGCCGCGGTGGATCCTGCTGCGCACGGTGCCGAGCTTGATGCCGAGCGTGGCGGCGATCTCCTCATACGAAAGGCCCTCGATGTCGCAGAGGATCACCGCGGCGCGGTACTCCGGGGCCAGCGCACGGAGCGCGTCCTGGATGTCGGAATCCAGGTGCCGGTCGTCAAACGCCTCGGCTGGCGTCGGCTCGGCGCCACCGAGCCGCGCCTCGCTCTCCTCGCCAAGGCCCTCGAACCTGATGCGCTGCTTACGCCGCGCCATGTCCAGGAACAGGTTCGTGGTGATGCGGTGCAGCCAGCCCTCGAAGGTCCCCGGCGTGTAAGTGGCCAGCGACCTGAACACGCGCACGAAGACCTCCTGGGTGAGGTCCTCGGCGTCGTAGCTGTTTCCGGTGAGCCGGTAAGCGAGCCGGTACACCCTCGCCGAGTGCTCCCTGACCACGTCCTCCCAGCTGGGCGGCACCCAGTCAGCGGATGGGGCCTCGACGGACACGGCCTGCTCCACGACTGTCCCCTTCTGCTCGGCCAAGCTGGAAAGACTCCTGTAACGTGCAACACCATCATGACCGGAAGACTTCCGCCAGCTGCTCCCCCGGCACCGCATCAGGTCAAACGTCCGAGGCGGGACCGCTGGTTCCCGCCGCAGCCACGACGCTAGGCTGCCGCCCGGAGCCCGATTACGCGCCGCGACCCGGGCGACGCGAGCAGGCACATCAGGCAGGGGGAGGAAGCCATCGGGAGCGCAGACCGGACGCTCGCCTACGTGGACGAGTTCCTGCCCGAGGACGAGACGCTGCAGGCTGCCCGCCGGCACGCTGCCGAGGTGGGCGGCACGGAGCCGGTCAGCCCGGCGACCGGGGCCACGCTGCGGTTCATCGCCGCCGCGGCAGCGGCACGCTCGGTCGTCGAGATCGGCACCGGCTGCGGCACATCGGGCATCTGGCTGCTTCGCGGCATGCGCGCTGGCGGCGTCCTGACCAGCGTCGACGTCGAGCCGGAGTACCAGCGGCTGGCGCGCCTCAGTTTCGTCGCGGCCGGCTTCGCGGCCGGCCGCTACCGGCTGATCAGCGGCCGCGCGCTTGAGGTGCTTCCGCGGCTCGCTGACGGTGCTTACGACCTGGTGTTCTGCGACGCTGACCCGCGCGAGTTCGCCGACTACCTGACGGCCGCCATGCGGCTGCTGCGGCCAGGCGGAATCGTCGCCTTCGAGGGCGCGCTGCCGGTCAGCCGGGCAATGGACTCCCTGCTCGGCGACCCGGTACCTCGCGACTGGGACACCGCCGAAATCAGCGAGCTGCGCGAGCAGGTGCGCACCGACGGACGGCTGGTGCCGCTGCTGCTGCCGGTGGGGACCGGGCTGCTCGCCGCGGTGCGGCGCGAGGGCTGAGTCGAGTCAGCCGGCCCCGGCGGCCAGCCAGCGCAGCAGCAGCCGGGTACCGAAGCCGGTGGCACCCCTGGACAGCTCGCCGTCGTCCGCTGTGGCCCGGCCCGCGCCCGCGATATCCAGGTGCGCCCAGTCGCGCTGCCCGGTGAACTCACGCAGGAACAGCGCGGCGATGATCGAGCCGGCGGGCGAGCCGTCGCGGGCCACGTGCGCCAGGTCGGCCACCGGTGACTCCAGCGACGCCGCGTAATCCTGCTCCAGCGGCATCCGCCAGAGCCGGTCACCGCTTGACTCCCCGGCAACCAGGAGCGCTGCGGCCAGCGCGTCACTGGTGGAGTACAGCGCGGCGTGCGAGGATCCCAGCGCGGTCCGCGCCGCTCCGGTCAGCGTCGCGATGTCGATGAGCTGGTCGGGGCCGAGCTCGGCGTCCGCGTAGGCCAGGGCGTCGGCCAGCACCAGCCTGCCCTCGGCGTCGGTGTTGAGCACCTCGACGGTTCGCCCGCCGAACTGGGTGATCACATCTGATGGCCGGTAGGCGGATCCGGACGGCAGGTTCTCGGCAGCCGCTATCAGGCCGGTGACCCGGTGCGTCACGCCCAGCCGCTGCAGCGCCGAGAGCACGGCTATCACCACCGCGCCGCCTGCCATGTCGGTCTTCATGAGCTTCATGCTGTCGTTGGGCTTGAGCGACAGGCCGCCGCTGTCGAAGGTGATGCCCTTGCCGACGAGCACGGTGTGACCGGCCGCGCCGGGCGGGTCGTAGCTGAGCTCGATCAGGGCAGGCGAGCGGGCCGAGCCGGAGCCGACCGCGAGGATCCCGCCGAAGCCGCCCTCGGTCAGCTCGCCGCCAGCCACGACCCGGCTGCGGACGCCCTGGCCGGCGGTGACGCTGACCGCCTGCTCGGCGAGCCACTGCGGGCTCTTGACCGCTGACGGGGTGTTCGCCAGGTCCCTGGTCAGCGCGACCGCGGCGCAGATCGCCTGGGCGCGGCTGAGCGCGGCCTGCTGGTCCTCGCTGGCCAGCAGGCTGACCTGAGCGGCTGGCCCGCCGTTCAGGCTGGACAGGTCTCGCCGGCCGGCCGGGCCAGTCTTCAGCGAGAAGGCGTAGGAGCCGAGCAGCACACCCTCGGCGAAGGCCTCCACCTGCTCGGCCGTGCCGGCGGCCACGGCGGTCGCGACCGCGGCAGCGGACTCGCTGACGCCGGTCACCAGCCGGCCAAGCTCTGCGCCCGCCCGGCGCAGCGCCCGCGCGGACTGGTCACCGACGCCAAGGAATACGATCCTGACGGGCGCCTGGCCGACCCTGGCCATGGTCTGGGCTATCTCTCCCGGCTTCCCGGTGAGCTGGTAGGCGGCGGCCAGCTCCGCGGCGGTGACGCCAAGGAAGGAATCAAGGCCAGGGTCAGCGGGCGGCTGGCCGCCAGCCGTGACCGGCACGGCCACCAGGCCGGCCACCGGGGCCGTGCCAGCCGCCATGGCTGAGAGGCAGGCACCGGCCGGGCTCGGCCCGGCGCCTGCGGTGATCGTGACGTCAGCGGTGAGGGGCATCTCGTCCGGCGGGCGTCAGCCGACGGCAGACTTCAGCGCGTCGCCAAGCGACACCGCCTCGTCCGGTGACAGCTCGACTACCAGTCGTCCGCCGCCCTCGAGCGGCACCCGCATGACGATGCCACGGCCTTCCTTGGTGACCTCAAGCGGACCGTCGCCCGTCCGCGGCTTCATCGCCGCCATCTCATCCCCTTCCATGCCCTGGGGGCCGCGGTCGGCCTCGCCGAGACCTACGGCACCGGTGCACCGGCGCCCGAGGGACCGGCCAGCCACAACCATCATGATCTGTATCTCTATTATCCTTCAGTCCTGCCCGTCCGGGGTAACGATCAGCGTTCGTCGCGCTGGCGCGGCCGCAGGGTGAGACTGGGTACGTGGACGCTCGATCGGCACTATTCGACCTTTACGGGGACCACTTGCGACCCCGCGGCGCGCGGGCGCCGGTGGCAGCGCTCGTCCGGCTGCTCGCCCCCCTCGGCATCACCGCGCCGGCCGTACGCACCGCGGTCTCCCGGATGGTCAGGCAGGGCTGGCTGTCGGCGGTCCGGCTGCCAGGCGGGGCCGGGTACGAGCTGACCCCGCGCGCGGTGCGCCGGCTGGACGAGGCAGCGGAGCGGATCTACCGGCACGGCGCGCCGGCCTGGGACGGCCGCTGGCACGTCGTGGTGGTCGAGCGGGTGCGCGAGCGCAATCGCCGGGACCGGCTCAGGGCCGCTCTTGCCTACCTCGGCTACGCGCCGATCGACGAGACCACCTGGATCAGCCCGCGGCCGTCGGTAGAGCTGGAGAGCCTGCTGGAGGCTGAGCACGTGCGCGCTGAGCGCTTCGCCGCCAGCTACGACGGGGACCCGCGCGGCCTGGCGGCCAGGGCCTGGGATCTCGATGGCCTCGCGCATGCTTACCGGCGCTGGATGGCGACCGCCGCTGACCTGGTCGCCCCGGCCGCGCACGGGGGCGCCGACGAGGATCTGTTCGCGGTGCGCAGCGCGCTGGTGCACGAGTGGCGCAAGTTCCTGTTCCGTGACCCCGCCCTGCCGGCCGAGCTGCTCCCCGACGGCTGGGCGGGCACCGAGGCGGCGGAGCTGTTCGACACCGAGGCCGCCAGGCTCTTGCCAGCGGCAGCCCGGTTCGTGGACTGTTGCCTTCGGCCGGGCGGCGCGGCCCGGCCAGCCACACTATGAGGAGAGGCCAGTGACCGACAGTGTGCTGTGCGAGCTGGACGGCGCCATCGCCACCATCACCCTGAACCGCCCGGCCGCCAGGAACGCCCTGACCGAGGAGACCAAGGACGGCCTGCTGGACGCCATGACCAGGTGCGGGGCGGACGCGTCGGTGCGCGCCGTGGTCCTCACCGGGGCCGGGCAGGCCTTCTGCGCCGGCCAGGACCTGCGCGAGCACGCCGACGCGCTCGAAGCCGGCGGCAGCCTCGGCGACACTGTCCGGCGGCACTACAACCCGATCATCTCGGCCATCATGACGATGCCGAAGCCCGTCGTCGCCGCGCTGCCCGGCACTGCCGCCGGCGCTGGTGCCTCGCTGGCCTTCGCCTGCGACTTCCGGATCGCTGCGCGGCGCGCGAGCTTCATGATGGCGTTCGCCCGGGTCGGGCTCGGCGCTGACTCGGGCGCCTCGTGGACACTGCAGCGGCTCGCCGGGCCCGCCGCGGCGGCGGAGCTGCTGATGCTGGCTGAGCCGGTGCCGGCCGAGCGCGCACTCAGCCTGGGGCTGCTGACCTCCGTGGTGGAGGACGAGGAACTGCCGGGCGCTGCCCTGGCGCTGGCGGCCAGGCTCGCCGCCGGGCCGACCGCTGCCTACGCAGCGATCAAGGAGAGTCTGCTGTACGCCGCTTCGAGCAGCCTGCCCGATGCCCTCGAGCACGAGGCTGAGCTGCAGGAGCGGCTCGGCCAGACTGCCGACCACCGGGGCGCGACCAGCGCGTTCCTGCGCAAGGAACAGCCGGTCTTCGAGGGCAGGTAGCCGACGGCGGCTGACCAGCGCGGACGGATGGCTCAGGCGCCAACGGACACCTGGCTGCTGATCGCGGCCAGGTCCTCGTGCGCGCACACGATCTGCTCGGCGACGTCCACCAGGTCAGACAGCTGGCACCGGACGTAGCTGCCGTCGGGCGTCCGCCAGGACGCCGTGTCGCCGTAGTTCCACACGGTGAGGTGGCGGCTCACCGACAGCACGGTCATGGCGCCGCCTGGCTCGCTGGTCCGCACCAGGCTGCCGCCCAGGCCACGGTCGGCGAGCATCGCCTCCAGCTCGTTGGCTGACTGCCGCTGGTCAAGCTGCGGGCGGCCATGCGCGGCAGGCGTGCTCGGCGGCACCCGCAGCGCGAACCAGACCGCCTTGCCCGACACCTTCCAGCTGCCCAGCCGGCCCCTGGTCAGGTGGTGACCCCACTGACCTGCTGACAGGCCGGCGACCACTTGCAGCCCGCGCCCGCTCACCGCCTCCGGCGGTGCCTTCTCGATGCCGGTCGAGGGCTGCCCGCCGCCATGCCAGCCAGGCTCGGAATCGAAAATCTTGCAGACCAGCTCGCTTTTGGCCGCGCGGCCGCGCAGGTAGAGCCAGAACTCGGGCAGCCCGCTCACCGGGCGCTCTCGGTCTCCGCTGAACTCCACGTTGCCCTGCGCGTTCAGCGTGTTAGCTGCCAGCTCGCTGGCCATCGTGACACCGTCGTGCACGAGATCGGCCGGCAGCTCAAGCTCCTCCACCGCGTCGCGGAAGCAGGAACGCGCGACGGCGGCACAAGTCAGGTCAAGCGGCAGCGGGCGGGCAAAGCAGCCGCCCGCCTTGACGCTCGCCTGCAGCAGGCCGACAGGCGGACCGGGAATGACAGCCAGGGACTCGGCCAGCGGCGCCGCCAGCATCCCGCCGGCTGCGTCGTGCCCGCCGAGCGCTTCGCGCTGCTCGCCGGGCAAGCCGCGGCGGCCCTGCCCGTTGTCGGCAGGCGACGGTAACATCCTCGTCCGCCTTCCCGAGTACATGATCTGTGAAACACAGATTATGAGTCATTTACCCCGAATGCAATGACCTTAGCGCGATTGACCACAAACAATTACGCAGCGCAATCACGCAATGGATCAGCCAGCAGCATTCGAACGGCGGATTACCGGCGTGCGGGGCTCGCCAGTCACCAGATAACCCGGCTACTGTGAGACTCCGGCGCTGGCCGCACGCCAGCGCCGACGCCTCGAGACAGGCACTAGTAGTGAGAAGCCCCCCGGGAGACCGCCTGGGGGGATTCTCACTACTGTCAGGCCGCCCGCGCAGGCCGGCCGGTGGCACTGCGATGCCACGGCGGCGTACGGCGAGCGATGCCCGGGATTTCATGCTGCTAGATGTCGTACCGGCCGTTCTTCACGTCGGCTAGCAGGGTGGCGAAGGCTTCCCTGGTCGTCACGTGTGCGCCGCCTTCGGGACGTTTGCTGTCCCTGACCGCGACGACATCATCGAGGTTGGCCGCGATCTCCACGCAGCCGCCGTTCTGGGAGCTGAGGCTAGCCTTACGCCAGATTGCCCGAGACAGGTCAGTCATTGTTACTCCAGTTGCTCAGCGAGTTGTATGAGATATGACGTGGTATCGCTCGGTTCCAGCGACGCCTCGCTAGCGCGGGCGAACGACTGAATATAGGAAGTAATGGAGTCCGGGCTGGTCACCTCCTCGATGGCGTAGTCCGTCTCCAGATAGACCATGCTTAGCTCGATGCCTGGCATGTCGAATATGTTGACCATCGAGTGCATGCCGGTGGGCGGCCCGTCAGCGAACCGCTGAATGCGCAGCTCCACATTCGGCCGCCTGCTCGCCTGGATCAGGTGCTCAACCTGCTCGCGCCGGTCCAGCCTGGTCCCCCACCGGTACATCAGCGACGCCTCGGTGATGACGGCGATCAGCCTGGGCGCGGTGCCGTCGGTACGGTCGAGCACTTCCTGCCGGCGCTGCCTGGCATCGAGAGCGCGCCGCCGCCAGGCTGGCGACCTGGACCCGGCGCGCAGCAGCGCTTCGGTGTAGTCCATGGTCTGCAGCAGGCCGGGCAGGACCAGCGGCATGAACACGCGGATCCGGACGGCGTCATTCTCAAAGCCGGGAAACTCGTTCTCGAAGATGTCGGTGTAGTCGCGCCACCAGGGCCTGACCCGCGACCTGACCGCCAGGTCCTCCAGCTCGTCCCGGTGCGCGCCGTCGACGTTATAGATGCGCAGCAGGTCGCGGATGTCGCTCATCTCCGGCCGCTTCCACTGGTTCGCCTCGAAGCGGCCCACCTTGCCGCGGCCCCAGTTGAGCATGTCGCAGACGTGGTTGGCGGTGTGGTGGGTCTCCCGGCGCAGCTCGGTCAGCCGCGCGGACAGCCGGTACTTGGCGAACGTGGCGCCATACCCGTCATCGCTCATCGGGAGTCACCTCCTTGCCAATCCGTGACCTTTAGCATATCCATACCTAAGTTGTGAATCACAAAGATAATCCTCAATCGTTATGTGCAGGGGCAGAACCGTCGATCTTGCCCCGCCAATCGTGCCGCCCTTCCGGGCGACGGCGCTACCGGCCGGCCGGCGAGCGCGGCAGCGCGGCGTCGTCGAACTCACCGTGCCGGGCGCCATCGAGGAAGCACTCCCACTCATTACGGTCGTAGACCAGGATCCGGCCTGCGTCGTCGCCCGTCAGCCTGATCAGCACCCATTCGGTCTGGCCGCCTGGCCGGCCGGGCACGAAGGCCAGCTCGAAGCCGCCGTGCTCGGGTCCTGACCGCTGCCAGATCAGCGCCTGCGGGTCAAGCCCGAGGCTCTCGACAGTCGGCTTGCCGCTCATCTGCTGGCCCTCCAGCTAGAGGTTCTTGTCTGAGTCTGGCATGTTCCGGGTGCTTCGCGAAGATCCTTCGGCTTCTTCACCTAAGCCGCGCGACGCCGCAGAACCCCCACCTGGCACTCACCGCGCACCCGGCAGCGCCATCCGAATGGTCAGCAACGGCGCCGGACGACCTCAGCCGGACCGACTTGCCTTGTCGTCATGATCGTCCGGGCTGGCGACTGTCACGGACGCCTGGCCACGGCGCGGAAATGCCACCGTGAGCCATCGCTGTCTGCCCGGTCCGGGTCATCGGCTCCCCAGCCGCCCGGGTGGCTGAGACCCGGCGCCGCGCCATCGAAGGCAGGCACGATGTCGAGCCCGGCGAAGAACCGCTCAGCGATGACGACGGCTGTCGTTCCGTCATCGGCCAGCAGCTCGCCAGCGTATGCCAGGACCATCGGGTCGATGTCCACGTAAACGACCCGGGGATTGGCTGCTGGCCATTCTCGCACCGCGGCTTCAGGCTGCGGCCGGAACGGCCTCAGGGCCGGCGGGAGACCGCTGCCCGGCTGGCCTGCTGGCGCGCGGGCATCACGGGCGCCTGGCGACGGCGGCGTACTCCCACCGCGACCCGTCGCTGTCGGCGAGCTCGGGGTCGTCACAGCCCCACAGCCCGACGTGCACCAGGCCAGGCTCGGCACCCTGGTAGGGCGGTACAAGCTCAAGCCCTGCGAACAGCCGCTCCACCTCGGCCCTGGGGCGCAGGTGCATCTGCTCGGTCGCGTTCGCATAGGTGTCCCTGGCGCTCTGCGCCGCGGCCGGCGGGAGCTTGTCGGCCGTCGCATGCGACAGTGCCAGGTAGCTGCCCGGCGCGAGCGCGGCCATGTACCTGGCCACCAGTCGCCACGGATCAGAGCCGTCTGCGACGAAATGCAGCACCGCCGTCATCAGCAGGCCCACCGGCTCGGCGAAGTCGATCAGCGAGGCCACCACCGGGTCGCCGAGAACGCCGTCTGGGTCTCGCAGGTCGGCGGTTACCACGGCGCTCCTGCCATCGCCAGCGAGCAGTTCCTTTGAGTGCACGGCCACCATGGGGTCGACATCTACGTACACCACCCGGGCATCGGCAGCCACCCCGTAGACCACCTCGTGGGTGTTTCCCAGCGTCGGCAGCCCGGAGCCCAGGTCGATGAACTGGCGCACCCCCTGCTCGGCGATCCAGCGGGCCGACCGCTGATGAAAACCGCGGTTTGCCCACGCGATGTCGTGGAGCTCGGGCACCAGGACGATCGCCCGCGCGAGCGCGTCCCTGTCCACCGCGAAGTTGTTCGTGCCGCCCAGCATGAAGTCGTAGATCCGCGCCGGGCTCGGCCTGGTCGCGTCTACCCCCGGCGGCACCTGATCTGCCATGCCCTGGGCACCGCTCTCAGGCTTGGACATCGTGCCTCCCACGAATTGTTTGCTCTAGTTTGTCATACCTGACGCCAGGCACGAGCCGGGCAGAACCGCATTCTGAATGGCCGCTGGCCGCCGGCCAAGCCGACCGGGAATGGCCAGGGCAAAGGCTCGGCACAGACAGGCCTGCCGCTCCCGACGCGCGCCGGCCATGGCCGGGGCGATCAGCACGCCGACACCGCGATGCGGGCGGATTGCCCCGGCAGCGTGCAGGATGCGGGCCAGACTGGCACGCCGCGATGGCCCTGTCACGCAACTGGCTGACCCGACACGCCGTGATCATCAGCGCCGTCCGGAACCCGCACGTCAGCCGCGCCGTGCGCTTCTGGGTGTCCGCTTGCCGCACAGGCCAGGCGGCCACGCCAGCCTTGCCGGCGGGCCGGGTCCGGCGCCGGCTGATCAGCCGGCCAGCGCTGCCCGGCGGAAGCATCCGGCCAGGTGATCGTCCACGACCCCGCAGGCTTGCATCGTCGCGTAGGCGGTCACCGGGCCGGTGAAGACGAATCCGTGCCGGCGCAGCTCGGCCGACAGCGCCTTCGACTGCGGCGTCGAGGAAGGGACGTCGGCCAGGGTGACGGGCACGGCAGCCGGCTCGGTGCTGAATCGCCAGACAAGGGCAGCGAGGCCGCCGGGGATGCTGAGCGCGGCCTTCGCGTTGCCGATGGCCGCCAGGATCTTCGCGCGATTGCGGACGATGCCGGGGTCGGCGAGCAGCCGCGCCACGTCGTCCGGCCCGAAGCTGGCCACGGCCGCGATGTCAAAGCCGCTGAAGGCAGCGCGGAAGTTCTGCCGCTTGCGCAGGATCGTCAGCCAGGACAGCCCGGACTGGAACGCCTCCAGGCACAGCCGCTCGAACAGGCCGGCGTCGTCCCGCACCGGCCTGCCCCATTCCTCGTCGTGATACGCGAGGTAGAGGTCCGCGGTCTGCTGGCTCGTGCTGCTGAGGCTCCACGGGCAGCGCAGCCTGCCGTCGGGCCCCGCGACCGCGCCGCGCGAGCCGGCCGGTGCCTCACTCATCGGGTGTCCGGCTGCGCGGCCGCCAGATGTCGACCGGGTTGTCGGCCGCCGGCCGGCCGGGCCGTGACGCTCCGCTCTCGGCCGCCGCAGCCCGGCGGCTGGGCAGCGAGCGGCGCAGTGCGGCCTGCCGTCCCGCCATCGGCTGCTGCGCGGCGGGCGGCCCGGCCGGGTCGCCCTGGTCCGGCGACGGGGCCTGGCGGCCTGCTGACAGGCCGAACTGCCACGGCGGCCCGGTAACCGGAGCCGAGCCAGGCGGCGGGCTGGCCGCGGCCTGCTCCCCGGCCTGCCCGCGCAGCTCGGCGAGCTGGCGCCGGAGCCTGGCGATCTCCATGTCCCGCTCGGCGACGGTCCGGGCCGCAGCGCCGAGTAGCTCGTCGGTGATCCGCTGGCTGTAACCGAACAGGGCGGGCGGCGGCCGGCTCAGCGCGATGTCAGCCGGGCTCAGCTGGCGGTCGTCCGGGGCCGAGCTGTCGGCGGCGAAATGACCAAGCTCGCCGCCTCGGCCGAGGGCAGCAGCGACCACGCCGACCAGGATCGCGGCGGCGGCGAGCAGCAGCACCACGGACACAATAAGCATCGTGCCATGCTCGTGCCCATGACGACGCCAAGGCCGCAAGCGTCCCCGGCCTCGCCGCACCAGGCAGGGCCGGCCCTGATGGCGCTGGCCGGGACGGAGGCGGCCGCCGAGACGGCACCTGGCGTTGCGACAGCACCAGGCCCGGGCCCGGTGCTGCTGGCCGTGACTGGCAGCGTCGGCGGCGCCTGCGCCGCCATTAAGGCGGGCGCCGGCGCCATCGAGCTGGACGGATTCGGGGCCGGTGAGCCGCAGGCGATCGCCCGGCTGCGCCGGCGCCATCCCGGTGTGCTGGTCTGCGGCCAGTCAGCGGCTGCCGATGTGGTCCATCGTCCGGCCCTCGCCCTGGCTACCGGGGCGCGACTGATCTGCGACGGCGCGGCGCAGGCAGCGGCTGCCGGGCTGCCGGCCGGCCGGCTGGTCGTGCGGGTGCTGCCGCACGGCATCGCCTCGGCAGCTGGCCACGGATGGCTGCCGCTGGTCGACGCCGACCAGGCCGCAGCGCTTGCCGAGGCTGCCGGGCTGGCGGATGCAGCCGAGCCCGGCAGCCACGACGGCCAGCCGGGCCTCGCTGCAGTGGTCGCCGTGGCGGCGCTGAGCGGCTGGCTGGGCGCGGCCGTGGTGCGGACGAGGCATCCGCTTCAGGTCAGCCGGGCGCTCGCGATGGCCGGGGCGATCGCCGGCCTGCGGCCGCCGGCCAGAACCGTGCGCGGACTCGCCTGAGCTGCCCGGCAGCCCCGGTCCAGCGTGCCTGCCGGGCGCTATCCTGTCATCTGCCGGCCGGGCTGGCTGACGGCCGGCCGCGTGCCGCGGCCGGCGTCCGGCGAGCCGGCCGCCGCTCGTCCTGGCCCCGTCCGCGGCTGGCAGCGGGTAACTTCTGATACGTGCCGACATCAAGCCGGCGCCGCACGCTGACCGGCGCGGCGGTGCTTGCCCTCATCGTCGCGGGTGTCGGCTCATACGCGGCAATCCAGAACGGGTCGTCACCACTGCTGCCCAGCGGCAGTTTCTGCAAGGCGCAAGCGGGCGGCGAGGTGCTGTCGCTGGGCACCGGCCAGGCCCGCATCGCCGCGACCATCGCCGGGGTGGCACGGCATCAGTCCATGCCGAGGCACGCGGTGACCGTCGCCTATGCCACCGCGCTGCAGGAGTCCAAGCTGCGCAACCTTGACTATGGGGACCTTGACTCGGTCGGGGTCTTCCAGCAGCGGCCGTCGGAGGGCTGGGGCACCACCAGGCAGCTGGAAGACCCGGTGTACGCGACCACCAAGTTCTTCGCGGCGCTGGTCAGCGTGCCCTCCTACCAGCGGATCCCGGTTTACAAGGCGGCGCAGGCGGTGCAGCGCAGCGCCGACGGCCAGGCATACCGGCAGTACACCCAGCTTGCCTCGGCGCTGACCAGCGCGTTCACCGGGAGCGCGCCGCGCGCGGTCTGGTGCTGGTTCGACGGTGCGGACGCCAAGATCCAGCTGGCGGCGGCCGCGCGGCAGCTGACCAAGGCCTTCGGGCCGGTGACGGTGCGCAGCGCGGCCGATCCCACGATGCGGGTCAGCGCGAACGGCAGCGACGGCTGGGCGCTGGCCGCCTGGCTGGTGTCGCATGCTGGCGTCTACGGCATCCGCGAGGTCCGCTACCTGGGTTATCAGTGGACAGCAGCGCACGGGACACAGGGCTGGGTCAGGCAGGACTCTCAGCACCACGCGCCTGCCCCGCCGGGCACGGTCGTGGTCGGCTGAGCACCGGGTGAGCTCACGCCGCCTGCTGCCTGGTTCAGCTTGGCCGTCTGCTGCTGGCTGATAACCTGCCATCCCGCGGCCTGGCTGGCGAGCGCTGCCGGCCCGCCGCGGCACGCGGCGCGAGTGCGATCCGCGATACTTGGGCTTGTGCCGCGAGCAGGCGCGCCTAGGGCGCACGGAAGAGGAGTTGCGACGTGACCTACATCATCGCGCAGCCCTGCGTCGATGTGCTCGACCGGGCTTGCATCGAAGAGTGCCCGGTCGACTGCATCTACGAGGGCGAGCGGATGCTCTATATCCACCCCGACGAGTGCGTGGACTGCGGCGCTTGCGAACCGGTCTGCCCGGTCGAGGCGATCTTCTACGAGGACGACGTGCCGGACCAGTGGAAGGACTATTACCGGGTCAACGTCGACTTCTTCAGCGAGCTCGGCTCGCCCGGCGGTGCCTCCAAGACGGGCAAGCTCAACACCGATCACCCGATCGTCGCAGCGCTGCCGCCACAGGAGACCGAGCACTGAGCAGCCCGGCAGTGGCGCCGGCTGGCCCGCGCGGTCCAGGCCAGCCGGCTGCCGAGCGCACGCTGGCCGCCCGGCTGCCCGCGTTCCCGTGGGACGCGCTCAAGGTGGCCAGGACGCTAGCCGCCGCTCACCCGGACGGGATCGTCGACCTGTCGGTTGGCACCCCGGTTGACCCGGTTCCCGAGCTGATCCGCTCCGCGCTGGCTGACGCGGCTGACTCACCTGGCTACCCGCAGACCGGCGGGACCGCCGCGCTGCGCGAGGCAGCAGCTGGCTGGCTGGCGCGCTGCCACGAGGTCAGTGTCAGCCCGGAGGCCGTGCTCCCGGTGATCGGCAGCAAGGAGCTGATCTCGAGCCTGCCGACAGTGCTTGGCTGCGGGCCAGGTGACGTGATCGCCTACCCCCAGCTGGCCTACCCGACTTATGACATCGGCGCGCGGCTGGCCGGCGCCACCGGGATCGCCGCTGACTCGCTGGTCGCGCTCGGGCCCCGGCCCGTCCGCATGGCCTGGATCAACTCGCCGTCGAACCCGACCGGCCAGGTGCTGCCGCCCGAGCACCTGCGCAAGACCGTCCGCTGGGCGCGCGAGCGAGGCGCGGTGATCGCCAGCGACGAGTGCTACCTGCCGCTGGGCTTCGAGGCGAGCCCGCTGTCGGTGCTGCACCCGGCGGCCTGCGACGGGTCACACGCCGGGCTGCTCGCCGTGCACTCACTGTCGAAGCGGTCAAGCCTGGCCGGCTACCGGTGCGGGTTCGTGACCGGCGACCCCGACCTCGTCGCCGCGCTGCTCGCCGTGCGCAAGCAGGCGGGTCTCATGGTCCCGGCGCCGGTCCAGGCGGCGATGACCGCCGCGCTGAGCGACGACGCGCACGCTGAGGCGCAGCGGGCACGTTACGCCGCGAGGCGGGAGGCGCTGCGGCCGGCCCTTGAGCTGGCGGGCTGGCAGGTCTCGCACTCCGAGGCGGGGCTGTACCTGTGGGCGTCGCACCCGGACCTGGACTGCTGGCAGTCGGTGCGCAAGCTGGCCGAGGCAGGCATCCTGATCGCTCCCGGCGAGTTCTACGGCCCGTCCGGGTCCCGGCATATCCGGGTTGCCATGACCGCCACCGACGAGCGGGTCGCCGCGGCGGCAAGGAGGCTCGCCGCACTGGACTGACGGCCGCCGACAAACCCTAGGCCAGGTGATAAAGCTGGCCTAGCGGCACCCTGGAGGCCGGCGCCACCCGCACCGCCCTGCCGTCGACCAGCACCGCAGAGCCGTCAAGCGGCACCTGCACCCGCGGCACGGCAGGGTTGTGCCGCAGGTCAGCCCGGCTGACCGTGCTGGCCCCGCTGACCGCGGCGAACTGCCGCCCCGGATGGCGGCCAGGCAGCCCGGCGGCCAGCGCAGCGGCCGAGGCGAACACGACGCTGAGGGCGGCCGGCGCGTCGCCCATGCCGCCGAAGAACGAGCGGTAGCCACGCGGCTGCCCAAGCCGGGTGGACCCGGCGCCGTCGCCGCTCGCCCCCCACGCCACGAACCCCGCCTTGACCACCAGCTCAGGCTTGGCGCCGAACAGCGCGGGCTGCCACAGCACCACATCGGCGAGCTTGCCGGGCTCCAGCGAGCCGACGTGGTCGGCCAGCCCGTGGGTCAGCGCCGGGTTGATCGTCAGCTTGGCCAGGTAACGCAGCACTCGCTCGTTGTCCGCCGGGCCAGCCCCCGATTCCTCGTTCTCCCTGTTGTTGCCCGTGCCCTTCGGGCCGGCGCCGGCGGCGTCACCATCGCCCGCTGCCAGCCTCCGGCTCGCCAGCTGCCAGGCGCGCCGGACCAGCTCCCCGATCCGGCCCATGCCCATCGAGTCGGAGTTCATGATCGGGATCGCGCCGAGGTCGTGCAGGAAGTTCTCCGCCTCGACGGTCGCCTGCCTGACCCGGCTGCGGGTCACCGCCAGGTCGGAGTCCACCAGGCCGCTCATCCGGTGCACGGTCATCGCCATCGGCATCAGCTCAGCGAGCGTATTGACGCCGAACGCGATCGTGGGCGTGGTCGACGAGCCGATCACGCCCGGCTCGCTGACCAGTTCCAGCAGCCGGGGATGCCCGCCGCCGCTGCCCTCGATGTGGTAGGCGTGCACGGTCCGCCCGCCGATCGCGGCGACCGTGTCGGCGAGCAGGCCGGCCTCGTTCAGGGTGTCGGTGTGCAAGGCCACCGGCAGGTCAGCCTGCCGCGCGACCGACAGGCAGGTGTCGATGATCGCCGGGTAGGCGCCGAAGTCCTCGTGCACCTTGAACCCGGCCGCCCCGGCCTGCGCCGCACGTTCCAGCAGCCCCGGATGACTGGCGCTGCCGCGCGCCAGGAAGCCGACGTTCAGCGGCACGTCCCGCCAGGCGTCGATCATCCGGGCGAGGTTGCGCTCAGGGTTGACGCCGACGTCCCAGACCCCGCCGAGGCCCATCCCGATCAGCGTCGTCACGCCAGCCGACAGCGCGACGTCGATCAGCGCGGGCGAGGACAGGTGCACGTGCGAGTCGATCGTCCCCGGCGTCGCGATCAGCCCCTCGCCGGGGATCAGCGCCGTGTGCGAGTCGATGACCAGCGTGACGTCGTCGACCACGTCCGGGTTGCCGGCCCGGGCCACCCCGGCGATCCGCCCGTCCTTGATGCCAATGCTCGTCTTGCGCACGCCGAGCACCGGGTCGATGAGCACGACATTGCTGATCAGCATGTCGAGCCTGCTGGCCGCGGCTGGCCTGCTGGTGGCCAGCATGCCGTCGCGCAGCGTCTTCCCGCAGCCGCCGAGCACCTCGTCCCCGTAGCTGGTGTCATCCGCCTCGATGCGCACGACCAGGCCGGTGTCGGCCAGCCGCAGCCGGTCACCGGCGGCCGGACCGTAGAGCCCGGCGTACTCGCCGCGGCCGATCTCAGCCACGGTCGCCCTCCTCCGGCGCGGTGCTGCTGCGCTGCTCAGCGCCCGGCCCGGCCCGCCCGGCAGCGGCGTCCGGCTCCGCTGCGGGCCCGGCACGGCCGGCCGCGCCCTGCACCAGCCCGCGGAACCCGTACGCGACGCCCGCGCCGCCCAGCTCGACCAGGCGCACCCGGCGGCGCTCGCCGACCAGCCAGCGCACCGCGCTGCCGGCCGCTATGTCGAGCCGCATGCCGAGCGCGGCTGACCGGTCGAACTCCAGCGCCGGGTTGCATTCGAAAAAGTGGTAGTGCGAGGAGACGAACACGGTCTCCGCGCCGGTGTTCTCGACGTCCAGGTCGACGGCACGGCGGCCGGCGTTCAGCGTCCTGGTGCCGCCGGATGCCAGCACGGCCCCAGGCCCGGCGGCCGCCTGAGCGGCAGTCGGCGTGCCGATCGGGTCGTCGACGGCGACCAGCGCGGTGCCGCTCGGGAACAGCGCGTCGATCTCCAGGTGCCTGACCGCCTCGCGCACGCCGTCCATGACGTCGGCCGGGCCGAGCACGGACCGCGCCCCGGCGATGACATCGGCGAGGCTCGCGCCATCCCAGGCCAGCTCCAGTACCTCATCGCTGATCAGCGCGATCGACTCGGGCACGTTCAGCGGGCGGCCCCTGGCCAGCCGCCGCCTGGCTAGCTCGGCCGCGGTGAAGATCTCCAGCCGGTTCTTTTCCCTGGGTGTCAGGTGCATCAGCAGGCCTCCCGCGCAGGCGCAGCGCCGCCGGGCTCCGCATGGCCGGCCGCGCATAGCCAGCATGCCCCGGCACGCCGGGCGCGCGCGCCGCCCGGCCGCCGGCCAGTCCTGGCAGCCCTGCGAGCGTGACCCGGCCGCCCGGCTCCGCCGCACTAGGCTGGAGCGCATGTTCCGGCTGTACGACACCAGGCTCCGGCAGGTCACCGACATCACCCCGGCCAGCGCCGGGCTGCTGCGGATCTACGCCTGCGGCCCGACGGTCTACCGCTACGCGCACGTCGGGAACCTGCGGACGTACCTGCTGTCGGACCTGATCTGCCGGAACGCGCAGCGGCACCGCCTGACCGTGCTGCTGTGCATGAACATCACCGACGTCGGCCACCTGGCCGGCGACGCCGACGGCGACGCCGAGGCCGAGGACAAGGTGCTGGCCCAGGCCAGAGCTGAGGGAAAGACCGCGCTCGACCTCGCCAGGCACTACGAGGACACGTTCCGCGCCGACTGCTCGGCGCTGAACATCAGGCCGCCGGACTTCACGCCGCGTGCCAGCGAGTCGGTCGGCCTGATGACTGACATGATCGGCGCCCTGATCGATGGCGGCCACGCGTACCCGGCCGGCGACGGCTCGGTGTACTTCGACGCCACCTCGTTTCCTGGCTACGGCGAGATCTCCGGCAACCGGCTGACCGACCTGCGGCCCGGCTACCGCTCGGACGGCGAGGTCACGGCCGGCAAGCGCTTCCACGCCGACTGGGCGCTGTGGAAAGCTGCCCCGGCGAGCAGGGAGCTGACCTGGCCAGCGCCGTGGGGTACTGGCTTCCCGGGCTGGCACATCGAGTGCTCCGCCATGTCGCTGCACTACCTCGGCGAGACGATCGACATCCACACAGGCGGCATCGACCTGCGTTTCCCGCATCACGAGGACGAGCGGGCGCAGTCGGAGTCCATCACCGGGCACGAGGTGGTCAGGCACTGGGTGCACGGCGAGCACCTGCTGTTCGACGGCCGCAAGATGGCCAAGTCCACCGGCAACGTGGTGCTGCTCGGTGACCTTGCCGCGCGCGGGCTCGACCCGCTGGCGCTGCGTTTCGCCCTGCTCGAGCATCGCTACCGGCAGCAGGTGAACCTGACCTGGGACACCCTGGAGGCGGCCGACCGCACGCTGCGGCGCTGGCGTGACCGGGTCGCCGAGTGGGCGGACTTCCCGAGCAAGCCGATGTGCGCCGACTACAACGCGGCGATCACCGGCGCGCTGGACGACGATCTCGACACTCCGGCCGCGCTGCGCTCGCTGCGCGAGCTGGAGAAGGACGGCGAGATCCCGCCTGGCTCAAAGTTCGAGACGTTCGCGCACGCCGATCAGGCGCTCGCGCTCGACCTGACCCGCGACATTGGCCGTCCCGCGGTCAGGCGCACGCTAACCGCTGAGGAACAGCAAATGCTGGCTGACCGCGCCGCCGCGCGGCAGCGCCAGGATTATGCCACCGCGGACCAGCTCCGCGCCGAGCTGGCGGGCCGCGGCCTGACTGTCACCGACACCGCCCAGGGCCAGCACTGGGCCGGCTGAAAGGCTCGCCTTGCCTGGCCGGAGGTTCGGCCCGCCTGCCTTAGCGAGCCCCCGCCGGGTCGAGCAGCCCGAGCGGGCTCGGGGCAGCGAACAAGATCCGCAGCACCGCGCGTCCGCCAACCGAAGCCGTCGCCGCGCTGGCCGGACGGTACTGCAGGCCCGGTCCCCGCAGGATGGCCAGCATTGACCGGGCAAGCGTGCCGCTGAACGTCCTGGCTGTCGCGGACTGGGCCAGGTCGACGGCGCGAAGTGGCATCCCCCGGCTCGCATCAGGTCCGGAATCCGCGAACGACACGATGTACACCGGATGCGAGGTGGCCAGCCCTGAGATCGCGAGCTGCAGCCGGGTGTCGACCTCCCCGGCCGTGAGCTGACTGCGCGCGGTGCCGGACAGAGTGATCCTGGGGCTTTCCAGCAGCGTGCTGGCCGAGGACTTGCGGGCCGTCACGTCCGCCTTGAGCGCGGCAAGGTAAGCGGCCGCCCCGTGCTTGGCTATGACCCGCACGTCGATCTGGCCGCTGCCGGACCCGAAGCTAGCGAGGATCCCTGGCGCGTAGACCGAACCGAGGCGGTTCCCCAGTTCGGTACGCAGCGCCGCGGTGGCGATCACCACGTCCGAGCTCAGCGGGCTATTGGCCGACCCTGAGCCGAGCTCCACCAGGTCAGCGGGACGGACTCCGCTGACCACGAGTGCTCCGCACATGACCGGGTCGCAAGAGATCCGGGTGCTAGGGCTGACCTGGCTGATCACCCAGGCTGCCACCTGAGCCCGAAGCCTCGCCGGAGCGGTCCCGGCCTTGGCGGTCTGGCCACCTGCCGCCTGGCTCGTGGCTGTCGCGGCCATCTGCCGGTAAACAAGCGCCCCGCCGAGCACCAGGATCAGCACTGCCGCGACCAGGCCCGCCAGCCGGTACCAGCGCCCGGACGCTCCCGCTGAGGAACGAGCACGAGCCGCGCCCGGCGAACGCTCAGCGGCCGCCGGACGGGTCCTTGCCTGACCCGCGTCGGCAGCGGTACCTGCGGCGGCGCGGTCGGTGCCGGCGGATGGCTCGCTGGCTTGCCGAGGCTCAGGGGACCCGGTCACGGTCTTGCTCAGCCGCGGCCTGACCTCGGCCGGGCCGGCCGGGCGGGCGAGGGTGTCGGGCGACTTCTGACGAGCAGGCTTGCGGCCGGGCTTGTCCCGGCTGGGCGCGATCACGGACAGCGTGAGCGCCGCACGCGGCTGCGGCAAGTCGCTCGGCTGGCCGGCCGGCCCGGCGCCAGCATCGCTCAGGCCTGCCGCAACCACCTTGGCTATCGGCTCGGTCACGTCGCCGGCGGCTTCCGCCGTCTTCTCCGGCTGTGCCGCCACTGCCTGCTTGGCGGAAAAGCCGCTGCCGCCGGGCACCCGGCGGCGCAGCAAGCCGGAAGTGGCGGGCAGACCGCGGTGGTCCTGCTGTCGGTGGCCAGCCAGACCCGACGCAGCCACCGAGCCACGCTGCCGGCCCTCGCGGCTGCCGTCGGGTCCGCCAGCCAGCAGATGGCCCTCACCCTCGCTGGCCGGTGCGTACTCGCGGTCAGGACCGCGCCTGGCCCCGTCGCCATGCTTGCTGTCCTGGCTTCCTGACCTGGCTGACTTCTTGCTGAGAACGTGCTTACGCACACGCCAGCTGACCGCGCCGCCGGCCGTGCCAGCCGCTACGGAGGGCGGTTGCTCAAGCGCCCGCTGCTCGTCAGAATCGGCGTGCGGAAGCGGCGCCTGATCCGCGCAATTGCCTTGTTCCCTGCTGCTCGCTGCGTGCTCGCGTTCAGACTCGATCGCTGCACGCATGCGTTCGAGCAAAGCCTCTGGCAACGCTGGTGCCGATCGGTCCGGAGGGATTCGCCCGTTCGTCCCCGGCACCCGCCTCGACAGCGGCGGCACGCGACTGTCGTTTTCCACTACCCCGACCCCCTCGGAGGCAGCGCTGCGGGTGCGCCTTCTCCGAAAGACAGCGCAGCACATCATGGTCTGATAAATCAACCAGGGTGAGCTATTGTCCCGATATCGGTGCTGTCAGCGGATGCGCTGCGAGTCTCCGCCCGCCGCCGCAGGGCTGGCTGAAATGCCTTCTGCGAAAGAAGAGCGCAATTAGCTATTCAGCCGCGGCAGAGCCGAAGGTTCTCGCGCATCGCGCTGTCGCAATTCGGTAAAGATGCCTTAGCGATCAACGTCGGCATGTACTTTTCGTATGCAGTGTTCCGTTAGGAGCGCATTGATACGGAGAGTGATAGCTAGCACACAGAGTGCGCCGCCCCAGGGCGGCAGACGCGACTGCGACTTCGGGACTTCGGGCAGGGGGGTTTGCCCATGCCGCAGCCAGCACGGGCTGCAACTCAAGACACCAGATCAGGATCTAGCCAGCCCCGGGTGATATCAGCCGGCGCGCACCGCGGAAAGCGGACCCTCTGGCTTGGCGGCTGGGCCTTCTGGGCGCTGGTGATCATTCTCACCGTTCAGGTCGTCCTGTCGGCGCGCTTGCTGCGAGCGGACACTGCGTTTGAGGATGAGGCCGCCTACCTTTGGGCCGGACATCTGGAATGGGCGCACTGGCTGCACGGCGCGCCGGTGCCGCCGTTCGCGGCGTACTTCTCTGGCGCTCCGGTGATCTACCCGCCGCTCGGCGCCATTGCCGACAGCATCGGCGGGCTGACCGGCGCCCGCGTCCTGTCCCTGATCTTCATGCTCGGGACGACAGTCTTGCTCTGGGACAGCACCCGGCGGCTGTTCGGCCGCCGGGCGGCGTTCTTCGCTGCGGCGCTGTTCGCCGTGCTCGGGCCGACGCTGCATCTGGGCTCCTTCGCCACCTTCGATGCCATGGCGGCCGCGCTGGTTGCGTTCGCCGCCTGGTGTGTTATCCGGGCAGGCGACCGGAGGGACGCGACCGGCTGGATGATCGTCGCAGGCGCGGCACTCGCGCTCGCCAACGCCGCTTCGTACTCCTCCGCGCTGTTCGACCTGGCGGTGATCGCCCTCGCGCTGCTGACCGCTATGCCGCGACCGGGTGGCCGGCTCGCTGCGGCCAGGTGCGGGATCCTCGCCGCCGTCACGGCAGTGCTGCTCACCGCGGGCCTGCTGGCCGGCGGCAGCACCTACCTCGGCGGCATCGAGCGGACTACCCTCGCCCGTGCTCCCGGCGCTGCATCGCCGCTTGCCGTGCTCGCTGACACCTGGAACTGGACCTGGACCGTCGTCGTCCTCGCGGTCGCCGCCATCATCATCAGCTTGGCTGGCAGGCAATCCAGGCCGCAGACCCTGCTGCTGGCCGTGCTGGCGGCCGCGGCGCTGCTCGGCCCGCTGGACCAGGCGCGCTTGCACACGGCAGCCTCGCTGAACAAGCACGTCGGCCTCGGTGCCTGGTTCGCCGCGATCGCCGCTGGTTACGCGGCCGACAAGCTGATCGCGGCCGCACCAGAAGGCCGCAACCAGGCGCTAACCTGCGGCGCCTGCGTCACTGCGCTGATCCTTCCGGTGACTCTCGGCGCCAGTCAGTCACGTAGTTTCGCGACTAGCTGGCCAAGCTCGGCCAGCTTCACCGCCATTCTCCGGCCGCTGGCTGACCAGGGCGGCGGGCACCTGCTGGTCGAGGACCCGTCCATCGCCGAGTACTACCTGCCAGCTGGCCATCAGTGGCAACGCTGGTCAGGCACCCGCAACATAACGCTGCCGTCCGGAGCCAGTACGGGTGGACCCACCAGTGCCGCCGGGGTCACCGGCGCCGGTAACTCCGGCGTCTTCGCCGAGTACATCACGGCAAGCTACTTCTCCCTGGTGGCGCTGAACTTCGCCGACACGACGGCCCTTGACCACAGCATCGCGGCCGACTTGCGGCGAAATCACCACTACCACATCGTCCAGGTCATCCCTTACGGCCTGCACGGCACATACGTGATCTGGCGATACGAGCCCGGCACATGACCAGCACACGGGAGACTGGCCAGCCACCCGCCGGTGAGGCCGCTGCGGCTGCCTGGCGGCGGCGCCGACGGCACTGGGAACTGCACTCCGCAGCTGAGCCGGCCGTCTCGGCTGCCGACCCGGCGGCATCGACCCGCTGCTCGCCAGCGGATCCGCCGGACCAGCACCAGGAGACTCAGGTCGCGGGGATGTCCGCGATCTTGCGGCTCGCTGCCGCTGAACGCGCGGTCAAGGCGGCAGGCTCTGCTTCAGCCGCGGTCAGCGCCGACGCGGCAGCAACTGCCCGCCCCGGCGCTGGCAAGGACCTGACCGCCACGACCCGGTCGCTCGAAATACCGCCGCTGGCAGACCGGGAAGTGCCGGATGCATCACCAGGCCCAGGCCAGACCCCGGCGCTCGCTGAGCGGCGGGAAGCCCGGTCAGTCCCGACTCTGGCCTACCTGCCCGGACTGCCCTTGCTGGTCGTACTCACGCTGCAGGCGAGCCTGTCGCTCCGGCTGATGCACAGCAACACCGCGTTCACCGACGAGGCCCTGTACCTCTGGGCAGGCCACCTTGAGTGGGCGCACTGGCTGCACGGCGCGGCGATCCCTGACCTGCCGTCCTACTTCTCCGGCGCGCCGGTTATCTACCCGCCGATCGGCGCGCTGGCGGATAGCCTCGCTGGCCTGGCCGGCGCCCGGGCGCTGTCCTTGTGCTTCATGCTGGCAGCGACGACGCTGCTGTACGCGACTACCTCACGCCTGTTTGGCCGGCCGGCCGGCTTTATCGCCGCGGCTCTCTGGGCGGTAACCGGGCCCACTCTGAAGCTCGGCGCGTTCGCCACCTTCGATCCGCTGTCGACCTTCCTCATGGCGCTCGCAGTCTGGTGCGTCGTCAGGTCGGCGGACCAGCGGGAGCGCGCTGGCTGGGTGATCGGGGGGGCCGTCGCCCTGTCCCTGGCCAACGCGACGACCTACTCGTCCGCGATCTTCGATCCGGTGATCATCGCCGTCGCCCTGCTGGTGCCGTGGCCGCAGATCGGCGCCAGGGCGGCCGCGATGCGCGCCGCACTGCTCGGTGCCTATGTCGTCGCCCTCATGATCGCGTTCTTTACCCTGGCTGGCAGCGGCTACAGCACCGGACTCGGGGCCACCGTGCTCGACCGGGCAGATGGCACGATTGCCACATCCGCCGTGCTCAACCAGGCGCTGTCCTGGACCTGGCCCGTGGCCGCCCTGTCGGTGGCGGCGACCGCCGTCGCGCTGATCGCCGAGCGGGGGTCCCGCCGGGTGCTGATCGTGATCCTGCTGCTCTCGATGGCCCTGGTGCCCTTTGAGCAGGCCCGCGTGCACACCACCACCTCACTCGACAAGCACGTCGACTTCGGCATGTGGCTGGCCGCCATCGGCATCGGGTACGGCGTGGGAAAGGCTTGGCAGCTGCGGCAGTGGATGGCCAGGAGCGCGATAGTGGGTAGCTGCGCGGCGCTGGCGGTCCCGCTGGTGCCGGCCGGGCTGGCACAGGCCCAGGCCATGTTCGGGTGGCCCAACTCAGCTGAGTTCGTGGCGGCGCTCCGGCCGCTGGCCGAGCACGCCAGCGGGCCGCTGCTGGTAGAGGCGCCGTCACCGGCCCGCTACTACCTGGGCACGTCGATTGGCTGGCAGCGCTGGTCGACCACCTGGGCCGTGACGCTGCCGAATGGCGACAGCGTCGGGCAGACATCCGTCTCGGCTTCCGGGCGGCCTGGTGTCTACGCCGGGCTCATCGCGCGCGGGTACTTCACCCTGGTCGCGCTCAACTCGACGGCAACCCCCGCGCTCGACCAGCAGATCGTGGCCGACATGATCGCCAGTCACCGCTACCGGCTGGTCAAGACGGTGGCCTATCCGGCCACCTATTACGGCAGCTACTACTCCATCTGGCAGCGGACATGATCAGCGTCGTCGCTGCCGGGCGCCATCGGGCAGGTGCGCTCGTTCTGCCGCAGCCACCCGACGAGAGCGAGACGGAGTCCTACGCCTGGCGGTCACTTCCGTACCTGGCCAGCGCGCTCGCCATCAGCGCCGTCTATGTCCTTGTGGCGCAGGTGTTCTTCGAGGTGGATAACCGGGCTGCCTTGCCGTTCGCCCTCTATACCGTGCTATACCTGATTTATCAGGCAGTGAGCATTCCGGTGAACTATTCCGGTCGCGGGTTTGACCTCGACCAGCACACCAGCCGGATAACCAGCTGGCGCCCGGCTAGCCATCCGACCGTCGACATTTTCCTGCCGATCTGCGGCGAGCCCATCGAGGTGCTGCGGAATACCTGGACCGGCGTCTTCGAGCTCATCCAGGGCTATCCAGGTGACGCGTATGCTTTTGTGCTCGACGACGGCCCAAGCGACCGGGCGCGCGACCTCGCCCCGTCTTTCGGGTTTACCTATGTCCGGCGGCCGGAGCTGCGGCAGTTCAAGAAGGCCGGCAATCTCAACTATGCCTTCCGCCATACCGCCAGCGAGCACATCGCGATCTTCGACGCGGATTTCCGGCCGCGCAGCGACTTCCTTGCTCAGACGCTGCCGTATCTGGACGACCCGCAGACCGGGATCGTCCAGAGCCCCCAGTTCTTCCGGGTGAACCGGCGCCAGTCCTGGGTAGAGCGAGCGGCCAGCGTCACGCTGGAGGTCTTCTACCGCGTTGTGCAGGTGTCCAGGGACCGGTTCGGCTCCGCGCTGTGCGTGGGGTCGAACGCCGTGTACCGCCGTGCCGCCCTCGAGCTGTCTGACGGCTTTACCCAGATCCCGTACGCCGAGGATTCCCATACCGGCCTTGACATGCGATACCACGGCTATCAGCTCAGGTACGTGCCGGTGCCGCTCGCCGCCGGGATCTGCCCGGCCACCCTGGACGCCTTCATGCGCCAGCAGTACCGGTGGTGCTGCGGTGCCACATCGCTGATCTGGACCAGGCATATGTGGCGGGTGGCCATGCCATGGACGGCACGGCTGCCCTACCTCGCCGGCTGGCTCTGGAACCTCACGACCGGCCTGCGCACGCTCATTCTGCCCCTCATTCCCATCACGCTGCTGGCCTTCCTGCCGGGCGAGATCAGGCTCCGTAATGCCCTGCTGCTGCTCCCGGCGGTGATTACCGGCACGGTCCTCTACCCGCTGTGGCACAACGCGCCCTATTCGCCGAGGACATGGCCCCTGGCCATCGCAGTCGGCTGGGCGCAGATCCTGGCTATCTGGGATTACGCGCGCGGAAAGGTGATGTCCTGGCAGCCTTCGCGGGGCCCGAAGGACGCGACCCGCCGGTTCTGGTGGGGTGTCACGGTATGGAACGGGGGCCTGGCAGCCGCGTGGCTCATCCTGGCCGGCTGGCGGATACTGCAGACCGGCTCGCCCAGGTTCGGGATAGTGGCGGCGTTCGGCCTGCTCAATGCCCTCGTGGTGGGCCGGCTAATTTTCCCCGGCAAGAAGGCAACCTGAGATGCCCTCCTCCGGTATTCACGCGCACCGGCCGCAGCGGCGGACCTGGCTCGCCCGGCTGCCGGCCCTGGCCGTAGCAGCCTTCATCGGAGCCTGCCTCGTGCTGCTGGTCAGCACGCTCACCGCGCGGGTGATCAAGACGCCAGCGATCGGCCATGTACAGGCGCCCGACGCCAGGATCTTCCCCGGCGAGTACAGCCGCCACCACGTCGTCGTCACTCTGCCTGCCCGTCCTGCCTCGTACCTGGGTGCTTACGCGGCCGGCGTTCCCGCCTCTTACGCGCCTATCCAGTCACTGGCTGACCTGGCCGGGGTGCACCCGAACGTCGCGCTCTACTACAGCGGCTGGCAAGAGCCGTTTCAGACTGCCTTCGCCGTCGAGGCAGCCAATCATGACGCGGTGCCGTTCGTTCAGATCGACCCGGCAGCAGTCAGGTTCTCGGCGATCACGGCCGGCGTTTATGACAGCTACCTGGAAACCTTCGCGACCGCGGTTGCCAACTTCGGCGCCAGCACCGGCCGGGGCGTCATCATCGGCTTCGGGCACGAGATGAACGGGCGCTGGTTTCCTTGGGGCTACCAGCACGTGACGCCGGCCCTTTTCGTCGCTGCGTGGCGGCACATCGTCGACGTGTTCCGGCAGCAGGGTGCCGACAATGTGACCTGGCTCTGGACGGTCAACATCATGGACCAGAAGGGCGGCATCCCCTCCCCAGCGGCATGGTGGCCTGGCAGCTCGTACGTCACCTGGGTGGGGATCGACGGCTATTACTACAAGCCATCGTGGACCTTCGCGTCTCTCTTCGGCCCGACCATCAAGGCTATTCGAGCGCTGACCGTCGATCCTGTCCTGATCGCCGAGACAGGCGCCGCTCCCGCTGCTGGCCAGCCAGCCAAGATCGCGAACATGTTCTCCGGTGTGCACGGGTACGGGCTGCTGGGCGTCGTCTGGTTCGACGCCGACCACACGCTCGACTGGCGGATCAGGACTCCTGCCGCTTTCGCTGCGCTGCAGCAGGGCGCCAGTACGCTCGCGAAGCCGACGTCATGACCGAGCCAGAGGGCAAGGGACGCCATCGCGGCGCACGGGTGCGGCCGGGCCGCCGCCTGCCAGCGCCACCGAGCCAGGGGCCGGGCCGGTTCCGCGGCCGCCGACGACTTGCCGTCCTGGCCGCCGCCATCGTCGCGGCAGCCGCAACGGCAGCAGGCCTGACCGCCGTGCTGCACGGCAGGACCGGTAGCGACCGCCCGAGCGCCGTGCAAACCGCCCCTCTCGCGCATGCGCCAGGAACCTACCTCGGCATATTCGCCCCGCCAGCACCTCAGTCCTACTCGGGGGTGACCGCGTTTACCGCGGCCACGGGCATCAGCCCGAAGCTGGTCGTGTATTACAGCGGCTGGCCAGAAACATTCCAGGCACGATTCGCGGCCACGGTCGTCAGGCACCATGCGATCCCGCTTGTGCAGATCGATCCGACCGACATCAGCCTGAGCGCCATCGCCGGCGGGCGCTATGACGGCTTCCTGCGCTCCTATGCCGCCGCTGTCCGGGCGTTCGGATCCCGGGTGATCATTTCCTTCGGCCACGAGATGAACGGCAACTGGTATTCGTGGGCGCACCGGCATGCGTCGCCCGCCGCCTTCGTCGCTGCGTGGCGGCACATCGTCACCGTGTTCCGGCAGCGCGGCGCCACGAATGTGACCTGGCTGTGGACCGTCAACGTCATCGACAAGCGCGGCGGCATTCCCTCGCCCGCCCGCTGGTGGCCCGGCAGCTCGTACGTGAACTGGGTCGGGATCGACGGCTACTACCACCGCATGTCCTGGACGTTCGCGCCCTTGTTCGGGCCGACGATCAAGGCAGTGCGCAAGCTAACGCTGGATCCGGTGCTGATCACGGAGACGGCCGCTCCGGCGGCCGCGCAGCCGGCCAAGATCGGCAATCTGTTCGCTGGCATCCGCGCCTACGGCCTGCTCGGATTCGTCTGGTTCAACGTCAAGCAGCAGCAGGACTGGCAGCTGAGCAGCCCGGCCGCCATCGCCGCATACCGGGACGGTGCGAGGGGAAAGCGGCCATGACCACCACCCGTCCGATGCCGGGAAGCACCCCCAGTCAGGAGGCGGACCTGGCCATGCGGTCGCGATCCCGGCCAGACGTGAGGCCGGGCCCGGTGCTGCCGCACCCCCCGGATGACAGCGAGAAGCACGCCTACGCCTACCGGAATCTGGCCTACCTGGCCACCATTCTCGTCATCGGCTCCGGCTGCCTGATTTTCAGCCAGCTCAGGCTGGAGTTTCAGCAGCCGCTGCTCTGGCCGTTCATGATCTTCACCGCTAGCTACGTCATCTATCAGCTGATCAGCCTGCCGGTGAACTTCACCGGCAGGGGCTTCGACCTCGCGGCGCATGATGCGCTGGTCCGCGCGTGGCGGCCAGCTGAATATCCGAGCGTCGACATCTTCCTGCCGATCTGCGGCGAGCCGGTCGAGGTCCTGGGGAACACCTGGACTGCCGTAGCCGGGCTCATCGCGAGCTACACCGGGTCTGCCAGGGCTTACGTACTCGACGACGGCCCCAGCGACGAGGCTCGCCTTCTCTGTGCGTCCTTCGGCTTCCGGTACCTGCGCCGCCCGGATAACCGCTCCTACAAGAAGAGCGGCAACTTGCGCTACGCCTTCGCCCGCAGCAGCGGGGAATTCGTGCTCATCCTGGATGCCGACTTCGCGCCTCGTGCCGACCTCCTGGCCGAGACGCTGCCCTACCTGGATGACCCCGGCGTCGCCATCGTCCAGTCACCGCAGTTCTTCCGGGAAAGCCCAGGCCAGACCTGGATCGAGAACGCAGCCGGCGCGATCCAGGAGGTCTTCTACCGCTCCATCCAGGTGGCAAGGGACCGCTTCGGGGCAGCCGTGTGCGTCGGCACCTCAGCGGTCTACCGGCGGGCCGCCCTTCAGCCGCAGGGCGGCCCGACGCTGATCCCCTATGCCGAGGACGTGCATACCGGCCTCGACGTCCGGCGTGCTGGCTGGTCGGTCCGCTACCTGCCGGTCGTGCTGTCTGTCGGAATCTGCCCCGACAACCTGGATGCGTTCGTCCGGCAGCAGTACCGCTGGTGCACTGGCAATGCCGGCGTGGTCTTTTCCCGCCGTATGTGGACCGTGCCGATGAGCATCCCCGCCCGGCTGACCTATATCTCCGGATTCTTCTACTACGCCTACACCGGCTTGCTGACGTTCTTCGGGCCTGTCATTCCGATCGTCCTGCTTGCTGTCATGCCGGGCCAGGTGAAGCTGCGCAATTTCTTCGTCCTCGGGCCGGCCATGCTCACCGGGTTCGTGCTCTACCCGCTCTGGCATAACTCCGCTTACGGCCCGTCGGTATGGTCGCTCGGAGTGGCGCGCGGCTGGGCGCACGTGTTCGCGATCTGGGACGGTGCCCGCGGCAAGACCATGGGCTGGCACCCTTCCCGCACGCCCGGCAGCTCGTTGCGGCGCTTCCGGATCGGCGTCACCTGGTAGAGCGGCGGCATGGCGCTGACCTGGCTGGCGCTGGCGCTATGGCGAACGGCCAGCACCGGGTCGCCGCGGTTCGTCGTGCTGACGCTTTTCGCCGTGGTCAACGCGGCTGTCGTCGCCCGGCTCATCAGCCCTGGTAGGAGCTCAGCATGAAGTCCCGTCTGGTGATGTTCGCTGCGTTCGCACTGGCCATCGCTGCGATCGCGGTGACCGTCAGCCGGCTGGCCTCCTCGCCCGCCTCCCCGCCGGCAGCGAAAGCGACCCTGCCGCCCAGCCCCGCGTCCTACCTGGGTGTCTACGCGGCAGGCGCACCCCCGGCCTACAGCCCGATCAACAGGTTCGGCAAGGCAGGCGGCAAGGACCCCAACATGGTCGGCTATTACAGCGGCTGGGCGGAACCGTTCGCTGCCGCGTTCGCGCAGGATGCGCACAGCCACGGCGCCGTTCCCTACGTCCAGATCGATCCGACCCTGGCATCAGTCCCCGGTATCGCCGCTGGCGCCTATGACGGTTACCTGCGCTCCTACGCCGACAGCGTCCGCGACTTCGGTCACGCGGTGGTCATCGGCTTCGGGCATGAGATGAACGCGCCCTGGTACTCGTGGGGCTACGGGCACGTGCCAGCGGCGACGTTCGTCGCCGCGTGGCGGCACATGGTTCGGCTGTTCCATGACCAGGGCGCAGACAACGTCACCTGGCTGTGGACGCTGCAGGCTGATCAGCCAGGCACCGGCGCGATTCGCGACTGGTGGCCTGGCGCCGCTTACGTGACCTGGGTAGGCATCGACGGGTATTACACGCGGCCGGCGGACACCTTCGCCTCCGTCTTCGGCCGCACGATCCGGCAGGTGCGCTCCTTCGCGAGCAAGCCGGTGATCTTGTCGGAGACGGCCGTCGGGCCGGCCGCTGGCCAGTTCCAGAAGATCGGCAACCTGTTCGCCGGAATGCAGCAGTACAAGACGCTGGGGCTGGTCTGGTTCGACCTCGACAACGGCAGCGGCGCCGTGCGCCAGGACTGGCGCATCGAGGACAGCTCAGCAGCTGAGGCCGCCTTCCGGCTGGGTGTCTCCGCGCTGAACCTCGCCCGGCCCTGAGCCGCGGCTGACCTGGCCAGCCAACAGCCGCGCTAACTCAGGCACCTTCGGCACCACCCCCATCACGCAATGTTTCGCCTGCCCGGACAGCATTTACGCAACGAATCGCTGCTGGCGTGCATGATCCGCCAGTGTTTGCCGCTGAAGCCCGCTCCTACGCTGTAAGCCAGCCCTTCATCGCCCGGCCCGGGAGCCCCAGTTGACACTTGCCGACGGCCCTGCCCGCCGCACTCCGAGCGCCAGGACCTACCTGATGTGCCCGCCGGAGTACTTCGCCGTGCAGTACGCAATCAACCCGTGGATGCACCCGGGCCAGCCGTCCGATCCGGCCCTGGCCATGCGGCAGTGGCAGCAGCTGCGCGACACCTTCACCTCGCTCGGGCACACCGTGCGGATCATCGAGCCGGAGCCCGGCCTGCCGGACATGGTCTTCGCGGCGAATGGTGCCACGGTGATCGGCGGCAAGGCGCTCGGCGCGCGCTTCCGCTACCCGGAGCGCACCGCTGAAGGCGAGCGATACCTGAGCTGGCTCCAGCAGAACGGGTACCCTGCCGCACTCGAGCCACGGCGCGTCAATGAAGGCGAAGGTGACAACGTGTTCGCCGGCCAGGCGATCCTGGCCGGGCACGGCTTTCGCACCGAGGCGGCAGCGGCCAGCGAGCTGGCCGATGTGTTCGGAGTGCCGGTGATCAGCCTGCGACTGACCGACCCGCGCTTCTATCACCTCGACACCGCGCTCGTCGTGCTGGACTCAGACACCGTGGCGTACTACCCCCCGGCCTTCGACGACGCCAGCCGGGCCGCGCTGGCGTCGCACTTCGCCGAGCTGATCGAGGCGAAAGATGAGGACGCCGGCGTGCTCGGGCTGAACGCGATCAGCGACGGCCGCCACGTCGTGCTCCCGGTGCAGGCCACCGGGCTGGCGACGCAGCTGGCGACGGCTGGCTTCGAGCCGGTGCCCGTGGACCTGTCTGAGTTCCTCAAGGCAGGCGGCGGGCCGAAGTGCTGCACACTGGAACTGAGGTAGGCAGGAGGGGCGATGGCAGACTCGCACGGCACGCACACCGCAGCGCAGCTGCGCGCGCAGGCGGCGGCGCACAGCGCGCACAACTACAACCCGCTGCCGGTCGTGATCGCCGAGGCCGAGGGCGCCCGGGTGACCGACGTCGACGGGCGGCGGTACCTGGACATGCTGGCCGCTTACTCGGCGATCAACTTCGGCCACCGACACCCCCGGCTGGTCGCCGCGGCGCAGCGGCAGCTGGAACGGGTGACGCTGGTCAGCCGCGCCTTCGAGCATGACCAGTTCGGCCCGTTCTGCGCCGAGCTGGCGGCGCTGGCCGGGATGGACATGGTGCTGCCGATGAACACCGGCGCCGAGGCGGTGGAAACGGCCATCAAGACCGCCCGCAAGTGGGGCTATGAGGTCAAGGGGGTGCCGGCCAACGAGGCGGTGATCGTCGTCTTCGACGGCAACTTCCACGGCCGCACCACGACCATCATCAGCTTCTCCACCGACCCGGACGCGCGTGACTCCTACGGGCCGTTCACGCCTGGCTTCCGGATCGTGCCCTACGGCGACCTGGCCGCGCTGGCCGCGGCCATGGACGAGCGCGTGGTCGCCGTGCTGGTCGAGCCGATCCAGGGTGAGGCGGGCGTGCTCATCCCGCCGCCGGGCTTCCTCAGCGGGGTCAGGCAGATCTGCACCTCACACGGCGCGCTGATGATCGCCGACGAGATCCAGTCGGGCCTCGGCCGCGCCGGGACGACGTTCGCGTGCGAGCACGACGACGTGGTACCCGATGCCTACGTGCTCGGCAAGGCGCTCGGCGGCGGCATCGTGCCGATCTCCGCGATGGTCTCCTCCAGCGAGATCCTCGGCGTGTTCAAGCCGGGACAGCACGGCTCGACCTTTGGCGGCAACCCGCTGGCCTGCGCGGTCGCCCGCGAAGTCATCGCGATGCTGAGCACCGGCGAGTTCCAGGAGCGGTCGGCCAAGCTCGGCACGCACCTGAACGACCGCCTCGCCGCGCTGCCCGCCAGCGCGGTGCGCGAGGTGCGCTGCCGCGGCCTGTGGGCCGGGATCGACTTCGTCTCGATGTCAGGCCGGGAAGTCTGCGAGGCGCTGGCCGGCCGCGGCGTGCTGGCCAAGGACACGCACGGCAGCACGATCAGGCTGGCTCCCCCGCTGGTGATCAGCGAGGAAGACCTGGACCTGGCCCTCGACCAGGTGGAGGCTATCGCCCGCTCCTGACGCCGAATTCAGGCTGGCAGCCGCAGGCCCGCGCGCATATGGTTCCGCTCATGACCGTCCTCGGCAGCGCGCTTGATACCCGCGGAGCCCAGTACGCTGCCCGGCGCGAGGCGATGCTGGGCAAGCTGGACGAGCTGGCGGCCGAGCATGCGAAGGCGCTGGCGGGCGGCGGGCCGAGGTATGTCGAGCGGCACCGGGCGCGTGGCAAGCTCACCGCGCGGGAGCGAATCGAGCTGCTGGTCGATCCCGACTCGCCGTTCCTTGAGCTGTCCCCGCTGGCCGGGTACGGGACCGGCTTCCCGGTCGGCGGCAGCGTGGTGACCGGGATCGGCGTGATAGAGGGCACCGAGTGCGTGCTCAGTGCCAGCGACCCGACGGTACGCGGCGGGTCGAGTAACCCGTGGACGCTGCGCAAGTCGCTGCGGGCGCAGCAGATCGCGCTGGAGAACCGGCTGCCGCTGATCAGCCTCGTCGAGTCCGGCGGCGCTGACCTGCCGACGCAGAAGGAGATCTTCATTCCGGGCGGCCAGATCTTCCGCGACCTGACCCGGCTGTCGGCGGCCGGCATCCCGACGATCGCGCTGGTGTTCGGCAGCTCCACGGCCGGCGGCGCCTACCTGCCGGGGCTCAGCGACTACGTGGTGATGGTGCAGGACCGGGCCAAGGTGTTCCTCGGCGGGCCGCCGCTGGTCAAGATGGCAACCGGGGAGGAGTCCGACGACGAGTCGCTCGGCGGCGCGCTGATGCACGCGCGCCAGTCAGGGCTCGCAGATTTCCTCGCCGCCGACGAGCACGACGCGCTGCGCATCGGCCGGTCGATCGTGCGCAGGCTGAACTGGCGCAAGCTCGGCGCCGAGCCCGCCCGCCAGGCCGCCGAGCCAGTTCACGACGCCGGCGAGCTGCTCGGCGTCGTGCCCGAGGGCCTGCGCAGCGGGTTCGACCCGCGCGAGGTCATCGCCAGGGTCGCCGACGGATCGGACTTCGACGAGTTCAAGCCGCTGTTCGGGTCGAGCCTGGTCACCGGCTGGGCGGCAGTCCACGGCTATCCGTGCGGGCTGCTCGCCAACGCACGGGGCGTGCTGTTCAGCGAGGAATCGCAGAAGGCGGCGCAGTTCATCCAGCTGGCCAATCAGGCGGGCGCGCCGCTGGTCTTCCTGCAGAACACCACCGGCTACATGGTTGGCAGCAGCTACGAGCAGGCCGGGATCATCAAGCACGGCGCCATGATGATCAACGCGGTGTCCAACAGCCGGGTGCCGCACCTGACCGTGGTGCTCGGCGCGTCGTATGGCGCGGGCAACTACGGCATGTGCGGCCGGGCGTACGACCCGCGGTTCCTGTTCAGCTGGCCGAGCGCGAAGTCCGCCGTGATGGGACCGGCCCAGCTGGCCGGCGTGCTGTCGATCGTGGGCCGCCAGTCGGCGGCCGCCCGCGGTGAGCCCTTCGACGAGGCGGCCGACGCGGCCATGCGCGCCACGGTCGAAGAGCAGATCGAGGCCGAGTCACAGCCGTTCTTCCTGTCCGGCCGGATCTACGACGACGGCGTGATCGATCCCAGGGACACCCGCGCGGTGCTGGGCATCTGCCTGTCGGCGATCGCTAGCGCCCCGGTCTCCTGGACCGCCAGGCCGCCGGCGGCGCTGCCCGGCGCCAGCGGCTACGGCGTGTTCCGGGCCTGAGGGGAGCGGCGTTGATCACCCGGCTGCTCGTGGCCAACCGCGGCGAGATCGCCCGGCGGGTCTTCCGCACCTGCCGCCAGGCCGGAATCGGCACTGTCGCGGTGTACTCGGATCCGGACGGGGCTGCGCCGCACGCCACCGAGGCGGACGCCGCCGTGCTGCTGCCCGGCGCCAGCCCGGCGCAGACATACCTGAACGGGCCTGCGATCGTGGCCGCCGCGATAAGGACCGGCGCCGGCGCCGTGCACCCCGGCTACGGCTTCCTCGCCGAGGACGCCGGCTTCGCCCGCGCCGTGCTGGCAGCAGGGCTGACCTGGGTGGGGCCGCCGCCGCAGGCCATCGAGGCGATGGGCCTGAAGATCAACTCGAAGCGGCTGGCTGCCGAGGCCGGCGTGCCGGTGCTAGCCCAGCTCGACCTGGCGGCCGGCACAGCCGGCGAGTTCCCGCTGCTGATCAAGGCGTCAGCGGGCGGCGGCGGCCGGGGGATGCGGATCGTCCGCAGCGCGGCCGAGCTGCCGGCCGCGCTCGAATCGGCGCAGCGCGAGGCCGCGGCGGCGTTCGGCGACGGAGCGGTCTTCGGTGAGCCGCTGCTGACCGGGGCGCGGCACGTCGAGGTGCAGGTGCTCGCCGACAGCCGGGGCACGATCTGGGCACTGACCGAGCGGGACTGCTCGGTGCAGCGCAGATATCAGAAGGTGATTGAGGAGACGCCGTCCCCGGCCGTCTCCCCGGCGCTACGCGAGCGGCTGCTCGATGCCGCACGGGCGGTCACGGCGGCCGTCGGGTACCGAGGCGCGGGGACCGCTGAGTTCCTGCTCGGGCCGGACGGACGGTTCTACTTCCTCGAGTTCAACACCCGGCTCCAGGTCGAGCACCCGGTGACCGAGTGCCTGCACGGCATCGACCTGGTCGCGCTCCAGCTGGAGATCGCCGAGGGTTTCACGCTGCCGCCCGAGCCGCCGCCCGCCAGCGGGCACGCGATCGAGGCCCGGCTGTACGCCGAGGATCCTGCCGACGGGTACCGGCCATCAGCCGGGCCGGTGCTGGCATTCGCCGTGCCCGGCGTCGACGCGCGCTTCGCGGTGCCGCCGAGCCGACTGCGGACCGGCTCCGGCCAGGCCGCCGGGCTGCGCCTGGACTCGGGGATCGAGCCAGGGTCGCAGGTCAGCTCCCATTACGACGCGATGCTCGCCAAAGTCATCAGCTGGGCACCAGGACGGGCGGCGGCGACCAGGCGGCTCGCAGCCGGGCTAGCCGGCGCCGTCTTCCACGGCCCGGCAAGCAACCGGGACCTGCTGGTCAGCGTGCTGCGCAGCGGCGAGTTCCGCGACGGCGGTGCCGACACCTCGATGCTGGACCGGATCGACCTCGCTGGCACCCAGCCGGACGAGCAGGCGTGCCGGCTCTCGGCCCTGGCCGCCGCGGTGGCCGCTGCAGCCGAGGCGCGGCAGCTGGTGCCGCGCGGCGGGCCGGCGCTCGGCGGCTGGCGCAACGTGCCATCGCAGCCGCAGCGCCGGGCGTACCTCGGCCCGGCCGGCCCGGTGGAAGCCGCTTACTGGTGGACGCGGACCGGCATCGTGGTCGCGGAATGGCCAGCGCCGGCCGAGCCGAATGTGCTGGACTTCGGCCCCGGCCAGGTCACGCTGGAGACCGGCGGGGTCACCCGTCGCTTCGCGGTAGCCCGGTACCCGGAAGCGACCTGGGTCGACTCGGCGCTGGGCGCCATACGGCTGATCCCCGCCGAGCGCCTGCCAGCGCCACAGCCAGCGGAGCAGGCAGGGTCGCTGCTCGCGCCGCTGCCGGGCAGCGTGATCCGGGTTGCGGCCGCGCCCGGCGAGCCAGTCGATGCCGGCCAGGTCGTCCTGGTGCTTGAAGCGATGAAGATGGAGCATCCGGTCACCGCGCCAGCCGCCGGCGTGCTCGGCGAACTGCGCGTCGCTGAAGGAGACCAGGTCACGGCAGGCGACCTGCTCGCCGTCATCACCGAGCAGTCGGCGGCGCAGCCCGCGGCCGAGCAGTCCCCGGCCGAGCGGCCAGCCAGCCCGCCACCAGCAGCGCCGCCAGCGGCCGAGCAGCAGCCGGCAGCCGGCCAGCAACGGCCAGCAGACCAGCAACGGCCTGCCGGCGAGCAACGGCCAGCAGGTCAGCAACCAGCAGCCGGTCAGCGGCCGGCAGACCAGCTAGCAGCAGCCGAGCGGCAGCCGGCAGCGGAGCAGGAACAAGCGAGCCGCGACTGACAGGCATTACGCGGCCGGGCAGCCAGCGAGAAGACCCGTGATGACCGGCCAGCAACCGACAGCGGAGGAAGCATGCCCGACCTCGTGCACAGCGTGACCGACGGCCAGGTCGTCACCGTCACGCTGGACTCGCCAGCGAACCGGAACGCGCTGTCCGCTGCGCTGCTGACCCAGCTGCACGCGGCCCTGTCCGCCGCGCTAGCCGACGACGGCGCCAGGCTGATCGTGCTGACCGGCGCCGGGCCGGCATTCTGCTCCGGCGCAGACCTCAAGGAGGCGCGGGACGCGCCAGCCGCCGCGCCGTCGCTGTATCCGCAGATCCTGCGGCTGATCTGGGAGAGCGGCAAGCCGGTCATCTGCCGGGTCAACGGCAGCGCCAGGGCCGGCGGCATCGGCCTGATCGCCGCCTGTGACATCGCGATCGCGCCGCGCCCGGCCACGTTCGCGTTCACCGAGGTGCGGATCGGCGCGGCACCGGCCATCATCGCGGTTACCTGCCTGCGGCGGATGACCTCGCGGGCCGCCGCTGAGTACTTCCTCACCGGCGAGAGCTTCGACGCTGACCGGGCGGTGTCGCTTGGCCTGCTGACCAGGGCGGTCGACGAGGACGGGCTGAACGGGCAGACGCAGCGGTACGCGGACTTGCTGCTGCGCGGCGCGCCGGGCGCGATGGCGGTCACCAAGGAGCTGCTGCGCGAAGTGCCCGCCATGTCGCTGGCCGACGGTCTGGACCGGATGGCGGAAGTGTCCGCGAGCCGCTTCGGCTCGGCTGAGGCCAGGGAGGGCATGGCGGCGTTCGCTGACCGGCGCGAGCCGAGCTGGGCCGCCAGGCCGTGACCGGCCAGCAGCGCGGAGCCTGCCTAGGCCGGCCGGGCACCCGCCGCCGCCCCGAGACGTGCCGGGCACCGCGCCGCCCGGCACAACGCTGGCCGGCACCGCGCTGGTCGGCACCGCGCTGGCCGGCACCGGGACGGCCAGCGCAGCGTAGGCGGGCGCCGCGATGACGGACGGGAGGCACAACTCCGGGCCGGTGCTGCGGATCGCGAACTGCAGCGGCTTCTACGGCGATCGGCTGTCGGCGGCTCGCGAGATGGTCGAGGGCGGGCCGATCGACGTGCTGACCGGCGACTGGCTGGCTGAGCTGACCATGCTGCTGCTGGCCAAGAGCCGCGACCGCGGCGGCCCTGGCTACGCGCGGACATTCCTCACGCAGCTGGAGCAGGTGCTCGGCAGCTGCCTGGAGCGTGGCATCAGGATCGTGTCCAACGCGGGCGGGCTCGACCCGGCCGGCTGCGCGGCCGCTGTGCGCGAGCTGGCTGGCCGGGCCGGGCTGGCGCCGGTTGTCGCGCACGTCGAGGGTGACGACCTGATGCCACGGCTGGCCGAGCTGACCGCCGCCGGGCATGCCCTGGCCAACACCGACACCGGGCAGCCGCTGGCGCAGGCCGGCGTCGTGCCGGTCACGGCGAACGCCTACCTCGGCGGGCTGCCGGTCGCGCAGGCGCTGCGGCGCGGCGCCGACGTGGTCGTGACCGGCCGGATCACTGACGCGGCGCTGGTGACCGGGCCGGGCATCTGGCGGTTCGGCTGGACCGGCGACGACCTGGACGCGCTGGCAGGCGCCGTCGCGGCTGGCCACGTGATCGAGTGCGGTTGCCAGGCGACCGGCGGGAATTACTCGTTCTTCCGCGAGGTGCCCGACCTCGCCGAGGCCGGCTTCCCGATCGCCGAGCTGGCCGCCGACGGGTCGGCGGTGATCACCAAGCACCCGGGCACCGGCGGGCTGGTGTCGGTGGGCACGGTGACGGCGCAGCTGCTGTATGAGATCGGCGGTCCTGAGTACCTCAACCCCGACGTCACCGCCAGGTTCGACACGATCGTCCTGGAGCAGGCCGGCCCGGATCGGGTCCGGCTCAGCGGCACCGCCGGCGAGCCGCCGCCAGCCGGCCTGAAGGTCGCGCTGAACTATGACGGCGGCTACCGGAACACCATGGTGCTGGTCATCCAGGGCGGTGACGTGACGGCCAAGGCCGAGCTAGCGCAGCAGGCGATCTGGGCCAGGATCCCAGGCGGCCGCAGCGCGTTCGGCAGCGTGTCGGCTGAGCTGCATGGCCGCGATCCAGCGCTGCTGATGATCACCGCGATGGACGCCGACCGCCGGCTGGCCGGCCGGGGGTTCTCCGCCGCAGTAATCGAGACCGCGCTGGCCAGCTACCCGGGCCTGTTCGCGCTGACCCCGCCCGGCGACGCCTCGTCGTTCGGCGTGTACTGGCCGACGACGATCCCGGCGTCGCTGGTCACCAGCCGGGTCGTGATCGACGGCGAGCATGCCTGGGCCGGCCCGAGCCGGGCCGAGCCAGCCGCTGCCCATGGCGATGCGGACACTGCTTATGGCGGCACGGCCACTGCCGAGGGTGATGGGGACGCTGCTGACCGCGAGGGCGATCTCCGCGCCGCAGGTCCTGCTGCCTGGGCTGACCCGGCTGCGCCGAGCCAGCCTGCTGCTGGCCGGGGCCTGGATGCCTCGGTCACGCCGGACGGCGGCACGGTGCGGGTGCCGCTGGGCACGATCGCCGGCGCCCGGTCGGGTGACAAGGGCGGCAATGCCAACGTCGGCGTGTGGGTGCGCAACCAGGCTGAGTTCGCCTGGCTGGTGGAGTACCTGACTGAGCAGCGCCTCGCCGAGCTGGTGCCGTCCGCGGCCGGTCACCGGGTCGAGCGGTACCTGCTGCCCAACCTGCTGGCGGTGAACTTCGTGATCTTCGGCCTGCTCGGCCGCGGAGTCGCGGCGAGCACCAGGCTTGATCCGCAGGCTAAGGCGCTCGGTGAGGAACTGCGTGCCGCGCTGGCCGACATCCCGGCGTCGCTGGTCACCTCGGGCGGCGAGCCCAGCGGGTGAAGCCGGCCACGACCCCGGCTGCCGCGCTGCCAGCGCCGCCGAACAGGAACCACTTGCCCGCCGTGGTATTGGTGATCAGCACGCTGCCGCCCTTGGTCCCCATCGCCAGCACCAGCGTGGCCAGCAGCCAGCCGAGGGCCACTGCCAGCGCTCCGGCTCCCCGGCGCATGCCGAAGGCCCCGAGCACGCAGGTCAGCAGCAGTAGCAGGTCGAACAGGATGGCCGCGAGCGGGACCGGCGCGTTGCTGTAGAAGAACGTGCCGATGACGCCCTGCGCGATGCCGAGCAGGAACAGCATCACGTAGGCGCCGACGGTGACCAGGCGCTCGCCCGTGCCGGAATCCACGACCGGAAGGCTAGCGGGTGCCGTCGAACAAGTCGGATTCCCAGTCGTGCTGGCCGTGCCCAGGGCCGCGCGGCCCGGCCAGCAGCGTGTAGTACTCGACGCCGAAGGCCTGCTGCCCCATGTTGTTCGACAGCGCGAAGAACGGGCTGTCCACGGCGATCTGGGTGGCGTGCGCGCGCATCGCGGCGACCTTGGCGTCCAGGTAGCCGGACGCGTCGATCCTGGTGGTCACCTGCTCGTCTGGCACGCCGAACGGCAGGTCGTCTGGTGACTGCGGCTGGTCGAAGGCCTGGCCGGGGCCGGACTCGCCGCTGCTGCGCAGCTGAGCCGCCCCCTCGGCGAGCACTGACCGCGGCACGGCTGTCGCGTAGAACTTGCTGACCAGGCCGTCGGACAGCTCGAACGCCCGCCAGGCCACCCGGTGCGCCTGGATGTGGTCGGGGTGGCCGTAGAAGCCGTTGTCGTCGTAGCTGATCATGACCAGCGGCCGCACCTCGCGCACCACTTTCAGCAGCTCGCCGGCCGCCTCGTCGACGTCTGCCCGCCAGAACGCGCCAGCCAGGTCGTTCGTGGGCTCGCCCATCATGCCCGAGTCGCGCCAGCGGCCAGCGCCGCCGAGGAACCGGTGGTCGGTGACGCCAAGGGCGGCGCACGCGGCGGCCAGCTCGCCGATCCGGTACTCGCCGAGCCCGCCGCCGGCGTCCCAGGCCAGGTGGGCCAGATCCGGCGGGATGACCTCGCCCATCTCGCCGAGCGTGCAGGTGACAAGCGTGACCGGCGTGCCCTCCGCTGCGTACTTCGCCATGGTGGCGCCGGTGCCGATCGACTCGTCGTCCGGATGGGCGTGCACGAGCAGCAGGCCGCGGCCGTCGGCTGAGGGCATAGCAGGAGCCTAGTCAGCCGCTCCGCCGGCCGGCTGGCAGGATCGCAGGCATGGCCGATACCTTCCCCCGCCAGTACGCCAGGACCCAGCGGTTCACCCTGGGCGTGCCGCGGTCCTTCGAGATCTCGCCGGACGGCCGCACGGTCGCGTTCCTGCGCTCCGACAGCGGCTCAGACGCGGTGACCAGGCTGTGGGTGCTGGACACCGCGACCGGCGAGGAGCGCCTGGTCGCGGATCCGGTGCTGATCGCCGGCGGCGGCGCTGAGGATCCGGCCGAGCTGGCCAGGCGCGAGCGAGCCAGGGAGTCAGCCCAGGGCATCGTGCGGTTCTGCACCGACGAGGCATTCCGGGCGGCGGCGTTCGCGCTGGCTGGCCGCGTCTACCTGGCCGAACTGGCCGGCCCGGCCGCTGACCAGCGGGGCGTGCGCGAGCTGCCTGCGCTCTCACCGGCGACCGACCCCCGGCTGAGCCCTTCAGGCGAGCTGCTGGCTTACGTGCACGACGGCGCGCTGCGTGCACTCGAGCTGGCCAGCGGCGCCGACCGGGTGCTGGCCGTCGGCGACGGGGTGAGCTTCGGGCTCGCCGAGTTCGTCGCGGCCGAGGAGATGGCCCGCCTCCGCGGGTACTGGTGGTCGCCGGATTCTGCCACCCTGCTGGCCGCGCGGGTCGACGAGAGCCCGGTGCAGCGCTGGTACATCTCTGATCCAGCCAATCCGGGCACCGAGCCGCGGGCCGTGCGCTACCCGGCGGCTGGCACCGCCAACGCTGACGTCTCGCTGTTCCTGGTGCCGGTCGACGGCGGCCCGATGACGCCGGTGAGCTGGGACACCGCCGCGTTCCCTTACCTGGCCACGGTGTGCTGGGACGGTGCGACCGGCGACGGCTGGCCGCCGCTGATTGTCGTGCAGAGCCGGGACCAGCGGCAGATGCGCATCATGGCGGTGGACACGGCTACCGGCGAGACCAGCCTGGTCCGTGACGACACCAGCGAGGTGTGGCTGGAGCTCGTGCCGGGCGTGCCCGCCAGGCTGAGCGACGGGCGGATCGCCTGGACCGTGCCGGACGGCGATACCCGCCGGCTGCTGGTCGCGAGCGCCGGCGAGCTGGCAGCGGGCACTGCGGAGCCGGTCACTCCGGCCGGGCTGCAGGTCAGGGGGGTGCTGTCGGTCGACGGCGATACGGTGCTGGTCGCTGCTTCCGGGTCCGACCCGACGCAGATCGGGCTGTGGGCCTACGGCCAGGACGGCCTGGCCGCGGTTGGCGGGCGGGATGAGCCGCTGGTGCAGGCTGGCCTGCGGGCCGGCGGGACGACCGTGACCGCGACCCGCTCGCTGCGCCAGCACGGCGCGGTGTTCCAGGTGCTCCGTGACGGCGCCGAGCCGCTCAGCATCGGCTCGAACCCCGAGCGCCCGCTGCTGCCAGAACCGGCGCCGGACCTGTTCCGGGCGGGTCCCGACCAGCTGTGCACGGCGCTGCTGCTGCCGTCCTGGCACCGGCCGGGTTCCGGGCGACTGCCGGTGCTGATGGACCCTTACGGCGGCCCGCACGGTCAGATGGTCCAGGCCAGCCAGGCGATGTACCTGTCGCCGCAGTGGTTCGCCGAGCAGGGCTTCGCGGTGGTCATCGCCGATGGCCGCGGCACGCCTGGCCGCGGGCCGCGCTTTGAGCAGATGGTCGCCGGAGACCTGGCCAGGCCGCCGCTTGAGGACCAGGTGATCGCGCTGCGCGCAGCCGCGCAGCGGTGCGCTGACCTGGACCTGGACCGGGTCGCGATCCGCGGCTGGTCATTCGGCGGGTACCTCGCGGCGCTCGCCGTGCTGCGCCGGCCCGACGTCTTCCACGCCGCTGTGGCCGGCGCGCCGGTGACCGACTTCCGGCTGTACGACACCCACTACACCGAGCGCTATCTCGGCGACCCCGGCACCGATCCGGCCGCTTATGACCAGGTCTCGCTGCTGACCGACGCGCACCGGCTGGCCAGGCCGCTGATGATCATCCACGGGCTGGCTGACGACAACGTCGCGGTCGCGCACTCGCTGCGGCTGTCCTCGGCGCTGCTCGCCGCCGGGCGGCCGCATTCGGTGCTGCCGCTGACCGGGGTGACGCACCTGGCCGCGCACGAGGAGGTCGCGGAGAACCTGCTGCTGCTCCAGCTGGACTTCCTGCGCCGCGCGCTCGGCCTGGCGTCCGCGCCGGCGACGGCCTCCGCGCCGGCGTGACCGGCGGCCGGGTCAGGGCGCGCGAGCTGGGCATCGTCGTCGGCTCGCTGCCGCCAGGGCCCGGCAACGCGATCACCGACGTGCCTGGCGTGCTGGTCGGCCACACCACGCTGGTGTCCGGCGACGACATCCGCACGGGTGTAACGGCTGTTGTGCCCGTGGTGCTGCGCGGCCGAGAGCGGCTGCCAGCGGCCGTGGCGGTGGGCAACGGGTTCGGCAAGATGGTCGGCGCCACTCAGCTGCGCGAGCTCGGCGTGATCGAGACCCCGGTCGTGCTCACCTCGACCCTGGCCACCTTCCGGGCCGCCGACGCGGTGCTGACCTACCTGCGCGACCTGCCGGGCAACGAGCAGCTCGGAACCGTCAACCCGGTGGTGGCGGAGACCAACGACCAGCAGCTGTCCGACATCTGGCAGCGGCCGGTGACCGAGCAGCACGTGCTCGCGGCGCTGCGCGGCGCGAGCGCCGGCCCCGTAGCCGAGGGCGCGGTCGGCGCCGGCACAGGTACCGGCGCGCTGGGCTACAAGGCGGGCATCGGCACCGCGTCCCGGACGATGCGGGTAGCCGGCCGCGCGGTGACGATCGGCGCGCTGGTGCAGGCCAATTTCGGCGGCACCCTCACGGTGCTCGGCGTCCCGCTCCCGGCCGGGCCGACGCTGCGGGCCGCGGGCATCGAGCTGCCGCCGGGCAAGGAAGGGCATATCCGGGAGAACGAGGTGATCGCGGCAACTCCTGCGTCATCGTGCTGGCCACCGACGCGCCGCTGGACGCGCGCCAGCTTGCCCGACTGGCCAGGCGAGCGATCTTCAGCATGGCCAGGACAGGATCGGCCTTCGAGGGCAGCAGCGGCGACTACGCGCTGGCATTCGCCACCAGCCCGGTAACCCTCGGCCGCCGCGCGACCGACCTGGCTACCGCCGACCCGGCCACCGCCAACCCGGCCGCCACCGACCCGACCAGCTCAGGGCCAGCCGCCGCCGCGCGGCCAGCCGCCGACCAGGCTGCGGATCCAGCCGCCCAGGATCCAGCCGCCGCGGTTGCGGCCGGGCAGCTGCGGCCGGTGGTGAGCGACGACGAGCTGGATCCGCTGTTCGCCGCTGCAATGAACTGCACCGAGGAAGCCATCCTCAACTCACTGTGCATGGCGCAGACCATGACGGGCTATCGCGGGCATGTCATGCACGCCGTCCCGCTCGACGCGCTTCGCCGAGGCTGACGTCCGTCCCGCTACTGACCCCGCAGGTACGCGGCACTCGTCATAACTGACCCGCGGGTCCGGCGCTCTCCATTCGAGGTCGCGGCGACGCTTATCAGTAAGAAAATGGTTGTCCAAGCGACCAGAATCCTTCGAGGTCATGGCGGATTGCCCGCTTAATCCTGTGTTCACTTGGTGTTCATATGGCGACGCTGGTCGAGCCTCGACGCTGGCCGTAGCCTTTGCGCCACATGGGGAAATGGCACGCTAAACCAGGAGGGGACCATGTTTCGTACGCGGCTGTCTGCCGCACGGCACTTTGCCATCACCGGGGGAACGGCCGGGCTGCTGGCCGTCTCGCTCGGTGCCGCCGCCATCCAGGCCAGCCCGGCGTCCGCCGCGACCGGCCGTACTGGCAGTTCAGCCACGACGCGCCCGGCGCCAGCCCGCCCGGCGGCCGGTGTCATCAGGCCCGGTCAGTGGGTGCAGGTGACGACGCCGCTCAAAGGCACTGCGATTATCCCGCAAATAGGCCTCGCCCGCGGCAAGGACGGGGTGCTGCACGTTGTCTGGCTGAATGGCGCGAGTCCGAACTTCGCTATTAAGGACACGCCCATTACGGCCAGCGGAAGGGTGGGAAAGCCAGTGGCGGTCGCGTCACACTGGTTCCTCGCCACCGACCCCGATGCCACCACGACGCCGAGCGGCGTCGAAGCGGTGTGGAACGGCTTCAAGACCGAGTCCGGCAGCACGAGCGGGACGGCGACCGCCACCCGGCCGCTGCGCGGCGGCTCCTGGAAGGTGTCGCCGACGATCATCCCCGGCCTGACCGGCGCCGCGGACACCGGCAGCCCGGACACCGCGACCACGGGCAGCGACGGCAAGCCCTGGGTCGCCTTCTACGGCACGGACTCCCTGGTGGTGGGGCATTTCGGGCACCCAGAGGTGCAGCTGAACCCTGGCAAGTTCCAGTGCTGCGTCCAGGAGGCCGGCCTGGCTACCGACGGCAAGTCGGGCGTGACTTCGCTCACTTACGAGTCGGACATCAGCAAACACAACGGCGTCTTCGCCCGGCCGCTGACACAGGCCGGCAAGGCGGCTGGACCGGCCAGGCTGCTGCCAGGCTCGGTGCAGGGCGGCAGCGCGATCGTGCCGGAGCAGAAGGTCGGCATCACCGGCCGCGGTCACGGCCGGCCGGGCACCTACGTGATCTACGGCGCTGGCTGGCCGACGTACCACAGCTTCAACGTGATCAAGCTGGGCAGCCGCCGGGTGATCAAGGTCGCCAGGCCCAGTGGCGCGGGCCACGAGCTGGCCGGCGCCGACATCACCGCCGACTCCGCCAGCCGGCTGTGGACCGCCTGGATCGAGGGTGACGGCGGGAAGCCAGCCCTGTTCGTGCGCCGCTCGAACCTTTCAGCAGGCACCTTCGGCGCGACCGAGCGGGTGGCCCTGCCCAAGGGCACGACCACCGTCTTCCAGGTCTACATCAACGCGGTGGGCGGCAAAGCCGACGTCGTCGCGCTGGTCGCCAGGAACAACAACAACGGGGCCGACTACTGGGCGACTGAGGTAAACCCGAAGCTCAGCCTCTCCGGGTCCCGGTCAAGCAGCGGCGGCGCGAAGGTCACGCTGCGGGTCACCGACTCCGGCAGCCCGGTGCGCGGCGCCACCGTGCGGTTCTGCGGCCGCCACGCGACCACTCCCAAGTCGGGCCGGGTGACCTTCCGGGTGCACAGCATCAGCCACGGCTCGGCCACCGCCAGCACCAGCAAGCGGGGCTTCGCCGGCACCTCTGTCAAGGTCAAGGCCAGCTGCTGACCAGCAGCGCGAACCTCGGGCAGCCCCCGGCCAGCCGGCCGGGGGCTGCCGTGCATATCAGGCCCCGGCCGGGATCCGCGCTGGCACGGCGGGTGGCCACGGACGGCCGCGTTCTGCCATGACTTTGCCCTTTGCCGGACAGTGAGCTGGGGCCGCGCAGTGTAGCGAGATTCACACGCCAGGAAGCTCGCCCCGCGGGCGGGGGGTGGTATCCCTTGGAATAGGGTTCTGACGGCTACTCGCAGACCCCCGGGTGAGTTCAGGGCGGAGACGTCGACAATGACGCAGGTAACTAACGCGCCGGCCAGGTCCAGGGCGCAGATCTCAGCAAAGACGCTGCGCACGGATCCCTGGTGGCGCTCCCCCGCCATCACGGCGGTGCTGCTGACGATCTGGGTCGCCTACGCGACCGTGCACATCTTCCTCGGCCACTGGTACTGGGTGCCCAGGTATCACTACCTGACCCCGTTCTACTCGCCGTGCGTCAGCGGCGAGTGCGCGCCCGATTCGAGCAGCCTCGGCCAGTGGTTCGGCAACGTGCCGCCGATCATCCCGTACGCGATCGTGTCGATCCCGTTCGTGCTCGGCTTCCGGCTCAGCTGCTACTACTACCGGCGGGCCTACTACCGGGCGTTCTGGCAGGCGCCGACCGCGTGCGCGGTGCGCGAGCCGCACGCCAGCTACTCAGGCGAGACCAAGTTCCCGCTGATCATGCAGAACCTGCACCGGTTCTTCTTCTACCTGGTGATCCTGATCTCGATCCTGAACACCTACGACGTGGTGCAGGCCTTCCGCGGCCCGAATGGCAGCTTCGGCTTCGGCCTCGGCACCATCATCATGCTCGTCAACGTCGTGCTGCTATGGGCTTACACGGTGTCCTGCCACTCGTGCCGGCACATCACCGGCGGCAGGCTCAAGCACTTCTCGAAGCACCCGACGCGCTACTGGATCTGGACCCAGGTGTCCAAGCTCAACGCCAAGCACATGCAGCTCGCGTGGACCACGCTGGGCACGCTGATGCTCACCGACCTGTACATCCTGCTGCTGGCCGCCGGCGTGTTCGGCGACTTCCGGTTCGTCAACTAGCGGCGATGACAGCGGGCAGGCGCGGCGAGCACACGACAGGCAACTGAGGCAGGCAGGAAATGACAGACATCGAGCGGCTCGGATACGACGTCGTGGTGATCGGCGCCGGCGGCTCGGGGCTGCGGGCCGCGATCGAGGCCCGGCTGGCCGGCAAGAGGACCGCGGTCATCTCCAAATCCCTGTTCGGCAAGGCGCACACGGTCATGGCCGAGGGCGGCTGCGCCGCGGCGATGGGCAACGCCAACCCGAACGACAACTGGCAGGTGCACTTCCGCGACACCATGCGCGGCGGCAAGTTCCTGAACAACTGGCGGATGGCCGAGCTGCACGCCAAGGAAGCCCCTGACCGGGTCTACGAGCTGGAGGCGTGGGGCGCGCTGTTCGACCGGACCCCGGACGGCAAGATCAGCCAGCGTAACTTCGGCGGCCACGCCTACCCGCGGCTCGCGCACGTCGGCGACCGCACCGGCCTGGAGATGATCCGCACCCTGCAGCAGAAGGTCGTCGCGCTGCAGCAGGAGGACGCGCGGGAGCACGGCGACCCCGAGGCCATGATCAAGGTGTACGCCGAGACGACGATCACCCGGCTGGTCAAGGACGGCGAGAAGATCGCTGGCGCGTTCGGCTACTTCCGCGACACCGGCACGTTCGTGCTGTTCGAGGCGCCGGCCGTGGTGCTGGCCACCGGGGGCATCGGCAAGACGTTCGAGGTCAGCTCCAACTCCTGGGAGTACACCGGCGACGGGCACGCGCTGGCGCTGCTGGCCGGCGCGAAGCTGATGAACATGGAGTTCGTGCAGTTCCACCCGACGCACATGGTGTGGCCGCTGTCGGTGCGCGGGCTGCTGGTCACCGAGGGAGTCCGCGGTGACGGCGGCGTGCTGAAAAACTCCGAGGGCAAGCGCTACATGTTCGGCTACGTGCCGGACGTGTTCCGCGCCCAGTACGCGGAGACCGAGGAAGAGGCCGATCGCTGGTACACCGACCCGGACAACAACCGGCGCCCGCCCGAGCTGCTGCCCCGCGATGAGGTAGCCAGGGCCAACAACGCTGAGGTCAAGGCCGGCCGGGGTTCACCGCACGGCGGCGTGTTCCTCGACATCGCCTCCCGGCGCCCGGCCAGCTACATCCTCGAGCGCCTGCCGTCCATGTACCACCAGTTCAAGGAGCTGGCAGACGTGGACATCACCAAGGAGCCGATGGAGGTCGGCCCGGCCCAGCACTACGTGATGGGCGGCGTCGAGGTCGACCCGGAGACCGCCGAGTCGAGCGTGCCCGGCTTGTTCGCGGCCGGCGAGGTGTCCGGCGGCATGCACGGCGCCAACCGACTCGGCGGCAACTCGCTGTCCGACCTGCTCGTCTTCGGCCGCCGGGCCGGGATGGGCGCGGCCAAGTACCTGAACACGCTCGACCAGGATGCCGGCCGCCCGGTCGCCAGCGACCGGGAAGTCGCCAAGGCGCTGGCCGAGGCCCTGGCTCCGCTGGAGCGGCCGGACGGCGAGAATCCCTATGCCGTGCACGCCGAGGTGCAGCAGACCATGAGCAGCCTGGTCGGGATCATCCGTACTGAGCAGGAGATCAAGACCGCGATCACCGAGCTGGAGAAGCTGCGTGATCAGGTCTCCCGGGTCAGCGCCGAAGGTGGCAGTGCCTACAATCCCGGCTGGCATATGGCGCTTGACATGCGCAACATCATGCTGATGGCCGACTGTGTCGCGCAGGCGGCGCTGGAGCGCCAGGAGAGCCGCGGCGGGCATACCCGCAACGATTTCCCCGAGATGTCGGCGGAATGGCGCAAGGTCAACCTGATCTGCACGCTGGCCGGCGATCGGGTAACCGTCTCCAGGCAGCCCATGATCCCGATGCGGTCTGACCTGCTCGGCATGTTCGAGCGCTCGGAGCTGAACAAGTACCTGACCGACGAGGAACTGCCGCCAGACGGCAAGGAGACACACTGATGGGCGAGAAGGTAACGCTCAAGGTCTGGCGGGGCGACGCCGGGCAGGGCCAGCTGACCGACTACCAGGTCGAGGCGAACGAGGGCGAGGTCGTCCTCGACGTGCTGCACCGGCTGCAGGCCACCCAGACCGGCGACCTGGCGATCCGGTGGAACTGCAAGGCCGGCAAGTGCGGCTCCTGCTCGATGGAGATCAACGGACGGCCGCGGCTGGCGTGCATGACCCGGATGTCGACGCTCGAGCCCGGCCAGCCGATCACCCTGACCCCACTGCGCGCCTTCCCGGTAATCAGGGACCTGGTCACCGACGTGTCGTTCAACTACGCCAAGGCCAGGGAGATCCCCTCGTTCACCCCTGACCCCTCCATCGGCCTCGGCGAGTTCCGGATGCAGCAGGTCGACGTGCGCCGGTCGCAGGAGTTCCGCAAGTGCATCGAGTGCTACCTGTGCCAGAACACCTGCCACGTGATCCGTGACCACCCGGAGAATGAGCGCGAGTTCGCCGGGCCGCGGTTCCTGATGCGGATCGCGGAGCTGGAGATGCACCCGGCGGACACCGCTGACCGGCGCAACATCGCCCAGGACGACTTCGGTCTCGGCTTGTGCAACATCACCAAGTGCTGTACCGAGGTCTGCCCGGAGAACATCAAGATCACCGACAACGCGCTGATCCCGATGAAGGAGCGGGTGGCGGGCCGCAAGTACGACCCGCTGGTCTGGCTCGGCAGCAAGATCAGCCGCCGCAAGCCGTCCGACACCCCCAAGATCCCGAATACCTAGCCCGCCGGCCGGTCGCCCGCGCTGCCATCCGGCGCCGCCGGCCGGATGCTTGCCCGTCTCTCAGGCGCGGCGCTATCTGACCTCAGCTGTCGGCCCGGTTGTTCCGGCCGATGGCAGGTCGCGCACGGAGCGCTCACGCACGTCAGGCAGGCACCGCGCGGCCGTCACGAAGTCGCTGTCGTCGTGCAGCACCACCAGGTCGCGGTGCACCGCCGTCGCGCAGATCAGCAGGTCCACCGCAGACAGCGCGCGGTGAGCCCCGCGCCGGAGCAGGCGGTACTGCGCCGACTCGATCCACTGCCATGCGTTCTTGGGAACTGCGGCATCCGGGTACAGCTCATCGAACATCCCGGACATCTGCTCATACTCGTCCAGGCCGCCAGCCGAGCGGCGGAATTCGACCCGCTGCGGATGGCAGGAGGCCACGGCGCCTGCAGTGACGACTTCAGTCCAGGCAGCCCGGACCACGGACTCCCGCATGATCCGCCACAAGGCCGAAGAGTCGGCCAGGTACTGGATCATGCATCCGGGTCTTTGCCGGCCAGGCGGAGCTGCTCCGAGCCGGCTTGATCCCAGTTCCCGGCCAGCGCTGCGTAGCGCTCGAGTGCTGCAACTCTGCGGTGGCGCGCGGCGAACTCGCGCAGAGCAAGGTTGACAGTGTCCTTCTTGGTCTTCGCGCCGGACAGCCGCATAGCCTCGGCCAGAGCATCATCATCAAGATCGATCTGCGTCACCGACAAGAGGGCCGCCTGTGTGACGTTGGTGATGTATTTATACTGCATACATTACCAACATGGCGTCCTCTAGCCCCGGCGACGATTAGCGGCCGTCCTTGGCGACGATCGCCTGCAGAGCCGTGTCCTGCGCGTTCACCCCGCGGCCGACGGCCCACACCGACCTGGTGCGCGGTATCCAGGCGAAGCCGTCCATGTTGAGACCGCTGCCGATGCGCTGCCGGGTGAACTTGCCGCCGCTGTAGTGGTACATGAACAGCGGGTTAGGCGCCTTCAGCCCGTTCTGCTGAAACCAGAAGCCGCCGTGGCCGTCCGGGACCAGCGGCCTGCCGAACTCAGTGCCGCCGAGCGAGACTCCCGTGCTCGGGACCTTCACCCGCTGCCAGCTCCTGCCGTTCCAGTGCAGCAGCAGGCCGGTCAGGTGCGATACGGTTCCGGTCCGCATCATGACCCAGACGTTTCGGGAGCCCAGCGCCAGGACGGCGAGCGGGGAACTGGTCAGCGGCCTCACCGCCGGCATCCGCAGTGCCTGCCAGGAATGGCCGTTCCAGTGCATCGCGAAATTGACCGGATGCGCTGAGTTCATCGTCTTTCTCGACGGACCGACCGCCCAGATGTCGTTCGCCGCTGGCGCGCTGACCTGATCAGGCCGGCCAGGCAGGAAGACCCTGTGCCAGGAATGGCCGTCGAACCGCGCGGCCACCGCCGGATTGCTGATGGAGGCGAGGCTGAAGTTCCACACATCGGACCGGCCGAAGGCGGCCGGGACTTCGAGTGTCTCCCCTGCCCGGTCCAGCCTGACCACCCAGGAAGGCAGCCGGCTCGATGTCCACCTGCTGCCGTTGAACCGCACGGCAACCGGCGCGTCGGCCGCCTGGCTGCCGCCGATGATCCATACGTTACGCGCCGACCTGGCGCTGATCGCGGCCGCTGAAACGTCAGTAGCGATGGCGCTGGGCACTCGCGCCTGCCGCCAGGCTGTGCCATTCCAGCGCTCCACCAGGAGCCGCTGCACCGTGCACCCGCCGCAGCTGCCGCCAACCGCCCACGCGTCAGCCGGGCCAGTGGCGGTCACCGCATCCAGGGAAGTCGTGCTGGTAGCCGGCCCGATCCGGCGCACGATCCGCCAGCCCGGCTGACCGGCCGCCGCGGCTGCCAGGCCAGCGCTCCGGACTGACCAGCCAGCGGCCTGGGCCGGCGGCGGAACGACCGCGACGCCGAGCGCTGCTGCTGAGCCGAGCACCGCGCCGACGCAGACCGCCCGTGACAGCAACCGAGCAACCATGTCCACTCCCCTCGCTAGCGCGCCTGATCAGGCTGCTCAGCGGACGCAGGCCAGACGCGCGAGGCGGGCGTGCGGGGCGCCCATTATCTACTGATATATCAGCTTGCCGCGAGTATGGCCCCGGGGCAGGCAGCCAGGCAAGGCCCAGTGGCCGGGCAGCTTAGCTGTCACCGGCACAGCCTCGGGTTGGTGGTTTTGAGAAATATGCTTTCCGAGACCAGGCGGGAGGGGCTTTCCTTAGCTGGCAGGTCCGGGCTGCTGACCGTAGGTCTGCTGGCGCGAATGCATGTCGGCCACGACGCGCTCCAGGTACTGGCGGGTGCCGGCGACGCCGCGGACCTTCATGGGACCGTCGGGAAGCCGCACGGACAGCGCCCACGTCACGCCCTGAGCGCTGTTCGGCACTATCTCGAAGTCCTGGATGTCCCGCCACCGCGCTGTCTGCCGCCGGAAGTTGTACGACGAGGTGATTCCGTCTGGCGCCACGGACAAGTAGCTGCCGCGAACGCTGAATTCGATGGCCGCGCCGATGAGCACGGCTGCGATGCCCGCGACTACTGCGGCGCCACCGCCCTGCCTGACCG
>DASXMR010000012.1:0-9625 GCA_036495525.1 Streptosporangiaceae bacterium | reverse complement strand
GTCGCGCCGCGGCGGCCGCGTCGCCGCGGCTTGGCCTGCGCCGGGCGCTAAAGTGCTGCGGCGTGAGCCCTGCGCCGGAACTGAGCTGCCTGGAGATCTGCGCCGGAGCCGGGGGCCAGTCACTCGGGCTGGAGCAAGCCGGATTTCAGCACGCCGCCGTCGTGGAGATCGACCAGGACGCCTGCGCCACCCTTGCCCTGAACCGGCCAGGCTGGCCGGTGATCAAGCAGGATGTGCGCAACTTCAGCGCCAGCGCTTACCTGGGCGCCGACCTGCTGGCCGGCGGCGTGCCCTGCCCGCCGTTCTCGATTGCTGGCAAGCAGCTCGGCGCCGACGACGAGCGCGACCTGTTCCCGCAGGCGCTGCGGATCGCCGCCGAGTGCGAGCCAGCCGCCATCATGCTTGAGAACGTGCGCGGGCTGGCGTCCGCGCGCTTCGACGGCTATCGGGAGCAGGTCGTCGGGCGGCTCTGCGAGCTGGGCTACCAGACGGACTGGCGGCTGCTCAGCGCGTCGGACTACGGAGTCCCGCAGCTGCGCCCCCGGTTCATCCTGGTCGCGCTGCGGCCGGCCGCGGCGCGGTACTTCAGCTGGCCGCAGCCGGCCGCCGCGCCGCCCACTGTCGGTGCGGCGCTGCGGGACCTGATGGCGGCTGGCGGCTGGCCATGGGCCGACGACTGGGCAGAGCGGGCCAGCGGCATCGCGCCGACGCTGGTCGGCGGCTCGCGCAAGCACGGCGGGCCGGACCTCGGCCCGACCAGGGCGCGCGCAGCCTGGCGCGGGCTGCACGTGGACGGCCTCGGCCTGGCCGACGCGCCGCCCGGCCCGGCCGATCCGGCCAGCCTCATGCCGCGGCTTACCCTGCCGATGACTGCCGTGCTGCAGGGCTTCCCGCCGGACTGGCGCTTCTGCGGCCGCAAGACCGCCGGCTACCGGCAGATCGGCAACGCGTTCCCGCCGCCGGTCGCCCGCGCTGTCGGCGCGAGCATCCGCGCGGCACTGCAGGCAGCCGGGTCACCGGCCAGTGTCGCCGCGGTGACACGGCCGCTGCACCCGTCGCTGCCCGGCCGCGGCGATGACGGCCGCAGCACACCAAGCCGCCAGGCGCCAGGTAACAACCGGCTCGAGCGGACCGGATGACCGCCGGCAGCGGCAGCACGGACGCCGCGGCCCGCGTCGCGATCGTCACCGGCGCGAACCATGGCATCGGCGCGGCCACCGCGCAGGCGCTGGCTGACAGCGGAGTGGCGGTGCTCGCCAGCTATCTCAGGCTGACGCCGCAGCCTGATCCCGGCACGCCCGAGGCCTACGGCGCGGCACGGTCCGGCGACGCGTCCTGGCTGGCCGACCGGGTCCGCGCGGCGGGTGGCAGGATCGCGGCGGTCGAGGCCGACCTGACCGACCCGGCTGCCGCCCAGCTTCTCTTCGACACGGCAGAACGCGAGCTCGGGCCGGTCGACATCCTCATCAACAACGCGTCCGGCTGGCTCGCCGACACCTTCAAGGCAGCCGCATCGGACCGGTTCAGCCGGAACCTGGAGCGGGTCAGCGCACGCACCTTCGACCGGCAGTTCGCCGTGGACGCCAGGGCAGGAGCACTGCTGATCGCGGAGTTCGCCCGGCGGCACGCCGAGCGCGGCGCTGACTGGGGCCGCATCGTGTCGCTCGTCTCCGGCAGCGGCGGCGGGTTCCCGGAGGAGGTCTCCTACGGCGCCGCCAAGGCCGCGCTCGTCAGCTACACCCTGTCGGCAGCACTGGAACTGGCCCCGCTGGGGATCACCGCCAACGCGGTCGAGCCGCCGGTCACCGACACCGGCTGGGTGACCGACGAGGTGCGACGGGCGGTGGCCGGCAGCGCCGAGCTGGTGCACGTCGCCACGCCGGGCCAGGTGGCGGAGATCATCGCCTTCCTGTGCGGTGATGCCGCCGGGCTGATCACCGGCAACGTGCTCCGGCTACGCTGAGAAGCCGACCGGTCGCCGCGCGCGGCTGACTCTTACCATCCACTGTCACTCTTGTCCTATTATTCGGCTTATGGTCTCTGATGAGCCCGGCCGCCAGGTGGCCGCCACGATGCCCGAGCCCGAACGATCCGTCATCGCGGTCGCGCCGCCTGGCCCTGGCGCTGGCATGTGGGCCGGGGCGCCGAGCGTCGCTCGCAGCGACGGCGAGATCTTCATGGCCTACCGGCTGCGCAGGCCGGTCGGGGAAGGCCGGGGATTCGCGATCGTGGTCGCGCGGTCGGCGGATGGCGAGCACTTCACGCCGCTCCTCATGATCACCAAGGAGGAGATGAACACCGAGTCGCTGGAGCGGCCGGCCCTGGTGCTGACGCCCGAGGGAACATGGCGGCTCTACCTGAGCTGCGCCACGCCTGGCACCAAGCACTGGCGAATCGAGATGCTCGAGGCGGCTCATCCGGCCGCGTTCGACTCCTTGCAGCGGACCGTGGTGCTCCCCGGTGACGTGCATACCGGTGTCAAGGACCCGGTGATCGTGCACGACGGCCGCCAGTGGCACCTGTGGGCAAGCGTGCACCCGCTGGCTGATCCCGACCAGGCCGATCAGATGGTCACCGAGTACGCCACCAGCACCGACGGCGTGGACTGGAGCTGGCACGGCCCGGCGCTCAGCCCGCGGCCCGGCCAGTGGGACGCCAGGGGCGTGCGGATCAGCGCGGTCCGGCTGACGCCGGGGAACGTCGTCGCCTACTACGACGGCAGGGCCAGCGCGGCCGAGAACTACGAGGAGCGCACCGGCGTTGCTACCGGGACCGCACCGGCGTCGCTGTGCGCCGACGGGCTGATGACGCGTTCCCCGTACGGCGACGGCGCGCTGCGATACCTGACCATCCTCGACCTCGGCGCCTACGGCGAGCGCTACTACTACGAGATGGCCAGGGAAGACGGGTCGCACGAGCTGCGCACCGAGCTTCGAGCCCGGGCCGCGACCGCCGCTGCGCTGAGCTGAGCGGGCCCGGCCGCCTGCCGGCCGCCAGCCGGACGGGCACGTGCCCGTCCGGTCAGCGCGGCAGGGCCGGCCAGAGTGCCAGATCCTGGTCAGAACGACTGGGGCTGGCCGTTGCGTGCCTGGCCCTGGCCGGCCGGCCGGGCGCCGACCAGCCCGCCCGCCTCGGAGGCGCTGCATGGCGCCAGCCAGTCGCTGAAATCGTCGCCGGTGATGCTCTCCAGCAGCCGGATGTCGCCCTCGAACAACCGGATCAGCGCCTGCCGCTGCGCCGGGGTCAGCGGCCTGCGCGGCGGACCGTGGCGCTGCAGTGCGCGCTCCAGCGCGTCGGACATACGGCCGAGCCGCGGTACCAGCTCGCTGGCCGCTGCCGTCATTCGCTGCGCACGTGAGACGGCCCGGTGCCGGAGCGTCAGCTCCGGCTGCGCGGTGACGTTCTGCGGCGGCACGCTGGCGATGACGCCCAGCGGCACACCGAGGAAGGCACAGATCCGGTCCAGCGTGCTGGCCGGGTTCTCGACCAGGTCGCGGTAGCGCAGCACGAAGACGCTGTCCGGCGGGAAGGTGCGGTACAGGTGCGCCAGCTGCTCGCCGTACCGGCCAAGCGCGGTGTAGTGCCAGAAGTCGGCCCAGCCGGCCGCGATCCGGCCCTCCTCCGCATTGCAGGCGGCCATCACGTCGCCGATCGGCTCCAGCCCGGCCGACCACAGATGCGCCCAGTTCGAGTGCGCCCGCTCCGCCGGGTCGCGCAGCACCACGATCATCCGAGCGGCCGGGATCAGCTCGCGGATCCGCTGCTGCGCCGTCCGGCTGTACAGGTAGAACGGGGTCGACTCGCCGCGCAGCGCGCCAGCCGGAGCGTGGTCGAAGAGCGCCTCGTACTCCGCTCGGTGCCAGATGTGCTCGCGGTACGTCTTGACGTCGCCTGGCCCGCCGCGGGCCGGCGGCGGGCCGTCGGTCAGGAAGAACTTTGGTTCCTTGACCGGCGACATGTACAGCGCGGGATGTCTCGCCAGGGCGGCGTGCAAGGCCGTCGTTCCGGCCTTCGGCGCCCCGGCGATGAAGAAGTCCGGGAGGCTCACCGTCACTCCTACAGGGCGATGTTCGCGGCTACCTACCCTCCGCGGTGCCGCTCACACCCGGTCACTCGATGCCCTGCTCCATGGCGTATCGGACCAGCTGAGCCTTGTTGTGCAGCTGGAGCTTTACCAGCGTGTTCTGCACGTGGTTCTGCACCGTGCGGGTGGACAACACGAGCCGGGACGCGATCTGCGGATAGGTGAGCCCGGTCGCGACCAGCCGCAGGATCTCGGTCTCCCTGGCGGTCAGCACCGGCGGGGCCGGCTCCCGGCTGGCGGGTCCGCCGACTGGCCTGTCGCGCCCAGCCGGGGCCCGCTTGCCGGCTTGCTGACCGGGCCCCGCGGCAGCTGTGCTGCCGGACGACAGCCGCCGGAACTCACCCAGCACCAGGCCGGCCAGGCCAGCGGTGAACACCGCCTGCCCGGCCGCCGTGGTTCGCACCGCCGCGATCAGCTCGGCGGGCTCGGCGGACTTGACCAGATAACCGGTGGCGCCGGCGGTTACCGCATCAAGCACGTCCTGGCGTTCCCCGCTGGCCGACAGCACCAGCACCCGGACGGACGAGTCAGCGGCCAGCAGCCGGCTGGTGAGCTCAGCCCCGGACAAGTCGGGCAGGTTCAGGTCGAGCAGTATCACGCCGGGCCGGGTAGCGGCTGCGACGCGCAGCGCCTGGGCCGCGTCCCTTGCGGTGCCGACCACGTCGAAGCCCGCCTCGGCCAGGTCCCTGGCCACGCCGTTGCGCCAGATCGGGTGGTCATCGACCACCATCACCCGGATGGCGGCGTCAGCGTCTGCTGACTTCAAGCTCCACCTCCGTTCCGCTGCCCGACGAGGTGAGGGTGGCCACCCCGCCTGCCTCTCGCATCCGGCCCACGATGGAGTGGGACACGCCAAACCGGCCGGCCGCCGCCGCCTCGGCCAGCCGTTCTGGTGCGAAGCCGGCGCCGTCATCCCGGACGGTGACCGTCACGGTACTGTCCTCGTCCTCGATGAGCACCCAGGCCTTGGCGCCTGGCCCAGCGTGATTCCGCACGTTGTCCAGTGCCTCGCTGACCGCCCCGGCCAGCGCGCGCGCCGCTGGCTCGGCCAGCATTACCTGGGTCGCTGGCGCTGACATCGTCACCTGCGCGCCGGCCAGCGGCTCCAGCAGCGTGAGCACGTCCAGAGTGCCGTCGCCGGGCAGCTCGGCGGCATGCTGATCGGAGACCAGCGCCCGCAGCGCCGCTTCCTGCTCGGCGGCCAGCCCGCCCAGCTCGGCCGCCTCGCCGCCGAGCTCCCGGCCGCGACGGCTGACCAGCGCGAGGACTTGCAGCACCGAGTCATGGATGCCCCTGGCGATCCGTTCCCTTTCCGCCACTGCTGCCTCGCGCCTGGCCGCCTGGGCGACGGTCGCCTCGGCGCGCAGGCCGACTCGGACCACGTAGCCGCCGACGCCGCCGGCGATGAGCAGCAGCACGATGCCGTTGAACGTCGTGTTGGAAGCAGGCGCCATCCGCTCCAGCCCGTCGGCAGCAGCGACCACCAGCGCGCCGGCCAGCCCGCCCCACGGACCGCCGGCCACCGCGCAGGCGAGCACTGGTGTCGCTGCCCAGGTCGATGGCAGCGTCGGCGCTCCGGCGAGGATGTCTGCCCGCTGGTCCACGAACGCGGTGCTGATCACTAGTGCGGCCGCGACGGTGAGGTCGGCGCTGATGACCGGCCAGCTGCGCCAGGCCGGGCGCCGGTAGACGGCGATCATCACCGCGGTCCAGGCCACCATGAACGCGAGCACTGCCAGGGCAGCGGCTGGATGGGCGTAGCTGCCGCTGTTCCGCGCGATGAGCACGGCGGCGTAGGCGAGCGTCACGAGGCGGAAGACCGCGACCACGCGCCACAGCTGCCCCATCATGACTGTGACGGTACGCCGAGGCGGCCGGATTTAGCCGGAATGTCAGCCAGCCGGCTGAACCGGGCGCTGGCCGGCCGCTGGCCGGGTGACGCGCTGGTTTTCACGCCCCTGATTGTCCGGGCCGGGCGCAGCGCCGGGCTGAGCTCGCATGCTCAGCTGAGCCTGAGTAGAACTACTCAAGCTGCGCGGGGCGGGCTGCGGCGCGGACTGACCAGGGGGACTGAGCTGGCGCTGTGCGGTGGCTGGGGGCGCCTACCACTGCGGGTCTGGGCGCGGGTGCGGCTATCGCCGCCGGGCTGGGGGCCTCTGGCTGGCCCTCGATTGCGGCTACTCGGGTCTAGCCGGCGCTGCGGTACCGGAGACTAGGGCCGCGCGCGCAGCCTGGCCGCGTCCAGCGGCGGCGCCGCGAGCGGCTCGCCGTAGTAGCCGGGGACCAGGCCGAACCGGTCCTCCCGCCAGTCAGCGACAGCCGTGGCAACCTCATCCGGGGTCCGCGCGACGAAGTTCCACCACATGAGCAGCGACTCGCCTAGCGGCTCGCCGCCGAGCAGGAACAGCCGGCTGCCGCCAGCGGCCGCGACCTGCACATCGTCCCGGCCGGGGTCCAGGTACAGCAGCTGGCCCGGGCGCAGCGTGGTGCCAGCCACGTTGCCCGATTCGCCAGCGACGAACACGACATGCTCGTGGGCTGGTGCCAGGGGCACGGCGCCGCTCGCGTCCCGGACTGCGGTGATCTCGGCGCCGACGATGTCGGAGAAGGCGCGCGCCGGCGATCGCAAGCCAGCCAGCGAGCCCATGAACACGGTGATCCTCAGGCCGTTGATGCCGGTCTGCGGGAGCTGGGTGTGGTGCTCGAAGTGCGGGTCGGCCCGGCGCGACGCGTCAGGCAGCGCGACCCAGAGCTGGACGCCGTGCAGCTCAGGGTCGCGCTCCAGCGGGGATTCCTCCGCGTGCGCGATACCGCGGCCGGCCGTCATGAGGTTGAGCTGGCCCGGCCTGATCATCTGCTCACTGCCGAGGCTGTCCCGGTGCAGCACGTTGCCTGACATCAGCCACGTGACCGTCTGCAGCCCGATGTGCGGGTGCGGCGGTACCACCATCCCGGTGACGCCGTCAACCGACATCGGCCCGTAATGATCAACGAAGCACCAGGCGCCCACGCTGCGCCGCAGCCGCAACGGCAGCATCCGGCGGACCTGGATATCGCCGACGACGGCCTGGCGTGCTTCGGTCAGCTCGGCACCAGGAGCCAGAACGGGCCGGGCAGGCACCTCCAGCTGCGCATCGACAGTGCTCATCGCGGCGTTCTCCCCTCCGGATCGCCCCTGCTGGCCCCTGGCAGGCACGGCCCATTTCACCCGGCGTCGCAGAGCGCTTCGTTCCGGTCGCTGTGCTGAGATGTCAGGAGTTGACCATAGCCCCGGAGGACCCCCATGACGACAGCGCATGAGCTGCAGCGTGAGCTGCAGGCGGCCGGCCGCAAGCTTCGCGATGCGATCCCCGGCGTCTACAACGGCTACGCCGCCATGTCCGCAGCCGCCATGGGGGAGGGCGGCGCGCTGTCGGCCAAGATGCGCGAACTCATCGCCCTCGCCATCGGCGTGACCAGGGAGTGCGACGGCTGCATCGCCGCGCACGCGCGCGCCGCCGCGCGGCACGGCGCTACCGACCAGGAAGTGGCTGAGATGCTCGGCGTCGCCATCCTCATGAACGGCGGACCCGGCACGGTCTGGGCCCCCCGCGCCTACGCCGCCTTCCACGAATTCGCGGCCGAATGACTGAGTCACACGAACTGATGAATCCCGGCGCCTAGGTCTGCTTAGAGTGTCGCGAGGTCGCGGACCGCGTAGCGGCGGTGTTCGCACTCCTCCCTCATGACCACGCGCAGGCAGGAGCCGAGGGTATATGCCTTGTCCGGGTAGCCGGGCGCGGGCAGCCGCGGGCATTCCCGTTCCAGGTCGTCATCGGTGAGCCCGTCGACGATGCCGCGCACCATCGTCACGCGGGTGCCGCGTGCTTCCAGCACCTCGGCCAGAGGCGGGCGCGCGTCGAGGTCGATGACGAGCGCTGCGGCGTCCTCGATCGGGTAGCCGGGGTTCGGGAGGCCGAGCGGGTAGTACGGCCTCGGCTTATTGAGAATCATGTGGCCGGCCCACCTGTCGGTGGCGAAGACGAGATGACGCAGCGTTTCTGCGAAGGACCATTCGTCGTCGACCCGCTGGTGCAGGGCAGGTTCGGGCAGGCGCCCCGCGCGGGCGACGGTCTCGGCCCAGAGACGCTCGATCGTGTCCCACATCGCACGGTAGTCGTCGGCTGTCCGCATTTCTCTCAGCTGGATACGTTCGGGGTGGCGCCGGTCGAGCTCGCCCTCCACGAATGCCGTGACCTCGACGTCGTTGACGACGAGGTTGCCGACGACTCCGGACAGGCTGACGTCAACGAGCCAGGAGTCAGCGATCCTGACCTTGCGCAGGTCACAGTCCCGGAAGGTCGCGCCGGTGAAGTCCGCGCCGGTAAAGCTGGCACCGCGAAATGCGTCGATGGAGTCGTCGTCAGCTGCCACCGCGCCATTGTCCCCAATCGGCCGCAGGCCTACAACCGCCGCTGCCCTGGGGGCGGTTCGCCTGATCCGACTGGTGCGCAGATCCGCTTACGACAAGCGACAAAGCCGGAGGTCAGCGGGACGGGACGAACCGGAGCCCGTGATCTTGAGCCAACTCAGGTGACATGAACAGAGCCCGGTGGCCATGCAGCGAGGCTATTTGCTCTCAGCTGTCCTGCTCCTCCGCGCGAATCGAGTCCGCCACCGCCTCTGCCAGGACTCTGTATTGCTCGCGACTAAGCTCACCCCGATCGTAGGCTGCCACTACTTCGTCGAATGATCCAGCTACATCTGGATCGGGGTCACGCTCCGCTGCGGCCGCCATTTCGGCATACGTGCCAGGCATGGGCCTTCGCGTCCGTTCCCAGGATCGCCTGCCTAATAGCTGTCGAGCTTGGATTTGATGCTCTCGAATACCTTTCGGTTCCTAGTTCCCCACTGGTCGTCTGCCTGGCTACTGATAACTTCTGCCGGTACGAACCTGCCCCCCAGGCCCACACCGCTGCGATACTCGTCGTGCCACTCGCGATGTCGTAACTCGGCTCGTCTCACACTCGTCTCCGTCGATGAATTAGATGACATGGTGATGTCACAGATAACGTTCTTGCCTCAGCCCGTGCGCGCCTGGCCAGCCGTTTGGCTAAGTGCGAGGATTCTTCGTGCACGAGATTTGAAGCCTCCATCGGAGAAAGGCCAGGCACCTCTGGTACGAGCCCTCGCCGCCCAAGCTGCTCCTTGATTTCGTCGGGGTTGAGTGTGAGGTACTGGGACTGGTCGATTCCGGCGTGTGCTCGCAGCAGTGTGGACTTGCCGGCGTCGGTGAGCGGCCGCGGCCGGTCCTGCTTGCGTTCTGAGCTGGCTGGTAACGAGTCGACGGTTGAAGAGGGGTGGCCTGGAGGTAAGCGCGCGAGCCGGCGCTCGAGATGCTGCCGGGAGCCGGACTCGGCGGCAGGGTGATCGCCGGCGTCCGGCTGGTCCGGCGGGTCGATCGCCAATGCCGCTCCCGCAGGTTCAGCCGACGAGCGTCTTCACCGCGCTGGTGAGGCTGGCCAGCGCCTTCTTCGCGTCGGCGAAATACATACTGGTCTT
>DASXMR010000011.1:0-41614 GCA_036495525.1 Streptosporangiaceae bacterium | reverse complement strand
TCGTCGGCCAGCAGGTCGAAGGCGGCTCGCCACGCCCCCGCGTCGTCACCAGGGGCAAGCGGCGGAGCAAGCGCCGATGCGGAATCGAGGCACCAGCGCAGGTGCCTGGCTCTGGCCTCGGCCGACTCGCCCGCGTCGGCCAGCAGCCCGGCGCCGTACTGGCGGATCATCTCCAGCGCGCGGTACCTGGTCTGGTCCTGCCCCGACCCTGGCGCCAGCAGGCTCTGCTCGGCGAGCCTGGCCAGCGCGCCAGGGACCGCGGCAAAGCCGACTGGCTCCCAGCCGGTGACCTCGGCCGCGGCGGCGGCGGTGAACGGCGAGGCGAACACGCACAGCCGCCGCAGTGTTGCCTGGTCCTGCTCGCCGAGCAGCGCGTAAGTCCAGTCCAGGGCTGACCGCAGCGAGCGGTGCCGGTCATCGGCACGCGGCCCGCCGGTCAGCAGCTGCAGCCGGTCAGCCAGCCCGGCCTCGATCCCGTCCATCCCCAGCGAGCAGAACCGGGCCGCGGTCAGCTCGATGGCCAGTGCCATGCCGTCGAGCCCGCGGCACACTGCGGCAACGCGGCCCAGGTCGGCTGGCGCGACCCGGCCGCCGGCTGCGGCGGCGCGGACGAGGAACAGCTCGACGGCGTCGCCGGGACCGCCGTCGGCGGCGATCGAGAGGCCCGGCACGGCGAATACCCACTCGAACGGGACCAGCATCCTTGCCCTGCTGGTGGCCAGCACGGTCAGCCGCCGGCTGCCCGCCAGCAGCCGTTCCAGCAGCACCACCACCCCGTCGAGCAGGTGCTCGCAGTTGTCCAGCACCAGCAGGGCCTCGCGGTCGCCCAGCCAGTCAAGCACGATGTCCTCGGCCGAGCGGCTCTGCGATTCGATCAGGCCGAGCGCGCTGGCGATCGCGGGCGCGATCATAGCCGGGTCGGTCACCGGCACCAGGTCGACGTACCGGGCCCCGTCGGGATACCGGTCCGCCGCCTCAGCGGCGACGCTCAGCGCCAGCCTGGTCTTGCCGACCCCGCCGGGGCCGACAGCGGTTACCAGCCGGTGCGCGGCCAGCGCGTCAGCGAGCGCCGCGCGCTCGGCGGCCCGGCCGACGAACGAAGTCAGCGGCGACGGCAGGGCTGAGCTGCCGGAGACGGGCTGGCCTTCCTCGCTGCCTGGCGCCGCGGCATCGTCAGCTGCCGCCAGCACGGCGGGAGCCAGCGCTGCCAGCGCCCGCCGGTCCCCGGCACCGAGCTTGCGCAGCATCGAGGAGACATGGGTCTCCACCGTCCGCACCGAGATGAACAGCCGGGCCGCGATCTCCGCGTTCGTCAGGTGCTCGGCGAGCCCGGCCAGCACGTCGGCCTCGCGGGCAGACACGCCCGACCCCCGCGGCGGCCCCGTGCTGGACATTTACATATTCTGCACCGCTGCGAGCTGCCACCCCGGCTGACTGGCAGCAGGGAAGGCTGTCGCGGGCTCAGCTGAGCGGCAGGCTCGGCCAGCGCGCGACGGCCAGGTGAATCATGAGCACGACCAGGCCGATCAGGATGATCTTCCCGGCCGGCCACCAGCGGTGCTCCAGGTTGATGACCGTGCGCGCGAGCGTCGGGAACGGGATCCTGCGGCCAAGGCAGACCGCAGCCAGGTTCGGGATGAACACGAAGAAGAACGCGAACAGCCCGTAGATCACGTATCCGTGCAGGAAGTAGCTGCTGCTGTCCAGCAGGGCGATCAGGCTGCCGCCGGCCACGGCGCACAGCGCCAGCGGATAATAGGCGAGCACCGGCGCGAGGCCAGCCGTCCCTGGCCGGCGCATGGCACCGGGCCCGTCCGGCAGGCTGCCCGCATTTCCGGTGGCCAGGCCTGACCCTGCCGCGCGGGCGTCGGCCCGCACCGGGCCAGCCGTCCTGGCGCCGGCCCGCACCGGGCCAGCCGTCTTGGCCGCCACCGGCCCGCCTGCCGTTAGCTCGCCGTCCTCCAGATCCGCCGCCACCGGCCCGCTCCCGGCCGGGGCCTGGCCGTGCCGCGCAGCTCTGCCCGCCGCCCGGGCCAGCGGGTGCCGGATGGCGGCGAGCACGATGAGGATCATGAGCGCCGTCACCACGCCGCCGACCGGCGCCCAGCGCGCCTCCAGATGCCCGATCGTGTCCGTCAGGGCCGGCCAGGGCACTCTGGTCAGCCCGCCGAAGCTTTCCGGCACGCCGAACACCATCCCGGCGAACAGCCAGATGCCGTACCCCCACAGCTCACGGCTGCTGACCGGGTCGCGCGCCGCGATTCCCGCGATCGCCGCCATGCACCTGGCCGCCAGCCGCGATCCTGGCATCTACTTGCCCCCCCGATTACTCCCCGTTACCCTCACCGTGCCCAGGACTCATCGTCCCGATACGTGCCTGCGTAGCCGGGTCGGCAGCGCCGAAGTAGCGCTCCAGCACCTCGCTGAACAGGGGCTGACCGGGTGCCGCCGCGGCGAATAGCGTCATGCAGGACTGCAGCTTCATCGCGTCGAGCCCGCCGAAAATCTGCTCGGCCGTCCGCCCGCCGGTACCGGCCAGGATGGCCGCGCACTCGACCAGCCGCTGACCGAGCTCCGGGTGGGCCAGGTAGGCCCTTGCCTCGGCGAGCGAGCCGATGGCGAACCGCCGCGACGCCGGGCTCTGGCCAAGCCCCGCTATCTGCGGAAACACGAACCACATCCAGTGGCTTGCCTTCCGGCCGCGGCGCAGCTCGGCGACCGCCTGGCGGTAGGTGCCGCCGGCGTCCTGAGCCGTCACGAAGCGGGCCAGGTCGTACTGGTCGCCCACTGTCGCCCCCCGCCTGCTGGCCAGCAGATTCTTCACGTCTTACCCGGCCTGGCCGGCGTAGCGCAAGCGAGATTGATTTCGCCTGGATTGCAGTAATCTGCCACCATGGCTTTCGATGCGGCCGGGGAGTGGCCGCTATCAGCCCAGCTGGCGCAGCGGCTGCGGTCGCTGATCCGCTCCGGCCAGCTGACGCCCGGCTCTCTGGTGCCGAGCGAAAACGAGCTTGCCCGCGTGCACGGGATGTCGCGGGACACGGCCAGGCGCGCCCTGGCCATGCTGGCCGAGGAAGGCCTCATCACCCGGCGCCGTGGCGTCGGGTCGATCGTTGCCTCCGCAGAGCTGGCAACGGAAATCCGGGCGGTGCCCGGCACGCGGATCTCCGCCCGGCTGCCTACGGCGGCGGAGCGAGACGCCGCCAGAGCAGGCTCGTGGGTTCCGGTGCTCGCGGTTGCGCAGCCAGGCTGGCCAGAGCAGCTCTATCCGGCGGATCAGGTGGTCATCGTGATTCCCGAGCAGGAGCGAGGCGCGAACGAGGCCCGCTAAGCGGGCGATGTTTCAAGGGGAGCGCACGTTGACTGGCGATGCCATCGACCCGCAGGAGCGCGGAGAGGCCGGGCTAAGCCCCAGTCGGGCAGCCACGGAGCTGTATCAGCTACCGCCGATCTGGCTGCGCGATAACTGCCACTGCGCCGCATGCCGGGATCGCGGTACCGGAGAGCGGCTGTTCAGCATCACTGACCTGCCAGCCGAGGTCACCATCTCCTCCGTGCGCCGCGCAGGCGGCCGGCTCGAGGTGGTCTTCGGTCCCGACGGGCACCGGTCGAGCTTCGACCGGGAATGGCTGGCCCGGTTTGCCGTCAGCGGCGTGCCAAGCCGCGCTCGCCGCGGGCAGCCGGCGCAAACCCCGCCCGCTGGCGGCGGTCAGGGCCAGGGCGACGACTACCGCGCGGAGAACGCCAAGCGGCTATGGTCGGCGGCCGAGATCGCGCCGGCCTTCCCCCAAGGCTCGTGGCCGCTGTTCCTGGCCGATCAGGTGCACCGCGAGGCGTGCCTGACCGCTGTGCTGCGGGACGGCTTCGTCGTGCTCGCCGACGTCCCCGCCAAGCCGGACGAGGTCCTCGCCGTAGCGCAGCACATGGGCAGCGCCCGGCACACCGAGTACGGCAGCATCATCGACGTGCAGATCGGCGCTACGCAGCTGAGCGGCGCCTTCACCCGGCTGGCGGTGCCACCGTGCACGGCCGGCCCGTTCCGCGACCAGCTGCTGACCGTGAAGCTGCTCTGCTGCATCGAGGACGCCGGCCAGGGCGGCGCCTCGATCCTGGTCGACGGCTTCAAGGCGGCTGCTGAGCTGCGCGCCACCGACCCGGACGCCTTCGCGATGCTGACGAGCACGCCGGTGACGTTCGGGTACGCCGACGCGGTCACCGACATGCGCACGAGCAGCCCGGTGATCGGCCTCGATCCGTACGGCCGGATCAGGGAGATCCGCTTCGCCGGCGCGTTCATGCAGCCGCTGCGGCTGCCGCCGGACCGGCTGATCAGCTTCTACGATGCCTACCGCGCCTTCGCCGAGCTAGTCAGGAGCCCGGCGCTGACCGTGGGGTTCCGGCTGCGGCCTGGTGACTGCCTGGTGCTCGACAACACCAGGGTCCTGAACGGGCGGACCGCCTTCGCCGAGTCGTCACCGCGGCACATGCAGGCGACGTGGGCAGACCTGGACGGCCTGGCTTCCCAGCTGGCGATCATGCGCCACCACAAGAGCAACGGCAAGGTCAGGCACTGACCGGCCGGGCGCAGCCCGCGGACCGGACGCCGGCCCCACGCGCCCGGCCCTGGGACTTACCGCCAGCACACAGCCGCGTCGTGCAGCCGCAGTGCGGGCAAGGTGAAGCTGCGGTGAAGATCGTGCAGGCTGGCGGACCGACTGCGGAGGAGTGCCATGACCAATGCCGCCGACGGCGACTTCTACGGAGTCGAGCTGCTGCTCGACGACGCCGGGCAGGATGCGCTGCAGCGCACCCGCGAGTTCATGACCCGCGAGGTCGCGCCCGTCATCAACCGGTACTGGACCAGGGAGGAGTTCCCGCACGAGCTGATCGGCGGGCTCGCCGGGCTCGGCATCGCCGGCACCGCCTTCAACGGCTATGGCTGCCCTGGCGGCGGGCCGCTGCTGGACGGGATGATCGCGATGGAGCTGGCCAGGACCGACCCGTCCATCTCAACTTTCCTCGGCGTGCACAGCGGCCTGGCGATGGGCTCGATCTACCTGTGCGGCTCGGAAGAGCAGAAGCAGCGCTGGCTGCCGCCGATGGCGCGACTGGAGAAGATCGGCGCGTTCGGGCTCACCGAGCCGGACGTCGGCTCCGGCGTGGCCGGCGGGCTGACCACCACCGCGCGCCTCGACGGCGCCGAATGGGTGCTTTCCGGCCAGAAGAAATGGATCGGGAATGCGACCTTCGCCGACTACATCGTCATCTGGGCGCGCGACCTGGGCGACGGCCAGGTGAAGGGGTTCGTGGTCGAGCGGGACACGCCAGGCCTCTCGACCACGAAGATGACGGACAAGATCGCGCTGCGGGTCGTGCAGAACGCCCTGATCACCCTCGACGAAGTGCGTGTTCGCGAGGAGAGCCGGCTGCAGCAGGCCACTTCTTTCCGGCAGACAGCCCGGGTGCTGCGGCTGACCAGGGCCGGCGTCGCGTGGCAGGCGGTGGGCTGCGCGCGCGGCGCCTACGAGCGCGCGCTGGCCTACGCGAAGCAGCGGCATCAGTTCGGCAAGCCAATCGGCGGGTTCCAGCTGGTCCAGGACCTGCTGGTGCGGATGCTGTCGAACATCACTGCCTCGGCGTGCCTGTGCGCCAGGCTTGCCCAGCTGCAGGCCCAGGGCACGGCGGCGGACGAGCACTCGGCGCTGGCTAAGGCGTTCTGCACGGTGCGGATGCGCGAGACCGTCGGCTATGCCCGCGAGCTGCTCGGCGGCAACGGCATCCTGCTGGAGAATCAGGTCGGCCGGTTCGTCGCTGACGCCGAGGCGATCTACTCCTACGAGGGCACCAGGGAGATCAACACCCTGCTCGTCGGCCGGGCCATCACCGGCCTCAGCGCCTTCCTCTGACCCTGCCTGGCCAGCGGGCTGTCACGGGCTGGCATCACCGGCAGCGCCGGGGCCGGCCGGCGGCAGGTCTCGCTCCAGCGCAGCGAGCCGCAGTTCGAGCTGGTCTACCCGGTGCCGGAGGATCTCCAGCTGGGCCTGGTCGGCGAGCCGCCGCTCGGCCGTGCGGCGCAGCCGTGGCGAAGCCTCGGCGCGCACGGCGACCAGCGTGAGCGGCACCAGCCGCTGCTTGCCGTGCGGGCCGTCTACCAGCCGGGACGGGATCTGCCCGGTGCGGTACCAGCTGCGCAGGGCCGCCCTGGACGCGCCGGTGTCGGCCGCGGCGCGCTCCAGCGTCACCCAGTCCGAGCCCTCCAGCTGGGTGGTCAGCTCGAGCTCGAGTTCCCAGGCGTCGAGCCGGTCCTCCCAGTCCATTTCTTCCTCCGCTCAGGCCTGAGCGCGGTCAGCACTCAGCAGCAATTCACCGGCACCCGGCCTCATGACCCTGTCATCAACACCATGCTTCTAACCATGTTATTAGCCTAGTATTGACATGGTCAGCGAGGGTGCAGCAACCTGAGCGCATGTTTGAGCGATTCACCAACCTGGCCCGCCGGACGATCGTGCTCGCCCAGGAAGAGGCCCGTGGCCTGAGCCACAACTACATCGGAACCGAGCACCTGCTGCTCGGCCTGCTCGGCGCGCCCGGCGGCATGGCCCAGCAGGCGCTGGCGAGCTACGGGATGTCACTCGAGGTCGCCCGCGCGGAAGTGCTCGCCATCGTGCCCGCCGGAAAGCACACTCAGGAGGGGCACATCCCGTTCACCCCGCGCGCCAAGAAGGTGCTGGAGCTCAGCCTTCGCGAGGCGCTCGAGCTGCAGCACAACTACATCGGCACCGAGCACCTGCTGCTCGGCCTGATCCGCGAGGGCGAGGGGGTCGGAGCGCAGGTCCTGTCTGCGCACGGCAACCTCCAGGCCATCCGGCGGACCGTGGTGGACGCGGTGTCCACCGCCCAGTCGGCCCCCGCCGGGCGCCGCTGGCTGCGCCGGCACGCCGAGGTCTCCGGCGAGCCGGAGGAGCTGCGCACCACCCCGGCCGCTGACACCGGCCTGAACGAGGCCGTCCGCCTCGCCGGGCTGTCGCCTGTCGGGTCGCACCACCTGCTGATCGCCGCGCTGTCCGACCGGGACACCGCCGCGGCCAGGGCGCTGGCTGCCGCGGGCGTCGACCTGGACCGCGCGATGGAAGCATTGCGCACCGCGGAGGTCACCGGCACGAGCGACGAGCTGCCGGAAGAACGAGGGCGGCGGCACATGCAGATCCAGCTGGCGGACGACCGGCTCGTCATTGAGGTCACCGATCAGGCGGCGGTCGAGCTGGGCCGGGCCGCGCTGAAGGCAGTCGCCGGTGAGGCGGGGGCCGCCGGCGGCGACACGACCGCCATCAGCGGCGAGCTGGACGTGGCGGTGAGCCTCGTCAAGGTCTGGCAGGCGCTGATGGACAGCCTCGCTGACATCAGCCGCCGTGCGTCCGGGGCGCAGGCCGCCGAGGCCGGCCAGAAGGAGAAGAAGCCGGGACGGGCCCGGCGGCGCGCCCGCGAGGCGGGGGCCGGCGGCGGCCAGGACGGCTGATCCCGTTACATCCCGGCGCCGCTGGGCAACTCATAGCTCATGGCTATGGTGAGGACCGCCGCGCGCCCGATGCTGGCCTCGATCTTCGTGCTGCAGGGGTACGACACGTTCCGCCGGCCCGAGCGGGTCGCCGCCAAGGCGGAGCGGGTCGTACGCCCGGCCGCCGGCCGCGTGCCCGGCGTGCCGGAGAGCACTGAGCAGGCTGTCCGGCTGAACGGCGCGGTCCAGGTCGTGGCCGGCTCGATGCTGGCCGCCGGGGTCATGCCGCGGCTGTCGGCCTCCGCGATCGCGGCAACCCTGGTGCCCACCACGCTGGCCGGCCACCGGTTCTGGGAGGAAAGCAGCGAGCAGGACCGGGCGCAGCAGCGCATCCAGTTCCTGAAGAACCTCGCCATGCTCGGGGGCCTGCTGCTCGCGGTCGTCGACACGGCCGGCAGCCCGTCGCTGCTCTGGCGCGGCCGCCACGCCGCGAAGGACGCCAGGCGAGACGCCCGCATCGCCACCCAGGCAGCCAAGGCGACAGCTCGTGCTACCAGCCGCGCGAGCAAGGCCAGGAAGCGCCGCTCGCGCTGACCCGGCCAGCCCAGCGCACCTGACTCGCAGTGCGCCTGCCGATAGTCACGCGAGGACTGCGGAGCCCGGGTTGCGTCCCTCCACGGCGCCGGTGTAGCGGTCAAGCACGGCACTGCTCAGCTCCGGGTTGGTCAGGATCCAGAACTGGCCGCTGACGATCGCGTCGCGCACCGCGGTCGCAACCACCGCCGGGTCCAGCCCCGATTCGATCGCCGTCGCCACCGCCTGCCTGACTTCCTCGCTGCCTGGCTGCTCAGCGGCAGCTGGCTGCGCGCCGAGCCGGGTGAGCCAGTTGCGATCCGACTCGGCGATCCTGGTGCGCACGAAGCCCGGGCACAGCACGGAGACGCCGACCTGCGACCCCGACGCGGCGAGCTCGTGGTACAGCGTCTCCGACACCGCGACGACCGCGTGCTTGGTCGCGTTATACGGGCCGAGCCAGCCGGCCGCGATCAGGCCGGCCACCGAGGCGGTGTTGACCATGTGCCCCTCGCCCTGCTCGATCAGATGGGGCAGGAACGAGCGCATGCCGTGCACCACACCGAACAGGTTGACACCGACAATCCAGTCCCAGGTGGCCAGCGGAATCTGCCAGGACGCGCCGCCGCCAGCCACACCCGCGTTGTTGCAGACCACGTGCACAGCGCCGAAACGCTCAAGCGTCGCACGGGCCAGCGCATCAACCGAGCCGGCGTCGCTGACGTCGGTGACAGCGGTCGCCGTCTCAATGCCCTCGGCAGTCAGCGACTGCGCGGCAGCGGCGAGCGCAGGCTCTTCGATGTCGGCCATCATCACGCGCATGCCGTCCGCGCCCAGGCGCCTGCTCAGCGCCAGGCCGATGCCGCTGGCCGCGCCGGTGATCACCGCGACTTTTCCCGCGAGGTCCCGCATGCCGGTGTCCCTTCCTGTCACGCCGCCGGGTAAGGCCAGGGCGCCTGCCTGGCTGGCCCGTACGCTACCGGAGCCCCGGGCTGCGCCGCTCGGATGACAGCGCGCGGCCCGCCTGGTCAGCGCACTGCCTGCCGCCGCTCCGTCAGCCGAGCCACTCGACCCACTGGCCGGACGGGTGCGCGCGGGCGAGCAGCCGGCCGGTCTGGGTGCCGCCGGTGAACGTCCTGGCACCGAGCACGGCGAACACGCCGCGCTGCTGATAGTCGCTGACGAGCGAGCCTGGCAGCGGCAACTGCTGAACGCTCAGCCGGCCCGCGGGCCCGAGTGGTACCAGCGGGTCAAGGGACAGCCAGGTCACCGGCCGGGTCCGCCCGGCTTCGGCCAGGATGGCGGCCAGCTCATCAAGCTGCCCGGCCGTCAGGAAGACGGCCAGGTAGGAGTCGGTCACCACGACGGGCAGATCGGGCGGGAATCCGGCCAGCACGGCGGGCAGGGCGGCGATCGCGTCGCCGGGCACGATGCGAGCCGGGTGCCGTACGGCCACCTCCATGGCAGCGGTGAGCCGGTTCAGCGCTGAAGCCTCCGGCGGCGCGCACGACTGCAGCCATTCCCGCGCGGCCGGGTCGTCCAGGTCGACGGGGCTGAGCTCGATTCCGGCGCGGCGGGCGACCGCGGGCAGCCGGCTGGCCGGCGGCCGGCCAGCGCCGCGTAGCTCGCAGTCGATCAGCAGCCGCGCGCCACGCGGCCCGATGGCGAGGTCGCCTACCTGGTAGCGGTACCGGTCAAGGTGCAGTCCGAGGCCGGCTCCGGTGCCCAGGTCAGCGAGTGCAAACTCGGGGACGGCCGGTGCCACTGCGGCGACGCCCAGAGCGATCTGGGCGCACCGGGCGACTTCGTTCATCTGGTAGGCGTGCTGGCGGCAGGTCGCCATGATCTCCCCGATGTTCTCGGAGAAGAACGAGCTGGCCAGCGGGTAGAAGCCGTCGTCGAAGCCGGGCTGCCGGCCGCCGGGCTCGGGGAAGTAGCCAGCCAGCGGGTCCGGCCCGTTCCGGCGGACCAGGTGCGCGACGGCAGCGCTGGCCAGCAGCGCTGGCAGCCGGCCGGGCGGCAGCCGCGCCAGCTCGCCGAGCAGTTCGTCGTGCGCCGCGATGGCACGGAACAGCGCCGCGGTCAGCTGCCAGGATCGCGGCGCGTCAGGCGGCGACCAGCCGGCCGCCACTTCCAGCGCCTGCGCCCTGATGTCCGCCGTCCCCGCCACGTCAGCCCCCGCTCCTCGCGCCCACCCCGGCTCGGCATTCCGCTACTCAAATGGATACGCTGCGCCGCTGGTGGTCACGCTCACCGGCCTAGGGGTTTGCTGCTCGGCTGCTAGCCGCCGGACTCGGCAAGGCTGCCAGGGAAGAAGCCGCGCGCCGAGTCCACTATCTCGTCGAGCGGCGGCCACCACGGCCCGTGTTCCAGCGAGCCGAGTGAGTCGAGCACGCGTGCCGCCTGCCGTGACTCGCCGGCAGTCGCGGCGATCGCAACGCGGCGCGGCCGGGCCGCGTGCAGCGGGCCCAGGTACAGGTCCGGACCCGTGTCCTGTGAGTCCGCGATGACCAGGTAGTAGTCGGGCAGCTCGAACTGCTTTGATCGCCAGGCCGCCAGCGCCTCGGCGGCCGCCTGCTCGAACTGCGCGGGCCCCGGTGACCCGCCCGGCACGTCCCACATCGCCCGCCATCCGGCGGCCACCGCGGCGAGCGGGTCGTCGGGCACGACAACGTACATCGCCAGGCGCCGCATCGCCTCGCGCAGCGCGAGCGCACCCGGCTCCCAGCCAGGCCGCGGCTGCGCGGCGTCGCCGGACGTGCCCTGGTCAGCAGTGCCCCGCGCACGCGCGTCGGCGGCAGTGACGCGCGTGACCGCCACGTTGGGCGATTGTCCCAGCTCGGCCAGCAGGTCATCGGTGACGCCGCCGGCGAGCACGACCACCGTCGAAGACTCGCCTCTCATCGGCCCGATCGTAGGGTGCCGCCGGGCCGCACGGCATCGCGGGTCCGTGCCATCCGCCAGGGCTAGTTGTACCGGCCCGGGTCCGTGGCGCTGGCCGCTGACGGGTCGCCGGCCGAGACGGCCGCCGCTGCCCGCTCCAGATCGGCGAGGAACTCCGGCATGACCGGCAGGTGCCCCGCCGTGACGGTCAGGTGAATGCTCCGCTGCTCGCCGCGGCTGTCATCGCCCTGAGTGCCGAGCGCCCAGCCCCGGCGCCGCAGGTCCGCCGCGATCGGGCGAATCCGCCCGGCACGGTCGCCGAAGGCAATCAGGTTGACGTCCGGGTCGCCGACGACGGACATGCCGCTGATCCGGTCGAGTCCGGTCCGCAGCACGGCAACGGCGTCCAGGGACTGCCGCGTTAGCTCGCAGTAACCGGCGTGGCCGAGGTAGCGGATGGCTGCCCACGCCGCGGTGATCGCGCCGCCGGGACGCGTGCCGCACAGGTTGGGCACCGCGTACGTGCCGCCTGTCCAGTCCGAGTGAGTGAAGCCCTGGCATTCGAACAGCTCCTGCGACCGGTACAGCACGACCGAGGCGCCCTTGGCCGTGTAACCGAACTTGTGCAGGTCGACCGAGATCGACGTGACGCCAGGCACGCTGAGGCCGAATTCGCCATGCCAGGCGCCGATCGCCCTGGCAAACGGAAGCACCATGCCGCCGACGCAGGCATCGACGTGACAGGGCAGGCCCGCGCTGGCCGCAAGCGCACTGATGGCCCGCACGTCATCCACGACCCCGTGCGGGTACGACGGGGCGGACGCCACCACGAGGACGGTGTCCGCGTCGATCAGGGCAGCCAGGCCGGCCACGTCGGAACGCTGGTCGGGCCGCACCGGTCCGCGGCGCAGTTCCAGGTCCAGGTAGTGCGCGGCCTTCGCGAAGCCGGGGTGCGCTGAGCGGGACGCGACGACATTGCCGCGGCGCTGGTCCGGCAGCCCCCCGGTGACGCGCGCCCAGTCACGTGCTGTCTTGACCGCCAGCAGCAGCGACTCACTGCCGCCTGAGGTGATCGAGCCGGCCGCGCCGCCGCCGACGAGGTCCTTCACCCAGTCGAGGATCTCCGTTTCGAACCGGGCCAGGCTGGGGAAGGCCGCGCCGCTGAGCCCGTTGGCCGACATGCCGAGCCGGTAAGCGTCGCTGACGAGGCTGAGCAGCTCGTCGTTGGCGAAGTAGGTGAACGCCCAGCTACGACCGCCTCGCCAGTCGACGTCGCGTGCCTGGCTGCGGCGCACCTCGGCGAGCACCTCCTCGGCCGGCCGGCCGCTGGCGGGCATCCCGGCGGCGGGGATGCCGTCGCCTTGCATCGCGCCGGCCACCATCAGGCCACCCAGCGCGCGAGGCTGCGCGAGGTATCGCCGGCCGCCAGCTCGACCGGCCCGGCCCCGCGGCGGAACAGGCGGCCGCCACCGCGCCCGCCGACGGTAGCCCGGGTGCCATCGATATCGAGCCAGGCTGGCTCGCGCAAGCAGACCACCTCGCTGTCGTTCTCCTCCAGGAACTCAGCCAGTCGTTCCTCCCTGGTCTCCGCCATGAAGGTGCGCGGCCCTGGCTGCGGATCCGGGTAGTGGCAGTTCATGTGCCAGCCGACCAGGCCGAGTGCGGTCAGCGACCGCGGCTCCACGATCGGCATGTCATTGGTGGTCCGCATGGTCGGTCCGGCGACGGCCGACCCGGCGCTATCCCCCAGGTAGAGCGCGCCGGCTGCCACGGCCGATCTGATGATGCCCAGCAGCCCGGTGTCCTGCAACGCGCGCAGCAGCCTGAAGGTGTTGCCGCCGCCGACGTAGAACGCACTCGCGCGCACGGTCTGCGCTACTGAGAGCGTGTGCGCGCCCCGCACGTCGCAGGCGTCGGCCAGTGCGTCCCGCACGCTGGCCGTGTAGCCATCCCAGTCAGTGAGCGCATAGGGAACGAAGACCAGCGGGCCGGTGCCGTCCAGCAGCTCGCCGATGTGCCCGGCGGCGTGCCCGAGCGTCCCCTGCTCGTAGGTGACGGAACTGCTCATCAGCAGGGCTCTCATGCTGCTGGCGTTCACGCCGCCGGGCCAAGGAAGCGCAGCAGCAGCCGCAGCAGGGAGTCGAGGACCAGCCCGAGGAAGGAGATGATGATGATCCCGCTGAATACCAGGCTGGTCACTAGGTAGCTGCCGGCCTGCAGGATCACGTACCCGACTCCGCTGGTAGCGGCGATCATCTCCACCGCCACGATGCTGGTCCATGACACGCCCATGGCGATGCGCATGCCGGTGACGATGCCCGGCAGGGCGGCACGCACCCGGACGTGCATCAGGTTGTAGGCACGGCCAGCTCCGAGCACCCGGCCGGCCTCGATGAACTCGGTCGGCACCGTGTCCAGCGCGCTGACCGTGGCGATGGCCATGATCGGGATCACGCCGGTCATGATCAGCAGGATCTTGGACGACTCGCCGATGCCGAACCACACGATGAACAGCGGGATGAACGCCAGCGGCGGCAGCGGCCTGGTGATTTCGATGATCGGGTCGATCAGGTCCTTGATGATCCGCACGCTGGCCATCGCAGCGCCGATAGCGACGCCGGCCACGGTGCCAAGGACGAAGCCGGTCAAGATCCGGCCGAGGCTGACCAGCGCATGGCTCCACAGCGTCGAGCCCTCGGACGGGTACGGCGTGGACATGTAGTGCACCAGCGTGGACACAGTGGTCTGGATGGACGGCAGGATCACCGGGTCGCTGATGATGACCGACGCGATCTCCCAGATCGCCGCCGCTGCCAGCAGCCCGAGGCCGCGGCGCAGCAGCCTGCTGCCCTGCCGCTGAGACGGAACCCACTCCTCGAGTTCCAGCGCGGTCGGAGCGAGCGGTTCGATCGGCCTCGCGGCGCTGCCTGTCCTGCCGCGCATGCTGTCGTTAAGCATTCCGGCCTCCCGGCACGGTCGTTCCCGGTGCGGCGGCCGCGCTTGCAGCTGGCTGCTGCGCGCTGGCGGTCATGACTTCGGCCAGCTCGGTGCGCAGCTTGCGCCGCAGCGCTGACATCTCAGCCGAGTCGATGTCGCGCCTGGCCGCACGGCCGATTGGGTTGTCAAGTACGGAGTGGATCTGGCCCGGCCGTGACGACATCAGCACGACCCGGTCGCCGAGCAGCGTGGCCTCGCTGACGTCGTGGGTGACGAAAACGATCGACATGCTGTACTCCGACCAGATGTCGAGCAGCAGCTGCTGCATCGACTGGCGGGTAATGGCGTCCAGGGCGGCGAACGGCTCGTCAAGCAAGAGCACGGCCGGCTGGTTGATCAGCGCGCGGGCGAATGCGGCCCGGTGCTTCATGCCGCCCGACAGTTCCTTCGGGTAGGCGTCCTTGAAGTCGGCCAGCCCGACCTTGACGAGCAGGTCCCTGGCCAGGCCGGTCACGGCGGGATCCCGGCGGCCCTGCGCGCGCGGGCCGAACATGACGTTGTCGTGCACGGTCAGCCACGGGAACAGCGCGGGGGACTGGAACAGCATCCCGCGCTGCGGATCGGTCCCGGTGATCGCCTCCCCGCGGAACCTGATCGCGCCCGAGGTTGGCTCCGCCAGGCCAGCCATCATCGACAGCAGTGTCGACTTGCCGCACCCGGACGGGCCGATCAGGCACACGAACTCCCCGTCGCCGATGCTCAGTGACACGTTGGAGACGGCCGTGAGCGGCCTGCGCCCCCGTCGGACGAAGACCTTGGTGACATGCTCCATGTGCAGGTCGTGTCCACCGGATCCTTCGTCCGGCCGGGTCGCGGGCATCACATGTCCTCCGTGTTCCTCAGCGCCGCCGCCAGTACGGCGGCGGCGGCCGGTCAGTCGGCAGTATCAGGGCACCGGCGCGCTAGCACTTCCCGGCCAGCGCGTTGAGCGCGAACCTGGCGTCGGTCAGTCCGGTGATGACCTGGTCGCTCGGCGGCGAGGCGAGCACGCCCTGGCTCTTCAGGAACGCGGCGGTCAGCTCGTACGCCTTGGTTATCGGGTTGTCGGTCTGGCCGGCCGCCGGCACGAGCCACGACTTCTCCTGCGACACCGGTATGTTCGGCCACTTCTCCGTCGCGGTGATGGCCTCCGAGACCGGCACGCCCTGCAGCTTTGCCCCGGCCGCGATCCGCTGATCACGGGTAGCCTTCGGCCCGGTGGTCAGGATGTTCGTGGCCTTCATCTCCGCGCAGACGTAGCTCTGCACCGCGGCGGGGTTGTTCTTGATCAGGGAGTCGGCCGCGACCAGGACGTTCAGCGACGGATAGCCCTGCTTGGCAATCTGCGACGCGTTGACCATCTCGTGGCCGCCCTTGCTGATCAGCTGGTCCTCCACGTCCTCGGTGACGTAGGCGGCCTGCAGGTGCCCGGAGATCCAGGCTGCGCCTGCCGCGGCGTCGCTGGGGAAGCCCTCGACCTTGACGTCGCTGGACATCCCGTTCTCCTTGAGGTAGCCGCGCAGCTCGAAGTCCTCGGAGGAACCCTCCAGGTCGCCGATCGTGAAGCCCTTGAGCTGGCTGGGGCTGGTGACGTTCGAGTGCACGATCAGGCCGGCGCCGTCGAAGCTCTGCACCCAGATGACCTTGAGCTGAGTTCCGCCGGCGGTCGACGACACTACCGGCGGGTTGCCAACCTCGGAGACGATGCCGAAGGCACCGGAGCGCATCTCGGATAGGGCCTGGAGCCCAGCCGTGATCGGAGTGAATTTCAGGTGGGCCGAGATGTCCTTCTGCAGCGGCGGGTCGCTGCCGATGATCGTCTCGGGCGCGCCCACACCGCCAGAGAAGTACCCGACGGTCACCTTGGCATGCGAGCCGGTGCCCGAGCCTGAGCCGCCGCATGCCGCCAGCATGCCGGCGCAGGCGATAATAACAAGCGAGATTATAGGTTTACGAGCCTGCATCGTTGTTCTCCTCTTACGCGTCAGCCAACCGAAATGGGACCCGGCACGAGGCAGGCCGGGGCAAGAGGCGGCGCTGAGGGATGCCGGCAATCTCGGCCACTGCTGCGCGGCGGCCGGCGCGTCACCGCGCTGCCGATACGTGCTCGCCAGGTTCTCGGGAATAACCGGGCGGGTCTCGCCATCCCCTCAGCACGCCTCGCGGCGTGTCCGGCATAAGGCGGTGCCCATTCGTTCTCCTCTCGTCCTGCGCGGCCGAAGCTGCCGGTCAGCCGCTGTCAGCCCGCGGGCAGATCTGCGCGCTTCGGCACGACCGGAGCGTGCACGCGCACCGTCTCCGGGTACTTGATCCCGGCGCCGGTGTTGATGACGACCACTTCGTCGTCCTCGGAGATCCAGGTGTCCTTTCTGAGCTGCTCGACGGCGGCGAAGCACGCAGCGCCCTCCGGGCAGATGAACGCGCCCTCGGACGAGGCCACCCTGGCTTGCGCCGCGAGCGTCTGCTCATCGTCGACGGCGATCGCGCAGCCGCCGGTCTTGCGCACCGCGTCCAGGATCAGGAAGTCGCCCAGCGGCTTGGGAACGGTGACGCCGAACGCGATGGTCGAGGCGCCTTCCCAGAAGCGGGACTCGGTCGCGCCTTCCTCCCACGCCCGCACGATCGGTGCGCAGCCACTGGCCTGGACCGAGACCAGCCGCGGCATCTTGCCGCCCAGCCAGCCCATTTCCTGGCATTCCAGCAGTGCCTTGTAGATCCCGATCAGGCCGACGCCGCCGCCGGTCGGATAGAGGATCACGTCCGGTACCTGCCAGCCGAGCTGCTCGAACAACTCCAGGCCCATGGTCTTCTTGCCCTCCAGCCGGTAGGGCTCCTTGAGCGTCGAGGTGTCGGTGTAGCCCTGGACCGCGACGGCCGTGGCGGAGATCGCCCCGGCATCTGAGATCAGGCCGTCGACCAGGTAGAGGCGCGCGCCGGTGATGTCGCATTCGGCCCTGGTGATCTCGGGCGCATCGACGGGCATCACGATCAGCGCGTCAAGACCGGCTCTCGCGGCGTAGACCGACCAGGCAGCTCCGGCGTTCCCGTTGGTGGGCATGGCGATCCGCTTGATGCCCAGTTCCCTGGCCCTGGACACGCCGACGGCTGCGCCGCGCGCTTTGAACGTCCCGGTCGGGAGCAGGCCCTCGTCCTTCATGATCAGGCTCGCGACACCCCACGCAGCGCCCAGCCGCGGCATCGGGATGACCGGCGTCATGCCCTCGCCGAGAGTGACGATCGCGTCCGGCGACTGCACCGGCAGCAGCTCGTGGTAGCGCCACAGCGATGGCTCCCGGCTGGCGAATTCGGCCCTCCCGGTCTGCGCCGCGACGCCGGCCAGGTCGTAACGGGCCAGCAGGGGGGAGCCGCACTCGCACACTCCCTGCGGCACGCTCGCGTCATAGCGAGTGCCGCAGCGTCCGCACTCAAGGTGAGTGAGGAAGCTGAAACGCTCGCCCTGCTCCGCGGATCCCACCAACTACCTTCCTTTCCAGTTGGAATAGTAGCTTAGTGACTGGCTGACCTGCTGGCTGACCAGCTGCTGGCAGCGGCGCTGCCGTTGCGAGCAGCCAGGGCAGTCAGCCCGTCACGGTCCGACGGCACAACCGAAGATGACGAGGCAACGCTGGTCAGTACCGACAGGATGTGCCGCCGGCATGCTGCTGCGGCCCGGTCAGGCTGCCGGTCCATGACAGCGCTGGCCATTTCCTCGTGGTGGCCGAGCCATTCCCATGGCAGTTCCCGCTCCTCCCAGATCCGGTCGCGGGCCAGCCGGGAGCGGTCATTGTCGCCGAGTCGCAGCAGCCGCTCGGTGGCCTCGACCAGCAGCGGGTTACGGCACACCCGCACCAGCGCGGTGTGCACCTCCAGGTCGGTGCGCGGGTGCAGGCCTGGCTCGGACAAGGCCAGCTTCATGCCGGCCAGAATCTGCCGCACCCCGCGCAGCGCATGCGGCTCGGGGTCAGCGGCGGCAAGCGCCAGCACGTCGGGCTCAAGCGTCAGCCGGGCCTCGAACAAGTCGACTACGGTGAACGGCCGGCCGGCGGCTGGCCGGTCAAGGCCCTGCGCCGCGCTGCGCGGTACGGCCGACGTCACCACAGTGCGCGAGCCCTGCCGCGGCTCGACATAGCCCTCGAACTGCAGGCAGCTGAGGGCCTCGCGGACCGACGGCCTGCTCACGCCGAACTGCCCAGCGAGCTGCTGCTCGGTCGGCAGGCGCGAGCCGACCGGGAATCGCCCGTCGGTGATGGCGCTGATCAGCTCGCTAGCAACCTGGGCGAAGACAGGCAAGGGCCGGGCGACAGCCGGGAACGAGGTGGCGCCATCGCTCGACACGTCAGTTGCGCCCCTCTCATCGGCGTCGCAGGGCTGATGAGACGTGGCCGCCGGGGGCGGCAGAGAGGCTCAAACCGTCGCACTTGTCAGGCAACCTGTCAAGTGTCCGGTTGTCTGTCCGCAATCCCGCCTGGCCCGGGTGCTGCCGCGTGGCATCAGCGGTACCGGCGCCTACGCTGTGGCCATGATGACCTCGCCGGATCCGCCCGCCCGCAGTGTCATTGACATCGACGACGCGGCGCGCATTCGCGCGCTGTCGCATCCGGCGCGGCTCGCGATCATCGATTACCTGGGCAGCGGCGTGACCGCGACGGCGACCGAGCTGGCCGAGGTCGTCGGGCTGTCGCCGAGCGCGACGAGCTACCACCTGCGAGAGCTCGCCCGCGCTGGCCTGATCCGCGAGGCCGAGGGGCGCGGCGACGGGCGGGAGCGCGTGTGGCAGGGGGTCGCCGACCGGTTCAGGTATGACAGCGACAACATCGATGACGACTGGGCCGGGCGCGGCGAGGCGTACGGACTGCTCGGCGCCTTGCTTGCCTGGCAGGATGCGCAGGCCCAGCGGTATTACGCGGACCTGCCGCAGATGCCGCGGGAGTGGCAGGACGCGAGCGCGATCTACGGCAGCAAGATCGTCGCAACGGCAGCCGAGCTGCAGGAGCTGGCGAGAGAAGTACGCCGGCTATGCGAGCGGTACCAGCAGGACGCCCGGCAGGCGCCGGAGGGCGCCGAGACCGTCGCGGTTATCTTCCGCGCGCTCCCGCGGCTCGCCGACCAGGAGGCAGCGCGCTCCGGTACCTGGCAGCCGCCGGCAAAGCGAACCAGGGCAGCCGGACGCTGACGCCCCGCCCACTGCATGCCGGACCGGGCATGCCGACCAGGGTGCGAGTCCGGCCAAGCCGAGCGGGAACCGATGAACAGTTGACTCAGCAGAATGTGAAGTTGTAACTTCGAAACATGTCCTTCACATCTGCTGGCTCGGCACCTCCCGTGAATCCGGCGCCGGCCCCCCGCTGGTCGGATGTCTACATTTCCGCGCTCGCACGCGCCGCCTCCATGTGCGGCGACATGCTGGCCGCGACCGCGCTCGCGCTGATCCTGCAGGCACGCGGCGAGGGCGGCCTCGCGGTGGCTGGCATCATGCTCGCCGCCGCGCTGCCGCTGACCGTTGCCGGGCCGTTCGCCGGGCGCATCGCCGACCGGGTGGACAGCCGGACGCTGCTAGTGACGACTGGCCTCGCCCAGGCCGGCGTGTGCGTCGTGCTCGCGTTCGCGAGGCAGCCCGGCGTGATCATCGGACTTGTCGCGGTCCTGTCGTGCGGCCTGGCCGTCACCAGTCCGACCCTGGCGGCGCTGACACCGATGATGGTCGGGCGCGAGAACCTGGGCAGAGCGTCCGGCATCAGCCAGACCGCGCTGACCACCGGCATGCTGGCGGCACCGGCGCTCGGCGGCCTGCTCGTCGGAGCTTTCGGGTCCAGGCCGCCGCTCCTGATCGACGCGGCGACCTACCTGGCGATTCCGCTCGCCGGGCTGCTCATCCAGACCCGTCGGGGCGGGCGATACCGCGCTGGCGCGGCGGCGCAGACGGCGACATCGAGCGGCGGGCGGCCAGTCTTCCGGCTGCGCTCCGACGCGCTGCTATGGCCGCTGCTCATCATGGTCGGTGCCGTGATCGGAGCGATCAGCGCGGTCGACGTCGTCGACGTGTTTTTCGTCCGCGACACGCTGCACTCATCGGCGGCCGCGTACGGAATCATCGGGGCGGTGTGGCTCGGCGGCATGATCATCGGCGCTCAGATCTGGTCGCGGCAGCACAACGGCGACCTTGGCAACGCTCGCGCGATGCTCGTCGCCAGCACCGCCACGTCCGTAGTGATGGCGGCAGCCGGCCTGGTTCCTGCCATCGGCTGGCTGCTGCCGGCCTGGCTGATCGGCGGGGCGCTGAATGGCGCCGAGAACGTCCAGATCGGCGTCCTGCTGGGCAGCCGGGTGCGGCCTGAGGTGCGCGGGCAGGCGGGCGCGGCGTTCAACAGCATCGCCAGCGGCGCGAACGCGATCGGCTTCCTGCTCGGCGGCGCGCTGCTCACCATCGCCTCGCCGCGCATCCTCATCGTCGGCTGCGGGCTGGCCGGACTCGCCGCCGTCGGGCTTTTCAGCCCGCCACTGCTTCGCGCGATCCGCCGCGAGCGGCACTCGGCTGCGGCGTCCGCCCCGGCGCTCATGCCGGAGGACGCATCTCCCGGACTGCCGGCCTGAACCCTGCCCGGGGTTCGCGCTGCCGGCCAGCCTTGACAGGTCGCCCGGAGTTGCCAGCATCAGCTACAGCAGGTCACGCAGCTCGCGGGCAGGGTGGCCGACGTCCCGGCAGATCGCGCTCAGGGTCCCTGCTGGCAGCGGACGGTTGCCGTGGACGGGGATGGTGACCTGGCGACCTTCTCAAGGGTCTCACCCACGCCGTAGGCGGTGACCTTACCGGGCAGACCGACAGCGCGGACGCCCCATTGGTATGCCTCTGGCAGGGATCCAGGATCGGGATCGCCCGGAGCGTCCAATATCTCGTATCTGACGTGGATGGTTGTCATGCCGCGGGCCTCCCTCCACGTCCATGGTGCCAGAACTGGCAATGGGTAATTCTGGTCAGGAGCGGGTGCTCGGCTAGCTGGCCTGGCTGGCGCGCGGCTGGTCGCTGGGGCTGTGCTGCGCTGGCACTGCGTCGGTCAGCGCCGGGGAGGCCGGTGCCGCCCACGGCTGACGCGCCGCGATGTGCCTGGCTACGTACTTCGCGTCCCTGGCCACGCCGCCGACCAGCATGGAGCCGAAGGCGTACTGGAACAGCAGGCCGAGGAAGTACAGCCCCGGTGCCGAGCCGACGATGCCGCGCCACTGCTGAGGCCAGCCATCCGGGCCGGTCACCGGCAGGTGGATCCAGCTGAAGTCCGGCCGGAACCCGGTGCACCAGATGACGTTCGCCACGTCCAGGATCCGGCCGTCGTCGAGCACCGGCTTCCCGTCACGCACCAGCGCGACCCTGCTGCTCTGGTACTGCACGCCAGCGTCGTGCAGTTGCGGCAGCTTGACCCGCAGCAGCGGCCCGCCGTGCTCGCGGATTTGCGGCCGGAGCCGGCGGCCCATCGGCGTCTGCATGGTCAGCACGTGATTGGCGGCGAACCACATGATCTTCATGATCTGCCTGGCCGGCCGGCCTTCGAGGTCGAACGGCAGCTGGCCCTTCACCCGGCCGGACAGCCAGGTCCGGTGCCCGGCGGACACTTCCAGCGCGATATCGGCACCCGAGTGGCTCGCCCCGACGACCAGGACCGGGCCAGGCTGCAGCTGCAGCGGGTCGCGGTACTCGCTTGAGTGCAGCTGCCGGATACCCGGATCGAGTTCGCCGGCGAAGCCGGGCACGGACGGATTCTGCTGTCCGCCGGTGGCGACGATCACCTGCGCGGCCTCGAAGCGCCGCGGACCGGCCGTGACCAGGTAGCCCGGCTGGCCACGGCCGGACGGCCACACCCCGTCGGCCCTGCACCCGGTGCGCACCGGCAGCTGCATCCGCGCCGCGTAACGCTCAAGGAAGTCGCCCATCTGCCGGCCCGAAGGGAAGCTGTACGGCGCGGCAGGGAACTTCATGCCTGGCAGCCCGTCATACTTCGCCGGGGTGTACAGCCGCAGCGAGCCGTACCGCTCGCGCCACAGCTCGCCGGTGCGCTCGTGCTCGTCGAGGATCACCAGCGACCGGCCGAGCCGCTTCAGGTAGTAGCCAGCCGCCAGGCCGGCCTGGCCGGCTCCGATGATCACGGTGTCTACCTGCTCGGCGGCACCGGCGTGACCGGTGACGCTCCCGTCCTGCTGTGCTGGCATCGCTGTCCTCCCCAGATACCTGGTCGTGCTGGTCAGCACAGCATGGCCGGGCCGACGGCCAGTGCAGTCCCTGTGATGACCCGGTGGAGTCGCGCGCTGAGCTCGACCGAGCGCTGAGAGTGCTGCAAAGATGTAATCTTGTAATTGACCGGGTGACCCAGGCCGGCCTGACGCCGGGCTGGCTGCGGAGGAGGCCAGATGGCAGACCAGGAGCCGCTGGACGCCTACTCGGCGGTCGTGGCGGGAGTGGCGGCCGAGCTGACGCCGCGGGTGGCGAGCCTGCGGGTAGCCAGCGGCCGAGGCGAGAGCTCGGGCTCGGCCGTGCTCTTCACTGCCGACGGGTTCCTGCTGACCAACGCCCATGTGGTCGGCCAGGCAGCGGGCGGCACGGCGCTGTTCTCCGACGGCTCGTCGTCGCCGTTCACCGTGGTCGGGTCCGACCCGCTATCCGACCTCGCGGTGGTCCGCGCCTCCGGGCAGACGCCGCCGCCGGCTGAGCTTGGCGAGGCTGACGACCTGGTGGTCGGGCAGCTGGTGGTGGCGGTCGGCAGCCCGCTCGGGCTGGCCGGCTCGGTGACGGCCGGGGTGGTGAGCGCGCTCGGCCGGTCGCTGCCCACCCGCAGCGGGGCCGCGGTCCGGCTGGTCGAGGACGTCATCCAGACCGATGCGGCGCTCAACCCAGGGAATTCGGGCGGGGCCCTTGCCGACGCGCGGGCACGGGTAGTCGGCATCAACACCGCGGTAGCCGGCCTCGGCCTTGGCCTGGCAGTGCCGGTCAACACGACCACCCGCGGCATCATCGCCGCGCTGATGCACAGCGGCCGGGTACGCCGTGCCTACCTCGGCGTGGTCAGCGCGCCGGTGCCGCTGCCCGAGTCGATCCGGCGCCGGCTCGGCCGCACAGGCGGGCTCCAGGTGGCCGACGTTGTGGCGGGCGGGCCGGCCGCCAGGGCCGGGCTGCGGACCGGTGACGTGCTGGTCAGCGCTGCCGGCCGGCCGCTGGCCACCGCGCAGGACCTGCAGCAGCTGATGCTGGGCGAAGCCATCGGCCGGCCGCTGGAGATCACCGTGCTGCGCAATGGCGCGCTGGTGGACGTCATCGCCGAGCCGACGGAGCTGGCCGCGGCATAGCCCACCGCGCGACACCTCAGGTCAGCTGCCCGGCAATCGCCTGGCCTTGCCGGGCGGCCGCCGTCGCAGCGGCTATGCTGCCGCAAATGCTCGCTGGCGCACGGGATGCCTGATATACCCGTCCGCCTGGCCGGGCCGGCGTGACGGGCGGAAGGACCGGTTCAGATGACACCAGGCATCAGCCCGGCGGTGACCGGCTGGCTGACCGAGCACATTGACGACGTGACCGCCCCGCTGTCCTTTGAGCTGATCGCCGGCGGCCGGTCAAACCTGACCTTCGCAGTGACCGACGCCGCTGGCCGCACGGTGGTTCTGCGCCGGCCGCCGATGAGTCACGTGCTGCCGTCGGCGCACGACATGAGCCGGGAGTTCCGGATCATCTCGGCGCTGGCCGGCACGCCGGTGCCGGTGCCTGACGCGCTTGCCTTCTGCGCAGACGAGACGGTGAACGAGCGGCCGTTCTACGTGATGAATTTCGTCGAGGGCCACGTGCTGCGCTCGGCCGCTGACGTGCAGGCCGCGCTCGGCGAGGAAACCAGGGCAGCGGCGGCTGACGACCTGGTCGACGTGCTGGCGTCGATTCACCGGGTGGACGTCGACGCGGTCGGCCTTGGCCAGCTGGCCCGCCGCGACGGCTACATCGAGCGCCAGCTGCGCCGCTGGTTCGGCCAGTTCCAGCAGTCTCAGCAGCAGGCCCGCGAAGTCGGCGTATACCGGCCGGTGCCGCTGGTCGAGGAGGTGCACAAGCTGCTCGGCGCGCGGATACCGGCCCAGCAGGGCACCGCGGTCGTGCACGGCGACTACCGCCTGGACAACACCATCGTGTCGGCCGAGGGCAAGGTCCAGGCGGTCCTCGACTGGGAGCTGTGCACGCTCGGCGACCCGCTGGCCGACGTCGGCACGCTGCTGGCCTACTGGGCGGACGACCATCCAGGGTGGCAGGTCTCGCCGACCACGCCGCAGGTAGCGGCGACCGCGCTGTCTGGCTTCCCGTCCAGGGCAGGCCTGGCCAGCCGGTACGCGGCCCGCTCGGGGCGGGACGTGTCGCAGCTGTCCTTCTACCTGGCGTTCGCTTACTGGAAGCTGGCCTGCATCATGGAGGGCGTCTTCGTCCGCTACGCGGCCAGGGCGATGGGCACCGGCAGTGACGAGGCCGGGGTGCTCGGCCCCGGCGTCGAGGACCGCGCCCGCCGCGCGATGGCGGCGCTGGACGGCTGAATCTCGGCGGCTGGCGGACGACCGCACGGACGACCCACAGGACAGCGGCCGGGCAACCCGTGCGGCGAGCCCGCGAACAGCCAGCGGGCGAAAACCCAAGCGGCTGCCCGGCGCAGTGCCGGACAGCCGCTACTGGGAGATCATGTCACCGGCGTGACGCCCCCCCTGGGTCCACCCGCGGCTAACCTCGAAGCCGATTATGGCGTGTGATATGCCACTGCTGCCGGTAATAGGCAGACAATATAAGGAGACAACCAAGTCCCCTGTCGTTTTATTCGCAATTAATTCGCAGTTAGGGAGAATGGTGAGCCCGCGGCCAGCGCCATCCCGGCATGATCAGACCGCACGGCAGTTCCTCCGGGCCGCGGTCCGGCTCATCGACGCCTACCTCGATGACCAGGACGCCGCCGCGCGGCCAGCCAGGCTTCGCTCCATTCGGTTTCCGGCTGCGCTGGAATGGCTCAGGACCGAGGACGTTATCCGGCTGGCCGCTGCTGACGCCGGCACCGGCGCCAGCCGCAAGGCATTCTTCAACCGGTGGCCCACTCGTGACGAGTTCCTGCCGGACGCGCTGGTTTACGCGCTCGTTGATGCCCCGGTCGAGGAAGCGCCGAATGATCAGGCGCAGCAGGTGCCGGCTGCGGCAGCGAGCCCGGTGGCTATGTCGCAGGAGATCATCCAGATCGCCGACGGGCTGATCGCGTCACTGCGGCGGCACCCGCGCAGCTACCTGACCCTGCACATCGGGCCACTGCTGACCCAGCACCCGGCGCTGTGGCAGGCGGTGCTGCCGGCTATGCGCGAGGGCATCAGCGCCTGGTCGCAGGCGTATGCCGCGCTGCTAGACGACCTCGGCGTTGCCCTGCGGCCTGGCTGGACGCCCGACAGGCTGGCCCTTGCGCTGCAGGCCACCCTGGACGGCTTCCTGCTCCGCTACCGGATCATGCCGGACGAGTACCGCACATCCAGCTGGGAGGGCGCCGGCATCTTCGCCGACACGGTGCTGGCGCTGCTGGCTGGCGTAGTGGACGGCGAGCGGAGCGGCCTGAGCTGCGCCGCGCTGCTCGACCGGGCGGCTGCTCCGCCCGGCTGAGCGGCTGATCCGGCCCTGGCGCCGGCGTTGCTGCCGACGCCAGGACCTGGCACTCACGCGGTATCGAGCACGGCCGCGTCGGTGCCGCCTTCCTCACCGAGGATCGAGCCGATCTGCGCCACCGCGGCCGGGCGGCGGACGAGCAGCCACCACAGCACGAGGACGCCGAGGACCAGCCAGACACCGGCCACCAGCGGCGTCCACTTGAGGATGCCGGGCGGCGCCGGGTGGATAGAGCCGTATAGCGCAGCGCCGAACACCACCGCGCCGATGATCGGAACCCCTACGTGCACCAGCGGGTTCCAGTTCCGGCTGCCGCGGGTGCGCCAGAAGAACACGATGCCGCCGATGCACAGCATGATGTAGACCACGATGATCAGCAGCGTGCCGGTGGTCGCCCAGAAGTAGTAGTTGCTCAGCGGGTGCCCGCCCAGATGCTTGACGTCCGCGAATGGGTAACCCACCAGAAGCGCCATCACGGTCGCGACCACGGCAACCGTGACAGCGGCGTTGACTGGAGTCTTGAACCTCTCGTGGGTGCGGCCGAACGCCGCGGGCAGCACGCCCTCGCGGCCCATCGCGAACAGCGTCCGCGCCCCGGCCGTGGCGCACGCGACCGACACGATGAACGCGGCGCACATGCCGCCGATCTCGATCAGCGTGCCGAGCCACGAGCCGACGAAAGTGCTGGCCGTTGTCTTCAGCGCGACCGGGTCGGCGCCCATGGCCGCGCCGTTCTTCACGCCGTAGCCGATGGTGATCGAGTAGGTAGTCCACAGGTAGAGCACGATCGCGAACACCGTCGCGGCGATCACCGCGATCGGGATGTACCGGCGCGGGTTCGCGGTCTCCTCGCCGAAGTCAGCGGAGGTCTCGAAGCCGATGTAGGACGTGACGCCGAAGATGATGCCGTAGAAGACGCCGTTGAAGCCGCCGGAATTGGTGTGGTTGAAGCTGAACGCGGACAGCGCCTGGCCGTGGCTGCCGCCCTTGGCGGTGGTGATCAGGTCGACCAGCACGATGACGGCGACCGTGACGATGCCGATGACCAGCTGCACCCGGGTCGTCACCTTGATCCTGATCACCGACAGCACCAGGAACAGCGCCATGCCGATGAAGAAGAACAGGATCCACAGATCCGGGCTTACGTGGAGCAGGTTGGCGGCCAGGTAGCCGACGCCGGACATGGTCATCGGCACGAACACGATCATGCCGAGGAAATAGAGCCAGCCGGCCATGAAGCCGGCGCCCTTGCCGAGGCTGCGGCTGGCGTAAGTGTAGGCATAGCCCGCTGAGGCCATCCGCCGGGTAAATCCGATGACGACGAACGCCAGCGCCAGGCAGCCGATACCGCCCAGCAGGAACGCCAGCGGCGTCGAACCGCCGGCCACCAGCGAGACGCCGGAGACGTTCAGCAGCATTGCCATGCCGGGGGCGATCACCGATACCGAGATCGCGATCGCGTCCAACAGCCGCAGGGATCCGTGCGCCAGCTCGCCGGTGCCGGCGCCCGGGATCAGGTCGGGACTGGTCTTTGCCATGGTCGTGGCCCTTTCGTGCTCACTCCTCCATGAGTACGGTCTGCCCGTCTAGCTCGTAGTCGAAGGCCAGCGGGGTGCAGTCGCGCTCCGCCAGCCATTCCATGAACCTCACGTGCACCGGGTGCGCGCGGTACTCGTTCATGGCGGCCACGTCAGGGAACTCCGTATACAGCAGCTGGCTGTAGCCGCGGGTGCGCGCGCCGGTCAGGTCGGTGCCCAGCCGGCACCTGGTCATCAGGCCGATCTCAGACGGCCAGGATGCGACCATGGCGCGCATCTGCGCTGCTTCCTCCTCGGTCAGCTCGCGCGGGAAGCTGAACAGCACGATGTGCTGCATCCTCATCAGTGCAGCCTTTCCCGGCGCCTGGCTGGCGCGCCGTTTCTCGATCGCGGATCAGTAGAACTGGAAGTACTCGCGCATCTCCCAGTCGCTGACTTCCTGGCCGTCCGGCAGCGGGTTCTCGGCGATGGCCGCCTCGTACCTCGCCACCTCGGCACGCTTCATCTGCAGCAGGTAGTCGATCAGCACGTCGCCGAACGCGGCGCGGAAGAACTGGTCCTTCTCCAGCTCGCCCACCGCGTCGGCGAGCGAGGCCGGCAGCATCGGGTGCTCGCTCGCGTACGGATCGGCCTCCACCGGCGGCGGCGCGACTGCCTGGCGGCGGATGCCGTCCAGGCCAGCCGCTATGTTCGCCGCCATGTACAGGTATGGGTTCGCGGCCGGCTCGCCCATCCGCATCTCCACGTGGCTGTTGGCGTCGCCCGCCGAGCCCTGCACCCGGACCAGCGCGCCGCGGTTCTCCACCGCCCAGCACACCCGGTCCGGCGCGAACGAGTAGGGCCGGAACCGCTTGTAGCCGTTGACCGTCGGGGTGGCGAACACGGTCATCGGCATCGCGTGCTCCAGCAGCCCGGCCACGAACTGGCGGCCGGCCGCGGACAGCACGTCGTGCTCGCTGGCGAACGCGTTCTGACCGCTGGCGCCGGACAGCAGCGACTGGTGCAGGTGCCAGCCTGAGGAGAAGAAGTTCGGCAGCGCCGGCCGGCACATGAACGTGGCGAGCAGCCCGCGCCGCTGGCACATCTGCTTGACCGCCGAGCGGAACAGCACCACCGCGTCGGCCGCCGCCAGCCCGCCGATCGGGCTGAAGCTGAACTCCATCTGGCCGGGGCCCCACTCGTCTTCCATCGAGCGCGGCGGCAGGCCGACGGCGACCAGGCCGTCGCGGATGACCTCGAGGGTCTCGGTCACGCTGTCCAGCCGCACCTCGGACAGGTACTGGTAGCCGCGCTGGAAAACGCTGACCGGCGGCGGCGGCGCGGTGAACCCGGCGTCGCGGGGGTCCAGGTGCTCGGAGTCGACCCTGACGATGTAGTACTCGACCTCGATGCCGGCCAGGTAGTCGTAGCCGGCGCTGCCGAGCTCAGACAGCATCCGGCGCATCAGGCCGCGCCCGTCCAGCGGCATTGGCTGGCCGCTGGCGAAGTACGCATCGCACAGCATCCAGCCGGTACGGTCTGCCCACGGCAGGATCTGGAACGAGGAAGCGTCAGGCACCAGGACGATGTCCGGGAACCCGGTGAACTCGTCGATGCCGAATCCGCCACCTGCGGCGAAGGCCGGCACGAACACCTGATTGCCGGTGTCGAGGCTGTAGATGGCGCCGGAGAAGTCGAGGCCGTTGGTCATGGCGGCGATCGCGACCTCAGGGGACAGCGCCTTGCCGCGCGGGATGCCATGCTGGTCGACCACGATCAGCCGCACGGTGCGCAGCCCCGCCTCGCGAATCCGGGCGGCGACCGCCTCGGCCTGCGCCGCCTGCTCGGCGGTATACAGGCCGTGCCGGGCAACGAAGCCGGGCTGGCCCACGCCGTGCGCATCGGGCCTGCCGCCGTTCGGGGGAGTGGTCACCGGGATTTGCCTCCGATCGTGGCGGTCGCCGCGCGCCGCTGGCTCATCTGCTCCAGCATCGCGGCGGTGAAGTTGGCCGGCTCGACATCGGCCAGCGAAAGGAACGTCTCGGTCCGCTGCACGCCGCTGATCTGGAAGATCTCGGTCAGCAGCAACTCCCGCAGGTGCGCGTGGTCGCGCACGCGGAGCCGGACCAGCAGGTCGAGCCCGCCGGTGACCACGCTCATGTCCTGCGCTTCGGGCAGCGCGCGGATTGCCTTGATGATCTCGCTCAGGTCCATGCCGGGGCCCGCGGTCACGGCGAGGTAGACGACAACCGGGTAGCCGAGGGCCGCCCAGTCGATGTCGACGCGGTAGCCGCGGATCACGCCGCTGCGCTCCAGCCGGGCCAGCCGGTCGGCGACGGCCGGCGGCGACATCTCGATCGCGCCCGCCAGCTTGCGCTGTGACTGCCGCGCGTCGCCGGCCAGCGCGCGCAGCAGCGCCAGGTCGACGTCGTCGACCTCCACCCTTGGCGCCCTCGGGGGCGACAGGTCGGCCAGCCCAGCCAGCGGCGCGGTTACTGATTCCATTTGCCAGGTAACTGTCGGGGGATTTGCTGGTGTGTGCCACTACAGCGGGGTACACATTGCTGAATGTAAATCCAGCTGGCAGGGATTTTTACATTTGTAAAGATCGACTGTCAAGAGGCGGCAGTCCGCTGAGCAGCCAGCACTGGCCGGTGGACGCCTGGCCGGCTGGCCAGGCGGTGCGCGCGCACCGGGTCAGACTGGTGTTACCGGCGACGGGACGCCCGCCCGGCTGGCCCGAGCGGCCGCGATGGCTGGCTCGCGCTGCCAGGCCGCCCCGCCGAGGCCGGGAGCTGACCTCGCCGGCTGAGGCGTGCGGCGAGGACCACGCCACCAGGGCGGCGGTGGAGAGCCAGTCGTTCCATATGCCAGGTAACCAGGCGTGAGAATTGGTGAAGTACGCTACACTCCCAGACAGGGAGTTACTAATGTAAATAATTGGTGACGAGATTATTACATCTGTAAGATTCACTGTCGAGGGGTGAGACAGCCAGATGACGGCAGCCATCGAGCGGCATGACTGGACCGCGCAGGCGGCCAGGCGGACCCAGGCACTGGGCGGCGGGGAGATTACCGCCATCCTCGCGCTGGCCGGCGCGACTGACGTGATCACGTTCTCGGGCGGGTTCCCCGACCCGGCCACCTTTCCCACGGCGATCCTCGCCGAGATCGCGGCCCGGCTGATCGCTGAGGATGCGGCGGTTGCGCTGCAGTACTCGGCGACCGAGGGTATCGCCAGCGTGCGCGACTACGTCGTCGGGCGGGTGGCGGCGCTGCAGGGCCGGGCGCCGCAGGCTGGCGAGCTGATGATCACCAGCGGCGGCATCGACTGCATGGAGCTGGTCGCCAAGAGCTACACCGACCCCGGCGACGTGATCGTGGTGGAAGCGCCGACCTACCTGGGCGCGATCATGGCGTTCCGCGGCTATGAGGCTGACCTGCGCGGCGTGCCGGTCGACGCCGACGGGATGCGCGTGGACGTGCTAGCCGGCCAGCTGGCAGCCGGGCTGCGGCCAAAGATCCTCTACACCATCCCTGACTTCCAGAACCCGACCGGGCTGACGATGAGCGCGGAGCGGCGGCACGAGCTGGTGGCGCTAGCCCGGCGGTACGGCTTCCTGATCCTGGAGGACGTCGCCTACCGTGAGCTCGGCTTCACCGAGCAGCCGCCGCCAAGCCTGTGGTCGCTGGCTCCCGATGTGGTGCTGCAGGCGGGCACCTTCTCGAAGGTGTTCTGTCCCGGCGTGCGGATGGGCTGGGCGACCGGCCCGGCCGAGATCATCAGCGCCCTGGTGGTGGCCAAGCAAAACTCCGACCAGTGCTCCGGCGCGCTCGGCCAGCGGATGCTCGAGGAGTACGGCCGCGGCGGGTTCATGGACCGGCAGATCGTCGCATCCCGCGCGCTGTACGCGCGGCGCGCCGAGCTGACCGCGCAGGCGCTGACCGCGCACATGCCCGAGGGCTGCAGCTGGACCGAGCCGGCTGGCGGCTTCTATATCTGGCTGACCGCGCCGGGCGGGGTGGATACTGTCGCGCTGTCGGCGGCAGCCAGGGCGCGGAAGGTGGCCTACGTGCCCGGGCGGCCGTTCTACGCCTCCGATGACGGAGCGGCGCAGATCCGGCTGGCCTTCAGCCGGGCCGCCGACGAGAAGATCGACGAGGGCATCAGCCGGATCGGCGAAGTGCTCAGGACCGCACTGGAGGGCAAGTGAGCGAGCAGGCCAGCGCCGCGGGCACCGAGTCGCTCGGCAGCGCCGAGCAGCACTTCAGCACCGAAGCAAGCGGTGAGCCTGCTGGTCCTGGCCGGTATGTGAATGTCGACTCGGTGACGCCGGTCGAGTTCCTGCCCGGCCTCGGCTTCCGGCCGGTGCTCGGCCAGCGCGCGATGACCAACTTCGTCAGCTTCGCGCCCGGCGCGCAGGCGCCCCGGCATGTGCACGAGGAGGAGCAGATCGTCATCGTGCTCGACGGCGAGATGGTCTTCGACCTGGACGGGGACGTGCGCACGATGCGCAAGGGCGACGTCGCGGTGATCCCGGCCTGGGTACCGCATGGCGCGCACACCGAGGGCACGCACTGCCTGGAAGTCGACGTGTTCTGCCCGCCGCGGCAGAGTCTGCTTCAGCTCGCCGCCGCGCAGGCCGCCGCCGACGGGGAGCCAGGCGATGCCGCCGCCGGCGGCGCTGCCTAGGTGGATCTCGGGCTGGCTGGCCGCCGGGCGATTGTCACCGGCGGCTCCAAGGGGCTCGGCAAGGCCATCGCCGCTGAGCTGATCACCGAGGGCGCGTCGGTGGTGATCTGCTCCCGGCACGCTGGCGAGCTGAAGGCGACGGCGGAGGAGCTGATGCGGCAGGCAGGGCCTGGCGCCGGCGCGGTCGTGGCCATGCCGTGCGACGTGACCGACCCCGAGCAGGTGGCCGTGTTCACTGAGGCCGCGGTCTCAGCCATGGGCGGGCTCGACATCCTGGTCAATAACGCTGGCGGCGCCAGGCCGGGCCGGTTCGGCACCCTGACCGACGACGACTGGCACGGCGACATCGAGGTCAAGCTCTTCAGCCAGATCCGCTGCACGAGGGCGGCGCTGCCGCGGTTGCGCCGCAGCGACGCCGGCCGGGTGATCAACATCAACGCCGTGTACGCGCGTTATCCCGATCCGGCCTTCCTGGCGTCCTCGGTGAATCGCGCGTCCTGCCTCAGCCTGTCCAAGGCGCTGTCCATGGAACTCGCCGCGGACGGAATCCTGGTCAATAGCGTCAACATCGGCCTGGTCGAGACGCCGCAATGGGCAAACATTCACCAGCGGCGCGCGCCAGACGTCCCGGCCGCTGAGTTTTTCGGCCAGCTCGCGGGCGCCGAGGTCCCGCTCCGCCGGTTCGGCCAGCCTGCTGAGGTGGCCGGCCTGGTGGCCTTCCTGGCCAGCGACCGGGCCAGCTACATCACCGGCGCGTCGATCGACGTCGCCGGCGGCATGGGTAAGTACCTCTAGGGCTAGGGAGTGGCATGTGCCGCCTGCTTGGCTACTGCTCGCGTGACGCCGCCTCGCTCGCCACGCTGATCGGCGACGATGGCCTGGCAGGCTTCACCGGGCTATGCGCGCTGCACGGCGACGGCTGGGGGATGGCCGCCTACCGCGGCGCCGACCCGGTCATCAGCAAGTCACCGCTGCGCGCTGACGCCGAGCCGGAGTTCGAAAAGCTCGCTCGCGAGCCGCTTGGCGACCTGGGGCTGGTGCACCTGCGCTGGGCGACACCGGGCCTGGCGGTCAGCGAGAAGAACTCGCATCCGTTCCGCCACGGCAGCTACCTGCTGGCGCACAACGGCGCCATCCACCCGCAGGACCGTCTCGGCGAGCTACTGCCGCCGCGCTGGGAGGCCAGGCTCGGCGGCAGCACCGACAGCGAGCGCTACTTCCTGCTGATCATGTCGCGGCTCGAGGCGCATGACGGCGACATGGTCGCCGCCATCGGCGACGCCGCCAGGTTTATCCAGGCTGGCTTCGAGCCGAACAGCCTCAACGCGATCCTGCTGTCGCCAGCGCACCTCTACGCGATCAACTGGCACGACCCGGCCAGGGTGCCGGCCGAGCAGCTGAGCCAGCGCGGCTATGCGGACCGTCCGGACGAGATCGCCGCGTACTTCGACCTGGCCTACCAGGCCGGCCAGGAGAGCGTCGTGGTCGCGAGCTCGGGCTGGCCGCAGCCCGGCTGGGCTTCGCTGCCGAACAAGCACGTGCTGGTCGCGGACCGGGCGACGCTGCGCAGCCGGGTGCTGCCGCTATGACAGCCGGATTCCCGGCGCCTGCCTCGCGGTCATAGCCGCAATATCAGCATCGGCCGGCGCCTCAGCGTCTGCGCACAGGCGAGCAAGGCGGCGCATATTCATTTCGCTAAATGGCCGGGATCTGCCGAGTGCGCGGACGGCGCGTTTCCGTGCCCGGCGTGCCGGGCATGCGTAAGGTACGGGATGCAGCGGCGGTCACGCCGGGGGCGCGGGACATGTCGCGGCAGGTCAGCTCAGTGCTGCCGCCGCGCTAGCCGCTGGGCGCGGGCTTTGGGGGGCCGCGACAATGACCATACGCGTACCTGCCGACTACTCTGCCGACAGGCAAGAGTCCTTGCTGCAAACGGCAGGCAATGCGACGTTAATAGCTCTTTACAATTCTGATTACACTTCGCTAGTCCGGCTGGCCGCGCTGCTCGTCCGCGATGTCGCCAGCGCGGAACTGATCGTGCAGGAAGCATTCACGGCGCTGTGCCGCTCGGACCAGAATCGGGATGCCGAATCTGTTCGCCGTTTCCTGCACCAGCTCATCGTGCGGCGCTCCCGGTCTGTGGTGCGCCGCCGGGCCGGCGCGCACCGGCACACCGGCACGCCATCGCCGTCTGATGCCCGCCGGGCCTGCGCGCCCGACCAGCTGGCGATTATCTCCGCACTGTGGAGGCTGAAGGCGCGGCAGCGGGAAGTGGTGATCCTGCGCCACTACGCCGACCTGTCCGACCGGCAGATCGCCGCGGCAACACAGCTGAGCCGCGGTTCAGTCCGGCGCAGCCTGCGCCGTGGCGTGGCCGCGCTCGGCCTCGTGCTCGCAGCCGAGCCGGAGTCATCCGGGTCGGATGGCACAGCGGGGTCATCGCTGTCACCTTGAGACATAGGCGTTGCCGAGGGTCAGCTCATTGCCGGAATCGCTCTGCTGGGTATGCGGATCGGTACCGGTACAGGTGACTGTCAGCTGGGTCACCCTGGAGATGTCGATGCGCACCGTCGCGGGGTGGCCCAGGCTCACTACCACGGGAGTGATCAGCGGAGCGCCATTCTGGTTGGCGAAACTCACCGTCTCGTCCAGGCTGGTGGCGTTGTCGGCGTTGTCGGGAATGCCGACCACCGTGTGGAACGTGGTGTGCCCGGCCACGTTGAACGCCTCGTCCGGCTCGTCCGTGCTGACCGGGCCGTCGCACAAGAACGTGACGCTGTCCGGATAGGCAGTGGCGCTGATGATCTGAGAGCCATGCTGCAGGTCCGCGTTGTCAACGGTCGCCTGCAGCGAGGCCAGGTAGGTTCCGGTGCTCGGCGCAGCCCCGCCGGTGGAGCCTGAGCCGCCGGAGCCTGCCGGGGGGAACTGCCGCAGCTGCTGCCGCAGCTGCTGGCGCTGCTGCTTGACCACGACGCTGAGCTGGGTGACCCGGCTGGTCTGATGCGCCGCGAACAGCGAGGCCGCCGCGGCGACGATCGTCGCCGCTGAGGCGAGGATGCCGCTGAAAGACTTGAGCCAGGAAGAGAACCGGTCAGTTAAGCCGCGCCGCGGCGGTTGGGTGGTCCTGGTCATGGTGGGTCCCCCCCACGAGAAGCTGAATTAAGAGTGCCGCGCACAAGGCGACAGATCGGACTGTTGATAGACGCGGCGCCGCGGGGTCAGGTTCACCCGAATGACGAGACTCTTCCGCTGTGCCTAGTGGCGCCATTGCCTTGACACAATGCCGCGCTCGCCCTATTGCTAGGGGAAGCCGCCGTTCTGGCAGCGGGCGGGTCCTGATCCGGAGCGCGGCGAGAGCCTGAATCGCGATCGCGGGGGAGTGCGTCATGCCGATTGAGCATGTCGTCGTGCTGTGCCTGGAGAACCGATCGTTCGACCACATGCTCGGGTTCCTCAGCCACGAAAGCGCTGACTTCGACGCGCTCCTGCACGGAGGGCCATTCGACAACGAGGGCTACGCCGGCGGGCCGCGGGTGGCGGCGGCACCGGGTGCTGCCTTCGGCCCGGACCGGTGGTTCTGCTCGGTGCCGGGGGAGACCTGGCCGAACCGGAACTACCTGCACGCGGCGACGTCCGACGGTGAGACCGACATCGAGATCAGGGAGTACGAGAACCGGACCATCTTCGAGCTGCTGGAAAAAGAGCTGCAGGACGACAGGGCCGACTGGCGCATCTACGACCACCGGCCGCCGACCGGAGTGCCGGCGCCGGACGACGGGCGCGGGACAGGCGCCAGGCTGCTGCATGCGATCTGGCACCGCCAGGTTGACGCGTTCGACTTCACCATGCTCGGCGTCAGGGTGCCGGCCGTGCTGGTGTCGCCGCTGATCGAGCGGGGCACCGTGGCGCATGAGGAGTTCGAGCACGCCAGCGTCCCGTCGACGCTGCGCGCCCTGTTCGCGCCGGGCGCTAAGCCACTGACCAGGAGGGACGCGTGGGCGCGGCCGTTCCACCCGCTCGCCAGCCGGAAACAGCCGCGCACCGATCTGCCCGACCTGTCTCGGTATGTGCGGCCGCCGGTGCGGCTGGCGGCGGAGCTCGGGCCGGCCGCGGTGCCGGAAGCCGGCCAGGTACCTGAGTACTACCGCGACTTCATCAAGCAGGCCGACCTCGTTCGTGACCATCTCAGGGCGGTCGGGTAGCCGGAGGCGGAAGGCAACGCCGAGCCGGTGGCGGTCCGGCGAGCCGTGCAGACCAGCCGGGACTTCGCCCAGGCGGCCGAGCGGCACCGCCGCGAGCTGTCCGGGGACGACACTGGCAGCACCGGCAGCTAGCCATTACCGGCTTTTCCGGCCGCACTTACCTGCCGCGTTCGCCGCCTTTCCGCCGCTCATCGGCTTCCTGCTCGCAGCGGTGCCAGGCGGATGGCGGCGTTGTTCTGACGTGAATGGTGTTAACTGCCCTGCCTCGCGGCGTTAGGCTGCCGTTCATGACTCTTGCCCACACTGAACACCATGCTCACACGTAGATCATTTCTGCAGCTCATGGGGGCTTCCACCGGTGCCGCGCTCACCGGCACGGAGTTCCTGAACATGACGGCGGCCCGCGCCGCCACCGCGCACTTCCCGCATGGCTCGAATGGCGTCGAGCACGTGGTGGTGCTGATGATGGAAAACCGGTCGTTCGACCATTTCCTCAGCTGGCTGCCCGGTGCCGACGGGCGCCGCGACATGGCCTACCTGTCGACTGACGGCAACGTCTACCCGAACTACGAGCTCGCCCCGGACTTCCAGGGCTGTGGCTACAGCGACCCGGATCACAGCTGGGAAGGTTTCCTCATCCAGCACAACTTCGGGAAAATGGACGGGTTCCTGCAGCGGCCCACCGCGCCCGCTGGCAACGCTGGCGTGACACTGGCCGCCGCCAACACCTTCCCGGTCGGGTACTACACCAACCGGCATCACGACGGCCGCCACAAGCAGGTCCCTGACCTGCCGGTCATCGGCGCGCTGGCCGAGAACTACACGGTGCTTGACCGGTACTTCTGCTCGTTCGCCGGGGAGACATTCCCGAACCGCTTCTACCAGCACGCGGCCAGGACCGACCGGGACCACAACAGCAACAACATCTCCGCCATGCCGGCCATCTGGGACCAGCTGTCGCCGGTGCCCAACACCCAGGGCATCCCGACCGGCGGGTACTTCTTCCGCGACCTGCCGTTCCAGGCCCTGTGGGGGCTGAAGTACTTCCCGTTCTGGCACCCGTTCGCGGCCGGCGACACCGACGCCCTCGGCATTCCGGTGACCACCCCGTCGTTCATCGACACGGTTGCGGCCGGCAACCTGCCGAATGTCAGCTTCATCGACCCGGCGTTCGACACCGAGGGCAACGGCACCTCGGCTGACGATCACCCGCTGGCTGACATCCGGCTGGGCGAGCGGTTCATCGCCGACGCGTACCACGCGCTGGCGAACGCCGGCTACCTGGACAACACCGTCTTCGTCGTTACCTTCGACGAGTGGGGCGGTTTCTTCGACCACGTCCCCCCGCCGCACGTGATCGACGACACCAACCCGGCCGACGTCGACCACACCGGCGACGGCACGACGCCGACCGATGGGCAGCTGATCCCGGACTACACCCAGCTCGGCTTCCGGGTGCCCGCGATCGTCGTCTCCAACCTGGCCCGTCCGCAGGTTGTGCACCACGGGCCGTTCGAGCACACCTCGACGCTCAAGCTGATCGAGAAGACCTTCGGGCTGCAGCCGCTCACCGCCAGGGACGCCAACGCCGAGAACCTCGGCCAGGTGCTCGACGACCGGCCGCGCAACGGGCTCCGGCCCGGCGCGATCCCGACCAGCAGCCAGGTGCTCGGACCGGTCAACGACGCCTCGGCGCTGTGCAGCGCCGACAGCGTGCGGTCGGTGTCACCGCAGCCGCTCCGGCGCCACGGCAAGCCGCGGCACGACGCCCAGATCGCCCAGTCCGGCTCGCCGACCGGAGCAGGCATGGTGCACTTCGGCCGTGAGTACCGCAAGGAGCACGGCAAGTAAGGCAGCAGGCCGCGCGGCGCAATCGCCGCCTGGCCGGGGCCGTGCCGCGAGTCAGCTCGCGGCACGGCCCGCTGCCTGCTAGCCGCCGGCCTGGCCGGCCTGGTACTGCCTGATCACCGTGTCGAAGTCCTGATCAGGTGACAGCCCCAGGCGTGCTGCCCGGTCCGTGCGGAACCTGGCTGGCCAGCTGGTCACGATGGCGGCCAGCTGTGGCTCGGGCTGCCAGGCGACCAGCGCCGCCGCTTGCTGACCGGCGGCGCGCTGCAGCGCTGCGACCATGCCGGCCACGGTGACTGTCAGCCCCGGCATCGTGATCGCCGACCGCCCGCCCCAGGCCTCGTCAGATGCCGCCGCGGCGCAGGTCAGCGCCGCCATGGCCTTGTCCGGCGAGGCGACCGCTACCTCCGTCTCGGGGCTGACCGGGCAAGCTGCGGCATGGCCGACGAGCGGCTCGCGGATGATCCCGGACAGGAAACCGGACGCGGCCCCGTTGGGCGCGCCCGGCCGGACCGTGACGGTCATCAGCCTGATAGACCGGCCGCGCAGGTAGCCCTTGCGGGTGTAGTCGGCCAGCAGCTGCTCGCCGATTACCTTCTGCACCCCATAGCTGGTCTGCGGATTCGGCATCGTGTGGTCGCTGACAACCGCGGGCAGCTGATGCTCGGGCGAGGCGCCGAAGACGGCGACCGAGCTGGCGAAGACGACCAGGGGGCGGCTGCCCGCCGCACGGCAGGCCGCCAGGAGCGTCTCGGTGCCGCGCAGGTTGGCCTGCATGCCAAGATCGAAATCGGCCTCGCATTCCGCGCTGACCGCCGCAGCGAGGTGGAAGATGACATCCGCTCGGGCGACGGCGGAGCGCCCGTCGCCATCCGGGCCGAGTAGCTCGCCCAGGCTGCCGCGCAGCACGACCACCCTGGCGTCAGCGGTCAGGCCGCCCGGCGGTGCTGCCTGGTCGATGATCGTCACCCGCGACAGCGGCTGCGGTGCGCCGCCGGCGATCTCGATGCGTCCCCGGCCGAGCAGGCTCCTGGCGAGCAGCGAGCCGAGGAACCCGGCCCCGCCAGTGATCACCACGTGCGCCACTGCTGGTCCTGTCGTCGCGGCAGCGGGCCGGATCGCTCCGTGCCCTTGGTCAACGCCAATTTTAGGGACGCGTCCCTGGCAAGGGGTGGCAGCTCTGTGCACCGCCTAAGGAGGCGTACGGGGCGCCAGGGTGGCTTAGCGCCCCGCAGCCTGCCGGACGGATCAGTCAGCTCGGTGGCCAGGCCGGCCGCCATGGTCGGGCTGCCAGGCGGCGAGGCGTCGTGCAGCCTCGGCCTCGGCCTGCCAGAACCTGACCTGCCGTTGCATCCGCTCCTGCGACCACGACATCGCCGTCGCAGCCCAGGTCCGGTTCAGCAGCCAGCCGACGACCACGCCAAGCCCCAAGGCGGCGACTGTCGTCACCGCGATGACGGCGATCATCGGAGCCTGCGTGCAGTAGGCCGTGACTGATGGTAGCGGGCTGTTTCCAGTTGTGCCGCCGCAGAGTTACAATGCGGTGTTTCCACGATTCCTCTTTCCGCTGCATTGGGACGAGGATCTGTGTGGAGTCGGGCCGGTGGCGGCAACCACCGGCCCGACCTGTGAGCGCCCGCAGTGGCGAGCGCGTCGGGCGGAATGCTGGCAAGACACGCGTCCGCATGCGGCCCTGGCCCTGGCGGAACGAGGCGGTCAGGCCGGCGCTCTGGCGGGCCTCGTGCTGCTGAAATGGCCGTGCGGGGGAAAGGGCCGGGCACGGTGTCGGCAATCACCGGCGCTGCGAGTGAGCGTCTCTTGGCGTCCATCGACACGACCCCCTGATCATTACGGGAGACGAGCCCTAGCTATGGTTGATGATACCCGGATGAAAGTTTCACTAACAGAACTGAAGGCAGATTCCTTGTAACATTCGCGGCATGTCGCCGTGACATCCACGTATCAACTGGCACACTAGTGACCAGCTATATCTCAGCAGCCCGGAGGCACCTGTGCCTGACTACGGCAGCGCGACGGTTCGTCGTCGGCGACTGGCCGCCGAGCTGCGCAAGCTTCGGGAGCAAGCCAATCTCACTGGCGACGACGTGGCGCGCGCGCTGCGGTGGTCACCGTCGAAGGTCAGCCGGTATGAGCTCGCGAGGACAGGTCTCAAGCCCGGTGACGTCAAGAAGATGCTGGACATCTACGGAGTGGAGGACGTACTGCAGGGGGAGCTGCTCGCCCTGGCCAGGGAAGCGACGCGGAGGGGATGGTGGGAGGACTATTCTGATGCGCTGCCCGAGCAGTACCTCGCGCTGATTGCGTTGGAGGACGAGGCTCGGGAATGCCTGTGCTGGCTGATCGAATGCGTTCCCGGCTTGCTGCAGACCGAGGCCTATGCCGCCGCGGTCAACAGCGGGATGCAGGAGGTCGACAGGCTGCCGCCCGGCCTCATGCAGCGGCGAGTCGACGCGCGGATGCGGCGCCAGCAAGTCCTCACCCGGACTCCTTCGCTAGGCCTGCAGGTGGTGCTCGACGAGTCGGTCCTGCTGCGTCAGGTCGCCCCGGCGCCGGTGATGCGAGCTCAGCTCGAGTACCTGCTCGACCGCTCGCACCTGGCCAGCATGAGTCTCCAGGTAGTTCCGCTCGCTGGCGTGCGGAAGATAATGGCGCCGTCGTTCACGCTTTTGAAGTTTCCTGATCAAGGAACGGCGCCAGGCGCTACACTCCACGACGTGGTTTCGACCGAGACCCTGGAAAGCACGCTCCATTTCCAGGGCGAGATAGATACGCACCCGTATCAGCTTGCCTTCAACACTATTGTCGAATCCGCGCTCTCGCCGTCCGACTCCCTTGGCCTCATCGCCGACACGATGCGGCGGGCGTGGTCATGAGCCGCGCTGACGGGCCCATGCGGACGGTAGGTAACACAGCGTTAGTATCGTCACTAGTTCTGTGACGGTGGGCACCGGACGGCGCCCACCGATGTGCGCTGCCCTGTCCGCCCCGATGAGGCCTGAGGTGGAACGTGGTAGATCTTGCCGGTGCTCGATGGATCAAGAGCACCTGGAGCATGGGCAGCGGGAACTGCGTGGAAGTAGCGCATTTTCCAGACTGCGCAGCGGTGCGTGACAGCAAGGACAAGGCCGGGCCGGTGCTGATCGTCGGCTCGGCTGACTGGCAGGAGTTCCTGTACGGCGTGAAAGCCGGTCAGTTCGACCTGCCCGGCTGATCCAGTTCGGCGCTGGCCGCCCGCTGGTTCTGCCCGTCTCGCCTGGCTGCAGCTCGTGTGGCCAGGCGAGACGGCAAGCTGCCCGCAGCCTCGCCCTGCGCTTACAATCCTTGACTAGCGGGTTTGCATGATGCTGTGACCGTTCGCCAGGAATGGTCTGACCTGCAGGGGCCTGGGGATTAACGGGTGGAGTTGTCGTGACGGATCTCGCCGGTGCGCGCTGGCAGAAGAGCACTTTCAGCATGGGCGGCGGTAACTGCGTTGAAGTCGCCGCGCTGCCTGACGGCGGGGTCGCCGTCCGCAACGGAACGGACGCGGACAGCCCAGTGCTCCGTTTCACGCCTGGTGAGTGGCGCGCCTTCGTGGCAGGAACGAAGGACGGGCAGTTCGACGTCGCTGAGGGCTGAGCCGGCCGCCCGCCCGTCCGTCGGCCGGCCAGGGCCAGACCCGCTACCCGGTCTGCCGCTGCAGGAACTCCAGCGTCTGCGTGTTGAACGCCTCGACGTTCTCGTAGATCGGGGCGTGCGCGCAGTCCTCGAACACGATCAGCT
>DASXMR010000010.1:0-66148 GCA_036495525.1 Streptosporangiaceae bacterium | reverse complement strand
GACGACCCCCCTAACCCCCCCGGAGCGCGGTCCACCGGAACCGGGTCCAGCGGGGACGGGCCCGTTAATCCATCAAATCCGGACGACGACGCGGCCGCGCCGGTGAGCCCGGCCGAGCGCTACGCGGCCGCTCGCCGGCGCCGGGAAGCCGACGGGGCGCGGCTGACCGAGTTTCAGGGCCTCTACGACTTCGAGTTCGACGACTTCCAGCTGGCCGCCTGCCGGGCCCTGGACCGCGGCCACGGGGTGCTGGTCGCGGCGCCGACCGGGTCGGGCAAGACGGTGGCCGGGGAGTTCGCCGCCCACCTGGCCCTGGCCCAGGGCCGCAAGTGCTTCTACACCACTCCGATCAAGGCGCTGTCCAACCAGAAGTACGGCGACCTGGTCCGCCGGTACTCGGCCGCTACCGTCGGCCTGCTCACCGGCGACAACAGCATCAACAGCGAGGCCCCGATCGTGGTCATGACCACCGAGGTGCTGCGCAACATGCTCTACGCGGGCTCGCCGACGCTGGCCGGCCTGGGTCACGTGGTGCTGGACGAGGTGCACTACCTGGCCGACCGGTTCCGCGGCGCGGTCTGGGAGGAGGTGATCATCCACCTGGATCAGTCGGTGCGGCTCACGGCGCTGTCGGCCACGGTGAGCAACGCCGAGGAGTTCGGCGACTGGCTGGCCGAGGTGCGCGGCAACACCACCGTGATCGTGGATGAGCACCGCCCGGTGCCGCTGTGGCAGCACATGCTGGCCGGCAGCCAGCTCTACGACATGTTCGCGACCACCAAGGGCCAGGAACGGGACGGCCAGGGCCGCCGGGTGGTCAACCCCGAGCTGCTGCGGGTCGCGCAGCGCGAGGGCTACGACCGCGGGCCGCGCGGCGCCAGCCGGCCGCAGCGCGGCGGGCACCGCCCGGTGCGGTTCCGCCCGCCCAGCCGCCCGTCGGTCATCAGGCGCCTGGACACCGCCGGGCTGCTGCCCGCGATCACCTTCATCTTCAGCCGGGCCGGCTGCGACGCCGCCGAGCAGCAGTGCCTGGACTCGGGGCTGCGGCTGACCACGCCGCGGGAGGCCCGCGAGATCGCCGCGCTGGCCACCGAGCGCACCGCCGGCCTGCCGGAGGCCGACCTGGCCGTGCTGGGCTACGACTCGTGGCTGGCCGGGCTGCGCCGGGGCATCGCCGCGCACCACGCCGGGCTCCTGCCCACCTTCAAGGAGGTGGTCGAGGAGTTGTTCGCGGCCGGGCTGATCCGCGCCGTGTTCGCCACCGAGACTCTGGCCCTGGGCATCAACATGCCGGCCAGGACCGTGGTCATCGAGCGGCTGGACAAGTGGAACGGCGAGACCCACGCCGACCTGACGCCGGGGGAGTACACCCAGCTCACCGGCCGGGCCGGGCGGCGCGGCATCGACGTCGAGGGGCACGCGGTGGTGCTGTGGCAGCCAGGCGTCGACCCGGCGGCGGTGGCCGGGCTGGCCGGCTCCCGGACATACGCACTGCGCTCCAGCTTCCGGCCGTCGTACAACATGGCGGTGAACCTCGTCGGCCAGGTCGGCAGGGAGCGCGCCGGGACGCTGCTGGAATCGTCGTTCGCCCAGTTCCAGGCCGACCGCGCGGTCGTCGGCACCGCTCGGCAGGCACGCAAGATCCGTACGGAGATCGAGAACCTCGAGCCGCGCTGCGAGCGCGGCGATCTGGCCGGCTACCTGGCCATCAGGCAGGAGCTGTCGCAGCGCGAAGGGGATGAGTCGCGGCGCCGGTCGGCGGCCAGGAAGACCGAGGCGGCGCGGTCGCTGCAGCGGCTGCGTCGCGGGGACATCATCCGGGTGCCCCGCGGCCGCCGGGAGGGCTTCGCGCTCGTGCTGGAGCCAGGGCAGGACACCACCGGGCAGAACGCGGCCGGCGGGCGCGGGCGGCGCAACGGGTCCGGCCAGCCCGCACCCCTGGTGCTGACCGCCGACCGCCAGGTCCGCCAGCTGTCGATCGCCGACTTCCCGGTGCCGGTCACGCCGGTCAGCTGGGTGGCGGTGCCGCGCAAGTTCAGCGCCCGCTCGGCCAGCGACCGCCGCGATCTCGCCTCCACGATGCGCAGCAAGCTCGCCGGGCACAGCGGCGGCAGGCCGCGCATCCAGGCCGACGGAGCGAGCGGGCACCGGGTACCTGACGCACAGGTCGAGCGGCTCCGGCGGCAGCTGCGAGAGCACCCGGTGCACGACTGCCCCGACCGGGAGCAGCACGCGCTGCAGGCCGCCAGGCAGGCGAGCCTGCAGCGCGAGGCCGCGGCGCTCGACCGCCGGGTAGCAGGGCGCACGCACGTCATCGCGCGGACCTTCGACCGGGTCTGCGCCGTGCTCGATGAGCTCGGTTACACCAGCGGCGACTCGGTGACCGGCGCCGGGCGTGCGCTGGCGGCCATCTACAGCGAACTCGACTTGCTGGTCTCCGAGTGCCTCCGGCGCGGCACCTGGGACGGCCTGAGCCCGGCCGAGCTGGCGGCCTGCGTGTCCGCGCTGACCTTCGAGACGCGCCGGCCGGACGACCAGAGCCCGCCGCGGCTGCCGCCCGGCCAGGTGCGCCCGGTTCTCGCCGGGATGACCGGGCTCTGGGCCGAGCTGAGCGAAGTAGAGCAGCGGCACGGCCTGTCGTTCCTGCGCGAGCCCGACCCTGGCTTCGCCTGGACCGCGCACGCGTGGGCCAGCGGGCGCCGGCTTGAGCAGCTGCTGTCATCCGACCTGACCGCCGGTGACTTCGTCCGCTCGGTGAAGCAGCTGATCGACTTGCTGGACCAGATCGCCGCGGCGGCGCCTACGCCGGGAACGGGCGAAGTAGCGCGGGCGGCCATCGCCGCCATGCGCCGTGGCGTGATCGCCTACTCACAGGTGAGCTGACAGCGAGCCGGGCTCGCCATCGGCGCGCTCACGCCGTGCCGCGCCCCCTGCCTGCCTGACTGCTGTCGGCTCGATAGCGGCCTGGGGGCTACCAGCCGCGGCCGGGCAGCCGCCGTCCGGTGGCCCAGAAGACCCGGCTGTCAGCCACCCGGACCACCGCGTACGGCGAGGTCCGGTAGCGCCGCAGCAATGTCAGCCCGGCCGGGGCCAGCCAGACCTGGTCACCCTGCTGCAGCCGCGATCCGTCGCGGCGGGGCAGGATGCTCACGCCGGCCGCGGTGCGGCGGCTCAGCCCGGATTCGTCCGCCCACGCTGCGCTCGCATAAGGCTGGCCGCCGGCCATGGCGGTCCAGCGGGGATCGCTGCCCGGATCCCACGGCACCGAGCCGGGATCCAGGAAGATGACCGCGCGCTGGGTGCCTCCTCGCCGCCTGCCGCGTGGCACGTCGCCAGGGCTCGCCGACCCTGGCAGCCACGCCGCCCGCCGCCACCGGCGAGCCGCGGTGACCGCGACGATCGCGGCCAAGCCGGTCACGCCGATGAACAGCAGCCAGATCAGCAGGAAAACGCTCTCGATGACGACTCCGGCGATGGCCGAGCCGCGGCTCTCGCCAGCGGTCACCGAGCTGTCGCCCGGCAGCGCCGCGACCCTGACCACACCGCCTGGCCGGTACCCAGAGACCCGATCGTCACAGACGCTGAACGAGCCCGTTCCCGGCTCCGGCGGTCCTGACCACACGACATGAATGTCCGTCATCGAGCAGTTGCGGTTGAACTCTGCTGACGGCGACGAGCCGACGACGGTGGCTTGGACGATCCGCGCCCGGCCTAAGGCCAGTCCCCACTCGGCCCGGATCGTGCCGAAGCTCGCCGCCGGGATGAGCAGGATCAGCACGAAGAACGCGAACAGCCCGGTGAACCGCGCCTGCAGCCGGCCGAGCCCAGCGCGCCGCCACTGCGCACGCGCGGCGACGTCGGACCGGGGCGCCGCGGCCGGGTCGGTGCTGTGCGCCACTGCGCCAGCCTAGTGTCCGTTCTCCAGGGATAGGTCCGGGAAAGGAGCGCTATGGCGAAAGTTCCGCAAGGACCGGACAGCGCGCCGGACGAAAGGCATTTGCGCCGGCTCGCCAGGATGCTGCACGCTCGGCGGATGACAAGCGTGAGCGAGACGCTCATCCGCCGGGTACGGCCGGACGACTGGGCCGCCCTGCGCGAGCTGCGGCTCGCCGCGCTGGCCGACGCGCCATCCGCATTCGGCTCGACCCTGGCCTCCGAAGAAGGGCTCAGCGAGGCCGACTGGCGCGGTCGCATCGCCAGGTCGGCGTACTTCATGGCCTGGCGGGACGGCCAGCCCGCCGGGATCGCGGCCGGGATCAGCGAGCAGGCGGCCGCCGCGGCTGGCTGGGACGATGCTGAACCGGGCACGGCGCACCTGGTCTCGATGTGGGTCGGCCCGATGGCACGCGGGCGGGGCGTCGCCGACGTACTCGTGCAGGCTGTCTGCCGGTGGGCGCACGACGACGGCGCCGAGCGGGTCCAGCTCTGGGTGACCGACGTCAACGGGCGGGCCCGCGCGTTCTACCACCGGATGGGCTTCTCCAGCACCGGGCGGCGGCAGCTTGTCCGGCCCGAGCAGCCTGACCACTGGGAAGAGGAGCTGGTCAGGCCGCTGTACTAGCCGGGCTGACCGGCCGGTGCCAGCACCGGCAGGTCGTAGACGCGGCGCACGCTGCTCTCCAGCCTGCTGATGTCGGCGCCGTAAACGTGCAGCGAGATCGCGATGCCGGTGCCGTGGTTGCGCACCCGGTGGATGTCGCCCGGCGGCGCGAACCCGCTAACCTCGCCGGTCTCGTTCTCGCTGCTGCCAACCCCGGCCAGGCAGGTCCCGCGCTGCCGCAGCGCGAACAGCTCCTCGTACTCGGTGCCCTGCAGCACCCCGAACACGCACCAGGCGACGTGATCGTGGATCGGAGTCACCTGGCCTGGCCGCCACACCAGCGCGTTCACTGAGAACGAGCCGTCCGGCTCGGCGTGCAGCAGGTGGCTGACGTAGCCGTCGGCGGACCCTGACCGCTCACCGGGCGTCAGGATCTCGGCGCCCGGCAGGTGCCGCCGTAGTTGCGCGGCCACCAGCGCCGCAGTCTGCTGCCAGTCGGCGTGCTGCCCCGTGATGCCGCGAATCGCCGTCACCAGCTCGCCCGGACATCGGCTGCGGACCGGGCTCGTCATGGTCATCTCGTTACCCGCCTTCCTCACTGGCATTCGTCCGGCCGGGGCCTGTCCGACCAGCCTAGGAAGCACCGCGCCCGGGCTCTAATGCCAACCCTGCATGCACGCATAGCGCCGGGCTATGACCCGCAGCCGGCTCGCTGACGGTCGGGATGGAGCACGATCAGCGGCTGCGGGCAACAAGGATGGAAGCTGGCCACCGGCGGGAGAGGCGGACGAGCGTCACCATCGCCTTCCTAGCCAGCCCGGCCAGGCCACGGCACGGCGGCGCGACGGCAACGCCCGCAATGTGCGCATCGCCGGCCGACAGCCCGGCCCGGGCGCCATCGCCCTCAGCCGCGCCGGGGCTGAGCTACCGCGCGCCGGCAGCGCTCAGGTGCTGGCACAATGACCGGGATGGGCCCGCTGCTGCTGCTCGACTCCGCTTCGCTGTACTTCCGCGCCTACTTCGGCATCCCGCCGCAGAGCATGACCGCGCCGGACGGCACGCCGGTGAACGCGATCCGTGGCCTGTGCGACATGATCGCCCGCCTGGTCCGGGCGCGCCGCGCCGCCCGGCTGGTCGCGTGCATGGACGCGGACTGGCGGCCGGCCTTCCGGGTGGCGGCGATCAGCACCTACAAGGCGCACCGGGCCAACGCCGACGGCAGCGAGCAGGTGCCGGCCGAGCTGAACGTGCAGATACCGGTGATCGTGCAGGTGCTCGCCGCGGCCGGGGTGACGATGGCGTGGGCCGACGGCTACGAGGCGGACGACGTGATCGGCACGCTCGTGGCGCGTGAGGACGGCCCCATCGAGGTAGTGACCGGCGACCGGGACCTGTTCCAGCTGGTCGACGACGCCAAGCCAGTGCGGATCATCTATACCGCGCGCGGGATGTCCCGGCTCGAGGAGATCGACGAGGCGGCGGTGACCGAGCGGTACCAGATACCGGCCAGCGGCTACGCCGCATTCGCGACCCTCCGCGGTGACCCGAGCGACGGGCTGCCCGGCGTGCCGGGGGTGGGTGAGAAGACGGCGGCCGCGCTGGTGCGCGTGTTCGGCAGCGTCGAGGGAATCCTGGACGGTCTGGACAAGGGGCACGGCGGGTTCCCGATGGGCAGCCGGGCCAAGCTGGTCGCGGCGCGCGACTACCTGGAGGCCGCCATTCCGGTGGTGCGCGTGGCCCCTGACGCGCCGGTGCCGCCGGTTAGCGGGCAGCTCCCGGTGCAGCCGCCCGACCCGGCCGCGCTGGCCGAGCTGGATGCCCGCTGGGACCTCGGCTCGTCACTCGGCCGGATGTCAGCCGCGCTGGCCGCCCGGACGACCTGACGGCGCCGGGCGCAGCCTGCCCAGCAGGCCGCGCAGGACATCTGCGAACGGCCCCGGCTGCTCCATCGGGCCGGTATGGCCGCCGGGAAAGGCTTCGCATTCGGCGCCCAGCAGAGCCGCGCACGCCTCGCTCATCCTGGCCATGGCCGGATCAGCGGTGGACTTGCCGTAGCCGAGCGCGATGGGAGTCCCCGCTGCCCTGATCCGCTCCAGATCCGGCTGGTAGTCGATGAACGAGCGGATCTCATACCTCATCGTGTACTCCCAGTTGCCCGCTACCCGCAGCATCATCTCGCGGGCCGGTACCGGCGGCATGTAACGGCCGGGATCGATCAGCGCCCTGATCACCAGCGGCGGAAGCCGCCCGATGGCGGACTGGAACCGCGTGAACGCGGCCTCCCAGCCATCGGTGCGCGCCAGCTCGTCCAGCTCGCCGTAGATCGCCAGGTACTCGGTTGCATCGGGCAGCACGGCCGGCACCGGCGGCTCGTGCGCGACAACGGCCAGCAGCCGGTCCGGGTAGCGCGCCGCCATGTCCAGGGCGATGGTCGCGCCGCCGCTGTTGCCGAAGACCACCGCCGCGCCGATGCCGTTCGCGTCCAGCACGGCGAGTGCGTCGGCGCTCTGCGCCGCCAGCACGATGGGCGCCGGGTCGCCGCGCAGCGGGCTGCGCGAGTTGCCTCGCCGGTCGTAGCTGATCACGGTGAACTCGCCGGCCAGACGGCTCGCTAGCCCGTCGTAATAGCCGCAGTCGCCGCCACCCCCGACAACCAGCAGCAGCGCCGGCCCTGACCCGCGCTTCTCGAAATACAGATCAGCGCCGTCGCCGCGCGCCACCCCGCTCTCCCGCGCGACCACAGCGAACTCAGCCACCATGCGGCCATGATCTCACCGAGTCGTCCGCGGCCAAGCCGTCATGCCGCGTCAACTCATGAGAGTCGTTCCGCAGGCCTATCTTCACCAGCTTGGCACTGGGAGTACTCGTGGTTCGTCAAAGTGGCTGACCTTAGGCTGGTGGACCTACCGCGCACTGTGAGGCGAGGAACGAGCCTTATGGCTTCACGGAAGAAAAACGGAGAAAGCAGCAGGGCATGATTTCTACCGCCGGTTCGACGCCCCATGAATACCTGAGGGAGGACAGCCACGATGAAGACTCCGCCGATCGTGTCACCGCAGGAGTGGGATGCCGCCCGCGAGGAGTTGCTGGTCGAGGAGAAGAAGCTGACCCGCGCCCGCGATGCGCTGGCCGCCAGGCGCCGTCGGATGCCGTGGATGGCGGTGGAGAAGGACTACCGCTTCGGCGGCCCGGCCGGCCTGCTGAGCCTCCTCGACCTGTTCGAGGGTCGCCGGCAGCTGATCGTCTACCGCGCCTTCTACGCACCAGACGTCACGACCTACCCACAAGCGGGCGGCGCCTACCCGGAACGTGCCTGCGTGGGCTGCTCGTTCCTCGCCGACCAGGTCGCGCACCCCGCCCACCTGAACGCGCGGGACACGACGCTGGCGTTCGCTTCGCGCGCCCCCCAGGCCGAGATCCAGGGCCTGAAGGAGCGAATGGGCTGGGAGCTGATCCCCTGGTACACGATCACCGACGACTTTGACAAAGACTTCGGCGTGGACGAGTGGCACGGCACCAACGCCTTCGTCCGTGACGGCGAGCAGGTCTACCGGACCTACTTCGTCAACAGCCGGGGCGCCGAGGCGCTGGGAAGCACCTGGACCTACCTGGATCTCACGGCGTTCGGCCGTCAGGAGGAGTGGGAGGACTCGCCGGAGGGTTATCTGCAGACCCCGCCGTACGCGTGGTGGAACTACCACGACGCGTACGGCAAGACCCCGTAACGGGCGGTCAACTACGCCGCTGGCGGGGCCATGGGCTTGGTTACAGGACGCGGAGGGCGACCAGGCAGGTGTCGTCCTCGGTGTCGGTGGTGCCGAGCGCGCGCAGCGCGGCCGCGGCGGCCAGCTCCGGGTCCGCGATGCCGGCCACGGCGTCGGTGAGCATGGCCAGACCGTCGTCGACGGGACGGTCGCGACGCTCGATCAGCCCGTCGCTGTAGAGCAGCAGCAGGTCACCGGGCTCCAGCTGCAGGGTCGCCGCCTCGTAGGCGGCGCGGCCAGCGCCGAGCAGGATCCCCTCCGGCTGGCACAGCGGCCGCGCTGAGCTGCCGCGCACCAGGACCGGCGGCGGGTGGCCGGCCTGCGCCCAGCTGAACAGCCGGCTGTCCGGCTCGAAGTAGCCGGCCACGACGGAGGCCGTGTGCTCCGGGTCGACGTGCCAGACCAGCTCGTTGAGCCAGCCGACGAGCTGCTCGGGTGCTGAGTTGGTGATCGCGAGCCCGGCGATGGCGCCGCGCATCCTGGCCATGCCGGCCGCCGCGGCCAGGCCGTGGCCGGCTACGTCACCGATCGCGATGAGCACGTTGCCGGCGGGCATGTCCGCGGTGACGTACCAGTCGCCGCCGACCCGGCTGGCCAGGGAGGCTGGCAGGTAGCGGACCACGGTGCGCAGGCCGGGCAGGTCGAACGGCCCGTCGTGCAGCGGCAGGATCGCTCGCTGCAGCTCGATGACCACATGCCGCTGCTGGGCTAGCTCGGCTTCCAGCGCAGAGCTCTGCTGGCCGGCGCCGCCATTGTGCGCGATCGCCCGGTCGGCCGCTGCCAGGGCGCGGGCCGGCCCGCCGCCGCCGCCATTTTCCCCGCCGGCCGGACGCTGGCTGCTGGCCTGATCTGGATTGGCGCGCGCCTGACTGGCGCCCGGTGCTGGCGGGCGCACTGGTATCGCCGTCGGCTCCCGACGGCTGGGCGGTATGTGCACTGTCTCCGTGGTCCTGCGGCCTTCACGGGTGGTACATCGCCGTGCGCCCAGAGTGAGTCCGGCTGGACCGGTGTTACTGGCCCCCCAGGCCCCACTGTCTAGATGCGTACTGAATTCTCCCGGATGAGATGATGGGCACGCAAGCCACCTCGGTCAGTCAAGCCGTAAGGGGAGCGCAGGCCATCATGGGAAACGATCTCTATCCCGCGTCACGACTGGCCGACTCGGCCGCCGCGGCGGCCAGCGCCGGGCTGGATGCGCTGCTGCTCACGCCCGGCCCTGACCTGCGTTACGTGATCGGGTATCAGGCCAAGCAGCTCGAGCGGCTGACCTGCCTGGCGGTGCCGGCGGCCGGTGATCCGTTCCTGGTGGTGCCGAGGCTGGAGCTGCCGGCGGCGAAGGCCTCGCCGGCTGGCGGCATCGGGCTGGAGATCATCGGCTGGGACGAGACCGAGGACCCGTACGCGGTCGTCGCCGGCCGGCTGGCGGACGTGGCCGCGGTCGGGCTGTCGGATCGGATGTGGGCGCTGATGACGCTGCGGCTGCGCGCCGCGCTGCCCGCTGCGCGGCAGGAGCTCGCCAGCCTGGCGCTGCGCGGGCTACGGTCGGTCAAGTCGCCGCAGGAAGTGGCCGCACTGCTGGCAGCCGGCGAGGCGATCGACCGGGTGCACGCTCAGGTGCCCGGCTGGCTGCGGCCCGGCCGCACCGAGCTGGAAGTCTCCGCGCAGATCAGCGACGCGATCCTCGCCGCCGGGCACGCCTCAGCGGACTTCGCGATCGTGGCGTCCGGCCCGAACGCGGCGAGCCCGCACCACGACCCGGCCGGGCGGCGGCTGCAGCCCGGTGATGCAGTCGTGGTGGACATCGGCGGCACCATGCCGACCGGGTACTGCTCCGACTGCACCCGGACGTACGTGATCGGCGAGCCGCCGGCTGACTTCGCTGCCTACTACCAGGTGCTGCAGCAGGCACAGGAAGCCTCGTGCGCGGCGGTCAGGCCCGGCATCACCGCCGAGTCCGTCGACGCCGCCGCGCGCCAGCCGATCACCGCGGCCGGCTACGGCGACTATTTCGTGCACCGCACCGGCCACGGCATCGGGCTTGAGACCCACGAGGACCCCTACATCGTGGCCGGGAACACCGAGCCGCTGCGGGCTGGGCACGCCTTCTCGATCGAGCCGGGGATCTACCCCGGCGCGCACGGTGCGCGCATCGAGGACATCGTGGTCTGCACGGAGGACGGCGTCCGCCGGCTGAACAACGTCACCCGCGAGCTGATCGTCGTGGCCGCGTGATGAGCACCGTCGAGCGCGAGTGCCAGGACGAGGAGACCAGGGCGCTGTTAGAGCTGACCGCCGAGCTGGCCGAGCAGGAGCTGCGCCCTGCGGCGGCGGCCGCCGAGCACTCGGGCACGTTCCCGCGCAAGGAGTTCCGCACGGTCGGCGCGGCCGGGCTGCTCGGCCTGCCGTACCCGGAGGCGCTGGGCGGCGGCGGCCAGCCGTACCAGACCTACCTGCAGGTGGTGGAAGAGCTGGCCGGCGCGTGGCTGACCGTCGGCCTCGGGGTCAGCGTGCACACCCTGACCTGCTACCCGCTGGCCACGGCCGGCACGCAGCAGCAGCAACGCTGGCTGCCTGAGATGCTCGGCGGCGACCTGCTTGGCGCGTACTGCCTGTCCGAGCCGGCCAGCGGCTCAGATGCGGCCGCGCTGCGCACCAGCGCCCGCGCCGACGGCGACGGCGACGGCTACCTGCTCGACGGCGTGAAGGCGTGGATCTCGCACGCCGGCCACGCCGACTTCTACACGCTGTTCGCGCGCACCTCAGGCGAGAGCGAGGGCAGGGACCGCGCCCGCGGGATCAGCTGCTTCCACGTCCCCGCGAGCACGGCCGGGGTGTCCGCCGCGCCGGCCGAGCACAAGATGGGCATGCGCGCGTCCAGCACCGCGCAGATGCGCTTCGAGTCCGCCAGGGTGCCGTCGGATCACCTGGTCGGCGACGAGGGCAAGGGCTTCGCCATCGCGCTGGCGGCTCTGGACGCCGGCAGGCTGGGCATCGCCGCGTGCGCGACAGGGCTGGCGCAGGCGGCGCTCGAGGTCGCCGTGTCCTACGCCAGCGAGCGCCGCCAGTTCGGCAAGCCGATCATCGACTTCCAGGGCCTTTCGTTCATGCTGGCTGACATGGCCACCGCGGTGGCCGCTGCGCGCGCGCTCTACCTGGCCGCTGCGCGGCGCAAGGACGCCGGCCTGCCGTACGGGCCGCTGGCGGCGATGGCCAAGCTGTTCGCCAGCGACACCGCGATGCGGGTGGCCACCGACGCGGTGCAGGTACTGGGCGGCTACGGCTACGTCGAGGACTTCCCGGCCGAGCGGTACCTGCGTGAGGCCAAGGTGCTGCAGATCGTCGAGGGCACCAACCAGATCCAGCGGATGGTCATCGGCCGCTCGCTGGCTAGCGGAACGACCCGGCGGTAAGCCCGGACACGATCCGCCGCTGCGCGAACAGCACGAGCAGCGCGATCGGGATCGAGATGACCACGACCGCCGCGTCGATCAGGTTGTAGAACACCTGGAACTGGCTCTCGCCGAAGGTGACGATCGCCAGCGGCGCGGTGAAGTGCGATGGCGTGGTCAGGAACGACACCGCGAAGGCGAAGTCATTCCAGGCCAGGATGAAGGCCAGGATCGCGGCGGTGAACACGCCGGGCACGGCCACCGGGATGACCACCCGGCGCAGCGTCTGCAGCCGCGTCGCGCCGTCGACCAGCGCCGCTTCCTCAAGTTCCCGCGGGATCTGCTCGAAGAAGTTCTTCAGCAGCCAGGTGGTGATCGGCAGCGTGTACACCAGGTACACGATGATCAGCGGGTAGATGTTGTCCAGCAGGCCGAGGTGGCGCAGCAGCAGGAAGAGCGGGCCGATCATGGACAGCACCGGGAAGAACCCGGCCAGCAGGATGAAGGCCAGGATCGCGCCGGCGCCGCGGATGTCGAGCCTGGCCAGCGCGTAGCCGGCCAGCGAGGCCACCACGACGGTGACGACGGTGGTGACCAGCGCGACGATGATGCTGTTGAGCAGCGGCCGGAGGAAGTCCTGCTTGCTGAAGATGTTCGCGAAGGCGCTGCCGGTCAGGTGCGAGGGGATCACGCCGTTGGCCCCGCCCACCCCGGCGGCGACCTGCGAGTTGGATTCCAGCGAGGTGCGCAGGATCCAGTAGAACGGGAACAGCGCGATCACGATCACAACCGCGACGGCCAGGTAGAAGAGGATCTCCCTGAAGATCTTCGCCCCGCCTGGCCCTGGCCGGCGGGCAGCGGGCCGCGCCCCGGCAGCGGTGACAGACTCCTGCGCCGCCGCGGTCATGTCTGCTCCGTCCTGAACACGCGCACGATAATCCCGGCCGCGACCAGGGCGAGCACCACCAGCATCACCGAGATGGCACCGCCGTAGCCGAAGTCGAGGTTGTTGATGAAGGTCTGGTAATTCAGGAACGACAGCGTCTGGGTCGAGTTACCAGGCCCGCCGCCGGTCATGATGAAGATCACGTCGAACACCAGCAGCGCCTGCAGGGTGCGGAAGATCAGCGCGACGCTCAGGGCCGGCTTCAGCAGCGGCAGGGTCAGCCGCCGGAACGACTGCACCGCGCCGGCCCCGTCGATCTTCGCCGCCTCGTAGATGTCGGTGGGGATGACCTGCAGCCCGGCCAGCAGGATGATCGCGACGAAGGGCACGTTCTTCCAGGCGTCGGAAATGAAGATGACCGCCCAGGATCGCCACACGCTCGCGTTGAGCCAGGTCAGGTTCGCCCAGCCGGAGTGGAAGAAACCAAGGAAGTAATCCACGAAGCCGGCCCGCGGGTCGAACATCGTCTTCCACAGCATCGCCGAGACCACCGTGGGCACCGCCCATGGCACCAGGATCGCGGCGCGCAGGAAGCCGCGGCCGCGGAACTTGCGGTGCAGCATCAGGGCCAGCCCCAGCGCCACGACGGTGTCGAACGCGATCGAAGCGACAGTGAAGATCAGCGTGCGCACCAGCGCGGCCCGCCACAGCGACGAGCCGAACATCTTGGTGTAGTTCTGCGCGCCGACGAACTTGTGCGGCAGCCCGCCCAAGCCGAGGTTCACGAAGTGGAACGAGTTCCACAGGTTGTAGATCAGCGGATAGGCGGTGATCGCGAGCAGCAGCAGCACGACCGGCGCCACCAGCAGGTAGCCGAGGCGGCGGTCAGCGGCCGCCCGGGCCGAGCCCGGCCGGGCGGACCCGGACGGGCTCGGCTTCCAGCGCAGCAGCGGCTTCCTGCCGCGGGCCGGGGCGTCGGCGGCCATCAGCCGCCCTCGCACCGATACTGGGCGGCCGGGCCGTGCTCAGCCTCCCGGCGTGGCATTCGCATCGCTCTTGACCGTCGGGGCCGCCGCGCTGATGGCCGCCGCTGCCGGCTTGGTGTTGGCGAACACCGAGGACAGCATCACCTGCAGGTCGCTGGAAATCTGCAGGTAGTTGGGGCTGACCGGACGCGGCTGGGAGAAGCCGTTGAGCACCTTGACGTTCTTGAAGTACGGCGCCTTGGCATACAGCGCCGGGGTGTAGGCGCTCGGCAGTGACGGCGGGTCGCCGGTGGCCTCCGCGCGCGCGGTCTCCACCGGCGGGCTCGTCAGGTACTGGATCAGCTTGTAGGCCGCGGCAGTGTGCTGGCTCTTGGCGTTGATGGCGAGCATCTCGCCGCCGAGCGCCGAGGCTGGCGTGCCGCCAGGGCCTGCCGGGAACGGGATGTAGCCGATGTGGCCCTTGACAGCTGCCGACGGCGGCACCGCCTCGACGAACGGGTAGTTGATCGCGAACGCCGCGTGCCCGGCGGAGAACTCGGACTGGACCTGGCCCTCCTGCCAGCCGGTCACCGCTGTCGGGGCGATGTGCTCCTTGTAGATGGCGTCCTGCAGCCAGGCGAGCGCCGCCGTGTTGCCCGGCGTGTTCAGGTTCTGCGGGTCGAGCTTGCCGCCGAACGCCGAGTCGACCGTCAGGAACGCGGTGATCGCGCCCTCGTACTTGTCGCCCTCGAAGGCCAGGCCCTCCTTGAGGTTCTTGTCTTGCTTCATCGCCTTCTGGGCATCGGAGACCACCTGCTGCGGCGACGTCGGCGGCGTCTTGATCAGGTCAGTGCGGTAGAACAGGCCCTCGGGGTTGTCGAACCAGGGGATCGCGTAGATCTTGCCCTGGAACGTGCCGGCCGCGACCTCCGTCGGGAAGAACTGCGAGGTGGTCGCGTTCAGGCTGTTGAGCGGCAGCACCCAGCCGGCCTGCGCGAACTTGGCCGGGTAGGTGACGTCTGACTCGAACACGTCAGGCGTGCTCGAGCCGGCCGTGAACGAGTGCTCAAGCTGGGACAGGTACGTCGTGGAGTCCGAGGACAGCACGTCGATCTTGACAGTGATGTTGGGGTTCGCCGTCTCGAAAGCCTTGATGGCCTTCGCCGTCTGCTGGCCCTCGGTGCCAAGCCCGGCCTCAGCGAAAACGATCGTCTGCTTGGCGCTGCCGCTGACGGATTTACCGCCGGAGCTGCCACAAGCTGCAAGTACCAATACGGCCGCGGCCACAACCGCGGCGCCGGGTACCAGGCGCCGCGCTGAAGTCCTGGCCAAGTTGGTTGCCATAATGTCACCGTCCGTTCCCGGTCGCGTTGATCAAATTACGACCGTCTCGTCGGATCGCTCCATAACCTGGCATACACCCCACCACTATGCCCGGCGAGCGGCCTGGCATGCCCGGGAACGGCGGCCACAGCCATCACAGTTTGGTCAATCTGCCTGTGCAGCCACCATTACAGTGCGTCGCAGAAAGGCCGCTGGCCCAGCTCAGAAGCGTGCTGAAGTAGGGCTCAACCGCCGCGAGCGGCACCGGCCGGGCGCGCTCTGCGGTGAGCGGGCAAGGCCGGCTGACACGGAATCGTCGTCAGCTGACGGCGTCGGCGGTGACCTCGGCCTTGCCGACCGCCAGGCCGCTGGCCGGGTCGAAGAACTTCATGTTGGCGGAGTCGAGGGCCAGCTCGGCGTTCTGGCCGGGACCGATCTGGCTTCGCGCGGCGACCCTGGCCGTCCACATGGTCCTGCCGCCCGCCACCGGGATGGCGTCGTCGCCGCCGTCGGACACCGCGTCGCTGATGCTTGAGTGCTCGACCGGGGGCGCGTCGATGCTGAACAGCACGTGGATCTCACTGCCCAGCGACTCGGTCACGCTTGCGCGCGCCTGCATCCGCGGCCAGCTCGCGTCGGCCAGCCTGGCGTCCTCGAAGTCCGACGGCCTGATGCCCAGGATGACCTCGCGGCCGAAGTACTGCTGCAGGTCCGGCCGGTCGTCGATCAGCTGGCCGGGCACGGCGAGCCGGTGCCCGGCGAAGGTCACCGCAGGCCCGTCGTCGCGCACCAGCGTCGCCATCGCGAAGTTCATCGCCGGCGAGCCGATGAAGCCGGCCACGAACAGGTTCACTGGCGAGCTGTACAGCGTCTGCGGGCTGTCTGCCTGCTGCAGCCTGCCGTCGCGCAGCACGCAGACGCGCTGCCCGAGCGTCATGGCCTCGACCTGGTCGTGGGTGACGTACACGGTCGTGACGCCGAGCCGGTCGTGCAGCTGCGACAGCGAGGCGCGCATGGACACGCGCAGCTTGGCGTCCAGGTTCGACAGCGGCTCGTCCATCAGGAACGCCTGCGGCTCGCGGACGATCGCGCGGCCCATCGCGACCCGCTGCCGCTGCCCGCCGGACAGCGCGGCTGGCTTGCGGCGCAGGTACTCCTCGAGCCCGAGCAGCCTGGCCACCTCGTTGACCCGGCGCTTGATCTCGTCCTTGGGCGTCTTGCGCTGCTGCAGGCCGAACGCCAGGTTCTGCTCGACCGTCATGTGCGGGTAGAGCGCGTAGTTCTGGAACACCATGGCGATGTCGCGGTCCTTGGGCGGCAGGTCGTTGACCACCCGGCCGCCGATCGAGATCGTGCCGGCGGTGATCTCCTCCAGGCCGGCGATCGACCGCAGCGCGGTGGACTTCCCGCAGCCGGACGGGCCGACGAGCACCATGAACTCGCCGTCGCCGATGTCCAGGTTCAGCCCGTCGATGCCCTTAACCCCGCCGGGGTAGACCTTGTCGACCTGGTCAAGCACGATGTTCGCCATCTGCAGCTCCGCTTCGCCGTCGAACTACCCGCTTGGGCTACCCTGCCTCTTTCGACCTATGCCGGAGCGTAACCGGGCAAAGGCTCACGACAGCCTGACCTGCCGTGCTTGTTACGGCAGCGTGCTGCCCGATACCGTTTCGTTACCAATGCAGGCGGCCGGACACAGCCGGGTAACCGCCAGCGGCAGTGCCGCGCCCCGGCCGCAGCCGGCCACGGCGAGTGCAGCTGCCAGGACAGGCCGGCCAGCCGCCAGGTTGCCTTCAAGCCATTTTGACGTTCCGTGCCGGACCGCTGGTTCCGCTATCGCCTGGCTGGCGGCGATACCGTGACCGGGTGGAGGAGACCAACCGCAGGATCGTCGGGCTGCTGGCACACGATGGCCGGATGAGCTTCACCGAGCTGGCCAGGCAGACTGGCCTGTCGGTGTCGGCGGTGCAGCAGCGCGTGCGCCGGCTCGAGCAGCAGGGCGTGATCCGCGGCTACGCGGCCGTGGTCAACCTCGACGACGCCGGCCTGCCGCTCACCGCGTTCATCAGGATCAAGCCGTTCGACCTGGCCGCCCCGGACGACGCGCCGCAGCGGCTGGCTCGCCTGGGCGCGATCGAGGCGTGTCACAGCGTGGCGGGGGAGGAGAGCTACATCCTCAAGGTCCGGGTCGCCTCGCCGGCCGCGCTCGAGGACCTGCTGGTCGAGATCCGGTCGGCGGCAGGCGTGTCGACGCACACCACGATCGTGCTGAGCACCCCGTACGAGAACCGGCCGCCCGAGCTCTGAGCCGGCGAGGGCCGGCCGGCCTCCAGGCTTCTGCTGGCTGACAGCTCAGGCGACGGAGAAGACCCGCAGCGACTCAGGCAGCGGCACGTCGATGCCGAACGGCACGATGGCCGCCGTGCCGTGGTAGGTGATCGCCGCCCCGGTCAGCTCGCAGCCGCGCGCGGCGACCACGGTGGCACCGCAGCCGAGCGCGCTGTCCAGCAGCGTGCTGTAGGCACGGCCGTCGCCGGCGGGCGGCGCGGCGATCACGACGTCCTGGTCGGTGAGGCCGGTGTCCTCGGCCAGCCGGCCCAGCTCGTCGGATAGCTCCCTGTTGGTCACCGCTACCGGGCCGAGCATGCCGTCTGGCCGCCGGATGAACGGAATCAGCGCCAGGTCGTGCGGCCGGGTGATAGCCGGGCGCAGGGATCCCATGCCAAGCAGCGCGGCGAACGGCGTGGTGCCGGCCGCCTCGCCGAACGAGATGACCTGCCTGACCCAGGACCGGTCAGCCGCGGCCAGCGCTGACACAGCCAGCGGCGGCGCGGTCAGCAGCATCCGGGCGCCGCACTCGGCGAGCTGACCGGCGATCTCGGGCACCGCGAGCCCGGCGGAGACCGGCGAGGGAACGCCGCCGGCCGCCCGGATCGCATGCGTCGCCAGCGTGTAGCTGATCGCGTCCGGCACGTAGACGCCGACCACGTCGGCAGGCTGCAGGCCGCGCCAGGCAAGCCCGGCGGCCGCCGCCCGGACCGTCGCTGCCAGGTCGGCGTAGCTGTAGCAGCCGCCGCCCTGGTCGCCGATGAGCGCCCGGCACCCGCCGCGCGCTGCCGCGATGCTGAGCAGCCGCTGCGTGACGGTCAGCTCGCCGGTACTGATCTCGGCTGGCAGCATGTGCGGTGATCCCTCCCTGGCTGGCCCTCGTTGCCAAGGTGCAGGGCCCGGGCTGTGCAGCAGCCCGGGCCTGCCCCCCTTCGCGCCCCGCCGCGGCCGGTCATCCCCCTCCTGGCGCCCGGATGCGGCGGAGCTGGACACTTACGCGTCCTACAGCAAAAGCTAGGCCGCCGGTGCACGGCGGCACATGCGCCGAACTAACCATTTGCGATATGCAGAAGTCCGTCTCGCCTATGTAGACCGCCCCGGCCCAGCCGCCGGGCTATGCAACATGCTGGGCACGGCTGTGCATGCGGATCCAGCCGGATATGCAGCAGGCGGCCGCCGGCTACGCAGCAGGCGCTAGCGGCTGGCCTGATTGCCGTCGGCGTACCAGGCGGCCACCTGGGCGCGCGAGGTGAAGTCGAGCTTGGCGAAGATGTTCGCGACGTGGCGGGCCGCGGTTGCCGGGCTGATGACCAGCTCGTCGGCGATCCCGCGGTTGGAAAGCCCGCGGGCGATCAGCGCCGCGATCTCCAGCTCACGGCTGGTCAGTGCGGTCGGCCGGCCAGCGCCCTGACTGGTCACGGCCGCGGCTGGCTGCTGCCCGGCGAGCGCGCCTGGCGGGCTGGCGACCGCGTACATGACCGCGTCGCCGACGTCCATCGCGCGGCCCTCCTCGAGCAGGGCCGCCGCCGCGGCCGCGCCGAGCTGCTCCCTGGCGCCGTCGGTCAGCCGCTGCAGCGCAGTCCCAGGGCCCGGCGAGGTCCGGCCGCCGATGGCCTCGCGCAGCGACTGCGCGGCGCCGCCGAGACGCAGCGACCGCTCCGGGTCACCCTGGGCGAGCGCAAGCAGGGCCATCGCCTCCAGGCCCCGCGCGATCGCGAGCCGCTGGCCGGTGGCGAGGCTCAGCTGCAGCGCCTCGGTGAAGCTGCCGGCGGCCAGCTGGATGTCACCTTGGGCCAGCGCGGACCCGCCGATGCCGGCCAGGCTGCGGGCCATCTCCGGCCGGGCCTCGATCTGCCGGAAGACCTCGAGTGCGCCGCGGAAGTGCCGCAGCGCGGCGGCGTGCTCGCCGCGCGCCCTGGCCAGCCCGCCGAAGCCGGACAGCGCCTGCGCCGTGCCCCAGAGGTTGGCGTTGTCCCGCAGCACCTCGAGGACGTCCTCGTAGCAGCGCTGCGCGTCGTCAAGCCGGCCCATCCGGGCGAGCACCGCGGCCCTGGTGATCAGCCCGATGCCCTGCTCCCAGTTGTCAGCAGCCGCAATCGCCGCGGCGACCGCGGCGTCGGCCAGGGCCAGCGCCTGCTCGCCCTGGCCGGCTCGCAGCTCGACCAGCGCGAGCACCCGCAGCGCCGGCGCCGGGTGCACTCCGGCCGCCGGGTCGCACAGGCTCATGCCCTGCCGGGCGAACTCGGCGGCGCGTGCGTAATCCTGCTGGTCGAAGGCCAGCTCGCCGCGGGCCATCAGCGCCCTGGCGAGGACGGCCTGGCCGACGTCCGGCCCCTGGCCGAGGAACCGGTCGAACCAGGCGACTCCCTCGGGCACCTCGCCGCAGGTCAGCCACGGGCTGCGCAGCGCGGTGCAGAGCCGCAGCCCGGCGTCGAAGTCGCCGGCTTCGAGGCAGGCCGCGAGCGCGGAGCGGTAGTTGGGCAGGTCAGCGACCGCGCGCCGGAAGATCGCTGCGCGGGCGTGCCACGGCGGGTCACCGACGCGGAACGCCTGCTCCACCGTCTGCTCGGCCACCTGCAGCATGCCGTCCAGGTGCCGCTGCACGGCCGACTTCGCCTCGGCCGAGGCGGTCAGGCTGGCCTGGGCGTACTGCCGGATGGTGTCCAGCAGCCGGTAGCGCGCGTCACCGTTCAGCTCGCCGTCGAGGGTGACCAGCGACTTGTCGATCAGCGCCGCGAGCAGGTCGAGCACCAGCACGGCCGGGATCCGCTCGTCCGCGCAGACTCGCTCAGCCAGGTCCAGGTCCCATCCGGAGAACACCGACAGCCGCCGCAGCAGCGTCTGCTCGGCGTCGGTGAGCAGCTCGTAGCTCCAGTCAACGGCGGCGCGGAGAGTCTGCTGGCGTGGCGGCGCGGTGCGGTCGCCGGAGGCCAGCAGCTGGAACCGGTCGTCGAGCCGGGCGGCGATCTGCTCGACCGACAGCGCCCTGACCCTGGCCGCCGCCAGCTCGATGGCCAGCGGCATCCCGTCGAGGGTGCGGCACACGTGCGCCACCGCTGCCGCGTTGCCGGGGTTCAGCGTGAAGCCCGGCCGGACGGCGGCGGCGCGCTCGGCGAACAGCCTGGCCGCTTCCTGCAGCGCAAGCTCATCTGGCAGCACGGCGGCGCCCTGGCCGGGCAGGGCCAGCGGCGGCACCCGCCACACTGTCTCGCCGCGCAGCCGCAGCGGCTCGCGGCTGGTCGCGATGACCCGCAGCCCCGGGCAGCTGGCCACCAGCCGCTGCACCAGCGCGGCGCTGGCGTCGATCAGGTGCTCGCAGGTATCGAGAACCAGCAGCAGCCGGCGTGGCCGGAGCGCGTCGGCCAGCGTGTCGGCCAGCGACCTGCCTGGCTCGTCGCGGATGCCGAGGGTCGCCGCTACCCGTCGCGCGACCAGCTCGGCGTCAGTGACGTCGGCCAGCTCGATCAGCCAGCTGCCGTCCGGGAACCCCGAGCGCAGCTGCCAGCCAAGACGCAGGCCGAGCCTGGTCTTGCCGATGCCGCCTGGCCCGCACAGGGTGAGCGCACGCACGTCAGTCACCAGCAGCGCTAGCTCGGCAAGGTCGCGCTCGCGGCCGATGAAGCTGTTCGGCTCCGCGGGCAGGTTGCCGAGGCTGATGGCAATGTCAGTGGTCATGAGCTCTCGGGTCTGGACTCGGTGGCCTACATTGTCGCATCACAGCCGCGTGACCGGCGAGATCGCCGCGGCATGTTTGCGGCGCTGCGCCACCATCCGCGACAGAACTGGAAAACCAGGAGGAACGCGGCCGGCGAAGGTCAGTCGGGCACCGATACGCGGACCGGTTCGGTATACGCCAGGCGCCCGAAGTACATCACCTTGATCAGCGCCCACCAGTGCTGGCCTGGCCTGGCGGCGGCCGGCCCGGCGACGCTGAAGGCCAGCTCGGTCTCGGCGCCAGCTGGCACGCTGAATCCGGTGGTCCACGGCGCGGTCTGCGCCCAGCTGCCGAACGGCGATACCAGCTGAGCCTCGCCCCGCAGCCCGGCTGCCGTGCGGTTGGCCAGCACGGCACGGATCTGGCCGTGCCAGCCTGGCGCGAGCGCGAGCCGGGGAGTCAGCAGCCGCAAGTCGATCTCGGCCGCCGTGGCCTGCTCGGGCGCGGCCAGCTGCGGGGCGAGCTGCCCGGCAGGCATGGTCAGCGCCGGGTCAGCCGGCTCGCCGACGGCGACCAGGGCCGCGTCCTCCAGCCGCTGGCCGGCCGCGTCGGTGATCTGCGCCGCGACGAAGTAGCGGCCGGCTGCCGGGGCGCCGGCCGGCCGCACGGTCAGTTCCCAGCTCGCGTGGCCGAGGCCGGGCAGGTCGTAGCGCAGCGGCCCGGCCGGCTGCACCGACAGTCCGGCTGGCACATCCAGCTGCACGATTCCGGTGGCCGACTTGGGGCCGCAGGCCACGGTGAGCCGCAGCCTGGCCGCCGCGCCGGGGCTCAGCGGCACCCGGCCGGGGGACAGGTGCACCGCGACCGGCAGGTTGCCGGCCGGCGCGGGTCCCTTGCCGTGCAGCCAGTACCTGGTGAACACCGGCTGGGCCGGCTCGGGCAGCGGCTGGGCTGGCCCGGCGGCGGGCTCAAGCGCGGGAACCGGTCCGGGAACGGCCGTGAGGGTGGCCGTGCCAGCGGCGGGGACGCTGACCGTCACCTGCCCGCCCGGGCAGCTCAGCAGCTCGCCGTCGGTGTCCTCGCAGATGCCGGTCAGGCGGGCGGTGCGCACCGGTGCCAGCAGCCGCAGCCGGGCCTGAGCCGGCTGCGCGCCGCCGGAGACGTCGCGCAGCCGGACGGTCAGGCCGTCAGCCGGGCTCGGCTGCTGCAGCGGCGCCAGCGGGTTACCGGCCGGCTTCAGCGCCGAGATCAGCGCGGTCGCTGGCTGCGCCGACGCCAGGCTCGCCGCGGCTGGCAGCTGGCCGTCGTGTATCCCGGTCAGGCACGTCAGCAGGTCGTGGTTGTAGTCCTGGCCGGCCAGCGGGAAGCCGGCGGTGCGCCAGTCACCGGGCCCGGCGGCGAGCGCGTACTCGAAGGTGTGGCTCCAGTGCTGCCAGGCGAAGCTGCTGCCGTCGGGCGTGGCCCGCTTGTCGCCGTCGATCCATACACCGCACGGCCAGGTGCTGCACGCGCGCATCAGCGAGATGTTCAGCACCCCGGCCGGGGTCACCAGGCTGCCTGGCGTGCCGCGATTCAGCAGCGCGACGCTATGCCCGGCCAGGTCGGGCTCGGTGAACTGCCCGCCGCCGGCCGGCTCAGCTCCGCCCGCCGGATCGTGACTGACCTCGATCACCGCGTCGGCCAGGTCGGCTGCCACGGCCTGGATCGCGTCGGCCAGGCCGGCCGCGTCGTCGACGATGAGCACCGGCAGGGCATCGGCCGGGCGCAGGTCAGCGCCCGGCGCGAAGGCTTCCTGCCTGCTGCGGGCGGCCGGCACCCAGACCCGCGCGGTGCCGCCGGCGGCGAGCTGGCGGCGCAGCTCGGCGGCCGCGGCTGGCGTCTGGCTCAGCAGCCGGGCGGTGAACGAGTTGCGGTCAGGCCCGCCGAGCGCGATCCGGAAGTCGGGCAGGTTGGAATCGACCTCGAGCAGCCCGCAGCGCGGGCCGTCCGGCACCGTGCAGGTGGCCGTGACACCCTGCCTGGCCAGCGCGGCCATCAGCGCGCCGACCGCGGCCCGGCACGGCGCGCTGGTCACCGCGGCAGCCGGGGCGAAGCCGGCCAGGCCGGCCGGGCCCGGCTGGCCGCCGGGCTGATCCGCCCCGCCAGCTGGCTCGTCGGCCGGCGCGATGACCTCGGCGACGCCCAGCGCACGGTGCTCGCGGCGGCCGCCGGGGCCGGTCAGCGCCAGCCGGGCCGTCGAGCCGAGCCCGAACCACTCGTGAGCCGGGTTGTCCAGCGTGTAGGAATGCTCGGCGACGTCGGTGTCCGTGTCGCCGAACGGCCGGCCGATGACCGACACGGCGGTCTGGTAGACAGGCAGCCCGCCGGGGACCGCAGCGGGGAAGCGAACCCGCAGCAGCCGGTCCTGGCCGATCGAGCCGTCCACGTGAGTGCGGAACTCGATTCGCCCGGCGCCGTCCCAGAGCAGCGTCTCCTGCGTCACCCGCAGGTCACCGACGCTCAGCTCGGCGACCAGCCGCTGCCCGGCCGGGCTGCGCTCGGCGCGCACCCTGGCCGGCCGGCTGGCCGTGCCCTCGCCGGGGCCGGCCGGGCACAGCAGCCATGGCCCCTCCCGCCACCGGGGATGCGCGGGATACTCGGGCTGCAGCAGCAGCTCGTTGCCGTCCCCGGCCAGCAGCTCGGCACCGCTGCGCTTGTCAAGCACCCGGCGCAGCGTGCCGCCCCTGGCCGGGTCGGCCTGCACCAGGAACGCCTCGTTCTCGATCGTGACGCCGTCGCCGGCCGCGGACGGGGCCGGCGCCCAGCCACCGGGCGGCCGGCCGGTCTCGCCGGCCAGCGGCGCCCTGGCAGGCCAGGCGAGGAGGGTCCGGTAGCCGAGCGCGGGCACGTCGGCGGCGCGGAAGGTCGCGGTCAGCGCGGCCAGGCTGCCGTCCGGGTGCGTGCGTACCCCCTCGGCCAGGAACGGCACCAGCGCGCCGGTCTCGTCCCGCAGCTCCAGCCATGGCGTCCCCGGCTCGGTCAGCCCGACCGTGACGCTGGCCATGGCAGAGCGGGCGAACGACAGTGTGTTGATCACGGCAACCGCGGTCAGCGCGCCCTGTCCGGCGCTGCTGGCGTCCGGATCCCTGGCGCGCCAGCCGCCGGCTTCCTGCCGTGCCGCCGCCGCTGTGTCGGCCAGGCCGGCCAGGTAGCGTGCCGCGTCCCGCCTGGCCTGGTCGCCACGCTCGTAAGCCTCCCGCCAGCCGGCCAGCAGATCCAGGTAGACCTGGTCGCCCTCGGTTCCGGTGATCGCGTCGTGGTGCGCGCCGAAGACCAGCTGCCGCCAGGCCTTGTCCAGGCTGGCGGCCGGGTAGCTGGCGCCGGCCAGCCAGGCCAGCGTGCCGAGCCGCTCGCCGTCGAGCACCGCGGTCTCAGCTGCCCGCTGCGCCTGCTTGGTGTCGATGTAGGACACGTCCTTGCCGGTGTAGACCGGGTTCATGTCCCTGGTCTGCGGCATTAGCCAGCTGCCGCGGCTGGCCGCTGCCTCGCGCACCGCGGCGAAGAACTCCGAGGGAACGGCGGTGACGAACCGCGGCCACAGGTACCTGGCGTTCCAGTCCCGGTGGATGGCGGTGGCCCAGCGGGACGGGATGACGTGATCGCCGCCGACGGGCAGCAGCACGTTCGGCGTTGGCGCGACGGCGGCAAGCTCGGTGAACTGCTGGTAGGCAGACTGCTCGGCGGCCGGCAGGGTGGCCGCCTGCTGGGTGATCCAGCCGGCCCCGTAGTGGTTGGCCATGTAGCTGGTCAGCAGGCCGGCGCCGTCCGGCGACAGCCACTCGAACTCGGACGGGAACTGCATCAGCCGGTTGTCGCCGGCGCTGCGGCCGGGCCCCCACTGGTGGAAGGGCCCCCGGGCCCAGGCCGACTCGCGCATCCCGGCCGCGGCCATCAGGCCGGGGTAGCCAGGGTCGAAGCCGAACGCGTCCAGCATCCACGCGGTGCGCGGCTCGGCGCCGAGCACGTCGCGCTGGTATCCGAGCCCGTACACGGCATTGCGGATCGTGGACTCGGCGCTGGTCAGGTTCGTGTTCGGCTCGTTATAGCTGCCGCCGACGATCTCGATCCGCCCGCACCTGATCAGCTCGAGCAGGTCGTCGCGGTCCTCGGGATGCGCGTCGAAGTGCGGCTTGAGGTAGTCGAGCTCGGCGAGCACGAACTTGTAGTCGGCGTCCTGCCTGGCTGCGTCCAGGTGCAGAGCGACCAGCTCGAAGGCGGTCCTGGTCTCGGGCATGGCGCCGTCGTCGGCTGGCAGCAGCAGCCGGGTCTGCAGGAACTGGCCCTGGGTGCTCCACCACACCGGGTCGTAGTGAAAGTGGCTGACCATCCACATCGTCCAGCCGGGCTCGGCGATGACGAGCTGCCCCCTGGCCGTCGCTGATGCCTGCTGGCCGGACGCCACGGCGCTGACCTGGCGGACGCTGCCCGCCGCAGCGGGCATGGCGACCTGCACGCCAATCTCGGCGACCACCTCGGCACCCGGCTGCAGGCCGGTCAGCCGGGCGGGCTCCGGGGTGCTGACGCCGCCGCCGGTGACCTCGACGCGCACTACTGCGGCCGGGTCCCTGATCAGGCCGGGCCCGTCGTTGACCAGGCTGACCCGGACGATCTGCAGCGGCCTGGCTGCCGTGCCGGTAAAGAGGTCCGTGCTGGAAACGGCGCTGATCCGCATCGTTTCATCGTCGCATGGCAGCCGCTGCCCGCCGTGCCGATGGGCGGTGCCGGAAACGCCAGGCAGTCAGCCTGCGCCGCGACGCGCCGCCAGCTCGCTCAGCGCCTGCCCGGTGAGCCGGAACGTCGTCCACTCATCCATCGGCACGGCGCCGAGGCTGCGGTAGAACCCGATGGACGGTGTGTTCCAGTCCAGCACCCACCACTCGAGCCTGGCGTAGCCGCGCTGCACGCAGATCCCGGCCAGCTCGGCCAGCAGCGCCCGGCCGAGGCCATGCCCGCGCATGGAAGGCGTCACGTACAGGTCTTCCAGGTAAATGCCGTGCCTGCCAGTCCAGGTGGAGAAGTTCAGGAACCACAGCGCGAAGCCGGCGACCTGCCCGCCGGTCTCCGCGACGTGCGCGAACACCGCCGGCTGCTGGCCGAATAGCGCGGCGCGCAGGTCGTCCTCGGTCGCCTGCGCCTGCTCGGCGGCGCGCTCATACTCGGCCAGCTCCCTGACCAGCTGGCAGATGGCCGGCACATCCGCTGGCCTGGCAGGCCGGATCACGAGGCGCCAGTGCCGGCGCTGGCCACCGGGAATCGGTAGCGCAGCCTGAACCGCTCTGCCGCGATCACGATCTCGCCCACCTCCACCACCCTGCCAGCAGCCAGGTGCACCCGCTCGACCAGCAGCACCGGCGCGCCCGGGGGCAGGCCGAGCACGGTGTACTCCTCCCGCAGCGCGGGCCGGACCGAGATCTCCTCGGTCACCTCGTCGACATCGACGCCAGCCGATCGCATCCGCTCGATCACTCCGCGGCCGGCTAGCGGGCCCTGCTCCGGCAGCGCGGCCTGGCTGCCGGCGGTGAGCTCGGCACGCTCATAGCTGACGGCCAGCTGGACTGGCTCGCCGTCAGCGGTCTGCAGGTACGTGGTCACGGTAGCCGGAGCGCCTGGCTCAGTCCCGAGCCGGGCCGCGACGTGGGGCGGCGGCACCCGTGGCTCGGAGCGGTGCTCCCAGGACAGCCGGCGGGCCGTGGCCGACTCGTCCACGCCGAATGGCGAGCCGGGAAAGCGCAGCCGGTCGTGCTCCAGCTGACTGGGCGCTGGCAGCTGCCTGACGTACGAGCCCGATCCGGCCCTGGCCTCGATCAGGCCTTCGCTGGCGAGCACCTGCAGCGCGTGCTTGGCAGCTGTCTCGCCGACACCGTAATTGGCGATGATCGCGTTGCGCGAGGGCACCCGCGCGCCGGGGCCGAGCAGGCCCTCGCGAATCCGGTTCCGCAGGTCCTCAAGCACGCGCAGGTAAACCGGGTCAGTTGACGCGCTCATCGGCTCCCGGCCTCCCGCCGCTGCGTGACAGGCGTGCCTGGCAGGGCGCGGCCGCCCCCACGAGTCATTCTCACGGAAAAGGGCCGGCGGCCGGGCCGGGAGCGGGAAAACACGCCCTGTTTGCCGGGCAGGGCGGACGATACGCCGCCGGCCCGGGGAAAGCGGTTCAGGCGCTGCCTTCCTCAAGCAGCAGGTGATACCCGTTCGGCGTCCTGGCGTGCAGCACCCGGTACTGCCAGTCAGGGCTCGGCGTCATCAGCTCTTCCCGGAACGCGACCCCGGCCTCGGCCAGCCGCTTCTTCGCCGCCTCGATGTCGCTGACCCCGAATTGCCAGGTCAGCACCCGGTCGGGACCCTGGCGCGCGAAGCCCTCGCGCCACTCGATGCCGAACTCGATCGGGCCGTGGCCGAGCGCGAGAAAGTACGGATACTCGGGCCCCTCATAGGTCACGTGAAAACCCAGGCGGACATAAAAGTCCCGTTCGGCCTCGAGGTCTGCGACGAAGAGGATCGGGATGATGCGATTGAACAATGCCGCCATAGCGGGACATGGTAGCGATCCGGCCGGCCGGTGGTGGAGGGGTGCGCGTTATGGCCGCGCGAGTCGTGACAGGCGGGCTGGCCGGTTATCTCTTTCGCGCCAGAGTCAGACCGTCGCCCACTGGCAGCAGCACCAGATCGACCCGGTCGTCGGCCGCTGCGTGGTCGTTAAAGTCCCTGATGCCCTGAACGTTGGCGCTGGTGTCCGTCGCGTCGGTTACCTGGCCGTGGAACAGGGTGTTGTCCACCAGGATCAGCCCGCCGGCCCTGATCCGCGGCACCAGCTGCTCCCAGTAGCCGACGTAGCCCGGCTTGTCCGCGTCGATGAAGGCCAGGTCGAGCCAGTCGCCCTCGGGCAGCGCCCGCAGCGTGTCCAGGCCGGGTCCGAGGCGCAGCTCGATCCGGTCGGCGACGCCTGCCTTCTGCCAGTAAGCGCGGGCCAGCGCGGTCCACTCCTCGCTGACGTCGCAGCAGATCAGAGCGCCGTCGCTGGCCAGCCCGCGGGCCAGGCAGATCGACGAGTAGCCGGTGAACGTGCCGACCTCGACCGCGGTGCGCGCGCCGGCCAGAGCGACCAGCTGCGTCATGAAGGTGCCCTGCTCGGGGCCGATCTGCATGCCGGCCGCGTCCGGGTACCGGCTCAGCGTCTCCGCTGCCAGCTCGCGCAGCACCCCGTCCGGCGGTGTCGAGTGCGCCACGAGGTAGTCGTGCAGATCCTGGCTTACCTGCTCAGTTCTCCGGCTCATGGCCCAAGGCTAGTGTTGCCCATCCGGAGGCGGAGCTGGCCCACGGCCTTGAGGGCGAACTCGTGCTCGGGCGGGCGAGTGAGGAACTCGGCCAGCGCGTACAGGTCGAGGGCCTCGCTGATCTCGCGCCAGCGCTCGGGCAGGTCGCCGCCTGCGTCGCGGAACCCGGCCACGAAGCCGGCCCCGAAGGCACGCGGCACGTCCTCGCCGAAGCGCAGCATGTTGCCGATGTCGATGAGCTGGCTGCCGCTGAATGCGAACTCCCAGTCGAGCACCGCGCTCACCGCCCAGCCGTCCGGGCCGGCCGAGACCAGCAGGTTCTTCGGGTTGAAGTCGGCATGGACGAGCTGGCTGTCGGCTGCGACCTCATCGGCGAGCACGGCGGCCGACGCGGCCAGCTCGCGCAGCGCGTCCCGTTCGGCTGCTGACAGCAGCACCCTGCCAGCCCTGCCGTCGGCCAGGCAGCGGTCAACGAAGGCGGGCAGGCTGGCCGGCCAGCCGGTGGCGTCCGGGACCAGGTCCTGGCCGGTGAACTCGCCGGGGCAGGCGAAGCGCACGGTGCCGATCGAGGCGAGCGCTGCGCCGACCAGCCGGCCAAGGCCAGCCTGATCGTCCCGGCAGGCGTCAGCCAGCGCATGGCCGAGCGGCAAGCCGGTCACGAACCGCGCGAGCAGCACCGGCTCGCCTGCGTCGCGCCCGTCCGGGTCGGCGGCGATGACCTCGGGGACCGGCACCACGGCCTGCAGCCGCCGCGCCAGCGCCGCCTCGACCGCGCACCGGTTGGCGCGCAGGTACCGGCGCAGCACGAACTGCTCACCCGCGCTGGTGGTGATGACCCGGTTGTCGTTGACGAATCCGCCCGGCAGCGGCTCGCACCCGGCGGCCTTCTGCCCGCCGAGTGCCAGGCCGAGCCAGTCGCTGACAGATGCCGGCAGCGGCTCAGCGGCGCCGGTCACGACAGCGCGGCGGCGACCTGCGATGCCGGCTGCGCGCTGTCAGCGCCCTGCTCGCGCCACCACTGCTGGCCGGCCGCCGGCAGCGTGTCGATCGGGTCGTAGTACTCGTACTCGCGCTCCAGCGCCAGCGGGTCGGCCGCCTCCACCCCGGTGCGGTAATTCTTGGTCCAGTAGGAGATGCCGCGCTCGGTGTCGTACCGCGCGACCTGGTGCACCCACCGCTTGCCGACGTACGGCACGTCGCAGATCACCCGCGGCGTGGCGAAGCCCGGCAGGTAGCCCATGATCTGATGCTGCAGCCGCTGCGCCTCGGCCAGCGACAGCCGCCAGTGCTCGGCGTTGGGGATCATGTCGCACATGTAGAAGTAGTACGGCATGATCTTCGCGTCATCGAGCAGCGCGAAGCACAGGTCGAGCAGCGCCGCCGCGCTGTCATTGACGCCGCGCAGCAGCACGCCCTGGTTGCGCACGTCCCTGATGCCGGTCTCCAGCATCGCCTTGGCCGCGCTGGCCACCAGCGGCGTCACCGACTGCGCGGCATTCACGTGGGTGTGGATCGCGATGCTGACGTCGCGGCTGCGGGCGGTGGCGGCCAGCCGCTCCATCCCGGCGCGCACGTCGTCGCCGAGCCAGAATTGCGGCAGCCCCATCAGCGCCTTGGTGGCCAGCCGGATATCGCGGATGCTGTCGATCTCCAGCAGCGAGGCCACGAACGCCTCAAGCCGCGGCCAGGGCAGGTTGGCCACGTCCCCGCCGGAGACCACGACGTCGCGGACGCCGGGAGTCGCCTTCAGGTAACTGATCATCGCGCCCAGCCGGTCGTCGCGGGCCAGGCCGAACTTGTGCTTGTCGATCACCGGCGTCGGGTTGCCGACCAGGTCCATCCGGGTGCAGTGGCCGCAGTACTGCGGGCACGTCGGCAGTACCTCAGCCAGCACCTTGGTGGGGTAGCGGTGGGTCAGCCCCTCGACCGCCCACATCTCCGCCTCGTGCAGCGAGTCGCGGGACGCGCGCGGGTGCGACGGCCAGTCGGCACGCCGGTCGCTGAAGACCGGGATCATGTACCGGCGCACCGGGTCGGCGTAGAACGCCTCGGTGAAGCCAGCGTCAGCGGGGGCCAGGTGCGGCACCATCGTGTTCATCATCTGGGGCGTAACCAGCATCGACATGGTCGCGCGCTGCTGCTGGTCGCGTTCGAGGTCGGCATAGAACCGCTCGTCGAGCCCGTCGCCAAGCAGCTGGCGCAGCTGCCTGATGTTCTTCACGCAGTGCGCGCGCTGCCACTGCGCTGACGCCCAGTCCTGCGCCGTCACCCCCGCCCAGCCGGGGAACCGCCGCCAGTCAGGCTCGGCGAGCGCCTCATGCCGGTATGCGTACGGCTGCTCGATCATCTGCGCACCTGCCCCTCATGCTCCGCTCGCACCCGGCAAGTGCCCGGCGCATACGGCCTGCTCGTACCCGGATCGCCCGGCGCGATCCGCACGGCCTACGCAAGAAGCTACTGTCTGTATAGTTCTGAACAGGAAATTCTACCGAATCTCCGGCCCTAAACAGTGACAACCTCAGCGACAGGCCAGTCGTCGGCACTACCGGGACGCTACCGTCCCTGCGCGGCGCATGCGGCCCGCCGGCGTTCAGCAGACGGCCGCGCGAGGGCAGCGGGCCGGGCAGCCGCCGCGGCGCGGGCCGCGGCAGAGGGGCAGGCAGCGCGTGACCCGAGCACCGGCCGGCCAGTCACCGCGCCCGGCCGCGCCCCCCGGCCGCGACGGCAGGAAGGGCTCGCCGCTTGGCCTGCACCGCGTGCTCGAGCCGGCCGGAGTGCTGCCGCAGGCGGCCTGGCGGCTCGACCCGAGCCCGCAGATCTGGGCGGACGAGGTCCTGGTCCGAGTGCAGCGGCTGAACCTGGACGCCGCCTCGTTCCGCCAGCTGCACGAGGCCGCTGGCGGTGACGCGGCCGCGCTGCGCGAGTCAGTGCTGCAGATCGTGGCGAGCCGCGGCAAGATGCAGAACCCGGTGACCGGATCGGGCGGCATGCTGACCGGCGTGGTCGAGCAGGCCGGGCCGGACTCGCCGCTCGGGCTGCAGCCTGGCGACCGGATCGCGACCCTGGTCTCGCTGAGCCTGACCCCGCTCGTGCTCACCGATGGCCTGGCCGGCTGGGACGGCACCGGCGAGCAGGTTCCGTGCGCCGGGCACGCGATCCTGTTCGGCCGGTCGATCGCCGCGGTGCTGCCCGACGACCTGCCAGCTGGGCTCGCGCTCGCGGTCATGGACGTGTGCGGCGCGCCTGCCCTGACTCAGCGGGTAGTCGGCGCCGCCAGCGGCCAGCGCGGGCCGGTCGTGGCCGTGCTCGGCGCGGCCGGCAAGAGCGGGTCCCTGTCGGCGGCGGCGGCCAGGCGCGCTGGCGCGGCCCGCGTCATCGGCGTCGTGCCGGGGGAGCGGGACGCGGCCGCGCTCCGGGACGCGGCGGCGGCGAGCCTGGCAGCCGGCGGCCAGCCGGTAGCCGACGAGGTCGTGATCGCCGACGCGCGCGACCCGGTCGCTGTTTCGGAGGCGGTCCGGCAGGCCGGCGGGCCGGCCGACGTGACCGTCGTCTGCGTGGACGTGCCGGGCTGCGAGGGCGGCGCGATCCTCGCCACCGCGCAGGGCGGCACGGTGATCTTCTTCTCGATGGCGACGTCCTTCACCGCGGCGGCGCTGGGTGCCGAGGGCGCGGCCGCCGATGTCACCATGCTCGTGGGCAACGGGTACGTTCCGGGGCACGCGCAGCTGGCGCTCGACCTGATCAGGGCCGAGCCGGGGGTGCGCGCCCTGTTCGACGCCCGGCTCAGCGGCCACGGCGAGCGGCAGTAAGGAGCAGGAGCATGACGACCGAAGCAACGGCCGCGGCGGCGCGGCGGCGGCGGCTCAGCCTCGACCCGGACGTGGTCCGCCAGGCCCGCGAGCTTGCCCGCCGGGCCGGGCAGCCGATCGTGGAGCTGGCCAGGACGCACACCACGGTCTCGGTGGAGCGCGCGGTGCTGCGGCTGGCCGGGCTGACCGGCGCCGACGAGAACGGCATGCCGTGGGTGAACAGGCTCGCCGACGCGGTGCGCGAGAGTACCGGGCTCGAGCATGGCGTGGCGCTGCCGGCCTGGGACGCCATGATCGCCGGCGGGTACCCGTCGCTGGCCGAGCTGGCCGCCGACGCGGCGGCCGGGAAGGCCGCCTTCCGCATCCCGGCCGGCCAGGCCGCTGACACCGCGCGGGCGGCAGCCAGGTCCGCGCTGCAGCGCGGGATCGCGCGGATCGACGCGCAGCGGGCCAGGCGCGACGCCATGATCGCCGAGACGTCCGAGCCGCCGCGGCCGTGGATCTACCTGATCGTCGCCACCGGAGACATCTACGAGGACATCCCGCAGGCGCAGGCGGCGGCGCGAGAGGGCGCGGACATCATCGCGGTGATCCGCTCCACCGGTCAGTCGCTGCTCGACTACGTGCCTGAGGGCGCGACCAGGGAGGGCTTCGCCGGCACGTACGCGACCCAGCAGAACTTCGCCCTGATGCGGGCCGCGCTCGACGAGACCTCTCGCGAGCTGGGCCGGTACGTGCGGCTGACCAACTACGCCTCGGGCCTGTGCATGCCGGAGATCGCGTCACTGGCCGGCCTGGAGCGGCTCGACATGATGCTGAACGACTGCATGTACGGGATCATCTTCCGGGACATCAACCCCCGCCGGACGTTCATCGACCAGCGGTTCTCCCGGCAGATTCACGCCAGGGCCGGGATCATCATCAACACCGGCGAGGACAACTACCTGACCACCGCCGACGCGGTCGACGCGGCCCACACCGTGATCGTCAGCCAGCTGCTGAACGAGTACTTCGGCAAGGAGGCCGGGCTGGTAGACGGGCAGCTCGGCCTCGGGCACGCCTTCGAGATCAACCCGGCGGTGCCCGACTCGTTCCTGCTCGAGCTGGCACACGCGCAGCTGGTCCGCGAGCTGTTCCCGGACGCGCCGCTCAAGTACATGCCGCCGACCAAGCACATGACCGGCAACGTGTTCGCCGGGTACCTGCTGGACGCGTTCTTCAACCTGTGCGGGCTGATGACCGACCAGTCGATCCTGCTGATCGGGATGATGACCGAGGGGATCCACACCCCGTTCCTGTCCGACCGTGACCTGGCACTGGAAAACGTCCGCTACGTCCGGGACGCGGCGGGCCGGCTCGGCGAGAGCTTCGTGCCGGCGCCAGGGGGATTCGTCGACCAGCGGGCCCGCACCGTACTCGGCGAGGCAGTCGGGCTGCTGCGCCGGATCGGTGACCAGGGGCTGCTGACCGCCATCGCGGACGGCACGTTCGGCATCACCCGGCGCCCGGCCGACGGCGGGCGCGGCCTCGACGGCGTGATCGAGCGGGCGGGCGGGTACTTCAATCCCGCGGCCGAGCTGCTGGAGCAGGATCAGGCCGGGCACGACGAAAGCGGTCAGGCGGCCGCGCCGCAGGCCGGGCCGCAGCCAGCCGGAACAGGGGCGCTGCGATGAGCGGGCAGGTGATCAGGCCCTACGGCGACACCACCGGGGACGGCCGGGTACAGGTGTCGTTCACCCTGCCGGTGCCATTCGGCACGCCGGAGGAGCGGGCCAGGGCCGAGGGCGCCGCGTTGCAGCTGGCCGGCAAGATGGGCCTCGACCCGGCCATGGTGGTGCACGCCAAGGGCATGGGCTCCGATTTCACCTTCTGCATCGTGTACGGGCGGGTGTCGCACCTGGTCGACCTCGCCCAGGTCACCATCGCCGAGCGGGAGTTCCCGCTGCTGTCGCCAGCTGAGGTGAATCTGCGGATCCGCTCCGCGCTCGGCCGCAAGCTGGTCGTGGTCGGCGCCACCATCGGCACCGACGCGCACACCGTGGGCATCGACGCGATCCTGAACGTCAAGGGCCACTCGGGCGAGAAGGGCCTGGAGTACTACCGGGAGATCCGGGTGGTCAACCTGGGCTCGCAGGTGGACGTCGGCGACCTGGTCGGCCGCGCCGCCGCGGAGTCCGCCGACGCGGTACTGGTCAGCCAGGTGGTCACCCAGCGCGACGCGCACATCTCGAACACCAGGCAGATGGCCCAGGCTTTCACGGCGGCCGGGCCGTCGCGGCCGCTGCTGGTGGTCGGCGGGCCGCGGTTCGACCCGGCGATGGCGCCTGCGCTTGGCGTGGACCGGATCTTCGGCCGCGGCACCACGCCGGGCGAGGTCGCCAGCTACCTGGTGCACTCGCTGGCCCCCGAGTCGGCGGCCGCGTGAGCGGCACCCCGGTCACCGGTGCGCAGGCCGGGCTGACGGTCACGCACCGCCGGTATGTCCCGTACAGCCACGCGCACTACGGCGGCAACCTGGTCGACGGCGCTTACGTCCTCGGCCTGTTCGGCGACGTGGCCACCGAGGTGCTGATCCGCGCTGACGGCGATGAGGGCCTGTTCGCCTCCTATTCCGACGTGCAGTTCCGCGCCCCAGTGCTGGCAGGTGACGTGCTCGAGGTGACCGCGCGGGTGACCAGGGTCGGCCGTCGCAGCCGGGACCTGGCCTTCGAGGCCGTCGTCGTCTGCCGGGCCGAGCCGCAGCGGGGACCGTCGGCCGCGCGGGTGCTGGCCGAGCCGCTCGTCGCGGTCACCGCGGCGGGCACCGTCGTCGCGCCGGCCGGCTAGCGCTCAGGCAGCGCGGCCGGCTTCACAGCCAGGGGGGGCTGATGTCAGGGGGGAGCTTCAGCCGGGACAGGCTGCCGGTGGCGCTGCTGGACTGCACGGTGCTGGCCGTGGCGGCGGTGATCAGTTACTGGCTGGTGAGCCATGTGCTGTCGCAGGTCCATTCGGTGTCGGCGGTCGACGACCAGATCGGCGGGCTGTGGGCGGTGATCGCGGCCCTCTTCGTGTGCCGGGTCAGCTATGACCAGAGCGCGAAAGCGGCAGTGACCAGGGTGTCGGCGACGGGGCTGAGCTTCGCCCTGTGCCTGGTCTACCTTGTCTTCCTGCCGTTCCACCTGTGGGCGCTCGGGCTGATGGTCGCCGTCACCGCGTTCGCCGCGCTGCTGATCGGCCGTCCGGGGGACGTGACCAGCGCGGCGGTCTCGTCTGGCGTGGTGATGGTCTCCGCGCACCTGACCCCGCACGACGAGTGGCAGCAGCCGGTACTGCGGTTCGCCGACACCATCGTCGGCGTCGCCGTCGGCATCGCAATCGCCTGGCTTGGCCTGCGGATCATCCAGCCCCGGCTGGAGCGGCGGCTGAAGGCGAGCCCGCCAGCGCGCAGCTGAACGGCGCGGCGGGCCCGCCGGGCCGGATCAGGGCGGGCAGGCTGTCCCTGCCGGGCTGGCACCGGTCAGCTGGCACCGCTCAGCTGATACCACAGCGCCCTGGCAGCCGCCACGCCGGCGGCTGCCAGGGCGCAGTAGCCCTGGACTGCTAGGACGCGTCGCCGAAGGCAGCGAGCTCGGCCTTCTCGGTGTCAGTCAGCTCGCGCGGCGCGTCACCGCTGGCGATCTTGGCGTTCTGCACCTGGTGCCTGATCCCGTCGACGATCTCCGGGTTCGCGAGCGTGGTGACGTCACCGACGTCGGTGAAGTTCGACACCGCCGCGATGACCCGCCTCATGATCTTGCCTGACCTGGTCTTCGGCATGTCCGGCACGATCCAGACGTTCTTCGGCCGGGCGATCTTGCCGATCTCGACCTCGATCGCCTGCACCACCTTGCGCTGCATCTCCGGGCCCGCCTGGAAGCCAGGCTTGAGCGCGATGTACATCTCGACCGCGCGGCCGCGGATGTCGTCCACCACCGGCACGGCGGCCGCCTCGGCCACCTCGGGCACGGTCAGCGCCGCTGACTCCAGCTCCTTGGTGCCCAGCCGGTGCCCGGCGACGTTGATCACGTCGTCGACCCGGCCGAGGATGCGGAAGTAGCCGTCAGCCGCCTGCAGCGCGCCGTCGCCGGCGAAGTACGGCCAGTCGTGCCAGTCCTTGCTGGACGGATCCTTGCAGTACTTGCGGTAATAGACGTCGACGAACCGCTCCGGCTGGCCCCAGATGGTCTCGAAGATGCCCGGCCAGGGATTGCGGATGCAGATGTTCCCGGCCCGGCCGCTGCCGGCCTCGACCTCGTTCCCGTCCTCGTCGTAGATGACTGGGTAGATGCCGATCACGGCTGGGCCGCAGCTGCCCGGCTTCATCGGCTTGAGCGCGGGCAGCGTGCTGCCGAGGAAGCCGCCTGTCTCGGTCTGCCACCAGGTGTCGACGATGACCGCCTCGCCCTTGCCCACCGACTCGTGGTACCAGCGCCAGACCTCAGGCTCGATCGGCTCGCCGACCGTGGTCATGTGCTTGAAGTGGTAGTTGTACTTCTTCGGCTCGTCGGGGCCGACCTTGCGCAGCATCCGGATCGCCGTCGGCGAGGTGTGGAAGATATTCACCCCGAGCTTCTCCGCGATCCGCCACGGCCGCCCGGCGTCCGGGTAGTTGGGCGTGCCCTCGTAGATCACCGTCGTGGTGCCGAGCGCGAGCGGCCCGTAGACGATGTAGGAGTGGCCGGTGATCCAGCCGATGTCGGCCATGCACCAGTAGACGTCGTCCGGGTGAATGTCCTGGTAGTACTTGGACGTGCCGGCCACGTAGGACAGGTAGCCGCCGGTGCTGTGCTGGCAGCCCTTGGGCCTGCCGGTGGTGCCGCTGGTGTACATCAGGAACAGCGGCGCCTCGGCGGGCATGGAGACCGGCTCGACCACCTGGCCCTGGTAGCCGGCGATGACCTCGTCGACGAAGAAGTCGCGTCCGTCGGTCATGGGGGTCTGCGACACGTACTCACCCGGCTGCCGCCGCCAGACCAGGACCTTGTCGACCTCCTGGCCCTGCCTCGCCGCCTCGGCCAGCGCCTCGTCGGCCTTGACCTTGTGGTCGACCATGTCACCACTGCGGTAGTAGCCGTCCATGGTGATCAGCACCCGGCTGCCCGAGTCCGCGATCCGGGTGCCGCACGCGTTGCCGCTGAACCCGCCGAAAACCTGCGAGTGGATGACACCGAGCCGGGCGCACGCCAGCATCGTGACCGGCAGGTCGGGAACCATCGGCATGTGCAGGGTGACCCGGTCGCCCGCCTTCAGCCCGGCGAAGTCGCGCAGCAGCGCGGCGAACTCGTTCACCCGCCGCTGCAGCTCGGCGTAGCTGATCCGGACCGGCTCGACGTCCTCGGGCTCGGCGACCCAGATGATCGCGTCCTTGTCCGGGTTCGCCGCCGCATGCCGGTCGACGCAGTTGTAGGAGGCGTTCAGCTTGCCGCCGGTGAACCACTTCCAGAACGGCGGGTTGCTGGTGTCCAGCATCGTGTCCCAGGGCGTGTCCCAGCTCAGCAGGTTCGCGTACTCGGTAAAGCACTCGGGGAAGTTCTCCTCGGCGAACCGCTCGTAGATGGCCGGGTCAGCGGCGTTGGCCTGCGCGACGAAGGAGGCGGGGGGCACTATGTACTCTTCCTCGCGCCAGTGGACTGCGATCTGGGACTCGGAAACCTGTGCCTCAGAGCTCTCGGTCATGTGCTCGTCCTCCAGCCGTCTGATCTGCCAGCGCGCGCCGTGGAATGCCCGCGGGGGGGCTCAATCGTATCGCCGCCGGTTACCGGCCAACAGGCCCAGGCAGACCGGTAACCCGCGGCCGCGCAGGGCTTCCCGGCGGCGGGCAGGGAGCCAGCCCGACTCGCCGGCCGAGGTTGACATCGCGCCGATCGGCGGTATCTTTCTGCGCAGTCCAGCACCGGGCCAGCCGGTCGGGGCGGTCAGCCAGCCTGACTGAGCTGTGTCGTAAGCCGGGTCACCGAGCCCGCGCTTGTGCCAGGCGCAGCAGCTAAAGGGGGATGCTGCTCCTCAAGCCCCGGCTGGACAGGGGGATTGGACACTGGGGAGGGGCCCGGGCACCAGTAGACAACGGGGAGTGAGCCTGTCACCTGCGGGACGCCCCCGGTCCGAAGGCTGCCTGGGCCCTCTTCCCGCTGGCCGCGACCTCTTCCTGCTGGCCATGCGGTGGTTCGGCTAACCTGGCCGTCAGCGGCCAGTGCTGCGGCCGGCCCGCGCGGCGACCAGCGCTGCAGCGCTGCCCGGCACGGAAACGGCCCTGGAACCATCGCGCTGCCGCGGGCGTTGGTGCCCGCGTACTGTGACAACCCGCTAGCGGCCCGAGGCAGGAAGATTGACCGGAACCGACAGTCAGCCCGGCGCGCTCGGCCCGGTGGCGGTGGTCGTCCCGACCTACAACGAGCGGGAGAACCTCGAAGCCATCGTGACCAGGATCCGCGCCGCGGTGCCCGCCGCCGACGTGCTGGTCGTGGATGACAGCAGCCCGGACGGGACCGGCGAGCTAGCCGACAAGCTCGCCCACTCCGACCAGCACGTGCACGTGCTGCACCGGCCGGGCAAGGCCGGCCTTGGCGCGGCTTACCTGGCCGGATTCGACTGGGGGCTGCAGCACGGCTACCAGGTCCTGGTCGAGATCGACGCCGACGGCTCGCACGACCCGGCCCAGCTGCCGGCGCTGCTGGCCGCCCTGGAGCACGCTGACCTGGTGATCGGCTCGCGGTGGGTGAGCGGCGGGTCGGTCGAGAACTGGCCGAGGTCACGGGAGCTGCTGTCGCGCACCGCCAACCTGTACACCCGGCTGATGCTGGGCATGGAGGTGCGGGACGCGACCGCCGGCTACCGGGCCTACCGGGCGCAGACGCTGCGCACGATCGGGCTTGACCAGGTGCAGTCGCAGGGCTACTGCTTCCAGGTGGACCTGACTCTGCGGGCGGTCAGGGCCGGGCTGCGGGTCACTGAGGTGCCTATCCGGTTCACTGAGCGCACCAAGGGCGCCAGCAAGATGAGCCGCGCGGTGTTCGCCGAGGCCCTGCTGCGAGTGACTCAGTGGGGTGTCACCAGCAGGCTCGGCCAGGCCGGGCGCGGACGCTAACTGCCGTCCTGGTCTCAGCGTGCCGCAGCTCGCCGGGTAATGATCGATCGCCAGGCTCGCGCGCCTAAGCGCTCCTGCGCTGCCGCGAGGCTCGCTCGTGGCTGTCGGTGCCGCGCTGGCCCCTGATCACCGCGAGCCGCTCGGCCAGCACTTCCTCCAGATCGGCGACGGTGCGCCGCTCCATCAGCATGTCCCAGTGGCTACGCGGCGGCTTGGCCTTCTTCGGCACCGGCGAGTCGCCGGTCGCGGTCACGGCGAGCGCACCGCATACCCGGCACTCCCAGTTGACCGGGATCTCTGCCTCGGCAGCGAACGGCACGCTGAACCGGTGGCCCTTCGGGCAGTCGAACTCGACTTCCTGACGCGGTGCCAGATCGGTGTTACGGTCGTTCTCGTAGCTCGTGGCTCCAAGGCGAGTCCCACGAAGTGCGCGTTCGGCCATGTGTCTACTGCCTCCCAGGCGCCGTCGGTCAGCCTCTTAGCCGTTCTCATGTTTAACGGCAGGGCCGGTGTCAAAGATTCCCTGCTCGCCGGCATTCCAATCCCGCCCGGGGCGCCCGGTTTGCGAAATCCGGCCTGATCAGACCCCAGCCGCCTGATCCGGCCGTCCAGGCTGCCACTGACCGCGCTCCAGCAGCACGTCGCGCAGCAGCTCGGTCTGATCAGTCATGATCCCGTCCACGCCACGGTCAAGCAGGCTGCTCATCAGCTGCCGGTCGTTCACCGTCCACACGTGCACCTGCAGCCCGGCGGCCCTGGCCCGGCGCAGGAAGGCGGCGGTGGCGACCTGCACCGGCACCTGCGCACAGCGCACTGACAGCCGCTCGAAGCGCCGGGCAAGCGCGGCGGCTGGGCGGCCGAGCCGCAGCGCGCCGATGTCGGCCGGCGCCGTCGCCATGCACACCGGCCGCTGCAGCGCCAGCCTGGCCGCCTGCAGCCGCCGGCCGGAGAACGAGGTGATGCATACCCGGTCCCACGCGGCGGTCCGGCGCACCACCTCGGCCAGCGGCCCGATCGCTGGCGAGTCCTTGACGTCGATGTTGAAGCGCTGGCCAGGCCAGGCACCGAGCAGGTCCTCCAGCAGCGGGATCGGGTCCGTGCCCGCGATCCTGGCGGCGGCTACCTGCTGGTAGGGCAGCGCCGCGATGGCCCCGGCCGCGTCGGTGACCCGGTCAAGCGTCTTGTCGTGGAAGGCGAGCAGCACGCCGTCGGAGGTGGCGTGCACGTCGGTTTCCAGGTAGTCGTAGCCGAGGCCGACTGCGTGGTCGAAGGCGCGGGCCGAGTTCTCCGGGAAGTGGCTGGCGCCGCCCCGGTGCGCGAACGCGATCGGACGCGGGTGATCAAGGTAACCGGACGGCACGGGCTCAGTATGCCGATGCCAGCTCCAGCCGGGCAGGACGGGCGGCTAGCTAGGCACCGGCAACGGATCGCGCCGCGGCCGGCCGACCCGGTCACCTCGCGCGGCCCGCGGCCTGGCCGGTCAGCCCGGCTGGCCGTCCGGCCAGCCCTGGCGGCGCGCCTCGGCCAGCGCGATCGCCGCCGCCGCGGCCACGTTCAGCGAGCCGACCCGGCCGCTCTGCGGTATGTAGCCGATCTCGTCGGCCGCGGCCAGCAGCGCGGCCGAGCAGCCGTGGTCCTCGTTTCCGAAAGCCAGGCAGACGTCACCGTCCAGCGGCGCCTGGTGCAGCGGCACCGCGCCGCCAGCGAGCTCGACGGCCACGATTCGCAGCCCGGCGGCCCTGGCCGCCGCGACCCCGGCCGCGGCGTCTGCCAGCTGCTCGCAGCGCAGGTAGCGGTCAGTGCCCAGGGCGGTCTTTCTGGCCGACGGGTGCCAGGGCGGCGCGGTGTCGCCGCACAGCCACAGCGTCTCGGCGCCGAGAGCAGCAGCCGTCCTGATGATCGAGCCGACGTTGAACGGCTGGCTGACCGAGTCGAGCAGCACGCCGAGCCTGGCCTGGCCAAGCCGCCGCCAGGACCGGTTCAGCCGCTTCACCTCGGTCGCCCCGAGCTGGCGCCGCGGCTGCCCGCCGGGCTGCTGGCTGCCGCCAGCCGCCGCCAGGGCGCCAGCCGTCTCCAGCCCGCCCGGCTTCTGCTGGCGCGGCCCGGCGGTCACGCGGTCACCCGCAGCACCCGGTACCCGGCCCGCGCGGCGAACCGGTCAGCCGGCCAGCCAGCCTGGCCGAGCCAGCGCTGCAGCGAGTCCGCACCGAGGTTGCGGTGCACCACCAGGTACGCCTCGCCGCCTGGCGCGAGCCGGGCCAGCCACGTGCCGAGCAGGTCGTGCAGGGCCTGCTTGCCGATCCGCACCGGCGGGTTGGACCAGATCAGCGCGAACCGGTCCGGCAGGTCAGGGTGGCCGGGCACGGTGCAGCGCACGTTGGGCAGCCCGGCTGCCGCCGCGTTCCCGGCGCACAGCTCGAGCGCGCGGCGGTTCACGTCAACCGCCCAGACCCTGGCTGCCGGTGACCGCGCGCCGAGCACCAGGGCGAGCGGGCCGTACCCGCAGCCCAGGTCGAGCAGGTCACCAGACCGCGGCGGCGACGGCGCGATATCGAGCAGCAGCCGGGTGCCGGCGTCGAGGCGGCCGGGGGAGAACGTGCCGGAGTCGGTTTCCAGCTCGAGGTGCAGGCCGGGCAGCAGCACCCTGACCTGGCCGGGCCGGTGCGCCGACTGCGGGCGCTCGGCGAAGTACTGCTGGCTCACGCGCTGCCTGGCGGCCGCCAGCCAGCGGGCGCCCCGGCCGGGGCCTGCCCGCCGGTGACCTGACCGCCCGCCCCCGGCCGGGCAGGCCCGGCCGCCGCCAGGGCGGGGTTGATGTAGCGCCTGGTAATCCAGCGCTCGACCACGAAGGTGAGCACCGGCACGGTGCCGGCCAGCAGCACGATGATGGTCGCGGGACTGGCCACCTTCATCCGCACCATCCGCGTCATGATGAACGCGACGACGATGTAGACGATGTACAGGAAACCGTGCGCCGTGCCGACGTACTTGACCACCACCTCGTTGCCGTCCGCGACCTGCAGCGGAATGCCGACGAAGCACAGCACCAGCAGCACCGCGCCGGTGACGTAGGCCATCACCCGGTAGCAGCGCACCGACAGGCGCAGCAGGTCTGCACGCACCGTTGTCATCCTCCTCGGCCGCTGCGACGCGGTCACCGGCTGCCGCGATCTCGCACGGCGTCGTTCAGCTTGGCCAGGTAAGCGTTGTAGGCCGCCAGCTCCGGGTCGTCCTCTGGGCGGATGGCCACGGTGCCCAGATCGGGGCTGCCGGCCAGCGGCAGGCCGGCTCCCTCGGGCAGATCGACCTCGTCGTAGGCACGCTCACGCTGCTTGGCCGGGCGGAACTCGTCGTAGATCGTCTTGGCCCAGAACACCAGGCCGAAGGCCGCGAAGATCGGCCACTCGAAGGTATAGGCCCAGCTCAGTCCGTTACCGGAGACAGCACGGTGATACTGCCAGTCGCCGAGCCACAGCATCCCGAACACGGCGGCGAACGCGAACGCGTGCCAGCCGAGCCACTTCGGCCGGAACAGGAACAGCCACCGGGGACGTGGCCGCGCGGGCGACATAGTCAGAGCCTAGCGCCGCCGCGGCGCTGCCCCGCGCTCCGTACCCGGCCGCTGGTCAGCGGCTGAGCTGCCACATCACGTCGATGCCCGACTCGCCGGGGGTGCGCCCGTCCTCCTGCGCCGCGGTGCGGGAGATCTCGGTGAAGCCCAGCTTGCGCGGCACCGCGCCGCTTGCCGCGTTCGCCGCGTCGTGCCTGATCACCACCCGGTCGATGGCGGGCAGCGCGAACGCGCCGGCGCACAGCGCCGCCGAGGCGTCGGTCGCCAGGCCGCGCCCGGTGTGCTCGCGGTGCACCCAGTAGCCGATCTCCAGCACGCCAGGCCCGAGCCTGGTCATCAGGCCGCAGCCGCCGACCGGCCGCCCGTCCACGGTGATGGCGTAGTTGAAGTCGGTGCCGGCTTCCCACTGCTCCTGGCACCCGGCGGTGAAGTCCGCCGCGTCAGCCGCCGAGTAGCCGCCAGCCGCCCAAAGCATCCACGGCCGCAGGTGGTCAAGCGACTCGGTCACCAGCCGCAGCACGACCGGTGTATCGCCGGCCTGCCAGCGGCGCAGCGTCACCTGGCCGTGGGTCAGGGTTTCCGCCGGGCGCTCCATGCTCAGGATCCTTCCGGGCCCGGCCTGGCCGGGCAACGCAATTCCGGCCCGCCGCCCACGCGCTGCCGGCGCGCCGTTCCAGCGAGTCACTGCACTGGGCACTGCCGCGTGTCGGTGATAATACGAGCCATGTCTCTAGGTGAGCGGCTGACCCGGCGGTACGGGCTTGGGGCGCGGCTGCCAGGCCGGCTCGAGGACCTGCGCGGGCCGGCCAGGGGGGTCATCGTGCTGCCCAGGCACCTGTCCTGGCCTGGCATGCGGGAGTTCGATGTCGCCGACGACAGCACCCGGCGCAGCATGTACGGGATCGTGCTGACCCAGGGCCAGCGCAACGACGTGGCCCGGTTCCTCAACCCCTCACTGCTGCGCAAGGACTGGCCCGAGCTGCGGGCGTCGCTTGACCCGAAACTGCGGCGCTGGTGCGAGCGCAGGTTCGCGCTGCCCGGCGCCGGCGAGCCAGCTGAATCGCAAGGCTGAGCACCGGAACCGCCGCCGCGAGCACCTGGCCCAGCCTCGCCCGCTGGCGGCTGCCGTGCCAGGGTGGGCGGCATGCGGAAATACGTCATCATGGGCGTGCAGGGCAGCGGCAAGGGCACCCAGGCCACCCTGCTGGCCGGCGATCTTGACCTGGTGCACATCAGCGTCGGCGACATCCTGCGATGGAACGTGCAGCACCACACCAAGCTCGGCGCCCAGGTGCGGCGCACCATGGCGGCTGGCCAGCTGGTGAGCGATGACCTGGTCGAGGGCGTGGTCTCCGCCCGTCTCGGCGAGCACGACTGGAACTACGGATTCATCATCGACGGCTTCCCGCGCAACCGGCGGCAGGCGGAGTTCTTCCTGGAGAGCTACGACATCGACGGGGTGATCCAGCTGGAACTGCCCGACAGCGAGGTCCGCCGGCGGGTGCTTGCCCGGCGGCTGTGCTCGGGCTGCGGCATGGACTACAACCTGATCGCAAACAGCCCGCACGCCCCTGGCAAGTGCGACGCTTGCGGCGGTGACCTGGTCACCAGGGAAGACGACACCGAGGAAGCCCTGGCGGTGCGGCTGCGCGAGTACCACGAGAAAACCAACCCGGTGCTCGACATCTTCCGCCGCAAGGAGTACGTGGTGAGCGTCGACGCCCGGCCGTCCCCAGAGCAGGTCCAGAAGCGCATCAGGGAGGCGCTTGGCCTGCCGCCGCTGACGGGCGCCGACGGCGCGGGCAGCTCCGACGGTGCGGGCGGGGACGGCGGGACGGGCGGGAACGCCGGGGCGAACGGCGGCGGTCCAGCCGGGCCCGGCGTAACCGGCCTGGCCCGCTAGCAAGCCCGCCACCCTGCCAGCGTCATGCGCGTGGTCATCGCCCCCGACTCGTTCAAGGGCAGCATCAGCGCGGCCGGCGCGGCCGCGGCGCTGGCCGAGGGGTGGCGCCGGGCCCGGCCTGCTGACCTGCTCACGCTGATCCCGCTGGCCGATGGCGGCGAGGGCACCCTGGACGTCCTCGCCGCCTGCGACCCGGCCAGCCGCTGGCATCCGGCCGAGGTGACCGGCCCGGCCGGCCAGCCGGTCGCCGCAAGCTGGCTTGAGCTGCCCGGCGGGGTGCACGTCGTGGAGCTGGCCAGGGCCAGCGGCCTGCCGCTCATGGCCAGGCCGGATCCGCTGCGCGCGCAGACCACCGGCACCGGCGAGCTCATCGGGCGGGCGCTGGACGCGGGCGCTCGCCGGGTCCTGATCACGCTCGGCGGGTCGGCGTCCACCGACGGCGGGGCCGGCGCGCTCAGCGCGCTCGGCGCGCGCTTCACCGACGCGGCCGGCCGGGTCCTGCCGCCCGGCGGCGGCGCGCTGGCCAGCCTGGCGGCAGCCGACCTGAGCGCGCTGGCGCCGCCGCCGCCTGGCGGCGCCGCCTGCCTCACCGACGTGCGCGCGCCGCTGCTTGGCACGGCCGGCGCGGCGGCGGTATTCGGCCCGCAGAAGGGCGCGGACGCGGGCCAGGTCAGCGTCCTGGAGGACGGCCTGCGGCGGCTCGCCGCGGTACTCGGCGGCGACAGCGATGCGCCGGGCGCCGGCGCGGCAGGCGGCACCGCCTACGGCTTCGCAGCCGCCTGGGCAGCGGTGATCACGCCGGGAGCGGCGGAGATCTGCCGCGCCGCCGGGTTGCCGGCCGCGCTGGCCGATGCCGACGTGGTCATCACCGGCGAGGGCCGATACGACCAGACATCCGCCGACGGCAAGGTCACCGGGACCGTGCTCGCCGCTGCCCGCCAGGCGGGCCGGCCGACCGCGCTGGTAGCCGGCGAGCTTGCCGCGAGCCCGCCGCCGGGAACCCGCGCGCTGGCCCTGGCCAGCCTGGCCGGGCAGCGCGCCCGCGCCATCTCCGAGCCCGGCCGCTGGCTGCGGCTGGCCGGCTGGCAGCTGGCGCAGGAGCGGCCGGCCGGCTAGCGGGCCGGGCGTTAGCCTTGGCTTCATGCGCGAGATCGCGGTCTTCAGCGGTACCGCCCACCCGGCCCTTGCCGCGGAGATCTGCGGCCACCTTGGCGTGCCATTGCAGCGGACCGCCGTGCGCAGGTTCGCGAACGACTGCCTGGAAGTCCAGCTGCAGGCCAACTGCCGGGAGCGGGACGTCTTCCTGATCCAGCCGCTGTGCGAGCCGGTGCAGGAGCACCTGGTCGAGCTGCTGCTGATGCTCGACGCGGCCCGCGGCGCCTCGGCCGCCAGGGTCACCGCGGTGATCCCGCACTACGCCTACGCGCGCTCGGACAAGAAGTCCCAGCCCCGGGTGTCGATCGGCGGCAGGCTCGTCGCCGACCTGCTGGTCACGGCCGGCGCCGGCCGGGTGCTGACGATGACCCTGCACGCGCCCCAGGTGCACGGCTTCTTCTCGGTGCCCGTCGACCACCTGCACGCGCTGCGCGAGATCGCAGGGCACTACCGCGGCCGTGACCTGGCCGGCACGGTGGTCGTCTCGCCCGACCTGGGGAACGCCAAGCCTGCCTCGGCGCTGGCCAGGATGCTCGGCCTGCCGGTGGCCGCTGGCACCAAGGAGCGGCACAACGACGACAAGGTGACGATCAGCTCGATCATCGGTGATGTCAGCGGGCGGAACGTGATCGTGCTTGACGATGAGATAGCCCGCGGCACGACCATCATCGAGTTGCTCACCCGGCTGCGCGAGCGGGACGCACGCTCGGTCAGCATCGCCTGCACGCACGGCCTGTTCTGCGACGGGGCGCTGAAGCGCATCGCCGCCGCGCCGCAGGTGCAGGAAGTGGTCTGCACCAACACGGTGCCCATCCCGGACAGCGAGCGCGATCCGAAGCTGCACGTCATCTCGCTAGCGCAGGCGCTCGCCGAGGCGATCAGGCGGATCCACGAGGGCGAGTCGGTCAGCGCGCTCTTCGCCCAGGCTGAGCTGCCGGGCCGGGCCTGAGATACTGGTCCCGATCAGGCCAGCGCCTGTGCCGGGCAGGGAAGGGAGGCGCACGTCCATGTCAGCGATGACCGGCGCGCTTCCCGCCGCACGCGCAGGCGGTGCGAGCGCCCGCTAGCGGAGCGGAGTTCTCGTGAGTTCCTACCTGCTCAACATCACCATCGACTGCCAGCGCCCGCAGCTAGTCGCCCGGTTCTGGGCCGGGGTCACCGGCTGGCCGGTCAGCCAGCCCTACTCGCCGCAGGAGTACGCGGTCACCGGGCCGGCCGGAGTGCCCAGGCTCTACTTCACCGCCGTGCCCGAGCCGAAGGGCGCGAAGAACCGGGTGCACCTGGACATCGTGCCTGCCGACCGCACGCAGGACGAGGAGATCGCGAGGCTGGCTGGCCTCGGCGCGAGTGTCGTCAGTGACCAGCGGCCGGACGTCGGCTGGGTCGTCATGGCCGATCCGGAGGGCAACGAGTTCTGCCTGGAGCCAGGCAGCTGAGCCTGGCTGAGCCCGTCAGCCGCGATCGGCGGCGTGGCTGCCCGGCGCCCAGGCGGCGATCTGCGCGCGGGAGGTGAAGCCCAGCTTGCCGAGGATGTTGGCCACGTGCCTGGCCGCCGTGGCCGGGCTGATCACCAGTGCCTCGGCGATCGCCTTGTTGCTGCAGCCCTGGGCGATCAGCGTCACGATCTCGCGCTCGCGCGGCGTCAGCGGACCTGGTGCCACGGCCGGCGACGGGGCCCGGCCGGAGCGCCTGGCCGGCCGCAGCCGGGCCGGCTCGGCGGCTGGCTGCCAGTCCAGCGCCAGGGCAACCGCGTCAGCGCCGGCCAGCGCGCTGCCCGCGGCCCAGAGCCGGGACAGCTCCGGCTCGCCAGCGCCCGCGGCGTCGAGTATCCGCCTGGTCCTGGCCGGCCCGGCGGGCGGGAACCTGGCTGCCTCGCGGCTCGCCGCCGCGGCAGCCACGAGCTGCACCGCGCGCTCGGCCCGCCCGGCCCTGACCTCAAGCGCGGCGAACGCCTCCAGCGCCCGGATCACGCCGATCCGGCTGCCGATGGCATGGCTCAGCTCGATGCTCTCGGTCAGCCGCTGCCTGGCGAGCGCCAGGTCACCCTGATCCATCGCGATCCGGCCGAGGCCCGCCAGGCACCTGGCGATCTCCGGCCGGGCGCCGACCTCGCGCAGGATCCGCAGCGCCTCGGCGTAACGGTCCCTGGCGCTGCCGGCGTCTCCGGTCAGCCTGGCCAGGTCGCCAAGCCCGAGCAGGGTACGCGCCGCGCCCCACTGGTGGTCGATGGCGCGCATCACGGCCAGCGACTCATCGGCGAGCTGCTGTGCCTCAGGCAGCCGCCCGCCCCGCCCGGCTGCCGCAGCCGCCGTGCCGAGCCCATAGCCCTCGTTCCACCGGTCAGCAGTCCGGCGCGCCACGCTGATCGCCTGGCCAGCCAGCTCGGCTGCCTGGCCGGCCCGGCCGCCGTGCAGCGCCGCCTCGGCGAGCAGGTTCAGCGCCGCGGCGCTCCACTCGTCGTCGCCGGCCGAGCGGCACAGCTCGAGCCCGGCCGCAGCGAGCTGCTCGGCCCTGGCCGGGTCGCTGGGCAGCGCGAGCTGCGCCCGGGAGATCAGGGCAGGCCCGCGCACCGCCGCGCGGTCCGGCGGCAGGTCCAGGCTCAGGAACGAGTCCAGCCACTCGGCGCCCTCCGCGTAGGAGCCGCGGACGATCCAGACCGGCCGGGCGGCGGCGCAGATCCGCAGCCCGGCCTCGGCGTCCCGCTGAGCCAGGCTGTAGCTGAGCGCCAGCCGCAGGTTGCCGACATCGGCGTCGAACCGGCGGAACACCTCGACCCGCTCGCCCCACGAAGCAGCGGTCAGTGCCATCCCGACCCTGGACAGGCGCTCCACCTCGCGCAGCGTGTAGTCGCGCAGCCTGGCCTGGAGCAGCGCGGACTCGCCGGCCTCGGCCAGCCGTGACGCCGCGTACTCGCGGACGGTGTCGAGCAGCCGGTACCTGATCTCGCCGGCGGTGATCAGCTCGGTCACCACCAGCGACTGGTCGACCAGGGTGCTGAGCAGGTCAAGGACGCTGCCCGCTGGCGGGTCACCATCCGCGCAGACCTGCTCGGCCATGTCCAGCGACCAGCCGGCGAAGACCGACAGGCGGCGCAGCAGCACCCGGCCGGGCTCGCTCAGCAGGTCGTAACTCCAGTCGATAGCGGCGCGCAGGGTGCGCTGCCGGGGCGGCGCGGTGCGCTCGCCGCTGGTCAGCAGGCCGAACCGGTCACCAAGCCTGGCCTTGATCTGCGGCACGGACAGCACCCGCACCCACGCGGCGGCCAGCTCGATGGCCAGCGGCATGCCGTCCAGGGCGCGGCAGATCGCCGCAGTCGCTGCGGCGTTGGCCGGGTCGAGCACGAAGCCGGGATGCACGGCCGCCGCCCGCTCGGCGAACAGCCGCACGGCGTCGGAGCCGGCCGACATGACCGTGTCGGGACCGGCCGGCGGCAAGGACAGCGGCGGCACCTGCCAGACCGCCTCGGCGGCCACTCGCAGCGGCTCCCGGCTGGTCGCGATGACCCGCAGCCCCGGCGCGCTCGCCAGCAGCCGCTGGCAGGTGCGGGCGCACTCATCGATCAGGTGCTCGCAGTTGTCGAGGGCGAGCAGCATGCGGCGCCCGCGCAGCGCCTCAGCCAGCGTCTCCAGCAGCGGCCGGCCCGGCTCCTCGGTGACCTCGACCACTGAGGCGATGCGGGAGACAACCAGCTCGGGCTGCCGCAGGTCGGCCAGCTCCACGAACCAGACACCGTCGGGAAAGTCACCGCCGAGGGAAGCCATCAGCTGCAGCGCCAGCCTGGTCTTGCCGATCCCGCCCGCCCCGCAGAGGGTGAGCGCGCGGCTGGACCGCGCTGCCTGGCGCAGTTCGGCCAGCTCGCGCTCCCTGCCGACGAAGGCGTTGGCCTCGCCGCCCATGTTGCCGAATATGGCCTGGTTCATCCACCTTGCCCAGGTGTCCTGGTGCCCGATCCCCCCGGCGCACTCCGCTATGTGCCGCTTCTGCAGACCGTAAGGCCAGATACCCGGCCCTGACGAGCGCACGACGCCCAAACGTTCCTGATCACCGATCGGTTCACGGATTTTGGAACTATTTCTCCGTGCCACGTCCGGGTGGGTGGCGCTCAGACCAGGGTGCGCCCGCTGACTCGCTGCTCGAACGCGAGCAGGTACCGCTTTCGCCCGATCCCGCCGCCGTAGCCGGTCAGGCTGCCGTCGGCGCCGACCACGCGGTGGCAGGGCACGATGATGCCGACCGGGTTCCGGCCGTTGGCCAGGCCGACCGCCCGGCTGGCGGTCGGCTGGCCGATCCGCCTGGCCAGCTCGCCGTAGGAGACCGTCTCGCCGTAGGGAATGGCCTGCAGCTCCTGCCAGACACGCTGCTGGAAAGCTGTGCCGCCGAGCGCCAGCGCCAGGTCGAAGCGCGTCCTGGTGCCGGCAAAGTACTCGGCGAGCTGCCTGGCCGGCTCGGCCAGCGCGGCGGCGTCTGCCGGGCCGAAGCTGTCAGCGGCCGGCGGGTAGCGCTGCTCGGCCATGTGCAGCCAGGCCAGAGCGCCGTCGGCGGCGACCAGCGTGATCGGGCCGACCGGGCTGTCCACGACCAGGTGCGCCCGCCGGCCGGCCACGCTGCTGGTACTCATCTGCTTCCTTCCTGCCTGAAGCTGCCAGGCCTGGTCAGCCCGGCAGCTGGTTGATCGGGTGGTCTGAGGTGGCCCACAGGTACTGCACCGCGTACGCGCGCCACGGCTGCCACGGCCCGGCCCGCTCGGTCAGCGCCCCCGCCGCGTCGGGCAGGCCGAGCTCGCGCGCTGCCCGCCGGACCCCGAGATCACGGGGAACGAAGGCGTCAGGGTCACCGAGGCCCCGCATCGCGATCGTCTCTATCGTCCAGCCCCCGACGCCCGGCACCTGAGCCAGCGCTGCCCTGGCGGCCGCCCAGTCGCTGCCCGGGCCCAGGTTGATGCGGCCCGCGGCCAGCGCGCCCGCCAGGGCGCGGAAGGTGGCCCGGCGCGAGGCCGGCAGCGCCAGGGCGTCATCACCGACCGCGGCGAGCGCGTCCATGCGGGGAAAGAGCCTGGTCAGGCCGCCGGCCGGATCGTCAACGTGCTCGCCGAGCGAGGCCGCGAGCCGTGCCGCGTGCGTGCGGGCAGCTGCCGTCGAGACTTGCTGGCCGAGTACCGCGCGGACCGCGAACTCGGCCGCGTCGACCGTCCGCGGCACCCGCCGGCCGGGCGCCTTGTCCACCAGCGGGGCGAGCACAGGATCCGCGCGCAGCAGCTCCCCGCTCGCCGCCGGGTCGGCGTCCAGGTCGAGCAGCCGCCGGCACCGGCTGATCGCGACCGGCAGGTCGCGCAGGTCGGTGAGCGCGAGCTGGCAGGCGATGTGGTCGGGCTGCGGCCGCAGGCCGACGACGCCGGTGCCTTCCGGCAGCCGCAGGGTCCGCCGGTAGGCGCCGGCCAGCCATTCCTCCACGCCGGGCACGGCGGTCGCGGCCAGATGGCCGAACAGGCTGTCCGGGCACAGCGGCGCGCGGAACGGCAGCCGCAGCGGCAGCGCGCCGCCGGCACCAGGCGGCACCACGCCGGCAGCGCCCGGCGGCACCGCGCTGCGCGCGCGGCGGCGCAGGTCGGTGGGGGAGAGCGCGAAGACTTCCTGCACCGTCTGGTTGAACGTCCTGATGCTGGCGAAGCCGGCCGCGAAGGCCACCTCGCCCATCGGCACGGCGCTGGTCTCGATCAGCAGCCTGGCTGTCTGCGCGCGCTGTGCCCTGGCCAGGGCGAGCGGCCCGGCACCGAGCTCGGCGAGCAGCTGCCGCTCGACCTGCCGCACGCTGTAGCCGAGCCGGGCGGCCAGGCCGGGCACGCCCGCCCGGTCGATCACCCCGTCGGCGATCAGCCGCATGGCCCTCGCGACTAGGTCGGCGCGCTCGTTCCACTGTGGCGAGCCAGGGCTGGCGTCCGGCCGGCAGCGCTTGCAGGCGCGGTAACCCGCCTGCTGCGCGGCGGCGGCGCTCGGGTAGAACCGCATGTTCTCCGGCCGGGGCGGCACGGCGGGGCAGGAAGGCCGGCAGTAGATGCCGGTGGTGGTTACCGCGCCGAAGAACCATCCGTCGAAGCGGGCGTCCTTGGCCTGGAACGCCCGCACCATCGCCTCGCGGTTCTCGCGCACCCGTTCAGCATCCGGGCCTGGCGGGCTCCGGGTCTAGCGAAAAAACGACAAGGACTGATCCGCCGCCGGTGCCGGCCGCGGATCAGCAGCCACCGCGGCCGCATAACACGAGCTGATCTTTCCCGGCTCCGGGCGGCTTGACGTGCGATGACGGCTTGATCATACTTTCAGGGCGCCTAGTGCGCCCTTTCCAGGATGTGGCCCAGCAGCGTGGCTGCCTCCGCCCGTATATACGGCTGGAGCCCACGCATGTCCGACGGCACAGCAGAGCGCGTTTCCCCTGCCCCGGCGGCGGCGGACGGGCCGCTTCCGGCGCCATCCGAGCTTCGGCCTGTCGGCACCGATCTAGCCGCCTCCGCGCCGGGATTGCCCGGGCTTTCTCCCGCTGGCAGCAGGCCGGCCGGCCTGGCGGCGCTGCCCGCTGAGCCGCCGGTAGCCGTGTCCGGCCCGCCCGATCCGGGCCTGCTGGCCGCCGCCCGGCTGCGGCTTGCCTCGCGGTACCGGGTCAGCGATGCCCAGACGCCCAGGGAGCTGCGCGCCCGCCTGGTCCGCGACGTCCGTGCTGTCGGCGCGGTGCTGGCGGAGACGGCCGGCGGCCAGGCGGCTGATCCGCTCGACCTCGCTGACGCCCTGGTGCTGGTCCGCAGCTTGCGCAGCTACCTCGACGGACTCGAGGCCGGCCTGCTGGACGGGGCCGAGCAGGCCGGCCTCAGCGCGGACAGGACGGCAGCGTGCCTGGGCGTGCCGGTTACCGGGCTGCACGATCGCCGCCGCGTGCTTAGGGCCGGCCTGCCCGGGTAGTGGCGCGGAGGCGCCGATCTGCGAAGGAGGCCGCGGTGACCAGCAAGGACCTGGCCGATCAGGAGGAGCTGCCTGGCGGCCGGTACGAGGACCTGGTCGGCTCGCTGATCGGGCTGACGCTGCGGATGACCGAGGACTCCTCAGTCCGCGACACGCTGCACAGCATCCTCGCGCTCGCGCTCGGCCTGGTGCCCGGATGCGACGCGGCCAGCGTGACCGTCCTCGACGACCAGGGCCAGCCGGGCACCGTCGTGGCAACCGATGACGGCACCTACGAGCTGGACCGGCGCCAGTACGCGCTGGGCGATGGCCCGTGCCTGGACGCTGCCCGCCGCCAGCAGGTGAACCGGTGGACGCTGGGCGAGGCAACCGAGCGCTGGCCCGAGTTCACCAGCCTGGCTACCGGGCTTGGCCTGCACAGTTACCTGGCCGCGGGGCTTGGCACGGGGGAGCGGCCGCTCGGCGCGCTGAACCTGTCCAGCCGCGGCACAGACGGCTTCGACCACCTGGACGAGAAGGTCGTCGCGCTGTTCACCGCCCCGGCCGCCGCCGCCATCATGGTCGCCGGCCGCTACGCCGAGGCGCACGCGCTCGCCGGGCAGCTGCACCAGGCGATGCAGTCCCGGTCAGTCATCGACCAGGCGATCGGTATCATCATGGCTGAGTCACGGTGCACGGCGGCGGAGGCATTCGCGACGCTCAGCCGCGCCTCGAACAACCGCAGCATCAAGCTGCGCGAGCTCGCCGCCGAGATCGTCGGCCGGGTGGCCGGCGGGCCGCCGCGCTAGCATCGCGCCCACGACGCGGACGCCATCCTTCGCCCGCCGCCCGGGCCGCTCCGGCTGGCGGGCGCGGCACGGCCTGCCGGAGACCGGCGGGAAGCCGCCGCCCGTTGCTGGCAGAATTCTGACCCGCGGAACCCGCTGCGCGTCGCATGCCGGGCCGGACGAGCGAAGGCGGTAGCCCATGACCAGCACGCTGATCGACTTCACAGCCGGCGCGCCGGTGCACGGCGACCTGGACGTCCGGTGGATCCATGGCACCCGGCGCGGCGAGCCGGCCGACCCGAAGTTCCAGGTGCACGCCTATGACCCGCACACTTACGTGCTGCGCCAGGCGAAGGCGGTCAGCTACGAGGCGCCGTTCCTCTACCTGATGTTCGGCAACGAGCGCGCGCTGCTGCTGGACACCGGGGCGCGCGAGCAGCCGGCTGACAGCCCGCTGCTGGACATCGTCGACGGGCTGATCAGCAGCTGGCTAGAGCGCAACAGGCGGCAGGACTACCAGCTCGTGGTCGCGCACACGCACGGTCACGGCGATCACGTGGCTGGCGACGGCCAGTTCGCCGGCCGTCCGCTGACCACCGTCGTCGGCCGCGAGCCGGCCGCCGTGCAGGAGTTCTTCGGCTTCACCAGCTGGCCCGCCCAGGTCACCACCTTCGACCTGGGCGGCCGGGTGCTGGAGGTCACCGGCAGCCCCGGCCATCACGCGGCGGCGATCACCATCTATGACCCGTAGAGCGGCTTCCTGCTGACCGGCGACACCGTGCTGCCTGGGCGGCTGTACGCGTTCGATTACCCGGCGTTCCTGGACACCCTGGACCGCATGGTGCAGCTCGCGACCAGCCGCCCGGTCACCCACGTCATGGGCTGCCACATCGAGATGACCACCACGTCGGGCCGCGATTACCCGCTCGGCTGCCTGTACCAGCCGGACGAGCCGCCGCTGCAGATGACCGTGCGGCAGCTAGTGAGCGTGCGGGACCAGGCGCGATCCGCGGCCGGCCGCCGGGGCAGGCACGTCTTCGCTGACGTGCTGATCTTTAACGAGATGCCGAAGAGCGTCGTGGCCGGGATGATGCTGCGCGGGCTGTGGGGGAAGATCCGCCCGCCGCGCGCTGCGGCGGGCACGCAGCAAGCTCGCTGACCTAGCCGGCGCGTCGCCATTTATATCGTGCTACGATACAAATGTTGCGGTGATGCTGGCGGGCAGCGGTCGCGCTGATCAGCGGCACGGCTTGCGCCTGGATGGCGGCTGGTGGTGATGTGCATGAAGCGCTACAAGTTCCAGGCCCTGGTGACGCTCAGGCCGCCGGCCGCAGACGCCCGGCAGGCTCAGCTGAGCGGCGCGGGCCGGGTGGTGATCCGGGCACGTGACCACGACACCGGCGACCTGCGGATGCTCAGCGCGCTGGTGACCAGCGTGGAGGAGTACCAGCCGGGCGACGCTCACAAGATCATGACGGTGGTGGCGCTCGGCAGCGATCCGGCCGGCTGCCTTTCGGCCGGCGATGAGTTCAGCCTGTGGCGCGGCGGCACCATTGGCAATGGCACCGTCACCCGCCGCATCTTCGTCTGACCGGCCTCACCGGGCCGCATGTCCGCCGCGTTAGTCAGACCGCTGCTCCTCACGGAGCACCCTGGTGATGCGGCGATCGGGGACGATCCACATGATCGCCACGGCGACATAGCAGGCCAGGGCGATCCCGATGCCGATGTGCGTGGCCGGATCGATGGCGAGAGCGCTGACAATCCCGACGAGGTAGAAGACGGGGGAGGCTTTGCCCTTGACGTCGGTGCCGACGGCCCGCCGCAGGGACGACTCCGGGCCCTGGTGCCGGATGATCACTGTCTGGAGCACGAAGTAGGCAGTGGCCGCCACGGCCAGGTTGACCCCGTAGATGACGACGGGCGTCTGCGCGAAGCCCGACCTGTCGAGCCACTCGGTCGTGAACGGGAAGAGCGACAGGCAGAACAGCAGCGCCAGGTTCGCCCACAGCACCCCGCCAGTGACCCGCCGGACCAGGCGGAACATGGTGTGGTGGTTGTTCCAGTAGATGCCCACGTAGACGAAGCTGAGCAGGTAGGTCAGCAGCCCGCCGCCGGTCGTGTGGACGAGGTCGGCAAAACGGTGGCCCTCGGGCACTTTCAGCTCCAGCACCATGATCGTGATGATGATCGCGAGCACGCCGTCACTGAACGCTTCCAGCCGGCTGGTCGGCACCCTGCGCCCCCTCCCTCCTGCGGTGGTGCTGAGCAGGCCATGAAACCACGATCCAAGGGCAACAGCCAAGATCGTTCCCGCCGCTGGCGCGCAACCATCGATCACGCAGCGTGATCAACGGTGTCACAGTTTCGCCGCGCAGGCCGGGGGAGCGGCCTCTGAGCTGCCGGGTGGGCCATAGTGAGCCGGGTGGACCTGAACCCGGCGGGGCAGTACGCGGACGCGCGTAACCTCAGCGCCCGGCAGCGGCTGTGGCAATGCCAGCAGCCGGTTTTCGACTTCACCAGCTGGGTGCTGGACCTGGCCGGCGTGCGGCCGGGGATGCGGGTGCTCGACGCCGGCTGCGGGAACGGGCTTTACCTGCGGGCGCTGCAGGACAGGGGAGCGGCGGCGCTCGGCGTGGACCTGTCTGCCGGCATGCTGGCCGGCGCTGGCCATCGAGCAGTGCTGAACGCGGACGTGACCGCGCTTCCGGCCAGTGATGGCGCCTTCGGCGCCGTGCTCGCCGGGCACCTGCTGGACCTCGTGCCTGATCGCGGTACCGCGATCAGCGAGCTGCGCAGGGTGCTGGCGGACGGGGGCACCTGCGTGGCAGTCACGACCGGCGCCCGGCATCTGCGTTCGCTGCGCGACCTCATCAGCCTGGCCGCCCGCGGCGCAGCGGCAGGCTGGCGGATGGGCGCGCCGACCGGGTCCGCGTTCAGCGCGGAGACAGCGACGGCGCAGCTGCGCGCCGCCTTCGCGGAAGTGACGTGCGTCCGTCCCGCCCCGGTCCGAGAGGTGATCATCACTGATGCCGCGGTCGCGGCCGGCTACGTGAACAGCCTGACCGGCTACTACCAGGGCGAGGTCGCGCGGCCCTGGGCGCAGGTCGCCGGGGAAGTATGCGAGCGGGTGCAGGCAGTCATCGACGCCGAGGGCGCCTTCCGCACAGCCGGTGACTTTGCTGCCTTCATCTGCCGGTAGCCGCCACGCAGCCGAGCCTGGCGGCGGCCTCAGGTACGCCGCAGCAAGTCCGCCAGGGCAGGCTCGATGTCGGCGTGGCTGAAAGCGAAGCCACTGTTCAGGAGCCTGCCGGGGACGCACCTGCGGCCGGTCAGGGCCAGCGCCGGGTCAGACCGCAGCAGCAGCGCCCCGGCCTGCAGCAGCCAGGCCGGCGTCGGGGGAGCAGGCGGCCGGCGCAGCACGTGCCGCAGGCCGGCCATCAGCTCGGCGTTGGTGACCGGATTCGGGCTCGTCGCGTGCGTGATCCCGGCCAGGTTCCGGTCAGTCAGCGCGGCCCGCATGATGGCGAGGAAGTCGGCCGCGTGCAGCCAGCTGACCCACTGCCGCCCGCTGCTGATCCGGCCGCCGAGCCCGAACCGGACCAGCGAGCACAGCCGGCGCATGGCCGGCCCGGCTGGGTCGAGCACGATGCCGGTGCGCAGTACCACCACCCGCCCGGCCGTGGCCGAGGCCGCCGCCTCCTCCCACGCCCTGGCCACGCCAGCCATCTGCGGCGGCCCGTCGGCCGGCCGCGCCGTCTCGTCCAGGACCTGGTCGCCGGCATCGCCGTAGATCGCCAGGGTGCTCATCTGGATCCACGCCAGCGGAGCGCCAGCCAGCCGGGCCGCCTCGGCCAGCGCCAGCGTCGGCTCGACCCTGGACCTGGTGAGCAGCGCGATGTTCGCTGCGGTCGGCGGCCGGTCGACCAGCACGCCGCACAGGTTGATCAGCGCCGCGCCGGACAGCTCGTCCGCCCATGCGCCGCGGGTGCGCCCGTCCCACGGCACTTGCCGGCCAGGCACGCCCGGCCGCGGCCGCCGGGTGAGCACCACGACCTCGTGACCGGCTCGGGCGAGATCGGCGCTGATCAGCCGGCCGAGCGATCCGCTGCCGCCCGCGACGACGACCTTCACCGGGCCGGCCGGCCGCCGGGCGGAACACCGACGACCTCGCGCATCGTGTCCAGGTAGCGGCGGTTCGCGCGAAGCTGCAGCGCCCGGCTCACCGGCGCGCCAAGCCTGGCTGCCAGCTGCCGCGGCCGGGAGAACGCGACAACACGGAAGGCGAAGCGGTCCCCCTCGCGGGCGACAAGGAAGGACTCCTCACCTTGCTCCGGGTGGCCGGGCAGGGTGCCATAGGCGAAGCCGCAGCGCTCCGGCTCATCCAGCACGGTCACGACCCGGCCTGCGGCGGTCGCGAACACCAACGGCAGCCGCATGAGCAGGACGAACGTAGAGCCTGGCTTGATGGCGGCTCCCGGCCAGCAGGTCAGCCCGGCGCCCAGCTGGATGCGCCAGCTCATCAGCGCCCGCGATGCCAGCTCGAAGCTGGCGGGGTCGAACGGGCCTAGATCGGCGTGCCAGCGATCGTGCCGGTAGCCGGCCGGCAGCTCCGCCGAGGTGGCGCCGTGCTCGGCGTAGGTCAGCTCGCGGGATTTCTGCTCGCTGACGATCCGGTCGAGCACCGCAGCTGACGGCCGCCTGAGGTAGAACACGCCGATTAGCCTGCCATGCCAGTAATCGGGCGACAGCGCTGGCCAGGAAGGCGCGCTGGCCAGGAAAGGCGCGCTGGCCCGGCCGGCGAGCGCTGGCGGGGAGAGCGCGCGGCGCTAGTGGCGGGTCCTGGCAGCGCCGTGGTCTGCTTTCCTGAACGATGAGGAGGTGGCTCGCCGGTGACGACCGCGTTCGTGCTTGGCGGCGGCGGCATACTCGGCGCCAGCGAGGTCGGCATGCTGCGCGCGCTTGCTGAGGCAGGCATCGTGCCTGACCTGGTGGTGGGCACGTCGGTCGGGGCTATCAACGGCGTCTTCGTCGCCGCCGATCCGGCGACCGGCGCGGCGCGGCTTAGCCAGCTCTGGCAGGGCGAGGCGCTGCGCACGGCATTCAGCGAGACCCTGTGGGGCCGGGCCGCGCGGCTGGCCAGGTCGGGCACGCACCTGCACTCGATCGAGCCGCTGCGCCAGATGCTGACCGACACGCTGCCGGCTGCCGACTTCGCCGATCTCAGCCTGCCGATGCACTGCGTCGCCGCCAGCATCGAGCACGCCAGCGCGCGCTGGTTCAGCGCCGGGCCGCTGGCCACCGCAGTGCTGGCCTCCTGCGCTGTGCCTGGCCTGCTGCCGCCGGTGGAGATCGATGGCGAGCACTTCTTCGACGGCGGGCTAGTCGACTCCATCCCCGTGGGGCGCGCCATCAGCCTCGGTGCGAGCACCATCTACGTGCTGCAAGTCGGCCGCATCGAGAGCCCGCTCACGGTGCCGCGCCGGCCGTGGGAAGTGGGCCTGGTCGCCTTCGAGATCGCGCGGCGGCACCGCTTCCTGGAGGAGATGTCAGCGCTTCCCGACGAGGTACGAGTCCACGTGCTGCCGGCCGGCGCTCTGCGCCAGTCAACCGACCTTTCCCAGCTGCGCTACCGGGACTCCACTAGGGTCGGCGGCAGCATAGAGCGTGCCTACACAGCCTCCGCCCGTTACCTGGCCGAGCTGGCCAGGACCTGACCTGCCGGGCCGCCCGCGGCCCCGGCGCCCCGCCAGCTCGGCCCGCCACACCGACAGCCACTACCCGGAAGAACGAGGAGCGGCCATGCTCCCACCCAGGATCCTGCGGCGGCTCATCCTGGCGCCGCTGCTCGTCGTCGTCGCGGCCGGCGTGCTGGTTCTCTCTCCATTACTGGCCGTCGTGACGCTGGCACTCGGGCTGGCTGGCCGGTCGCGTCCCGGCCGGCTGCGCAGCCTGCGGCTGCTCAGCTTCGCGCTAGTCTGGCTCGCCGGCGAGACCGCAGCGCTGTTCATGTGCCTGGGCCTGTGGGTCGCCAGCGGACTCGGCGGCCGGCTGCGCACCGAGCCGTACCAGGACCGGCACTACGCGATCATGCGGTGGTTCCTCGACCTGCTGTACCGGGCCGGCACCTCGACCTTCAAGGTGCGGGTCGAGGTGGACGAGCCGGAGCTCGACGCACGGGAGCAGGCAGCGCGGCTGGCCGGGCCCGTCATCGTGCTCAGCCGTCACGCCGGGCCTGGTGACTCGTTCCTGCTGGTACGCCACCTGCTGAGCGTGTACCAGCGCAGGCCGCGAGTGGTCATGAAGGCCGCGCTGCAGCTCGACCCCGGCCTCGACGTGGTCGCCAACCGGCTGCCCAACGTGTTCGTGTCCGGTCACCGGACTGGCGACAAGCTCTTCGTTTCTCAAATTGAGCGACTGGCGCGCGGCCTGGACCGGCTGGGCGCGCTGGTGCTCTTCCCGGAGGGCGGGAACTGGACCCCCGGCCGGTGGCTGCGCGGTATCCGGCGGCTGGAGCAGCTCGGCCGGGGCGACCTGGCCGCGCGCGCCAGGGCGATGCCGAACATGCTGCCGCCGCGCACCGGCGGCGCGCTCACCGCGATCGCCGCCTGCCCCGAGGCCGACGTGATCTTCGTGGCGCACGCCGGGCTCGACGCCCTGGTGAGCATCGGCGACATCTGGCGGAACCTGCCGATGGACCAGGTGATCAGGGCCCGGTGGTGGCGGGTGCCAGCAGCTGAGGTGCCGCGGGAGCTCGACCACGAGGCCCAGCTGCAGTGGCTGTACGGATGGTGGGAGCGCATCGACAGCTGGATCACCGAGCACCGCCCGCCGGGCGCGGCCAGCGGCCCTGACACATCGCCGGCCACGCAAGCCAAGTGAGCCGCCGGGCCGTCTCCCGGAAGGAACCGGTGCTCCGCAGCGCGGGGGAGCGGCCGGGCCGGAGCGCGCCTTGCCCGGTGGCACAATCAGCCCGTGGATGCTGCCCAGATCGACGCCTTCGGCCTCGACCCTGACGTTGTCCATCTCAACCACGGCGCGTTCGGCGTTGCCCCGGTCGCGGTGCGCCGGGCCGCGGCCGCGTGGCGTGAGCGTGCCGAGCGCAATCCGCACCGGTTCAACCGCTTCGAGGTCCCCGGCCTGGTGGCGGCGGCGCGCGAGCAGGCGGCTGGTTTCCTCGGCGTCGACCCGTCTCGTGCGGCGTGGGTGCGCAACGTCTCCGAGGGCGTCTCGGCGGTGCTCGGCTCGCTGCGGCTGCGGCCTGGCGACGAGCTGGTGATCGGCTCGCAGGGCTACGGGGCAGTCCGCATGGCGCTGGGTCACCACGCCGCGCGGGCTGGCGGGCTGGTCGCCGAGGCAGACTTCCCCGTCGGCGCCGAGGACGACGACATCGTCGCGGCGTACGCCGGCGCCTGCTCGCCCCGCACCAGGCTGGTCGTGGTTGACCGGATCACCTCACCGACCGCCACGGTCGTTCCCGTCGCGCGGGTTGCTGCCGCTGTCGCCGGCACCGGGGCGCTGGTGCTGGCCGATGCTGCCCACGCACCAGGCCAGCTGCCCGACGATATCGCCGGGCTCGGCGCGCACTACTGGATCGGCAACCTGCACAAGTGGGCCTACACCCCGCGGGGCAGCGCCATCCTGTGGAGCCGCCCGGGCGCCGAGGTGACGCCGACCGTGCTCAGCTGGCAGCTTGAGGACGGGTACGCCCGCTCGTTCGACGTGCCGGGCACGGGGGACTACGCCGGCTGGCTGGCCGCCGGGGACGGCCTGGCGTACTGGGCGGCGCGCGGCGGCTGGAGCGCCGTGGCGCGGCTCACCGACCTGGTCACCGACGGCCAGAAGAAAGTGGCCGAGGCTCTCGGGGTGACGCTCGCTCAGCTGCCGGTCACGCCGGCCCCGGCCATGCGGCTCGTGCCGTTGCCCGGTGGTGCGCTCAGCTCGCCCGGCCAGGTCGATGCGTTCTACGAGGATCTGTCGCGGCAGCGGGTCGAGGTAGCGCCGGTCAGCATCGGCGGAGCCGGCTACCTGCGCATCGCCGCCGCCCCGTACAACACCCCCGACGACTATGACCGCCTCGCCGATGCGGTACTGAGGCTGCTGCCCAGCTGAGAACGCGCCGGAGTCGGCCAGGCACGCGATTACCTCACCTGACGCGTCGCGTCAGCAGGGACTCTGCCCGGCATCGGCCTGCTGACAGCGGGCTATGGGCAGCTCTGTTACATGCAGTATTTAACTGCTGTTAATTGTTAACGGGTCGTCCACTTTCAATTTGGCTTGCCGACCCTCCGGACCGGGAGCCTTGGTCTGTTTTGTCTGCGTGCCCGGGAAGGACAGTAAATGACGGAGAGCTTGGAGCGCGTCCGCATCTCGCGCCGGTCGTTCATCGGCGGCGTCGGCGTCACAGTCGGCGGTCTGGTGATAGGCGGCCCGGCCCTGTGGCAGCAGGCCGCGAAGGCCGACACGGTCACCGCTGAGCAGGTTCACCTGACCTTCGGTCAGGACCCGGCCCGTGAGATCGCCGTGTCCTGGGTGACCCCGACCTCGGTATCCAGGCCGACGGTGCTGGTCGGCACCCCGGCCGGCGGCTTCGGTCGCAGGGTCCCGGCCGAGACCCGCGCTTACACGGACGCCAACAACGGCATCCAGACGATCGCCCAGCACGCCAGGATCGAGGGCCTGCGGCCCGGCACCGACTACGTGTACAGGATCGTCAGCAACGGCGAGACCCAGGTCTCCGGCGCGTTCCGCACCGCGCCCGAGGGCCGCGTGCCGTTCCGCTTCACCAGCGTCGGAGACCTTGCCTGCGGTGACACCGCCTTCGCCAAGGCGTCGCTCAACGCCATCTCGCTCGCCGCGGCAGTCGAGCAATTCGACCCGGTCGTGCACCTGGTCAACGGCGACCTGTCCTACGCCAACTCCAACCAGCTGACCCAGCCGCAGGTCTGGGCCGAGTACTTCAACAACACGCAGCTCTCGGCCGCGAACCGGCCGTGGATGCCCACGCTGGGTAACCACGAGAACGAGCCGGGCAATGGCCCGCAGGGCTACCTGTCCTACCAGACCCGCTTCACCCTGCCGAAGAACCATTCGCCCGACTTCGAGGGCAACTGGTACAGCTTCCAGGTCGGCTCGGTGCTGTTCGTCATGCTGGACAACAACGACGTCTGCTTCCAGAACGACTGCGGGACGTTCCTCAGCACCGGCGACGCCCAGTACCTGCTCGGCTATTCCGGCGGCGAGCAGGAGAGATGGCTGGAGCGCACGCTGCGCCAGGCGCGAGTCGACAAGTCGATCGACTGGATCGTCGCCGTCACGCACCAGCCGGCCATGTCCACCTCCGACGCGGGCGGGTCCGACCTCGGCATCCGGGAGAGCTGGATGCCCCTGCTCGACAAGTACGGCGTCGATTTCGTGCTGGCCGGCCATGACCATGACTACGAGCGCAGCTTTGTCGTGCACGGCACCGACTCCGGCACCCTCCTGCGGCCGCACGTCGTCAGCACCGACCTGACCAACCTGGACTCCGACAAGGGCCTGGTCCACCTGGTCATCGGCACCGGCGGGACCAAGGGCCACGACGACGTGTACGTGACGGACACCGAGGGCGACCCGGTCGAGGGGATCCACACCGTCGTCGGCGAGGCGCCAGGGTCCGACCCGCAGGAGTCCGAGGTTGCGCCGTGGTCCGCGGTCCGCGACCCCGACGCCATTCACCCGTGGGGGATCGGCGTGTTCGATGTGGATCCCGGTCGCTTCCCCGGCGACAAGACCACGATGACCTTCACCTACTACCACACGCCGGCCGCCACGGCTGCGGATCCCTTCCCGGCGCCGGTCGAATTCGACACGTTCACCGCGACCCGCACCCGCTCAGACGGCTTCGGCCGGCCCGGCAGGTAATCCCGCAGGCGGCAAGCTCAGCGCCGGCCGGCGGCTGGCTGGCCTGCCGCAGGCAGCACGAAGGCCGGGGTGGCCGCGCAGGCTACTGCAAGTCGCGCGGTCACCCCGGCCTTCAACGTGCTGGTGAAGGGACAGCCAGATTTCGGCGGGGGAGCAGGGCACCCGGCTGGGTAGCCCCTGACCGACCGCCATTTGGTGTCCGCGCTCGCCGGCGATACCGGCGAGCGCGGACAGCCAGCGTGCTAGCCCGCGCCCTTCGCGAGCAGCGGCAGGAGCGTCGCCGCGTTCGGCGTGCCGAGCCCGGTCACCGCGTCCCAGCCGGTGCCGGCGTCGAAGCCGCCGCCGATCTCGGCCACATCGTTGTTGCCGACGGTGATGTCGTGCAGAGCCGCCGCGGAGACCTTCTTGTCCTTCGCGACCGAGTACAGCGCGGGGTTGATATTGCCCATCCGCTGCCCGCCGAGCTGGTCGCCATCCGCGGCCAGGCCGGCCCACTGCGGCGAGCCCGCGCTCGTGCCGCCGATGATGAAGAACACCGCCGCGTTCGCCGGCAGCCCCTCCACCACGTTGATCGTCGCGCTGAAGATCAGCACGCCGCCGGTCACGCCCGCGTTGTAGGCCACGTCAGGGACGCCCCTGGCATGGTTCTTCTGCAGCGGGGCCTGGTAGCCCGGCCGCTGGTAGATGCTGCTGAACCCGCCGCCGCTGCAGTTGACGTCGTTAGCCGCCACTGCTGGCGGGTTGCAGCCGAAGGGCTCGGTCCACGCGGTCTCGCTCTGGTAAGCACCCGTCACCGGGTCGGCCGTGAGCGTGGTGCCGCCGACGGCGGTCACGTTCGGGTCCGAGGCCGGAGTGCTCGCGGCGAACAGCGCGCCGGTGCCGTCGCAGCTCGGCTGCGATGCGCCGCTGTCACCCGACGAGGCGAACAGCGTGATCCCCTTCTTGACTGCCTCGGCGAACAGCGCATGCTGCTGGCTGAGCAGGGTCGGGTCCATGCAGGCCTCGGCTTCGCCGAAGCTCTGCGAGATGACGTCACCGACATTGCTGTCGATCACGTCCTTGGTCGTGGCGAGGATGTCGGAGTCGTTGTTACTCGGCGCCACGGCGAGGACGATCTTCGCGCCGGGAGCGGTCACGTGCGCCCACTCCACGTCGAGCGTCGTCTCGACGGCCCAGCTGAACATGTTGGCGTCGGTGGGGTTGAACGCCGGCGGCGTGCCAGCCGGCTCGATCTGCGTGAAGGACGGGTTGGGCAGCCCCATCGTCGCGTCGAAGGTCTGCAGGTCGGAAGCGATCGTCGGGCTGCCGAAGGCGTCGACGATGACGATCGTGCGCCCGGTGCCGTTGATGCCCTTATTGAGCAGCGGGGTGATGTTGTAGGCGTTCTGGATCTGGGCCGGCTGGTAGCAGCGCGGCCCCTGCGAGTCGTCCATCGGACGGCTCTGGCAACCGAAGGTGACGTCCGGGCTCGGCGCGCCTGCCGGGAAGATGTCCGGGTGAACAGTGATCCGGTGGGCCGTTGGTCCTGCTGCCGAGGCCGGTGCCGCGGCCATCAGGCCGCCGACGACCAGGCCTGCGGTGAGCAGGGCCGCGCCGCTCGCGGCCAGGCCCGCTCGGGCTTTGCTGATTGTGCGCACGCTTTCACTCCTTGTGACAAGCAATGGGGGACTGGGAGTGGGTACGGGCAGCCTCTCATCAGGAAAGCCAACGGTCAATGCTGGACAAGGGCTGAGTATTGGGACGGCAAAACCCCCAAGCCCGGCGGGCTCGCAGCCAGCAAGTTAGCTGCCGAAAGGAACGACATCGCAGGTGACCCTGGCAGCAAGGAAAGCCGGACAGGATCGCCTGAGACAGCTGACTTCGCAGCGCGCCATAGCCGCGTACCCTGCCTCCGGCGGAGGCGCGAGCCGAAACGGCCCTGCGCTGCGCCGGCAGATTCCTCACCGCCGAACCTGCCTGGCGGGTAGGCGCAGGATGGTGTGGCCGGGAGCTGGCCGCCTGAATGGACTGCTGATGCTACTGACATCCGGCATCACGGCGACACGCCGGTAACGCCATCGTATTTGCGGTGACCTACTGGCCGGCGGTGGCAAAATGTAGCGGCTCGGTAGCGTCAAGCCATAACCCCGTTGCCGCGGCCAGCGGGCACCGGTACTTCTTGAATGAAGCATTCGCCCGCTGAGCGGAAAGGCAATCAATGCGAAAACTACTCGCGTTCGCCGCCGTCCTCGCGGCAGGCACGGCCGCGCTCGCCGGTGCACTACCGGCCAGCGCATCGGCGAGCGTTGCGCCGGCTGCGCATGTCAGCGCCATTACTCCCGACACCTCGCACACGAATGTGCAATTGTGCGACCTCAACACGCCCGTCCTGTGCATGAGCGGATTCGACGGGGCGGGAAAGCCTGTCAAGGGATTTGCGTCATCACCAGGTGCGAAGCAGGACGTCGACACCACCCAGACGGCCCAGTGCAATGGAGTCGTCCAACCTTTCAGCGCCTGTCCCTTTACGAATCCCCTTCTTGACGAGGAGCTGGCCAACAGTCAGATAATTATCATTGACAATCACCAGAACGGCCTCTTTTACCGTTACGACGGCAGCGGCGCGGACAAGGTCATCGAGTCACTGGACGGCACCGGTGAGCTCTGGGTCCAGGTCGGCACCCTGACCGGCGGCGCAGCCCTGGTCAACGTGCAGGCCTCGGACGACGCCAACACCGGCGTCCCGCAGGTCCTCTGCACCAACGGCGGCGGTAACCCGCTGGTCATTAAGTCGGCGCCTGATCTCACCACTGAAGGCACGATCCCGTCTTTCTGCGCCTGGCAGATTCCCT
>DASXMR010000009.1:0-34837 GCA_036495525.1 Streptosporangiaceae bacterium | reverse complement strand
GCGAGGGTGTTCAGCAGCGCGGTGCCGATCGAGCCGCCGACCTGCTGGTTGGTGTTGACCAGGGCCGACGCCACGCCGGCGTCTTCGGCACCGGTGCCGAACGTCGCGGCGTTCAGCGCACAGCCGAAGACCAGCCCCAGGCCAGCCCCGACTAGCAGCAGGGAGGGCAGGATCCAGTCCAGGTAGCTGGTCCGCAGTCCCAGCTGCGACGCCAGCAGGGCCAGGCCGCCGGCCACCGCAAGCAGGCCGGCCGGCACGAGCGGCCGGGGCCCGACCCGCGGCATCAGCAAGCCGCTCGACGTCGTGGACGCCACCACGATCGCCGCGACCATCGGCAGGAAGGCCAGGCCTGACCTGACCGGCGAGTAGGCCAGGGTCAGCTGCAGGTAGAAGGTCAGGAACAAGAAGATCCCGAAGATGCCGATGGACGACAGCCCGATGGCCAGGTACGCGCCGCCGCGGAACCGGTTCGCGACAACCCACAGCGGCAGCAGCGGATGGGCGACTCGCCGCTCAACCAGCACGAACGCGGCCAGCAGCAGCCCGCCGGCGGCCAGCAGCGACAGTGTCACCGGGTTGCCCCAGCCAGCGGTGTCGGCTTCAGACAGCCCGTAGACCACCGCCACCAGCCCGGCCACCACCAGGGCCGTCCCTGGCCAGTCGATGTGCACGTCCGGGTCACGGGCTTGCGCGGCCAGCAGTCGCACCGCGCCGGCGACCGCGACCACGGCCAGGATGACGTTGACGTACAGGCACCAGCGCCAGGACAGGTACTCGGTCAGCACGCCGCCAAGCAGCAGCCCGACCGCACCGCCCGCCCCGGCAATGGCGCCGTAGACGCCGAAAGCCCGGCCGCGCTCGGCCGGGTCGGTGAACGTCACCGTCAGCGTCGACAGCGCGGCCGGAGCCAGCAGCGCGCCGAACGCCCCCTGCGCGCCGCGGCCGATCACCAGTACCCCGAAGCTCGTCGCCGCGCCGCCCACCGCCGAAGCCGCGGCGAAGCCCACCAGGCCGATGATCAGCATCCGCCGTCGCCCGACCAGATCCGACAGCCGGCCGCCGAGCAGCAGCAGCCCGCCGAAGGCGAGTGAATAGGCCGTCACTACCCACTGCCGGTCGGCGTTGGAGAACCCCAGCGCATGCTGAGCCGAGGGCAGTGCGATCGTCACGATCGTGGCGTCCAGCACCACCATCAGCTGCGCCAGCCCGACCACGCCAAGAATCCACCAGCGCCGGGCCGGCCCCGCATCCGCACCGGGCGGACGGGCCAGCCCCGGTACAGCAACCGTCGGCTCGCTCATGGCTCCCCCAGAGGTCTGCCCATCGTCGCGCGGACGCTAACGCCGAGGCAAGCGCAGCCCTGCCGCCCCTTGCTATCCATGCCCATCTGCAGGCGCCGGACTAACGCGCCTGCCCCCGCGATCAGGCCGGGCTGAGGTCGTCGGAACGCCCGGCGGCCAGCCGCGGCCACTGAGCGATGGGCCGGCCGTCGGCCCGGAAGTGCCCTTCGAACAGCGGCCAGCCGGGCGAGGAGTCCTCCCACGGCTCCTGCCGGCTGTAGGCGGTCATGTCGAGCAGCCCGTAGCTCGGCGCCATCGGCTCTACACCGCGTCCGGTGGTCCAGTACGTCTCGAAAACCCGGTCACCGTCCCGCAGGTAGCAGGCGAGCATAGGTGCCCGCCTTCGAGACTCAGCTAGTTCCGGCGAACTCGGCCCGGACGCCGACCAGGCGCACGGGGCGGTGATCAGTGAACTTCGCCAGTGCGGCGAGCGCGGCCTGCCTGATCGACTCGGCGTCACTGGCCGGAGCCGGCAGTGCCTGCCCGTGACTGCTGGTGAAGAACGGCGCGTGCCTGATCTTCACCACCACCCGGACCGCCGGTCGCTGCTCGGCCTCGACGTCGCGGCTGACCAGGTCCGCCAGCCGCAGCGTCTCGGCGCGCACCTGCACCCAGTCCTCGATGTTCTGCTGGAAGGTGGTCTCGCGGCCGCGCGAGCGCGGCAGGTACGGCTCGGCTGTCACCTCGGCTGAGCCGATTCCGCGGGCGGTCAGCACCAGCCAGGGCCCGTTCACCGGCCCGAACCGGTCAGCCACTGCGTCGACGTCGGCGGACGCCAGCTCGGCCACTGTGCGGATGCCCAGCTCGGCCAGCTTCCGCTCGGTCTTGTCGCCGATGCCCCACAGCGCTCCGGTCGGCTGGCTGCCCAGGACCTCATACCAGTTGTCGCCGGTCAGCCGGAACACGCCAGCCGGCTTGCCGAGGCCGGTGGCGAGCTTAGCCTGCAGCCGGTTGCCCCCGATTCCGACCGAGCAGTCAAGCCGCGTCCGCTCACGGACCTGCGCGGCCAGGTCGCTGGCTACCGCCTCGGGGTCATCGGTCTCCACGGCGAGGAACGCTTCGTCCCAGCCCATTACCTCGACGACCGCGCCAGAGTTCCGCAGCACGGCCATGACCTGCGCCGACGCCTCCTCGTAGGCCACCTTGTCCACCGGCAGGAAGACCGCCTGCGGGCAGCGGCGCGCCGCGGTGCGCATCGGCAGCCCGGAGTGCACGCCGAAGGCCCTGGCCTCATAGGACGCGGTGCTGACCACGCCGCGCTTGGCGGGATCCCCGTCGCCGCCGACCACGACCGGCAGGCCGCGCAGCTCAGGGTGTCGCAGCACCTCGACCGCGGCGATGAACTGGTCGAGGTCGAGGTGCAGCACCCACCTGGTCACTCCGACAGTCTCACCCGGGCTGCCGTGTTCAGCTGCGCCGGGCAGGACCGGGTCCGCCCGGTCAGCGCCGGGCAGGTCCGGACACCCGTCGTCAGGGGCTGGCGCTGAGAGCGGTGCCGAGCGCCTGGAACTGCTGGCTGAGCTGACCGCTGAGCTGGGTGAAGTTCACCGAGCTCTGGATGCTCTCGTACTGCGAGAGCGACGTGGCTGTGCTGAGCCGCGCGAACGCCTGCTGCGAGCTGGTGGCGGCGTCGGCCAGCTGCCCGGCTGCGGCCGACGCAGCCGCCGACGGCATGCTCAGCGACTTGATGGTCGAGGCGAAGGTACCGAGAGCACTCGCTGCCTGCTTGTCCAGGCTGGTGGCGCAGTGCAGCGCGTCCGGGGCGCTGTTGCAGGCCGAGATCTGGGCGGAGTACTTGGTGAGCGTGACGTTCGCCTGCGCCTGGGCGGCCTGGACCTGGGTGATTGCCTGCTGGCGGGTCAGCGTGCTCGATGAGTTGCTGATAAGCACCACGATCAGCACGACATAGCCAGCCAGGAAGACCAGCCCGAGCGCCATGAACAGGCCGACCAGCTTCCTGGCCGCACCGGACAAGACCAGTGGCCAGGGCGGGGCAGCTGGCATTGCCCCGGCCGCCGGCGCCGGGTACCCGGCTGTCGCCCCAGGCGCGGGCCAGGATGCCTGCTGGCCGCTGCCGGGCTGCGGATAGGCGGTCGGTGGCGGGACCGCCGCTGATGGCAGGACGGGCGCCTGCTGCGTGCCCTCCGCCGCCGCCAGATTCTGGCCGCCGGGCACTGAGGGCGCGTCAGGCTCGGGTGAAGCGGTGGGGATGCCATCGCCTTCTGCTGTTCCTGGCGGGCTGCCAGCTGCCTGACCCGGCTGGTCACCGAACACCCCGGCCGGGTACTGGCTGGTCACCAGCAGCACGTAGCCGGCGTACCTGAGCGAGTAGCGAGCAGCGGCAGACAGGGCCTGGTGCAGCGCGACCGGCATCGCGCCGTTGATGAGCACGATCAGCCAGGTCACGAACGAGGCGACGGTGAAGGCGCCGAAGCTGAGCAGCGCGTTGAGCAGCGCAGCCGGGATAGCGAGGATGACCCGGAAGAGCACTGCCAGCCGGTTCAGCCTTCCCGGCGCCGCGGCCAGCCGCACCGGATAGCGGGCATCGTCTAGCGAGAATGGCGGATACTCGCCGGTCAGCAGCAGGTGATAGGCCAGCACGCGGGCGTCCCAGCGCAGGTACCCGACGAGGAAGTCCGCTGCGAAGTCCGGCAGCCGCCCGGTGAAGAGCGCTGCGAACCAGCCGATGAAGGCGACGACCTCGGCTGCGATGCCCAGCACCGCCAGCACGATCAAGTGCGGGATCAACAGGATGGCCCGGACCAGCACGGTGAGCCTTTGCTGCCGGAATGGATCCGCGAAGCCGACGTGGATCGGATTCGGGTCATTTCCGGCCGGCCTGGCCGCCGGGTCGGAGTAGGGCAACCCGTCAGAGCCCTGATCCACGTCAGTCACTTTGCTCCTCCATTACCTAGATCTGTAACGTACCGGGAAGAGTTCACCCGAAGAGGGTCAAGACGGTTATTCCTCAGCCGGGACCGGGACGCAGATCCGGCGCCGGGGCCTCACCGCAGAGCACAGCCTGACGGCCGGGCCAGCGCGCAGGGCGGGCGGGAATGGCCGGAATCGCATTGGGGTGACGGTATTGTGCGGCTCACGCCCGCACCCGCCGCGCACCGGAGAGACGCCCGGGACATGAGTGATTTTCCGCGCCACGCCAGCGCCGTCATCATTGGCGCCGGCATTGTCGGCAACAGCCTTGCCTATCACCTCGCGAGGCTGGGCTGGACCGACCTGGTGCTGGTTGACAAGGGACCGCTGCCCAGCCCCGGCGGCTCGACCGGGCATGCATCCAATTTCATCTTCCCGGTCGAGTACTCGCGGATGATGGCCGAGCTCACCCTCGACAGCGTCGCCCAGTACCAGGAGCTTGGCGTGTTTGCCCGCAGCGGCGGGCTTGAGGTGGCCAGGACCGAGGCGCGGATGCAGGAGCTGCGGCGTCGCTGCGGCGCTGCCACGGCGCGGGGGATACCGGCCCGGCCGCTCTCGCCCGCCGAGGTCGGCAAGCTGGTCCCGTACCTGGACGAGTCGGTGATCCTCGGCGGCGCGCACTTTCCCGGCGCCGGCGTGGTCGACCCGGTGCGTGCTGGCACGCTGCTGCGGGAGCGAGCGGAGCTGTTCGGCGCGCTGCAGGTCATGGCGGAGACCGAGGTGACGGGGATCAGCATCGCCGCTGACGGGCGGGTCAGCGGCGTGCGCACCGACGGCGGCGACATCGAGACCGAGCTGTGCGTGATCTGCTGCGGCGTGTGGAGTCCGCGGATCGCGGCGATGGCCGGAGCCCGGATCCCGCTCACCCCGGTCGTTCACCAGATGATCAGCGCCGGCCCGTGCGAGCTATTCGCCAGCAGCTCGGGAGAGATCGAGTATCCGGTGGTCAGGGACATGGACGCTGGCATGTACGAGCGGCAGCGCGGCGAGCTGCTGCAGATCGGCTCCTACGCGCACCGGCCGATCATCGTCAGCCCGGAGGACATCCCCGGCCTGGACGACGCCGAGCAGTCGCCCACTGAGCTTCCGTTCACCGCTGAGGACTTCGCTCCGCAGCTGGCCCAGGCAAGGGAACTGATGCCGGAGCTGCTCGGTGACGACCGCGCGGAGATCTGCTACTCGGTGAACGGCCTCATCGCCATGACGCCTGACGGCCGGCCGGTACTCGGCGAGACGCCGGAGGTCCCCGGCCTGTGGTCAGCGGCGGCCAGCTGGATCAAGGAGGGGCCTGGCATCGGCCGTGCCGTCGCCGAGTGGATGAGCGGAGTCCCGCCGCAGGTCGACCTGCACGAGGCGGACATCGCACGGTTCGCCGGTCACGAGCGAACCAGCGAGCACGTGACCGCGCGGGCACGCGAGAGCTTCAACGCCATGTACGGGATCGTGCACCCGGCGCAGCAGTGGCAGTCCGGCCGGCCGCTGCGGATCAGCCCGGTGCACCAGCGGGCCGCCGACCTGGGCGCGGTTTTCACCGAGACGGCCGGCTGGGAGCGGCCTGCCTGGTACGCCGCGAACGAGGCGCTGCTCGGCGGGTACGCCGGTCGGCTGATGGAGCGCGAGGGCGAGTGGGAGTCCCGCTGGTGGTCGCCGGTCATCAACGCCGAGCACCTGGCCATGCGCGAGCGCTGCGGCCTGGTGGACCTGACCTCGCTGGCGGTCTTCGACGTCACCGGGCCTGGCGCGCTGAGCACCGTGCAGTCGCTGGCAGCCAGGCAGCTCGACGTTCCGGCTGGCGGCGTGGTGCACACCCCGATGCTGGACGAGGCCGGCGGCGTCCGGGCCGACGTGACCGTCATGCGCCTCGGCCGGCGCCGGTTCCGGGTGGTGACCGGCCCGGCCACCGGGATGCTTGGCCTGAGCTGGATCATCGGGCACCTGCCAGCCGACGAGAGCGCGTCCGTCGCTGACCTGACCTCGGCCTGGGCGACCTTCGGCCTGTGGGGCCCGCTGGCCAGGGACGTGCTCGGCGCGGTGACCGGCAGCGATGTCAGCAACGCCGGATTCCCGCTCGGTACCTGCCGCGAGCTCGAGCTCGGCGGGTGCCTGGTGCTGGCCGCCAGGACCTCGCCGGTGGGCGAGCTCGGCTGGGAACTGCACGTGCCGGTCGAGCAGGGAGCCAGAGTCTGGGACACGCTGTGGGACGCCGGCCTGCCGCACCAGCTGGTCGCGGTTGGCGACGGCGTCTACGGCACCACAGCCCGGCTGGAGAAGGGCCGCCGCCGTTACGGCACCGAGCTGGACTCCGGCTACACCCTCGTCGAGGCTGGCCTGGCCGGCGCGCCGCTGAAGCAGCAGGACTTCATCGGCCGCGCGGCCTGCCTCGGTCAGCGCGCCGCCGGGCCGTGCGCCGTGCTGTGCACGCTGACGGTGAATGACCACCGGTCACCGTCCGGCGAGCTGCGCTACATGCTCGGCGGCGAGCCAGTCCTGTCGGCCGACGGTGAGCCGCTCACCGACGCCAAGGGCCGGACTTCCTACGTGACGAGCGCGGGCTCGGCCCCCTCGCTCGGCAAGCACCTGCTGATGGCCTACCTGCCGGCTGACCAGGCGACGCCGGGCCGGCAGCTGGCGGTGGAGTACCTGGGCGAGCGGTACCCGGTGAGCGTGGCCGTGGCCGGAGTGGCGCCGCCGCTTTTCGACCCCGACGACAGCCGGATGAGCAGCTGAGCCCGACGGTCTGGTCAGGCGCGAAGCGTCCCGCCTCCGCGCTGCGGGCCGCGGGAAGCGCCGAAGCGCAATAAGCCCCTCCATCTCATACCTGGAGGGGTTTCACCAATACTGCCGGGAGCCGGCCTGGCGGACCGGGACCGACACGCAGCGGGCGTGGATAGGCACTCGGCGGCTGGCTGGTGCTGCGCCGGCGCGCTGCTGACAAGGCCGGCGCCGGGCGATAGCGTCCCTGCCATGACGGTAAAACTCGTAGTCCTTTACACCCAGCCTGCCGACACCGCCGCCTTCGACGAGCACTACCTGGGTATTCACGCGCCTCTGGTGCATTCGATTCCTGGCCTGCAGCGCTTTGAGAGCGGCAAGATCATCGCGGCCGCTGACGGCGGCGAGCAGACTTACTACCGCGTGGCCGAGCTGTACTTCGCCGATCAGCAGGCGCTCGGCGCGGCGATCGGCACCGACGAGGGCAAGGCGACCGCGGCGGACTTCCAGCAGATCGCCCCGCCTGGCTCGCGGATGTTCGTCGAGGTCCTCGACGACTGAGCCGGGCGGCCTGGGCAGCAGAAAACCTCCTGGTCCCGGCGAGCCGCGCCCGCCGGGACCAGCATCGGCGCGGTCAGAGCTTCGCCGCGCCCAGGGTGAGCGAGATGGTGTTGCCTGGGCCTGGAATGGTCAGGTTGATCAGCCCCGTCGCCAGGCCGCAGTGGTGGAACAGCGGAATCCGGTAGGTTCCCGACAGCGGCCCGCCGGACAGCAGGTTGAAGCCGGCGCCCGAGGCCAGGCTGATGGTGGCCGGGGTAATGGTCTCGCAGGACTTGCCGATCGGCAGCTTGACCGGGCCGACCTTGAGCGAGTCGAGTTTCAGCGTCACCTGTGACGTGCTCTGCACGGTGTTGGCGGAGAAGTTAACCTGGCCGGTCGTCGGGCCGTCGGCGATCAGCTCGGTGGTGGCAGTCACCGGGATGCCAAGCTCGCGGAACGTGCCGGTGGCCGGCGGCAGCGTCAGGGTCGCGGTGAGCGCGCCCGTGGTCAGGTCGGCGGTGGTCGACAGCGTGCCGGGGCCGAGCGTCAGGCTCGAGTTGACCTTCTTGACCAGCGTGCTGCCATTCACCGGGTAGGTCACGGTAATGGTCGGGTCGGCGGCGGGGGCGGCCGATGCGGGACCGGCCGCGGCGACGATGCCGAGGCCGGCAGCCAGGCTCACGGCAGCTGGCACAGCGATCTTGCGGAATGCAGACGAGGGAACCGGCAGGCGCACCATAGAGTTTCTCCTGAGACGGTCGGCGCATGAAGGCCGGATGACCAGCGGAAATAACGCTTGGTCACGGCGCCACCAGATGTTACTCACCCGTAACTTGACGGGCAAGGCATTGCCCGGCATATCGCCGCACTCGTGCAGAACGGCCTTTTTCCTTAGCACGACCCGCCAATTACCGATTCCGTTCTTGTCAGCCAGCCAGCAGGCTGGCCGCAGCGGCGCCGTGCACCGCGGCTGCCAGGAACGGCCGTTCGCTGGCACCTGGCGCCCCCCGGCCGGGCGGGCGGCAGAGCCGTGCGGGCCGCAGGCTCCGGGGTTAATGTCGGTCATATGCCCGCGGACCTGGCGGTACCACGGCATCTGGCCCGCGTCCTGCGGCCTGAGCTGCCTGGCCTTGCCGACGAGATCATCAGGGAGATCCGGGTCAGGATCCCCGAGTACGCCAGGCCCATGGACGGTCCGTACGGGCGGGCGCTGCGCACTGGCGTGCGGCTTGCCCTCAGCACGTTCGTCGACCTGGTCGCCGACCCGTCAGGGCCGCGCGAGCAGCGTGACGTGGTGTGCCGGCGGCTCGGCCGGTTCGAGGCACTTGAGGGCCGCACCCTCGACAGCCTGCAGGAGGCGTACCGGGTCGGCGCGCAGGTGGCCTGGCGCCGGCTTATGCGCGTCGGGCAGCGCGGCGAGCTGTCGTCCGCGGTGATGTCCGGTCTCGCCGACGCGATGCTCGGCTACGTCGATGAGATGGCCGCGCTGTCGGTCAGCGGCTACCGCGCCGCCAGGGCCGAGTCCGCAGCGGCGGTGCAGGAATGGCGACGGCGGCTGCTCGGCCTCATTCTCGAGCCGGATCAGGCGCCGGCCCGCGCCGTCACCGACCTGGCAGCGCTGGCCGGCTGGGCCGTGCCGGCCGAGGTGACGCTCGTCGCCATCGAGCCTGGCCCGCCGGCCATCACCCTGCCGCAGGGCACCGACCTGCTGGCCGACCTGGCTGGCGGCGAGCCGTGCCTGCTCGTGCCAGGCGGCCTGGATCCCGGCCGCCGTCAGCAGCTACGGGCGACGCTTGGTGGCCGCCGGTCGGCGGCTGGCCTCTGCGTGCCGCTGGGCGCCGCGGCCGACTCGCTGCGCTGGGCGCGCCGGGCGCTGGCACTCGGCAGCGCCGGCGTCATCACTGGCGACGCGATGCTGAGCTGCGAGGATCACCTCGTTCCCCTCCTCCTGCTGACCGACCCGGCGCTGGTGGATCAGCTTGCCAGGCGGCAGCTCGCCGCGCTGGCTGGCATGACCAGCGGCCGCCGGCGCCGGCTGACCCAGACGCTGAGCGCGTGGCTGGAGGCCAGGGGATCCGCGGCCGAGGTGGCGGCCCGGCTGCAGATCCACCCCCAGACCGTCCGTTACCGGCTGCGGCAGCTGGAGCAAGCCTTCGGCGGCGCGCTCACCGACCCGGACCAGCGGTTCGCCGCCGAGCTGGCGCTGCGCGCCCGAACGCTGCGCGAACGCTGCCCGCCGTAACGTTCCTGGCTGGGTAGTACGCCGGGGGAAGCAGCGGCGACAGCCGGCCGTGCCGTGGCAGTCCGGGGGGATGCGCGAGCATGGCCGGCGGCGCCGCTGCCAGGCGGCGGACGGGGGTCAGCATGGGCAGCAGGTCGGCCGCAGCGGGCGGCAAGCCGGCCAGGACCGGCGCGGCGCCGGGGACCGGTCACCGCCAGCGGGAGCACAGGCCAGCCGCACGGCACAAGGGTCAGCGGCCGGTCCTCTTCATCTTGGACGACGACGCCGGCGTGGTGCACGCCATGACCGGCGACATCAGCCGCCGGTTCGGCGCTGACTTCCGGGTCGTCGGGCAGTCCTCAGCCGCCGACGGCTTGCGCACGCTGCGGGAACTGGCTGGCGCGGCTGAGCCGGTGGCGCTGCTCATCGTGGATCATGATATGCCCGAGATGCCGGGCGTTGAATTCCTCGCCTGCGCCCGTGAGCTCTACCCGCTCGCCAAGCGGGTACTGCTGGTCGAGCGCGACTACTCGGCCCGCAGCCCGGTCGTGCAGGCCATGACCCTCGGCCAGGCTGACTACCACATCACCAAGCCGTGGCTGCTGGAGCAGGATCTCTACCTGCTCATCAGCGAGTTCCTGGCCGAGTGGGCCAAAGGCCAGCAGGCCGGATTTGACCTGTTCCGCGTCGTCGGGCCGCCGGGCGACCCGAGCACCTACCAGCTGCGCCAGCTGCTGACCCGCTTCAACGTGCCGTACCACTACCTCGACGCGGGCGGCGAGCAGGGCAGCAAGCTGCTCCGTGCCAGGTCACTCGACCCGTCCCGGCTGCCGGTGCTGATCAGGCACGATGAGCAGACGCTGGTCGAGCCGACGCTGCCGCAGCTAGTGGCGGCGACCGGCGGCACGACAGTGAACGACCTGGACCGCTGCGACGTGGTGATCGCCGGCGCTGGCCCGGCCGGGCTGGCCGCGGCGGTCTACGCGGCTTCAGAGGGACTGCAGACCCTGGTGCTCGAGGAGACGGTCTCCGGCGGTCAGGCGGGCAGCAGCCCGATGATCCGCAACTACCCTGGGTTTCCGCACGGCGTCAGCGGCCACGAACTGACCAGGCGTGCCTGCGAGCAGGCCTGGATGTTCGGCGCGCACATGGTGTTCTCGCAGCCAGCGGCCGGGCTGCGCTGCGACGGCGACCGGCGGGTGGTGCCGCTGAGCGACGGCCGCATTGTCACCACCAGGGCGGTCGTCATCGCGACCGGCATTTCGTGGCGCCGCCTTGGCGTGCCCCACCTGGAGGCGCTGGTCGGCTCCGGGGTGTTCTACGGCGCGGCAGGCACCCTGGATGCCCAGGCGATGGCGGGCCGCGAGGTCTTCATCGTCGGCGCCGGAAACTCGGCCGGGCAGACCGCGCTGCACCTCGCCAGGTATGCCCGGCGGGTGACGATGCTGGTGCGCGGTGACAGCCTCGCCCGTTCGATGTCCGACTACCTGGTCAGGGAGATCGAGGCGACGCCCGGCGTCTCGGTCCGGCTGGGCACCGTCGTCACTGGCGGCAGCGGCACGGACGCGCTGCGGAGCCTGAGGCTGCGGGACGCCGGCAGCGGGCGCGTCACCGAGGAGCCGGCGTCCGCGCTGTTCGTGCTCATCGGCGGCGAGCCGCGGACCGGGTGGCTGCCAGCGTCGGTGGCGACCGACCGGGGTTACGTCCTGACCGGCCGCGACGTGCAGCAGAACGCCGCGGCCGCGGCAATGTGGCCGCTGGAGCGCGCGCCGCTGCCGCTGGAGACCTCGGTGCCCGGCGTCTTTGCGGCCGGCGACGCGCGGTACCGCTCGATCAAGCGGGTGGCCTCGGCGGTGGGCGACGGCGCCACCGTCGTCCGCCTGGTGCACGAGTACCTGGCGGCCGAGCCGGTCGCCGCGTGACGGCGGCCAGGCTCAGCCGGGGTTCTCGCCGAGGACCAGCACGCCGGCCGTGGCGAACATGCCGCCGTTGCCTAGCACGACGCTGATCTGCGGCCCGGCGACCTGGGCGGCGGCCTCGCCGCGCAACTGCCGGACCGCCTCCTGGATCGCGAACATGCCGTACATCCCGGTGTGGGTGTACGACAGGCCGCCGCCGTTGGTGTTCAGCGGCAGCCGCCCGCCCGGCTCGGTGTTGCCGTCGGCGATGAACGGGCCGCCGTCGCCCGTCGGGACGAAGCCGAGGGCCTCAAGGCCGTAGATCGGCACGTGCGCGAACGCGTCATAGATCATCAGGTGGCCGACGTCCGCCACCGTGATGCCCGCCTCGGCGAACGCGGCCTGCCCGGCCATCGCGAACGCCGCCGAGCTGGTGAAGTCCGCCATCTGCGAGATCAGCGGCGTCTCGCTCGCCTCGCCGGAGCCGAGCACGTGCACGGCAGGCTTAGGAAATTCGCCGGCCCGGTCGGCTGCGGTGATGATCAGCGCGCCGCCGCCGTCGGTGACCAGGCAGCACTCGAGCAGGTGGAACGGGTAGGCGACCAGCCGGGAGGCCAGCACGTCGTCGACCGTGATCGGGTCGCGGAACATCGCCCGCGGGTTCTTCGCCGCCCAGCGGCGCTGCGCCACCGCGACGTAGGCCAGCTGCTCGTGGCTGAGCCCGTACTCCTTCATGTACCGCAGCAGCGGGATGGTGAAGGTCGTGGTCGGTCCGAGGGTGCCGTACGGCTCCTCGAACTGCCCGGACATCGACGACGGCGAGCGCTGGTACCCGCCGGCGCCGATCCGCGAGCGGCCTGACTCGCCGTGCGTCACCAGGACAGTCCGCGCGTACCCGGCCCTGATGGCCGCCACGGCGTGCCGCACGTGCAGCAGGAACGAGGTGCCGCCTACGCCGGTGCCGTCGATCCAGCCGGGCTTGATCCCGAGCGCGTGCGCGACCTGCACCGGGCCGGGCGCCGCCACGGTCGCGATGCCGTCGATATCGCGTAGCGCCAGGCCAGCGTCGGCGACCGCGTTTATCGCCGCCTCGAGGTGCAGGCCGAGGGTGGAGATACCGGGAAGCTTGCCCAGCTGGTTCGTCTCCGCCGCGCCTGCGATGATCACGCCGCCGCCGCTCACCTGGCCTCCTGGTCGGGCGCGAACATCGGCAGGCTGACCTCGCCACGCTGCTCGAATCTCACCCGCAGCGGCATGTCGAGCACCAGCGCCTCGGGCGTGCTGGCGACGCCGGTCAGGTTCGTCATCATCCGCGGTCCCTCGGCGAGCTGGACCACCGCGATGGCGTACGGCCCGTCGTTTTCGAAGCCCCTGGCCGGCCGGTGGTTGATCACGTACGAGTAGAGGGTCGCCTTGCCGCTGGCGGTGAACCACTCCACCAGGGCCGAGCCGCAGGCCGGGCACACCGGGCGCGGGTAGAAGTACGGCTCACCGCAGTCCAGGCAGCGCTGGATGCGCAGCTCGCCGGCCGCGCAGCCGTCCCAGAACGGCTGGGTCTCCGGCGTGGGCACCGGGGCGGGCTTGGCCGGCCCGGTCTGCCCGGCCGGCCGCTGCGCGGTCGTCACGCGCGCCGGCCGAGCAGCGGGCCGAAGCTGCGCTCGACGCTGCTGGCCAGGGCGTCCGCGTCCCACGGGCCGGTGCCGACCAGCCGGCTCACCGGCTCGGGGTTGCTGTACAGCGAGACCTCGTAGCCGGAGGAGTGCAGGATGCGGCCGGTGATCCAGCCGGACCGCTCGCCGGCGAGGTAGGCGACGATCGGCGCGACGTTGTCTGGTGACCACTCGTCGGCCGCCGCCCGGGTCCGGCGCCGCTCGGACGGCACTGAGTCGGTCATCCTGGTCGCGGCGCCCGGCGAGATCGCGTTCACCGTGACGCCGTACTTGGCCAGGGAGTTCGCGCAGGAGTAGGTCAGCCCGACGATGCCCATCTTCGCCGCGGCATAGTTGGGCTGGCCGGGCGCGCCGTGCAGGCCGGAGACCGAGGTGAAGTTGATGATGCGGTTCTGCGCTGCCTCGTCGCGCTGCGACCGCCAGTGCGCAGCGGCGAACTTCGAGGTGTTGAACGAGCCGCGCAGGTGCACCCGGATGACGTCGTCCCACTCCTGCTCGGTCATGTTGAAGATCATCCGGTCGCGCAGGATGCCGGCGACGTTGACCAGCACGTCGAGCCTGCCGAACTGCTCGATCGCGGTGCCGATCAGGCCGTCGGCCGCCTGGTGGTCGGAGACGTCGGCGCCACTCGCGACGGCCTTGCCGCCCGTCTCGGTGATCTCGCTGACCACTTGCGCAGCGGGCCCGGCGTCGCTGCCCGAGCCGTCCAGCGCCACGCCCAGGTCGTTGACCACCACCGAGGCGCCTTCGCTGGCCAGCAGGACGGCCACCGAACGGCCGATGCCGCGGCCGGCGCCGGTGACGATCGCTACCCGCCCGTCGAGTCGACCCATGCAGAACTCACCAGACCTTCCGGCTGACCAGGACCATCCCGGCGCGCCGTGTCGGCTCGCCGGGCTAGGCTCGCCGGGCGTTACCGCCCGGCTGCCGTGGGATATTACTAGAATTGTTTTCTGGAATTAGCTTCTGGTCGGGGGCGTCGCGATGTCAAGGCAGGGCCGCTGCCGCGGCGCGCGCAGCCGGCCCGCGAGAACAGCGGGCTCCCGACGGCCGGGACGAACGGGTGAGCGCCGATGCCGAGGGAAGCGACGGGCAGGCAGGCAGGCGGTGCCTGGCAGTGGGGAAGGACCGCCCAGACCCAGCGGGCGCTGCTCGACGCGGCCCGTGCCGTGTTCACCGAGCAGGGCTTCTCCGGCGCCAGCATCGCCGACGTGGTGGAGCGGGCCGGATCCAGCGTCGGCAGCCTCTATCACCACTTCGGTGGCAAGGCCGAGCTGTTCCTCGCGCTGTGGCAGGAGCATCAGCTCGGCCACGAGGAGGCGGCATCCGAGGCCGTCGCGCAGGCACGCCGGACCGGCGTCACCGACCCGGTCGAGCTGTTCGCGGCCGGTGCCCGGGCGTTCCTGCAGGGCAGCTGGCAGCGGCGCGACCTGGCCCTGCTCTTCCGGTCCGGCGACGCGCCGGCTGGCTTCGACGTTATCCAGCGGCGGCGCAGCCACGAATGGGTCAGCCAGAACGAGGCGCTGCTGCACCTGGGCGGCACCGCGCTCGACCGGCTCTACGCGTCGGCGCTCACCTCGCTGATCGGGGAGGGCGCGCGCGAGGTGGCGACCGCCAGGACCCGCCGTCAGGCCGACCGGATCATCGAGGCGGTGGTCGAGTACGCGCGGCGGCTGATGGAGGGCGGCCCGGTGCGCCCGGCCGACGTCAGGCTGGCCGGCGACCAGGATCCCGGCTGATCAGAAGGGGCTGGCGACCTGCCGGCTGCCACCCGGTCAGGCCAGGCCCGGCAGGCCGCCCTGGTCGCTGTCCAGGACCGGCCCGGCGGCGATCATCCGCGACGGCGCGGCCATCAGCGGCTCCAGCAGGCGCTGGACCTGAGCCCCGATAACCTCCCGGCCGGCCGCGGCGTCCTGCTCGCTCTGCCACAGGTTGACGGTCGTGAGCTGATGGCCGTCGTCCACCACCAGGCTGCCGACGTAGCCGGGCTGGGCCGAGTGCAGCGCCCTTGCCCTGGCCTGCGCCTGCGCCTGAGCCTGAGCGAAGGCCTGGCGCTCCTCGGGGCTTGCCGGAGCGCGGTATTCATGCTGCCTGACGATCGCGTACATCGTGAATCCCTCCAGTAGCCGAGCACGGAAGGCTGCCGCCGGGGGGCAGGCGCAGCGGCGGCCCGGCGGCGCCCGGGGGCAGCGCCGCTGACGCGGCCGTGAGCAGCCGGCCGCTGAAAGAGTCACGGCGCCGGCTGCCCCCTGTCCCGGTGATCATGAGCGTCACCATGCCTCCGAATTGAGTAAGCATTATTCAGTATAGTTATCTATATTCGGTATGCTGTCAAAGACGAGGCCGGGCTGCGCTCGGCTGACCGGGAGCCTTGGTTGCGGATGACAGCTCGACGCGAATACCGCTCACGGCTACGCGCCGAGCGTGCGGAGGACACCAGGGAGCGGATCATCACCGCTGCCCGCGAGCTGTTCGCCGCCCGCGGGCTTGAAGCCACCACAATGTCGGCCATCGCCGCCAGGGCGGGCGTCGCCGACCCCACGGTCTACGCAGTGTTCGGCTCGAAGCGGGAGATCATGGCCGCGCTGCTGGCCAGGACCGAGCAGGCCGCGCATGCCCCGCAATGGGCCGGCCAGATCGCCGCTGAGGCTGACCCGGCCGCCAGGCTGGCCTTGTTCGCTGCCTGGAGCCGCGAGCTGTTCGAGTCCAGCGATGACCTGGTCACCGCCGTGCACCGCGGTCCGGCCGTAGCCGAGCTGGCAGCCGAAGGCGAGGGCCGGCGACGGCAGGCCGTCGAGTCGCTGATCGCCGGCCTGGCCGAGGCCGGGGGGCTGCGGCCGGGGCTTACCAGGAAGCAGGCCGCCGACCGGGTCTGGATGCTGACCGGCCCGGAGACCTATCTGCTGGCGGCGGCCTGCGGCTGGCCGCCGCTGGCGTACCAGCAATGGCTCGCGGAAACGCTGGCCGTGCAGATCCTGCGTGCCTCCATCGGCTAGCGCGGCCAGATCGGCGCAGCCCGAGGGCTAGCCGGGCGCGGGGATCGAACCTAGAATTCGATTCTAGGATTACCCATCGGACTGCAGGCACGGCGCGGGCTGAACGCCCGGCACCGGCTGATGACGGCAAGGACGCGGCAAGCCAGGGAGGCCCCAGGTGGATCTAGATCTCGGTCCGGAGATCGCGCAGTTCCGGGCGGAGCTCAGGGAATGGATCGCGGCACACGCCCCCGAGGACCTCGCCGCCGTGGCCGACTGGAACCGGACCATGACCACCGGTGGCTACAGCTCGCGCGGGCTGGCCGCGGCCATGGCTAGCCCCGCCTACGCGCAGTGGGCGCGCGAGCTGGCCGAGGCACGGCTGATCTGCCCGCAGTGGCCGGAGGAGTTTGGCGGGCAGGGCATGGATGGCGTCCGGGTGGCGGTGCTGAACGAGGAGCTGCACCGGGCCGGCCTGCCCAGGGTGAACCGCGGGATGGGCGAGGGCATCGTCGGCCCGGCGATCATCGTGCACGGCACGCAGGAGCAGAAGGCGCACTTCCTGCCCCGGATCATCTCCGGCGAGGACGTCTACTGCCAGGGCTTCTCCGAGCCCGACTACGGCTCGGATCTGGCCGGCGTGCAGACCAGGCTCGAGGTGGCTGGTGACGAGGTCGTCATCACCGGGCAGAAGGTGTGGACCTCGGGCGCGGCCAGGGCGAACATGATGTTCGTGCTGTGCCGCAGCGACCCGGCGGCGGAGAAGCACCGCGGGCTGAGTTACGTGCTGATCCCCTTCACCGGGCCTGGCGTCGAGTACCGGCCGATCAGGCAGATGTCCGGCGCGTCGGAATTCTGCGAGGACTTCCTCGACCACGTCCGGGCTCCGCTGTTCAACGTCATCGGCGGGCTGAACAACGGCTGGCGGGTGGCGATGACCACGCTCGGCCACGAGCGCGGCGGCCGGGCGAGCGTGCAGCACCTCGGCTACGAGCGCGAGTTCTGGGAGCTGGTCGACACAGCGCGCAAGTACGGCAGGACCGCCGACCCGCTGGTCCGCCAGCAGCTCGCGAGCGCCTACACCGGGGTCCAGCTGATGCGCTTCAGCGGGCTGCGCGCGCTGGCGGACGCGGCCGAGGGCCGGGCACCAGGCCCGGAGGCGTCGGTAGCCAAGCTGTTCTGGAGCGAGTACCACAAGCGCCTCGGCGAGATCGCCGTCAGCATCGTCGGCCCGGACGCGCTGCTGCGCCCGGACGGGCCCGGCTACCCGACGAGCCCCTGGCAGAACGTCTTCCTCAGCAGCCGGGCTGGCACGATCTACTCGGGCACCAGCGAGATCCAGCGGACCATCATCGGCGAGCGAGCGCTCGGCCTGCCGAAGGAGCCGCGGCCCGCGGCGGGCTGAGCCCCGGATGAAGACAGCTGACAGCGAGGCGGCGGCCAGCCCCGTCACCACCGCGAGGCTGCGCGAGTTCTTCGCGCCGCGGAGCATCGCGGTGGTTGGCGCGTCGGACACCTCGGCCTGGGCGAGGTTCGTCGCGGCCAGCGCCGCCGCGACCGGGTTCACCGGCCCGCTGATCCCGGTGCACCCGGTGCACGCCGAGGTCTTCGGCCAGAGGTGCGCGCGCAGCTTGCGCGACCTGCCCGAGCCGCCCGACCTGGCGTTCGTGCTGGCGCCGACCGAGGCGGTCGAGAGCGTGCTCGACGACGCCGGGGCCGCCGGGGTGCACAGCATGATCGTGCTGGCCTCCGGCTACCGCGAGGCCGGCCCGGCGGGCAGCGAGCTTGAGCGGCAGCTGGTCGCCAGGGCACGCGGCCACGGCATCACCGTGCTCGGACCCAACTGCCTCGGCTTCCTCAACGCGCACGCCAGGGCCGGCCCCTTCGCGCTCACCGTGCCGCTGCCGCTGCTGCCAGGCCCGGTCGGCATCGCGCTGCAGAGCGGCGCGCTGGCCAGCGTCGTGCTGGCCTTCGCCCGTGCTCGCGCGATCGGCGTCAGCACGCTGGCCACGATGGGCAATGAGGCGATGATCAGCACCACCGACATGCTCGACTACCTGGTCGAGGATGACGCGACGAAGGTCATCTGCCTGTTCCTGGAGCAGATCGGCGAGCCAGAGCGGTTCGCGCAGGCGGCCGAGCGCGCCGGGCGGGCTGGCAAGCCGATCGTCGCGCTCAAGGTCGGCTCCAGCCAGGCCGGCCAGCAGGCCGCGCTCGCGCATACCGGCTCGGTCGCCGGTGACGACGCCGTCGTCGCCTCGGTGCTGCGCCAGCTCAACATCATCAGGGTCAGCAGCCTCGAGGAGCTGCTCAGCACCGCCGCGCTGCTCGGCTACGACCGGTGGCCGCTGGGCCGCCGGATGGGCGTGATCAGCACCTCAGGCGGCGCCTGCGACATCATCGCTGACCGGGCCTCGGCCCAGGGCATCGAGATCCCGCCGTTCGCGCCGCAGACCGAGGCGGCGATCACGCCGCACGTACCGCCGTTCGCCGCGGTACGCAACCCGCTGGACACCACCGGGTACTTCCTGGCCAACCGGCGCACGTCAGCGCTGACCTCGGTCGACCACGCGCTGGACGCCGCGGTCGACGATCCCGGCCTGGACTTCATCCTGTTCACCGGCACCACGCTGCCTGATGCCCGGCCAGCCGAGCCGGTGCTGGCCCGGATGATGGCCGAGCGGATGGCGTGGCTCGGCGCCCGGATCGCCGCGGCCCCGATCCCGGTCATCACGGTGAGCTCGACCTGCGTGGACATCTCCGCTTACGGCCGCGAGCTGCTCACCGGCAACGGCGTGCACCAGCTCGGCGGCATCGAGCTGGGGGTCCAGGCGCTCGGCAACGCGCTGCGCTGGCTGGAGGGCAGGGACCGCGCCAGGCCGGCCCCGCGCCTGGTGCAGCGGCGCCGGCCGGCCGGGCTGGCCGGGCCGTGGCCCGAGACCGCGGCGCGCGAGCTGCTGCAGCAGGCCGGCGTGCCCGTAGTGCCGGCCGAGCTGGCCGGCTCGCCTGGCGAGGCGGTGGCGGCGGCCAGGCGGCTCGGCCTGCCGGTGGCGCTGAAGATCTGCTCGGCGCAGATCGCGCACAAGTCTGACATCGGCGCGGTGGCCCTTGGCCTGGCCAGCGACGAGGAGGTCAGGGCGGGATATCAGCGCGTGCTGGCGGCCGGCCAGTCGGCCGGGGCGAGCATCGAAGGCGTCCTGGTGGCGCCCATGCGCGGCCCCGGCGTCGAGCTGCTGGCCGGCGTGACTGTCGACCCGGCGTTCGGCCCGGTGCTGGCCGTCGGCCTCGGCGGCGTGTGGGTCGAGCTGCTCGCCGACACCAGCCTGCGCGTACTGCCGGTGGACGAGGCAGAGGTGCTGCGGATGCTCTGCGAGCTGCGCGGCATGCCGCTGCTGCGCGGCGCGAGGGGCACCCGGCCGGCTGACCTGACGGCGCTGAGCCGGGTCATCACGGCGATCGGTGATGCCGCGGCGTCGCTGCACGGCAGCCTGCGCGCGCTGGAAGTGAACCCGCTGTGGGTGAACGGAGATCAGATCGAGGCGCTGGACGCGCTGGTCGTCACCGGGCCGGACGGCGCGGCTGCCGACGGCACGGTTAACGGACAGCTAGGCCGATGAGAACGGAGCAGGGGAGATGAAGTTCGCTGTCACGGCGGAGCAGCGTGAGCTGCGCGAGTCGGTCCGGCGCTTCCTGGCAGACCGGGCGCCGCTGCCCAGGGTCCGCGAGCTGATGGAGACGCAGGACGCGATCGACGAGAAGGTCTGGGATCAGGCGGCCAGTCAGCTCGGCCTGCAGGGGATCGCGATTCCCGAGGAGTACGGCGGCGCCGGGTTCAGCTTCGCCGAGCAGGCGATCGTGCTCGAGGAACTGGGCGCCGGCCTGTACCCGGGCCCCTACCTGGCCAGCGCCGTGCTCGCCGCGACCGCGCTGCTGGCGAGCGCTGACGAGACGGCCAAGCAGGACCTGCTGCCCGGTATCGCGTCGGGCGAGACGGTGGCGACGCTGGCGTTCTCCGAGGACGGCGGCTCCTGGGAGCCTGACGCGATCGCGCTGGCCGCATCGCGCGCCGGGGACGGCTGGGTGCTCGACGGGCACAAGAGCTTCGTGCTCGACGGCCACAGCGCGCAGCTGATCCTGGCCGTCGCCAGGACGGATGAGGGCCTGTCCCTGTTCGCCGTGGACGCGGCGGCGGCCGGGCTGAGCCGCCAGCCGCTGCCGACGCTTGACCAGACCAGGAAGCTCGCCCGGCTCGAGTTCGAGTCGGCCGCCGCGCGGCTGATCGGGGCAGCGGGTGACGGCGCCGTGATCCTGGACCGCACCCTCGACGTCGCGGCGGTCGCCCAGGCAGCCGAGCAGCTCGGCGGCGCGCAGCGTGCACTCGACATGGCCGTGGACTACGCCAAGATCCGGCACCAGTTCGGCCGGCCCATTGGCAGCTTCCAGGCGATCAAGCACCGCTGCGCAGACCTGCTGCTTGAGGTGGAGTCACTGCGCTCGGCTGTCGCTTACGCGGCGGCCTCGGTAGCGGAAGACTCCGGTGAGGTCCCGGTCGTCGCCGCGCTGACCAAGGCCTACGCCTCCGACGTGTACTTCCACGTCGCGGCCGAGAACATCCAGATCCACGGCGGCATCGGGTTCACCTGGGAGCACGACGCGCACCTGTACTTCAAGCGGGCCAAGGCCAGCGAGCTGTTCCTCGGCGACGCCAGTTATCACCGCGAGCGGCTGGCCACCCGCATCGGCATCTAATCCGGTGGCCTGTGCCGGTACCGCCGCTGCGCGTACCGCCGCAGCGGTTCTGCCTGGCGTGCTGGCCTGGCGCTCGGGCCGCTCGACGTTGCTGGCCGACCCGGAGCTGCGCCGCGGCTTCGCCGCCCGCAGCGGCTGCATCGAAGCCGAACTGGCCTGGCTGCCAGCCACTGACCCTGCCTCGACCGTCCGCGCCGACGTCAACACGCTGGTCACCGCGCCGCAGCTGTCCCCCAGCATCATGGTCAGCGGGTACGTCTACAACACCGCAGCCGGCACCCTCGACGCCGTCGTCGAAGCGACCCCCGTCGGCAAGCGCTGAGCCGTCCGCTGCCCTCCCATCCGCACTACCCACGAAGCAGGCCACCCCGGCCCTGCAGCTAGCGCCGCCGCGGGCGTTGCTGGTAGCGGGGCGCGTGCGGGCGATATTCGCCGGTGATGGTGGCCTGGCGCAGGGACGCCATGAACTCGCGCGGGCTGTCGAAGTCGGGCATCTGCAGGTAGGCAGCGCCGATGCCGGGCGGGTCGTGCGCGTCGGAGCCGGCGGCGCCTGGCAGGCCGAACCGGGCGGCGAGGGCGGCCGCCTGCTGATTCACCGCGTCGTCGCTGATCTTGGCGTTGAAGACCTCGACGACATCGGCGTGCCCTGCGGCGCATAGCGCGGCAGCCTTGTCGCCCAGGCTGCTGCGGGCCAGGTCGAACGGATGCGGCAGGTAGACCAGTCCGCCTTGCGCCCTGATCCGCGCGACGACCTCGGCGAGCGGCAGCACGTACGGGATCCGCTCGGTCAGGAACAGCCCGATGACGTCGCCGTCCGCGGTCCTGATCTCCTCGCCGACGATGACCCGGCCGCTAATGCCCCGGTGCACGGCCTGCACGGCGGCGGAAGTCACGTTGTGGTCGGTGACGCAGACCACGTCAAGGCCGGCCTGCTCGACCCGCGCGGCGAGCTGGTCGAGCGTGGTCACCGCGTCGCCCGACGCCGCCGTATGGAGGTGACAGTCCACCCGGACCCAGCCAGCCGGCCTGGCCGGTCCCGGTGACGTCCGGCCTGCTGCCGGCGGCTGCGCCACGCCGCGCCCTGACCGCGCCCGGCCGCCCGCCTGCCTACCTCCCTGCTGGCACGCTGACACCGAGCTCGGCCAGCAGGTCGCGGGAATAGGTGATCCGGCCGGTCAGGCTGTGCGGGTCAGCTGAGCAGAGCATCAGCGCCGCCTCGGCCATCACCTCGGGCGGCTCGCTGTCCGGGTCGTCAGCGGTGGTGAGGTGGTGGAACAGCGTGCCTGGCGTCGGCACGACCTTGTTCGGCGACAGCGCATTGACCGCGATGTTATCGGCGTAGAGCTCGGCGGCCAGCCCGGTCGAGAACCGCTCCACGGCTGCCTTGCACATCCCGTAGACGGTGCCGCCGCGGGTGGCCCGGCTGCCCGGCGGCATGGCCGGGTGGCGCGCCGCCACCGAGGAGATGTTGAGGATCCAGCCGCGGCCGTGCTCGCGCATGCCCGGCAGCACCAGCGTGGCCAGCTGGAACGGCGCTTCGACCTGGACGGCGAACATCAGCGCGTACCGCTTAGGCGTGAAGTCCTCAACCCTGGTGAAGTACGTCACCGCCGCGTTGCTGACCAGGATGTCGGGCACGCCGAGCTGCCGGCGCGTCTCGCTGACCAGGCGCTCGCGGTCGCCGGGCCTGGCCAGGTCGGTGGCGATGGCGACGGCGGTGCCGCCGGCCGCGCTGATCTGCCGCACCGTCTCGCCGATCGAGCCGGGCAGCGGCGAGCTGCCCTCCTCGGTCGTCCGGGCGGCGACGGCGACCATGGCGCCTTCCGCGGCGAACCGCCTGGCTATCTGCGCGCCGATGCCCCGGCTCGCGCCGGTGACGATGGCGACCTTGCCGTCCAGCATGCCCATGACCGCTCCTCGCCTCGCCGTTCCTTGGCCTCGCCGCGCTGCGCCGTGGCGGGACACGCGACCTCCCGGCGCTCCGCGGCCTGGCTGATGCGCAGCCAGGCCAGCACCGTCGCCGGCCGTCCTGCCTTGACACGCCGCTCGGGATCCGAAGGATAATTCTAGAACAGGATTCTAAATCGGATCGTGCGCAATCGGGAGGTCCGCGATGACCCTTGACCACAGCCTGGTCGGCGTGCCGGGCGAGCCGCATGAGCGCTCCTGGACCTCGGCCGACGCGCTGCTCTACGCGGTGGGGGTCGGCGCCGGACTCGGCGACCCGCTGCGGGAGCTGGAGTTCACCACCGAGAACAGCGAGGGGATCACGCAGCAGGTGCTGCCGACTTACGCGGTGCTGATCTCGCAGGCACGCCCTCAGCGGAGCCTGGGTGACTTCGACCGTGCGCTGCTGGTGCACGCCGAGCAGGCCTTCACGCTGCACCGCCCGCTGCCGGTAGCCGGCACCGTGCGCACGGTGGCGACGGTCACCGGCATCTACGACAAGCGCTCCGGCGCCCTCGTGGTCACCGAGAACGTGGCCACCGACGTGCGGACCGGCGAGCTGCTGGTCACGGCCCGGTCGGGCACCTTCATCAGGGGTGAGGGCGGTTTCGGGGGTGACGGCGGCCAGCGGGACGCCTGGCAGCGGCCCGATCGCGCACCAGAGGCTCAGGTGGTGCTGCCGACCAGGCCGGAGCAGGCGCTGATCTACCGGCTGTCCGGGGACCGCAACCCGCTGCACGCAGACCCGAAGTTCGCTGCCAGGGGCGGCTTCAGCCGGCCGATCCTGCACGGCCTGTGCAGTTACGGCGTGACTGGCCGGGCGCTGCTGCACGAGATATGCGCCGGCGATCCAGCGCGGTTCGCCGCGATGTCGGGACGGTTCACCAGGCCGGTCTACCCTGGTGACACGCTCACGGTCTCGGTCTGGCTCGACGACGCGGCTGGCGAGGGCGGCGGGACGCGCAGCGCCCGGTTCCAGACCGCCACCCAGGACGGGGCGGTTGTCATCGACCGCGGCGAGATGCAGTACCGCCCGGCGGCGGCCAGCGCTGCTCAGCCGGACTGAGCGACGCGCTGCCCCGCTACTTCCCCCGCTGGTGCAGGGTGCTGCTGGGGACGCCCGGCCTGCGCGAGTTGGCGTCCTTTCGCCGGCGCTGGTAGCGGCCGGCTTACGTGAAGTGCGGGGCACGCGACGTGCGTGGCGAGCCGCCGGGCGCCACAGGCCGCCGAGCGCCGACGAGCCGGGATGTGCACAGCTGCTGTGGAGCGGGTTGTGGACTGTCATGTGGACAGCGGGCCTGCTCGGGGGATAACGGACCTCGTCTTGTGGATGACGAAAGAATCTTGAAAAGGTAAACGGAAACCCCTTGTGCGGGCCGGCCGGGGGGCGTAGAAATGCACTCACCACCAAAACGAGGGCCACTTCGGGGGAGACTCCGGAGGGTCAGGAAATCGGGGAAACCCGAGTTCAGGGCCGGTCTGAGTGGCGGTGGCAGGTCAGGCGGAGCGCTCCCGCCCGTGCGATCGGCGGGCGGACAATGACGCCAGGCCTGACGAGGCCCCTCCATCTCATACATGGAGGGGCCTCGTCCCATTTTTACCCATGCATGCCCGCCATGCCTAGGCGACACGCATGGGTTTTCGTCATGCCCTGTGCCCGCCGGTAACTGGCCGAGCCTGAGCTGCTGCGCGCTGCCTGGCCGCGGTGGAAGCTGCCAGACTGGCCCGGTGGACTTCCGCCCTCTTCCGGCGACCGCATGCTGGCAGCACCGCGGCGCCCGCGCGGGCTTCGAGGTCTGCTACTTCGAGGCCGTGCAGGATGGCTGGCGCATTGACGGAAGCACGGCAGCCCTCCAGGACGCCCAGACATGGATCGTGACTTACAGCATCCAGCTGGACGGGGCCTGGGGCACCCGGAGCGCACGGATCACGGCACGGAGCGCCAGCGGGCAGCGTCAGACGCTGCTTGAGTCTGACGGCGCGGGACACTGGCGCGTCGACGGCGACCCGGCGCCCCGCCTTGACGGCTGCATGGATGTCGACCTGGAGTCGTCAGCAATGACCAACGCGCTGCCCGTGCACCGGCTGCGGCTCGCGGTTGGCGCCGGCGCCGGCGCGCCTGCCGCCTACGTTCACGCGGCAAGCCTGAACGTTGATCGCCTCGAGCAGGCATACCTGCGGATCACTGACGACTCCGCACGTCAGCGATATGACTACGCCGCTCCTGCCTTTGACTTCACCAGCCGGCTCGGCTACGACCGGAGTGGCCTGGTGCTCGACTATCCGGGCATTGCCGTCCGGGCCGGCTGACAATGACGGCGCCGCTGCGGCGCCCGCCCGGCGCGGCCCAGTGCCCGCCGGCGCGCTGCCTGAGCCGGCCAAGTCAGCTGACGGGGGCTGCTGTCATAGTGACCGGGTGACTGAGCGCGACCTCGCACCAGCGAGCCGGGACGGGAGTCAGCCGGATCCGCAGCCGGCTGGGCTGGCCGGCGAGCCGGCTGGCGAGCTGCCGGAGGAACGGACCGCCCGGCTGCTGCGCGAGCAGGGCGACGCGTGCGGAAGCCTGGGCAGCCCGCTCTACGCGGGCCTGCTGGCGCACGCAGCGGATGACCTGCTGGCGGCCGGGCCCACCGCCGGCGTGCTGGCCGGCCACCTGCTCGACCGCGGGCCGAGCGCCCTCGCCCTGCGGATGCTCGGCGGCGTGCACGCGCTGGTGCTGTCCGGACAGGCGCCCGAGCTCGCCGAGTTCTACCCGTCAGCCGGCGGGCAGCGCGATCCTGGACCGGGCGCCGGTCACGCCTGGCAGGCGCTGCGCAGCGTCCTGGCCGGCCAGCGCGACCAGGTGCGCGGCTGGCTCGCCAGGCCGCCGCAGACCAACGAGGTCGGCCGCGGCGCCGCGCTCATCGGCGGGATGCGCTACCTGGCCGCCCGGGCGGCACTCCCGATCGCGCTGGTGGAGATCGGCGCCAGCGCCGGGCTGAACCTGCGCGCCGACCGGTTCTGCGTGGCGGGGGAGTCGGGCAGCTACGGCGACCCGGCCTCGCCGGTGGTGCTGCGCGGCGGCTGGCAGGGCCAGTCACCGCCCGCCGGGCACGTGCAGGTCATCTCCCGCACTGGCGGGGACACCGATCCCATCGACCCGGTCAGCGCCGACGGCGCGCTGACCCTCACCGCCTATGTCTGGCCGGATCAGCGCGACCGGCTGCAGCGGCTGCGCGGCGCGCTCGACCTTGCCGCGGCGATCCCGGTCGACCTGCGCCGGGAGCCTGCCTCGGCGACGCTGGCCAGGACGAGTCTCGCCGACGGCAGCTGGACGGTCCTCTGGCACTCGGTGATGCGCCAGTACCTGGCTCCTGACCAGCGCGCAGCCCTGGCCAGCCGGGTCAGCGAACTCGGCGCAGCCGCCACCAGTACCTCTCGTTTTGGCTATCTGTTCCTTGAGCCCCGGCGCGACCGCGGCTTCCAGGTCTGCCTGACGGCCTTCCCCGGTGACGGGGCGGAGCAGCTCCTCGGCACCGCACGCCCGCACGGCATACCGGTTACCTGGGGCACTCCCTAGCCGCGGTCGCGGCGCGGCCCTGGATGGCCGGGGCGCTGCTGGGTAGATTCCGGGGATGAAGAAGCTTGTCGAACTGCTGCTGTGCTTCCTGCACCCGATCGCGGTCGTGCTGATCTGGATTGACCTGCTCACCCGCGCTGACATCTCGGCCGGCGTGAAGCTGGCCTGGGCGATCTTCTGCATTATCCCGGTGGTCCCGTTCGTCTACGTTCTGACCGGCGGGGACCTGTGGTGAGTCACGACCGCCCGGCCAGGTCAGCCGGCGGTGAGCCTGCCGGAACTCGCTAGTACCCGGCGGCTGGATCGACGAGGCCGGCCAGCGGCTGCCCGGCGATGAGCCTCGCCACGTTCTCCCTGATCCGGCTCGCCAGCATGTGGTCCATCATTTCCGGGGTATCCGCTGTGTGCGGCGTGATGATGCAGTTCTCCATATCCCACAGCTGATGGCCGTCAGGCAGCGGCTCAGGTTCGGTGACATCCAGGGCGGCGCCGCCGATGGTGCCGCTGGTCAGAGCGCTGACCAGGGCCGGGGTGTCGACGTGCCGGCCGCGGGCGACGTTGACCAGCCACGCGTCCGGCCGCATGGCGGCGAGCGCGGCGGCATCGATGATCCGCTCGGTCCGCGGCGTCAGCGCCAGCGCCACGAAGACCACCCTGGCCGTGGCCAGCGCCTCGTGCAGCCTGGCCTGCGGCAGCGTCAGCGCTCCGGCCACCGGGTCGGCCCGCCTTCGCACCACCGTCACCTGGCAGCGCATCGGCTGCAGCAGCTCGAGCAGCCGCGCGGTGATCCCGCCGCTGCCGAGGATGGTCACCGGCTCGTCGTACAGGCTGAGGCCTGCCGCGGCACCCCACGACCGGGCGGTGATCCGCTGCCGCAGCTGCCGCAGTCCGGCCATCGCGAGCATCAGCGCGTGCTCGGCCACCGGCTCGCCGAACGCGCCCTTGGCCGAGGTCCAGGTCCGCGCGGGATCGAGCAGCCCGGCGGCGGCCATGTTCTCCACGCCGGCGAACGGCAGCTGCACCCACCGTGCCGACGTTGCGATGCCCAGCGCCTCGCGCAGGCCAGCCACGTCGGCTGAGTCCAGCCAGACCAGCGCGTCGGCCGCTGCGGTGACCGGGGCCGGCTCGCCGCCGCCTGCCCTGATGGCCTGGTCAGCGGAAGGGCGGGCAGCGGGGCCGACGGCGACGAGCGGTCTTGTCACGATCAGGACTCTAGCCGGGCGCCGCCGTTGCCAGCCCGGCCGCCGACCCAGTCAGCGGCGGGCCGGCCCGGCCACGGCGAGCCCCGGCAGCCCCTCGCCGTGACTGCGGGTCATCATGGCCAAGGTCAGTCTGGCGGCAGCGGCACGACGATGGCGAAGCTCTCGTCCGCTTCGCTGCCCGACCCGATCGCGATCGCCTTGAGATTGGCGGCCAGGTGCACCTTGCGCGGCACGTCGCTGTCGGTCTCGCTGTTGATGCCGAGCTCGCCGTTGCCGTTGTCGCCCCACGCCAGCACGTGCCCGGTGGTGGTGAGGGCCAGGCTGTGCGCGCAGCCCGCGCTGATGGATTTCGCCTTCGTGCCGGCCGGCAGCATGACCAGGACCGGGGCAGCATGTGAGGTGTTGGAGCCGTCGCCGAGCTGCCCGAGCACGTTCGAGCCCCAGGCCAGCACCTTCCCCTTGGACGTCAGCGCGAGCGAGTGGAAGCACCCGGCGGCCAGCGCCGTGATCCGTCCCGGCGCGGATCCCGAGACGTGGACCACGATGTGCTCCGGCGTGTGCCGGTTCATGTTGGTGCCGTCGCCGAGCTGATCGGAGGAGTTCAGGCCCCACGCGAACAGGCCCTTCCCGGTCATCGCGAGGCTGTGGTTCTCGCCGCCGGCCACTGCGGTGGCCCTGGTGCCCTTCGGCAGGTGCACCGTGACCGGCAGGAACCGGTTCTTGGTGGTGCCGTCACCGAGCTGGCCCGCGTCGTTGTCCCCCCAGGCCAGTACGTGGCCAGCCGCGGTGATGGCCAGGCTGTGGTTGCCGCCAGCGGAGATCGCCGTGACCTTGGTGCCCTTCGGCAGGTGGACGAACACTGGCAGCTTGTGCAGCCTGGGCGAGCCATCGCCGAGCTGACCGTGTCCGCCGAACCCCCAGGCCAGCACCCGCCCGGTGGTCGTCAGGGCGAGGTCGAAGGCGCAGGCGGCCCGGACCGCCTTCACCTTGACGCCTTTGGGCAGGTGGACCCGGACTGGCTTGCGGTGATTGGTCATCGTGCCGATGCCCAGCTGCCCGTCGCCGTTGAAACCCCACGCCAGCGCTCCGCCGACGGCGGTGATGGCGACTGAGTGGCTGCAGTCGGTACGGATCGAACTCACCCTGACACCGGCAGGCAGTGCGGTTCGGACGGGCACCATGTGGTCCTTGATGGTGCCGTCCCCGAGCTGTCCCTGATCATTGCTGCCCCAGCCCCACAGATGCCCGGCGGCCGGGTGTGCTGCCCGGGCGGCCTGACTGGCCAGCGCGCTCGCCTGCACGCTGAGCTGGCTGGCCAGCAACGCCGCCGCCACCAGGGCAGCCCCCCTCGTCACGGCGATCAGGTGGTGCCGTCTCGACTGGAACTGCTGGCCAGATTCTGACATCGCGGTAGCCCCTCCCCGTGCCCCCAGCGCAGCCGGTCCGCGTCCTGGCGACCCGGCCATTGCGCTCATGGCGCCTAAAAGGCACCGTAACCGCGCGTAGCCTATCCAGGCCATCAGGGGATAACCATTACCTGGCGAGTACCTTTCTATTACCTGGCTTGCGTGCGCCCGGCCGGTCGCGCGGCCGGCCGCAGCGGCGGCGGGCGCAGCGATGTGGTGTGCTGCCGGTAAGAGGTATCCGTTACTGCCGATGCAGCCGGAGGTGGCCGTGGACCGCGCGACAGTCAGCTTTACCCGGATGGCTGACGGAACCAAGGAGGACTACGCGCTGCTGAGTGCGGCCGAGCGCAAGCTCGCCGACGGCCTGGCCGACAGGCTGCTGGCCGCGCTGGAGCAGGAACGCGAGTCCACCGAGGGATACCAGGTCACCCGGTATGAGCACGCGCTGCAGGCGGCGACCCGCGCCGCCAGGGCGGGCGAGAGCGAAGAGTACGTGGTCGCCACCCTGTTTCATGACCTGGGCGACATGCTCGCGCCGGAGAACCATTCCGAGCTGGCAGCCGCCCTTCTGGCCCCCTACGTGTCCGACGAGGTGGCCTGGATCGTCCGCCATCACGGCCTTTTCCAGCTGTACTACTACGCGCATCACCACGGCGAGGACCGGCATCAGCGCGACCGGTACCGGGGCCATCCCTACTACGACGCCTGCGCGCGGTTCTGCGAGCAATACGACCAGTGCTCGTTCGACCCGGCCTATGACTCGGAGCCGATCGAGTTCTTCGTGCCGGCGGTGCGCCGGGTGTTCTCGGCTGATCACCTGCGGGCCGATCATCACAGCGCTGCGCAGGGTGCCGCCGTGGTCCAGGCTGAGCTGCAGGACGCGGGGGCGGTCAGCCGGGCCGGCCTGCAGCGCCGCTGCTTCTTCTTCGCCGGGCTGGGGCTGACCATGCAGCACTGGCAGGAGAACGCCGGCAATGGCGAGGAGACCGGTGTCAGGGTCGAGATTCAGCGGCTGACCCAGGAGGCCGGGCCGATGGAGTTCGCGGCCTGGGAGCTGCGGCTGCACGATCCCATCTGGCGGGCGGACCTCTTCGCGCTGAGCACGGACCTGCCGGGCAGCTTCTCCCGCGCGCACTATCATCCGGGCTTCTCGGGGCGCGAGCCCCGCGAGCGGCAATGGGATGTGGAGCTCAGCCGCGATCCTGTCGCCTGGCTAGCCGCACAGCTCGGCCGGATCGACGAGCTGCTGGCCGAGGCGGGCCGGCCCGAACTCGCCGGGACCGCCGACTCAGGACGGATCGCGGCGGCCGCGCCGGAGATCACGCGTGCGGCCAGGGAGATGCTGGCCGGCTGCTAGCCGATCCCCGATCACGATGGCGTAGCCGCCGTGCGCATCGGCTAGCCGCCACTGGGCTTGTGCGTTCTATCGGCGCGTCACGATGGCATAGCTCGCGTCGCTGACCGGCCCGGCGCCGATGGCGGTGGCCCTGAGGCCAGCGGCCAGGTGCACCCGGCCCGGCCGGTCACGGTTGGTCAGCGTCCCGTTGCCCAGCTCGCCGTTGGCGTTCGTTCCCCAGGACAGCACTCGCCCCGCGCTGTTGAGAGCCAGGGCATGGCTGCAGCCGGCGCTGATCGAGGTCACCTTCGTTCCGGGCGGCAGCGCCACCTTCACGGCGACATGGCTGTCGGACATGGTCCCGTCGCCGAGCTGGCCGCGGAAGTTGGTGCCCCAGGCCAGCACCTGCCCGCGGGCGGTAAGTGCCATGGTGAACTGGCAGCCGCTAGCCAGCTGGGTAACGCGTCCGGCTGACTGGACAGCAGGCGGCAGCGTGATCCGCTCGGGCCGGTTCTGGTTGGTGGTGCTGCCGTCGCCTAGCTGGCCCTGGTCGTTCTGCCCCCAGGCAAAAAGGCCGGCGGAGGTCACCGCGAACGAAGCACCGCCGCCGGCGGCTATGGCGCTGACCCGGGCGCCAGCGGGCAGCTTCACCCTTACCGGGCGATGGCGGTCGGTGGTCGAGCCGTCCCCGAGCTGCCCGTCGAAGTTGCTGCCCCACGCCAGGACGTGACCGGTGGTGGTGAGGGCCAGGCCGAAGCCGCCGCCAGCCGAGATGGCCTTGACCTTCGTCCCGCGGGGCAGCGCGACCCGGACCGGCGTGCTGTGATTGCGGACCGAGCCGTTGCCGAGCGCGCCGTGACGGCCAAGGCCCCAGGCCAGCACGCCGCCCTTGGTGGTCAGCGCCAGCGCGAGGTCGCAGCCGGCCCGGACCGTGCTCACCCTGACGCCCTTGGGCAGGCGCACCCGTACCGGCGTGAGCGGGCCGGCCGTGAGCGCCGGCCCGCCGGAAGGCGCGAACAGTCTCCCCCAGGACAGGACCGAGCCACCAGCCGTGGCCGCCAGCCCGAACGCGCACCCGCCGCGGACTGCGGTGATCTTGGTGCCAGCCGGCAGCTTCACGGGCACCGGCGTGTTTCGCGACACCCTGGTCCCGTCGCCAAGCTGGCCAGAGCCATTGGCTCCCCAGGCGCGCAGGTTGCCCGAGGCGCTCGCCCCTATCTGAGCGGACGCAGCAGCAGCCGGAGCGGCCTGTGCCATCGGAGCGGCGTGGGCGGGGACGGCGAACGCGAACGCTGCCAAGGTGCCGCCGGCCGCGATGAGCCCGGCGGGCCGTCCGCGGCCGCCGTCTCCCGGGCGGCGAGCGATGCCCGGCATTACCGGGTCACCACCGCGAACGCCGAGTCCGCGTCCGGGCCCGAGCCGATCGCGGTGGCCTTGAATCCTGACCCGAGAATGACTCTGACCGGAAGGTCTGAGCTGGCGCTCGTGCTCCCGTCGCCTAGCTCGCCGTTTCCGTTGCTGCCGAAGGCGTACACATGACCTGTCGAGGACAGCACGTAGCTGTCCGTGCAGCTGGCGCTCACCGACTTCGGGATGGTGCCGGTCGGCAACTTGGGGAACGCCGGCAGCGTGCGGCTGGTGGTGGTGCCGTCGCCGAGCTGGCCGGCGGAGTTGTCGCCCCAGGCGAGGACCGCTCCCTTGCTGGTGATCGCCAGCGTCTGGCCGCAGCCGGCCGCCAGCGCCGTGATCGCCCCTGGCCCGTTGCCGCGGAACTCGAAGACAATCAGCTCAGGCGTGGCTTTGTTGCTGGTCTGGCCGTCGCCCAGCTGGCTCGCGCCGTCGCCGCCCCACGCGAACATCTGCGACTTCGCGGTCAGCGCAAAGCTGTCAACCGTTCCCGCGGCCAGTGACTTAACCCTGGTGCCGTTGGGCAGGGCGACCTGCACAGGCTTGTGCCTGCTCGTGGTCGTCGTGTCGCCGAGCTGGCCTTCCTGGTTACCGCCCCAGCTGAGCACCTTGCCCGTGCTGGTCAGCGCCAGGCTGTGATCATCACCGGCCGAGATGGCCGTGACCTTGCTGCCTTTCGGCAGGAGGACGCGGACCGGGGATAGGTGCCGCTTGGTGGTGCCGATGCCGAGCTCGCCGTTGCCGTTGAATCCCCAGGCGAGCACCTGCCCGCTGGTGGTGAGCGCGATGCTGAAGTTGCAGCCTGCCCGCACGGCGCTGACCTTGGTGCCGGCCGGCAGGTGCACCCGGACCGGACTGCGGTGAAGCTGCGTGGTGCCGATGCCGAGCTGGCCCAGGTTATTGAGGCCCCAGGCCAGCACGCCGCCACTGCCTGTCACCGCCAGGCTGTGTCCGCACTGGGAGCGCGCCGAGGTCACCTTGGTTCCTTTGGGCAGCCGGACCGGTACTGCTTTCCGGCGGAGCGCCGCCGTGGTGCCGTCGCCAAGGGCGCCGTTTTCGTTGTTGCCCCAGCCGCGGAGCGTGCCAGCCGTGGCGGCGGCGACCGCCGGCCAGGACCGCGCTGGGGCGGCGACGCTGGCAGGGTGACAGCCGCCGCCGGCCGAGCTGGCGCATGGCCGGAAGACGATCGCGAAGCCGTTCGTGGCGTCGGGCCCTGAGCCGATGCCGATCACCACCAGGCCGGGGGAGAAGCTGACCCTGGCCGGGCGCAGGCGACGGCTCGTCGAGCCGATGCCCAGCTGACCGGACTGGCCGCTGCCCCAGGTGAGCACGTGTCCGGAGGTGGTGAGGGCCATGCTGAACGAGCAGCCCGCGCTGATCGCGTGCGCCTTGGTGCCGGCCGGCAGATCGACCCGGACCGGGCTGTGGTGCCTGGCCGTGTTTCCGGTGCCAAGCTCGCCATTGCCGTTGAAGCCCCACGCCAGCACCGCCCCGGTTGAGGTGAGCGCCAGCGTGTGGGAGCAGCCCGCTACCAGCGAGGTGACATGGCCCACCGGCTTGCCCGGCACGTGCACTGGCACCCGCACCGGCGCGAGCCGGGACTTGGTGCTGCCGTTGCCGAGTTGGCCGTCGCCGTTGAAGCCCCAGGCGAACAGCGCCGACCTGGCGGTGACGGCGAAGGCGAAATCGGCTCCGGCCGCGATCGACTTCACTCTGGTACCGGCCGGCATCTTGACCCGCCTCGGCGTGCCCACCGCGAAGGTCTTTTTCCCGATGCCGAGCTGGTCGCTCTGGTTGAGGCCCCAGGCGAGCACATGCCCGGTGCTGGCGAGCGCGTACCCGGTGAACTCGCCGATCGAGATCGCGGTCACCCTGGTTCCGGCTGGCAGCTTGACCTGGACCGGCGTGAGGCTGTCGAAGCTGTCGCCGATGTGTCCGTCGCCCAGCTGCCCGACGTTGTCCCGGCCCCAGGCAAGCACCTGCCCCTGGCTGGTCAGCGCGATGGTGAACTGGCATCCCGTGCGCACGTTCGTCACTGTCGTGCCCGTCGGCAGGTCGACCTTGACCGGCTTCAGCCGCTGCATGTTGGTGCCGTCGCCGAGTACGCCGAAGGAGTTATCGCCCCAGCCGAGCAGTGAGCCAGTTGTCGTCACCGCCAGCGCGTGACCGCACGACGAGCGGACCGACGTGACGTTGACCGAGGCTGGCAGCTTCACCGCGACGGGCCGGTTGCGCTGGTTCCTGGTGCCGTCGCCGACCCCGCCGAAACCCGCACCCCAGCCGCGCAGCTTGCCCGCCGTGATCAGGGTCCGTGGCCGGCTGCCGGCTCGCGACCCGCTCCGGCTGGAGTGTGCCGGGCTGACCCTGGCGGGACGAGTGCCAGCGGTTGCCGGTCTGGCGCTGGCTACCGCCGCGCCGGCCGGGACAGCCAGCGTGGCCGTGATCGCAATCGTCGATATGCGCATGGCATAGCTGCGCAGCAGCATTGTGCTTCCCCTCCCCTGTGTGCCGGAAGCCCGCCGCCCCGTTCCCGGCGAGCAGCGCCGCTCCGGCCAGCGCACCGACTGGCCGACGGCGCCGGCCCGCCCGGCTGGCCGGTGGGCCGGCACGTCCTGCCGGGGAACCTAACAGCGCGGTAGAAGGGTGTCACTGTGCTGATTTAGCCAGAGATTCCTTACCTGACCAGTTCAGACAGCTGGGCCCCCTGATGTCTTGTTTCTGCCGTCTTCGGCGCCCGGTGATGGATCAGTCCTTGCGGCAGGCTGGTTCACCTGGGGATCACGATGGCGAAGGCGGAGTTGGACTCGGGGCCGGATCCGATCGCCGTCGCGCGCAGCTTGCTGGCGAGCAGCACTTTGACCGGGACAAACGAATCGGCGTCCGAGCCGTCGCCGAGGCCGAACCCGCCCCAGGCCAGCACTCGCCCGCTCGCCGTCAGCGCGAA
>DASXMR010000008.1:0-5428 GCA_036495525.1 Streptosporangiaceae bacterium | reverse complement strand
GCGCAGATCCAGTACACCTCCGGCACGACCGGTTTCCCCAAGGGCGCCGTGCTCCACCACCGGGGGGTCGTCAACAACGCGCGGCTGTATACGGCTCGCCTGGGCCTTGAGCGGGGCAGCGTCTTCCTCAGCGCCATGCCGCTGTTCCACACCGCCGGGTGCGTGATGTCCGTGCTCGGCGCGGCGGTTACCCGCGGGACGCTGATCTTCCCGCCGTACTTCGATCCTGGCCTGATGCTCGAGCTCATCGCGGCCGAACGGGCCGAGATGCTGCTCGGCGCGCCGACGATGTTCATCATGATGCTCGACCATCCGGATCTGGCCACCACGGACATCTCCTCGGTGCGGCAGCTTCTCACGGGCGGGGCTGTCGTGCCGCCTGCGCTGGTCAGCCGGGTGGAGGCTGAGTTCGGGGCGCCGCTGTCGATCGTGTTCGCGCAGACCGAGGCGTCGCCGGTGATCACGCAGACGGCGCCGCAGGACACCGCCGAGGACCGGGCGCACACGCTGGGACGCCCGCTGCCGCAGACCGAAGTGAAGATCGTCGACCCCGCCTCGGGGCAGACCGTCGCACCCGGCGTGACCGGCGAGCTGTGCACGCGCGGCTATCACGTGATGACCGGCTACTTCCGGGACCTCGAGAAGACCGCGGCTGCCATCGACGCCGACGGCTGGCTGCACACCGGTGACCTGGCCTCGATGGACGAGCGCGGCTACTGCCAGATTGGCGGGCGGCTCAAGGACATGATTATTCGCGGTGGCGAGAACATCTACCCGCGCGAGATCGAACAGGTCCTGTTCGAGCACCCGGCCGTGGCCGACGTCGCCGTGGTCGGGGTGCCCGACGCGAAATGGGGAGAGCAGGTCGCCGCGTTCGTGCGCCCCGCCCCTGGCCGAACGCCCGACCCCGGGGAGTTGTTCGCCTACTGCCGGGAGCACCTCGCGCCGTACAAGACGCCGCGCTACTGGACCGTGCTGGAGGAGTTCCCGCAGACGCCGTCGGGCAAGATCCAGAAATTCGTCCTGCGCGAGCGCTTCCTCGCCCAGGGACCTGACGTCGCAATACGCGCCCAAAACCCGGACACCTCCGCTGCGACCCGACCAGCCTCATGATCACGGGTTCCGCGCACCGCGCGCCGCCAACCCGCGGTCCCGGGCGCTGGAGCAACGTCCATCGCAGCGGCAGGAACAACACGCCATAACCGAACTATCTGGTCGCGGCCATCCAACAGGATTTGTCGCCGTCCGAGCGAAAAATATTCGATCTAGTGCAGGGTGGATCCGGCAGGTAGTTGCGCTCTGTTTTCACGGTCTTGGTTGTTCGCGATCCGGAGCCGTTGTGGCCGGGCGGGTCGAGGCGGTGACCGCGTCGCGAGCGTGCTAGTCCCCGGTCACCGCGGCGCGGATCAGCTGCGCTACCGTGCTGGCCGACTCCAGGTAGGGCTGGTGCGCCATCCCGGTCAGCACGTGGTACCGGGCAGCGGGGAGCCGGGCCGCGAGCAGGCGGCAGCGGTCCACCACGAAGGGCACATCGAGATCGCCGCATGCGACGGTGACCGGGACCTCGATCTCGGCGAGGCGGTGCCAGGCGTCCACATCGGCGGCTCCCTCGGTCTCCGGCACGTCGTTGCCGATGATCACCGCGTTCATGTCGAGCGCCAGCTTGCGCGCGGCGCCGCCCACCCGTCCTTCTGGCTGGGCGGGACCGTCCAGCCACAGCCATGTCTCCAGCCGGTTGATCTCCCCGGCGTCCCGTGCCGCGTAGGCCTCATCCAGCAGCGGCTCGAGCCGCTTGGTAGCGGCGTCGAGCTCGGGTTCGGGGGCGCCGCTGATCGCGGTACCCATCACCACCAGGCCCGCCATCCGGCCGGGGGCAGCGAGGGCGGCGTCGAGCGCCAGCCCGCCTCCCGCCGAGGCGCCGGCCAGCCACACCGGGCCCGCGCCAGCGTGACCGATGACGGCGAGCAGGTCATCCAGGTGCGAGAACGGCTCCGTGCCGGGCGGCGTCTGCCCGTAACCACGGCGGTCGTAGGCCACCACAGTCAGCTCAGGCGCCAGCAGCCCGGCCACCTCCGCCCATCCCCGCCGGTCCGCGACACCCTCATGCAGCAACAGCACCGTCTGGGCCCCGCCCGGCCACCGCTCACCCGCCAGGATGATGCCGTCCCGGCTGACATCGAACCGCTCCGTCATAGCCCTCTATGCTCCCGCTGCTACTCGCCCGGCGGCAAATCAATTCAGCAGCCCTCATCGCCAGCGTCCTCGCCCGCAGGCGAGCCAGACCGGTAGCGGCTGGACGTGACGCACGAACTCGTTCCGGGAGCTCGTGAACCGCCGTTCGGTGTGGTGGCCGCGTCGAGGCCGCGCTCGGCGCCTGCTGTACAGATCTGCGCATTATGTGGCGGCCACTGCTGGTGATCAGGGTCAGCGAGCTGGTGTCCCGGGCTGCCGGCCATCGATGACCGGCGCTGCTCGACTGCGCGGAGTGTGGCGCAGCGGATGTCGGCTCCGGCGAACGGGCGGCGTTCCCGGGGTCTGAGACCCCGGTCCGATCCTGTGGTCTGAGCTGTGGGCGGCTACGTGTGGTGGTTGCCGCCTGGGCTGGCGAAAGTGGAGCCAGCTGAAGAACACAGGAAAGGCAAGGGCGATGATCGACACACGGATCCGGTCGGCTTCCCCGAACGGCGCGACCGATGGCCAGACCCCGGCTGCGGTCGGTGGGGGCGCCCGTCCGGGCTCGCCCGGCATGCGACGTCGGCCCGGGGGGCGGCTGTGGGCACTCCTGCACGCTCAGGCTCTGCTCAGCGGCCTGACCACGGACGTGGCCGGCATCGAAGATGACTGGCGGCGTATGGCTGGCCGGCGGGCAAGGTGACCTGTGGCTGTCTAGAGGTCGTGCTCATCCAGCGTGTCCTGGACGAGCCGGGCTTCTGGTGTTCCGATGCGCTGATAGATAGCGAGCGCCTCGCGCAGGTTCCTGGCGGCCTCGGCACTATCGCCGGCAAGCTGACTGCGGCCGAGGCCGGCCAGCGCCCTGGCTTCCTCTGCAGGTGCGCCCAGCTCGATCGCCTTGGCCAGCGCCTCGCGGTGAATCTCGCTGGCCTTCTCGGGTGCCGACGTCCGGGTAGCCAGCTCGCCGAGGCCGTTGAGTGCCACGATCTCGCCGTGCCGCGAGCCCAGGTCGCGATGCAACTCCAGGGCCTCCTCAAGGCAAGCGGCGGCCGCTGAATACTCCCCGGTTTCCTGGTGCACCCTGCCGAGTTCGTCGAGAGCCCAGGCCTGGCCGAGCCGGTCGCCGAGCTGACGCCACAACTCAAGCGCCTCGCGCTCGTGCGCCAAGGCGGCGGCATAGTCCCCGGTCAGCCGCCACGCGAAACCAAGCTCAGTCAGCGCGTCGGCCTCGTCGAACGTTGACCCAAGACCGCGGAACAGCGACAGCGCCTGCTGGTAGTTCTCGATAGAAGCCGGGTAGGCGCCGGTTATCAGCAGCCCCATCCCGAGGCCGGTCAGCGAGACTGCCTCAGCCAGCTTGTCGCCCGCCGCCAGGGCAAGCTCCAGCGCCTGCTGGTGGCAGTCGATTGCGGCCCGAAAGTCGGATGTGTGCCCGTAGACCAGGCCAAGGTGATTGAGCGCATAAGCCTGATCCGGCTTGTCGCCCAGCTCGCCGAACAGCTCGATGGCCTGCGTCAAGGTGGCTACCGCGTCTGGGTAATCCCCGGTCAGCTGCTGCAGCAGGCCAAGCTCGTCAAGCATGCCGGCCTCGCCGCGCCGGTCCCCGGCCGCCCGCGCTGCGCGCAGCGCCGTCCGGTACTGGGCCGTCGCTTGCTGCCAGTGGCCGCGGGCGCGCAGGTAACCGCCCATCGCCGCGGCGATCGCGATCGAGTGCAGCGGCATCCCCTCGGCTGCCGCGTAGCTGACCGCCGCCTGCAAGTTGGGGCGCTCGGCGTCCAGCCAGCCGGCTGCTTCCTGTGACGTGGTCAGCTGCGGGGCGCTGGCGGGCGGATCGGTCGGCGGCAGTCGTCCGCCGGCCGTGGTCCAGGTCGCGATGTGCCGGCACGCGCCGGCGGCAACGTGAGCGTAGAAGTTGATCAGCCGTTCGACGGCTGCGCGCGCCTGTATCGGCTGGTCGGCCGCGACGAGTGCGCGTGCGTATTCGCGCAGCAGGTCGTGCAGCAGGTACCGGCCCGGCGCCGGCTCAGTGAGCAGATGATGATCGTAGAACTCGTCCAGCTGGCGCCGGGCATCCTCGAGGCTCGTGTCGTCCAGCGCGGCGGCCGCGTACGCGTCGATGTCTGGTCCCAGCGCGAGGCCGAGCCGCCGGAACAGCCTTTGCTGATCCGCCGTGAGGTCCTGATAAGACAGATCGAACGCCGCCGCTACGGACAGGTTCTCCGCGCGCATGACCGCCAGCCGATCGCGCGCAGCGGCCAGCTCGGCCGCGAGCTCGGCGGCAGTCCTGGCCGGGTGATGCCTGAGCCGCCGGGCAAGCATTCCGATCGCCAGCGGCAGGAACCCGCACAGCCGGGTGATCTCCCGGCCGGCGGCCTCGTCCAGTTCAAGGTCGGCCCGGTCAGCGAGCCGGACGAGCAGCGCCCACGCCTCATCGGGAGACAAGGTGTCGATGCTGATCACGAAGGCGTCCTCGAGCGCGGTCAGCCGCCGTCGGCTGGTGACCAGCACCAGGCTGGCGGCGCTGCCGGGCAGCAGCGGCCGCACTTGCTCGTGCCCGGCAACGTCGTCGAGGAGCAGCAGAATTTTCTTGCCCGCGACGTGGTCTCGCCACTTCGCCGCCCGCGCTTCCAAGCCAGGCGGGATGTGCTGAACGGCCACCCCCGCCGTCATCAGCAGACTCGCCAGGGCATCGGCCGGGTCGACGGGTGACTGACCAGCGGTGTGCGCGTGCAGCGGGAGGAAGAACTGCCCGTCAGGGAAGCGCCCGGCGAGCCGGTGCGCGGCGTGCACGGCGAACGTCGTCTTGCCAATGCCGGCCATCCCGTCGATCGCGTAGATGCCTACCAAGCCGCCACCCGCCACCTTGGCCAGCGACTTCTCCAGGCCCGTCAGCTCGCGTTCGCGGCCGGTGAAGCCGCCGATGTCACGTGGCAGAGTCCGCGCCGCGGCGGCGGCTGACGACTCCGGCGCGGCCCCGCTCCTGACCGCCAGCACCCGCGCCGGCTCGGCCCGGCCGCGGGCGGCAGCGACGAATGCCTCCTGCACCGGGCCGGCCAGCTTGAGCGCACTGGCCAGCATCAGGGCACTATCCTTGCGCGCAGTCCGATTGATGCCCCGTTCCAGGTCGCTGACTGACCGCGGGCTCAGCCCCGCCTGCTCGGCCAGCTCCTCCTGCGTCAGCCGCGCCTCGGTCCGCAGCTGCCTCAGCAAGTCGGCGAACCTCAGCCCAGGCTCCACGTCTGCAGAGCCTACGTCG
>DASXMR010000007.1:0-30562 GCA_036495525.1 Streptosporangiaceae bacterium | reverse complement strand
GCAGACTGACACGCTGGCGCTGGAGCGGCAGCGCGGGATCACCATCAAGTCCGCCGTCGCCTCGTTCGGCCTCGGTGATGTCACCGTCAACCTGATCGACACCCCCGGCCACCCGGACTTCATCGCCGAGGTGGAACGGGTGCTCAGCGTGCTGGACGGCGCCGTGCTGGTCATCTCGGCAGTGGAGGGCGTGCAGCCGCAGACCAGGATCCTGATGCGGACGCTGCGCCGGCTGCGCGTGCCGACCCTGCTGTTCGTCAACAAGATCGACCGGGCAGGCGCTGACCCGCAGCGAGTGCTGCGTGACATCGCCGGCAAGCTGACCCCCGCAGTCGTCGCGATGAGCACGGTGGCACGGCCAGGGAGCCGCGACGCTCGCGTCACGCCGGATGACGCCGGTGAGCCGGCCTTCGCCGCGAGGCTCGCCGAGGTGCTGGCCGAGCACGACGAGGCGCTGCTCAGCGCCTTCGTGCACGACCGCGAGGTGTCGTCCGGCCGGCTGCGGGCGGCGCTGGTGGCGCAGACGGCCAGGACGCTTGTGCACCCGGTCTTCTTCGGCTCGGCGATCACCGGGGCTGGCGTGCCTGACCTGACCGGCGCGATCAGCGAGCTACTGCCGGCCAGCGGCGCTGACCAGGCGGGGCCGGCCAGCGGCACGGTGTTCAAGGTGGAACGAGGGCCGTCAGGCGAGAAGATCGCCTACGTCCGGATGTTCGCGGGCACGCTCCGGGTCAGGGACAGGCTCCGGCTCGGCGCGGGCGGCGAGGGCAAGGTCACCGCGCTCAGCGTGTTCAGCCGCGACGGAGCGGTGCCGGGCGCGGCCGTCACCGCAGGCCAGATCGCCAGGGTCTGGGGGCTGGGCGGCATTCGCATCGGTGACTGGGTCGGCGTGCCTGGCCGCGCGGCCGGCGCTCACTTCGCCCCGCCCACGCTGGAGACCGTGGTCATCCCCCGGCGGGCCGCAGACGCCGGCCGGCTGCACGCCGCGCTCAGCCAGCTCGCCGAGCAGGACCCGCTGATCAACCTGCGCCAGGACGACGTGCGCAGCGAGCTGCTCGTCTCGCTCTACGGCGAGGTGCAGAAGGAGGTCATCGAGGCGACACTCGCCGGTGACTACGGCGTCGGGGTGTCCTTCGGCGAGGTCACCACGATCTGCATCGAGCGGCCGGCCGGCCACGGCGAGGCGATGGAGCGGATCGGCGCCGGCGACAACCCGTTCCTGGCCGGAGTCGGCCTGCGGGTCGATCCGGCCACGGCTGGCTCGGGACTGCAGTTCCGGCTGGAGATCGAGCTTGGCGCCCTGCCCTTCTCGTTCTTGCGTGCCATTGAGGAAACCGTGCGGGAAAGCCTGGCCGAGGGCCTGTACGGATGGCAGGTCGCCGATCTGACCGTCACCCTGACCTACTCCGGCTATTACCCGCGGCAAAGTCACGCGCACGGCACCTTCGACAAGAGCATGTCAAGCACGGCCGGCGACTTCCGGCACCTGACGCCGCTGGTGCTGATGAGCGCGCTGCGGCAGGCAGGTACGAGCGTGCACGAGCCGGTGCAGCGATTCAGCCTGCAGCTGCCGGCTGAGTCGGTGAGTCAGGTGCTGCCAGCGCTGAGCCGACTGCGGGCCGCGCCCGGTGCACCAGTCACCGACGGCGAGCTGTGCCTGCTGACCGGCGAGATCCCGGCCGCGATGGTGCACGAGCTGGAACTGATGCTGCCTGGGCTGACCAGCGGCGAAGGCGTGCTGGAGACCGCTTTCGGCCATTACCAGCTGGTTCGCGGCGCGTTCCCGACCCGGCCGCGATCAGACCTCAACCCGCTGAACCGCAAGGAATACCTGCTGCGAGTCCAGCGCCTGGTAGCGGGGCGGTAAAGCGGCCGGGCTCGCCGAATGCGGTCACGATTCGAAGGAGTAGCCTCACTCATCGTGATTGGCTCCAGGACGGCGACTCGGGGCACCCTGGCCACCGGGCTGGCGATCGCCGCGCTGCTGGCCACCGGATGCGGCGGTGGTGGCGCCAGCCAGCAGCCGGGTGCCGCGGCCGGGTCGCCCCGCCCGGCCCCGGCAGTCACCGTCATCCCGGACAGCCCGCTCAGCCGCCAGCAAAGCCCGGCGTCTGCGGTCAGCCCGGTCACCCGCCCGCCGGATACCACGCCGCGGGTGATCGCGGTGCCGCCGCCGCCGGCCAGGCTGCACCAGACCATGACACGGCCGAGCGCGCACACCCGCGTCTTCCGTGCCGAGATGACCGACCTGTGGGCCGCGGTGGTGACCGGCAAGGCGCGGCTGGCCTGGCAGGCGTTCTTCCCGCTGGCGGCGTATAAGCAGGTCAAGGCCATCTTCGACCCGGCAGCCGACTGGCGCGACCGGCTGTTCGCGCAGTTCAGGCTCGACGTGGCGGCCGCGCATCACCACCTCGGCCGGCCGGCGTCCAGGGCCAGGCTGGTCCGGGTGATCACGCCGTCGGCCGAGGCAGCCTGGATCGTGCCAGGCGTCTGCGAGAACGGCGTCGGCTACTGGCACGTCGGGGGTGCCCGCCTGGTCTACCGCGAAGACGGGACGCTGCGCTCGATCGGGATCGCCTCGCTGATCTCCTGGCGTGGCCGGTGGTACGTGGTGCACTTCGGTGCCGTGCTGCGGCCGGGCAGCGGCGGCGTGGTCGACTCGCCCGCCATCGGGCCTGGCGTGCCAGGACCGGCCGGCGGCTGCTGAGTGTTCCCTCGTCGGCGGTGACCAGGCATGATCATCTGCACCGGCACCTGATCGTCGGGTAGCCGGTCGTCGGGTAGCCGGGCCAGGAGGGCGCATGCCATCGAGCGAGGTCGGAGTCGGGCTGATCGGCAGCGGGTTCATCGCTGACGCGCACGCGGCGGCGTTCGCCGCCTCGCGGATCGCGTCGGTACGCGCGGTGGCATCAAGATCGGCGGACCGGGCCGCCGCGTTCGCCGCCGCCAGGGACATCCCGGCGTGGCACGCCGACTACCGCGAGCTGGTCACGCGCCCTGACGTTGACCTGGTCTGCGTCGCAGCGCCCAACTACCTGCACCGCGACATGGTGGTCGCCGCGGCGCAGGCCGGCAAGCACGTGGTCTGCGAGAAGCCGCTCGCCCGGACCCTGCGCGAGGCCGACGAGATGATCGCCGCGTGCCGCGACGCGGGGGTCAAGCTGATGTACGCCGAGGACATCTGCTTCGCGCCCAAGTACGTCCGGGCCAGGCAGCTCGCTGACGAGGGCGCGCTCGGCGAGGTCTACCTGGTCCGGCAGTCCGAACAGCACTACGGGCCGCACTCCGACTGGTTCTGGGATCCGGGGCTGTCGGGCGGCGGCGCGCTGATGGACATGGGCTGTCACGGCATCGAGTTCGCCCGCTCTGTCTACGGCAAGCGGGCGGCCAGCTCGGTGTCCGCTGAGGTCGGTACCTTCGTGCATCACCAGCGGACCGCCGCCGAGGACCACGCGATCGTCACCATCCGGTTCGACGGCGGGCAGGCCGCGCTGATCGAGTCCAGCTGGGCCAAGCCCGGCGGCATGGACGACCGCGCCGAGATCGTCGGATCCCGTGGCGTGACCTACGCCGACCTGCTGCGAGGCTCGTCGCTGACCACCTACAGCGACGTCGGGTACGGCTACGCGGTGGAGAAGGCGCCCGATACCAGGGGCTGGAGCTTCACCATGTTCGAGGAGCTGTGGAACTACGGCTTCCCGCAGGAGATGGAGCACTTCGCCCGCTGCGTCGCTGAGGATCTCCAGCCGGCCGAGACCGGGCAGGACGGCCGCGCCGTGCTGGAGATCATCTACGCCGCGTACCGCGCGGCCGGCGCCGGCCGGGCGGAGCTGCCGCTGCGGCTGACCGACGAGGAGGCCGCCAGGCCTCCGTTCGAGCAGCTGCGCAGGGCGGCGACGGGCGGCTGACCCGGCGCTGCGACCACGGTCGGCCGGCGGATGTGACGGGACGGCGGCATGTGGGTCACAGAACAGCCGCTGGCGCGCTGCCGGCCTTGGCTGGCCATGATCGCCCCTGCTTACCTGTAGGTAACAGCCATCAACGTGCTGCCCAGCGGGGAAGACACGGTGTCAGCGGGGAAGACACGGTGGAAGAGCAGGTCTGGCTCCGGGTGCTCGGCCCGGTTCAGCTGCGGAATGCCGCCGGGGAATGGCGGAGCCCTCCCGGCCAGCAGCTGCGCCTGGTCCTGGCCTTTCTCGCGCTCTCGGCCGGGCATGTCATCCCGGCAGAAGACCTGGTCGAAGTCCTGTGGGAGGAGCGGCCGCCGCCTTCTGCCAGGGCCAGCCTGCAGATCCTGGTCACCCGTCTGCGCAAGCAGCTAGCCGGGGTTCCTGGCTCCCTGATCGAGCGCCACGGCGACGGATATCAGCTGCATCTCGGCACTGACTCGTCGGACGTGCTGGCCTTCAGGTCACTTGTCGGCACGGCGCGGCAGGATCCGGACGACCGGCACGCGACCGGCGTGCTCGGCCAGGCCCTCACGCTGTGGCGCGGGCCGGCGCTGGCTGACGTCCCTGACACGATGCGAGCCAGGTCAGTCAGGTCCGGGCTGGCCGAGGAGCACATGTCAGCGGTCCAGGACCGGTTCGGCCGCATGCTGGCGGCCGGCCAGGACACCGAGGCCGCGGCGGAGATTCCGCTCATGCTGGCCAGGTACCCGCTAGCCGAGCGGCTGGCCGGGATGCTCATGACTGCCTGGTACCGCACCGGCCGTCAGGCCGAGGCGCTGCAGGTATTCCGTGACCTGCGCGAGCGGCTGGTACGAGAACTTGGCGTCGAGCCCGGCGATGAGCTCCAGCGGCTGCACCAGCGGATGCTCGCTGGCGACCTGACCCTGGCACGCCGGGCCATGCCGCCAGCTCAGCCCGTGCACGCCAGCGATCTGGCCAGGCCAGCCGGCCAGCGACACCAGGGCACGGCGGTCCGCCCCGACCGCGTGACCTCGTTCATCCCGCAGCAGCCCGGCGCCGGGCAGGCGGCCAACGGCAACGGCGCCAGGCAAGCAGGCCGCTTGCGGACCCGCGCGCTGGACGCCGGGCCGGGCCATGGATTGCTGTCAGCCCGCAGTCCGGCAGGTACCTGGCGCAGCGCCCAGGCTTCCCCCGGTAAACCAGACAAACCGGACGGTAGCCGGGAGGACGCGGCGGACGGGCGGATGGCGGTAGTGCCGCGGCAGGTGCCCGCCGCTCCCGCGTGCTTCGCCGGCCGCCAGCAAGAACTCACGACGCTGACCGCGACGCTCGACCCGGGAGCTGGCAGCGGGCCGGCCATCGTCGCGATCAGCGGCATCCCCGGCGTCGGCAAGACGGCTCTCGCCCTGCACTGGGCGCACCAGGTCCAGCAGCGATTCCCCGATGGCCAGCTGTATGTCAACCTGCAGGGATTCGCGGCGTCACGGGCTCCGGTCACGCCGGCCGACGCGATCGCGCGGCTCCTGGAGGGCGCGGGCATCGCGGCGAGCCTGGTCCCGGCCGACCTTGAGTCCAGGGCGGCTCTCTGCCGCAGCCTGCTCGCTTCCCGGACAATGCTGATCGTCCTGGACAATGCGCGAGACGAGGCTCAGGTCAGGCCGCTGCTGCCCGGCGTCGCGTCGTGCCCGGTCCTGGTGACCAGCCGCAACGAGCTGACCGGGCTGATCGCGGCGGAGGGCGCGCACCCCCTCCGGCTGGACGTCCTCAGCGAGCTGGAGGCTGAGCAGCTGCTGGCCGGCCGCCTCGGCGCGGCCAGGGTCGCAGCTGAGGCCGACGCCGTGGCCGACCTGACGTCACTGTGCGCGCGCCTGCCGCTTGCCCTGGTGATCGCCGCTGCCCGGGCCGCTACCCGCCCGGTGCTGCCCCTGGCGCTCATCGCCGATGAGCTGCGTGGCATCCGGCGCCGCCTGGACAGCCTCGATGTTGGCGATGAGGCCATCAACATCAAGGCAGTGTTCTCCTGGTCCTACCGGCTGCTGAACGAGCCGGCCGCCCGGATGTTCCGGCTGCTGGGAGCGCATCCGGGCCCCGACATCTCAGTCAAGGCGGCAGCCAGCCTCGCGGGGATCTCCGTGGGCTCAGCGAATGCTGCGCTCGGCAGGCTGCTCGCGGCCAGCATCGTCTACCAGGAGGCCTCCGGCCGGTTCACCATGCACGACCTGCTGCGTGCCTACGCCAGCGGAGTCGGCGACGAGGCCCGGCGTCCCGGCGAGCTGCGCCGGGTACTCGACTACTACCTGCACACCGCGCGGGCCGCGGTCAGCCTCGCCTACCCCGCGACCCAGCAGGTCAAGGTCGCGCCGGCAGGCGATGGCACGGCGCCAGAGCGATTCACTAGCTCGGCGCCGGCCAGGGCCTGGCTGCGGACCGAGCACCACGTGCTGCTGGCCGCCACCGCGGCAGCCGCTGACGGCGGGTTCGACGTCCATGCCTGGCAGCTCGCTGCCGTACTGCGCGAGTACCTTGCGCGCCGTGGCGACTACGCCGACTGGGCAAAGTCCCAGCGGGTCGCCGTGGCAGCAGCGCGCCGCCTCGGCGACAACGCGGCGCTGGCTCTCGCGCTCCGCAGTCTCGGCGTGGCCCTGGTCTACGTCGGCTCCCCGCAGGACGCCCGGCGTCAGCTGATGGGCGCCATGACCCTGTACGGGAAGCTCGGGGACAGCGCGGGGCAGGCTTCCGCGCACTGCGGCATGGCGCAGCTGTCCGAGTCGCAAGGAGACCACACCGGCGCCCTGTACCACGCTCAGCACGCGCTCCGCCTGTACCAGGCGGCCGGTGACGTGCCAGGACAGGCTTCGGCGCTCAACGGGGTCGGCTGGGACTACGCGCTGCTCGGCGACAGCCAGCGAGCGCTCAGGTACTGCGCAAAGGCGCTTGAGCTGTACCGCGACTGCGGGAACCGGTTCGGCGAGGCGCTGACGCTCGACAGCATTGGGCTTTGCTACCAGCGGGCCGGCCGGCACGGCAAGGCCATCGCGTCCTATCTGCAGGCACTTTGCGCCTATGCGGATGCCGACGACCGCTACTACCGGGCCCACACCCTGATCCGCCTCGGGGAGACGCATCAGGCCAGCGGGAACCCGGCGGCGGCGCGGGCCAGCTGGCAGCAGGCTGTGCTCATCCTCGACGATCTGCGTCATCACGATGCCGAGGCCGTCCGGGCCAGGCTCGAGGGCGCGCAGGCCGCTGGCGCCTAGCACCGGCCGGCTATCTGTCTGACTCGCCCGTCCGCGCCGCTGCCTGCCGGCCCGCTGCCTGCCGGCCCGCTGCCTGCCCGCCCGCCCAGGAGGCGGGCAGGCAGCGCCCTGCGGCCTGACTACCGGGTGAAGTGCCAGTACTCGGGAACCATCGTGGCCAACGGGCTGAAGGTGACGTTGCCCAGCTTGCTGCTGACCGCCTGGACCAGGAACGGGTTGGGCTCAGGCACCCACAGGAACGGCAGCTGCTGCGCCCCGAACGTTGCGTACTGATGGAAGACGGACAGGCTGTTGCTGGTGTGGGTCTGGCTGATCAGCTTGTCCATCGCCGGATTGGAGTAGTTACCTGAGTTCGACCCGGCGCCCGTCGCGAACAGCGGCTCGCCGGTCGGCTCGTAGCCGGGCCCGTCGAAGGCCCAGCCGCCGTAAGCGAACAGCTGCACGCTGCACTTCGGGCTCATCGGCGCGCACGGCGCGGACTGGCCGATGATCGCGTTGAACGACTGGCCCACCAGGTTGATGTCGATGCCGACCTGGGAGGCCTCGGACTTGTATGCCTGCCACGTCTCGGTCAGGGCTGCCTGGCCGGTCGAGTAGATGACAGTGAACTTGAGCTGCTGGCCCTTCTTGATGCCGGCGCCGCACTTGGACGGGTCCTGGCAGGTCATCACGCCGCCCGCCATGGCCCAGCCATGGCTGGTCAGCAGCGCCTTCGCCTTCGCAGGGTCGTAGGGATACGGACCCTGACCGCTGTTCTCGCGCTGGATCGACGGGATGAACTGGTTCGACGGCACGGTCGGAACCGGCCCCGAAGTCGGGACCGCGTACCCGCGCCAGATCGCCTTGCTGATGCCCGGCTGGTCCTCGGCGTACTGCATGGCCTGACGGATGTACAGCTGGCGGAAGAGGAAGCCAGCCGCCGGGTTGTTGAAGTTGGGCTGGCCGTACTGGATGCCGTAGTTGTAGAACGGCTCCAGGCGGTAGGCGCTGCCCAGCGGGTCGGTGGCCGGCAGCGACGAGCTGACCGGCTTCTGCGGCAGGTCAGCTGGCGGGATGTAACCCACATCCAGCGACCCGGTCTTGAGTGCCACGTACTCGGTCGAGTCATCGGTGAACGGGACGAACTTGATGGCCGACAGCTGCGGCTTGGGGCTGCCGGAGTACGCCTTGTTGGCGACCATCGAGACGTGACCGGTCGAGCTGAAGCTGGACAGCTTCCACGGGCCGTTCACGACCGACCACAGCTTGCTGGTCGCGTACGTCGCTGACTGCTTCGACTGGGCGGTCAGGAAGTTGTAGACGGCCTTGCACCTGGCAAAGCTGTCCGCCGCACTGTCGTTCGTGCAGCCGCCGCTGCCGGCCTTCCCGGTCAGGCTGGTGACGTCCCAGGCCATCGGCATGGGGGTCAGCTCGGCCAGCTGGTTGTAGGTGTACCAGATGCTGGAATAGGCCTGATTGAGATGGATCGTCAGCTGCTCGGGACCGGTGGCCCGGTAGGAGACGACGTTGTCCGGCAGCAGGCCCCGCGAGTAGGCGTACCAGTTCAGCTTCTCCGCCTTGGCCATGTTCAGGAAGAAGATCACGTCCCTGGGGCCGACGGTCTCGCCATTCGACCATTTCCAGCCCTTGAAATTGACCACCACGGTCTTGCCGCCGTCCCGGTAAACCGGCGGATTTGCCGGCGACAGGGGATAATTGACGGAGACTGAGGTGGTCGAGTTGCCGCCGAACATGTACAGCGGCCGGTACATCAGGAACTGAAATTGCTGGCTGTTGTAGATGCTGGAGTTGGTGATCCCGTAGAACGGGAAGATCCAGCTGGGCGTGACGCCGGCCGGCAGGGCCACGGTCGCGGTCCCGCCCTTGACCGGCGCCCCGGCGGAGCCGCCGGACGCATTGCTGCCTGCGCTGCTGCAGCCAGCAGCCACCAGGGCTACCAGGCCAGCTGCAACTCCCGCGAGGCGGAATCGCGTTCCGCGTCGAAACATGAGCGCTCCCTCCGAACGGCGAATCCCTGCTCAGAACTGACGGTTCTGCTGAGTCAGCCCGAGGACATCTCAGCCAGGACAGGGCAGCCCCGCCGAGCTGGCCAGCCAAAGGAGCAGCCGGGCCAGCACTCGTGCTCAGCTTGCGCGGTAGCACCTGCCGTTCGCCTGCCGTCGGCCTGCAGCCTGGCCGCCACGCCCTGCATGCCTGCGCCGGCGGGCCAGGCTCGCCCTGCCGGCGGCTGACCCTGGCAGGATGAACGCGTGGCCGAACTGAATCTCGACGCGATGCTGGCGCGGTTCTCCGAGCACTGGAAGCCGATGAAGATCGCCCAGGTCAACGACTACGACGTCCGCATCGTGAAGGTGCAGGGCGAGTTCACCTGGCACAAGCACGCCGACACCGACGAGTTCTTCCTGGTGCTCAGCGGGCAGCTGACCATCCAGCTGCGCGATCGCGACGTCGTGCTCGGCCAGCGGGAGCTGTTCGTCGTGCCGCGCGGCGTCGAGCACTGCCCGCGCGCTGATGCCGAGACCGCCGTGCTGCTATTCGAGCCAAGCACCGTCGTCAACACCGGGACGCCGGCGGCGACATGACCGCCGACGTCCAGGAGCTCGGTTAGGGCTCCCTGAGGTGCTGTAAGGCGCCCGGGCATCTGAGGCCGCCCAGGGGCCAGCTGATGCCGGGTACCTGACGCGGGCAGCGTCAGGTCACGGGCGACCCGAGGTACGGGAACTCGCCGGTCATGTCGTCATGCGGGCGCAGCCCAGTGGGCGGGACCTTGCCGTTGCTGAGCCAGGCGAACCGGTAGCTGTAGACGTCGTCGGTCAGCCCCCGGCCGTTCGGGTAAACGGCGGGCCTGGTGAGGTCGTAGCGCAGCACGTCCGGCAGCATCAGCAGCGCCGCCCGCCTCGCCTCTTCCGGCGGATAGCCGCCGCTCTCCAGCAGCTTGGACCATGGCTCCAGGTAGTTGGCCACGTCGTCAGCCGGCTGCCGCGAGTTGAACCGGTTCTTCTCGCCGTCGGGGTTGATGAACGGGTTGACGGTCGGGTTCCCGCCGCGGTCCATCTGCGTGACCTTCCCGTCCTGGCGCAGGCTGACCGATGCCCAGATGCCGATCTGCGGTCCGGCGCCCAGCAGGTCGTCGGGCACCTCCATCGCGATCGACAGCACGTCGTTGCCGGCGAAGTCGTCATGGCCGGTCCACTGGAACCCGTGCATCGCGCCCTCGATGTCCGCGAAGAACGGGTCGCTGCGAGCCCCGGCAAACAGCCGGATCCCGCCGGCCTCCACGGGCTGTACCGCCGCGCCGAAGCTGACCGGCAGCGACGAGGTGAGCACCTGGCCGCCCGGCTCGGGATCGCGGGCCTGAGCGCCGGTCGCAATCCAGGCGGTCCCGGTCTGCTTCCCGTCGCTGACCTCGGAGAAGGTGAACGTGAAGGCGACATCGGCCTGCACGTCGCCATCGTTGTCGATATTGACCCGGTACACCGCGTCCGGGTGGAATTCCCGCCTGGTGATGACGTTCGCCGGCAGCTCGATGACGCGGACCGTCGGGTTCGTGTCGAAGATGATGATGGTCTTGCCGGGGCTGGCTGACGAGCTGAACGCGAACAGGTCGGTGAGCTCGAGCCGGGTGTCGTCGCCCGGAAAAGCGAGGTTATCTGCGCTGAAGTGGTTGGACATGAGGACTCCCTTGCGCGCACTGGAACAGGGCCTGCGTGCCTGCGGGTCCCCTGGCCGTCCGGCAAGTCGCTGCCAGGCCAGCGGGCCGGCCATCCGGAGGTCTTCTCCCCCCGCGCTGGCATACCCCGGCCACCTCTGCGCACCCGTCCTCAGGGCTGCGCTGTCGGGCTGACTACTCGTCCGCTGAGACTTCCCTGCCTTGCGGTGCGAGCGGGGCGGCGCCCTGCGGCGGGTCGAGCGCGGAAGTCATCCGGGCGCCCGCGATGATGCGCTCGTCTTCGCGGATCAGGTGCATGACCGCGTTAATGAGGGCCAGGTGGGAGAAAGCCTGCGGGAAGTTGCCCAGGTGCCGCCCGGTGTGCGGGTCGATCTCCTCGGCATACAGCAGCAACGGGCTGGCGAGCGACAGCAGCTTCTCGCACAGTGCACGAGCCCTGGTTACCTCGCCGATCTCGACCAGCGCTGACACCAGCCAGAACGAGCAGATCGTGAAGGTGCCTTCCTCGCCGCCGAAGCCGTCGTCGGTTTCCTCCACCCGGTAGCGCAGTACCAGCTCGTCCTCGGTCAGCTCGTCGGCGATGGCCAGCACGGTCGCCCGGACCCGTTCGTCATCCCTGGGCAGGAAGCCCACCAGCGGTATCAGCAGGACAGACGCGTCCAGGGCGGTGGTGTCGTAGTGCTGGCAGAACACGCCGCGCTTGTCGACGCCGTGGGCGCACACGTCGGCGTGGATTTCCTCGGCGGCGCGCCGCCATTTCGCGGCCAGCTCCTGATCGCCGCGCAGCTGAGCGAGCCGCGCGCCGCGGTCAGCGGCGACCCAGCACATGATCTTGGACGCGGTGAAGTGCTGCGCCGGTCCGCGGACTTCCCACAGGCCCTGGTCCGGCTCGCGCCAGTGCCGCAGCGCCGCCTCCACCTGCTGCCTGACCATCGGCCAGCGGCGCTCGTCGAGCCGGTCCCGTGAGCGGGTGTGCAGGAACAGCGAGTCGAGCAGCACGCCCCACACATCGTGCTGCCGCTGATCCCACGCCCCGTTGCCGATGCGCACCGGCCGGGCACCCTCGTATCCGGTCAGGTGATCAAGCTGCGACTCGGCCAGCTGCCGCTCGCCGCCGATGCCGTACATGATCTGCAGGTCCCTGTCCTGCTCGGCGATGTCGGCGAGGAAGTAGAAGAAATCGTCGGCCTCCCGGTCCAGGCCCAGCGTGTACAGGCCCCAGAGCATGAACGTCGAGTCGCGCAGCCAGGTGTACCGGTAGTCGTAGTTCCGGCTGCCGCCAGGTGTCTCCGGCAGCGAGGAAGTCGCGGCCGCGAGCAGCGCGCCGGTCGGCGCGTAGATCAGCCCCTTGAGCGTGAGCGCCGAGCGCTGCAGCGTCTTGCGCCAGGGGTGGTCGGGGAAGCGTCCGCGGCCGAGCCACTCGTGCCAGAAGTCGGCGGTGGCCGACAGGCGCCGGTGCGCCTCGTCGTAGTCGGCGGGAGGGGTGGCATCTGCCCACGACAGCGCGCAGAATGCGTGCTCGCCCGCCCGCAGCCGGCGGCGCGCGATCGCCCGCGGGCCCTCGAAGCCGAGGTTCAGGTCCGTGGTCAGCCGCAGCGGCGCCTCGCCGCCTGCCCGGGCCTCGGCCTGACCGTAACCGCTGCCGAGGTAATGCCAGCTGCCCCTGCGGCGCCCGTAGTCGAAGGCCGGCTCGCACTCAAGCACGATGTCAGCTGAGCCGTTCAGGCAGCGGACGGTCCTGACCAGGACACGCTCGGAGCTGTGATCGGCCGGCACCCGGTCATGGGTCGCTGACCTGGCCGAATGTCCGGGCCGCCAGGATCCCACCAGCAGCGCATCCCTGACCACCACCCAGCCTGTCGGCAGCCCCCACGTCGTCTCAAGCACCATGGTGCCCGGCAGGTACCGCCGTCCCGAGGGCGTCGTCTGGTCGGCGGGCCCAAGCCGGAACGATCCGGCGCCGCGGTCGAGCATGGCCGCGAACACGCTCGGCCCGTCCATCCGCGGCAGGCACATCCACTCCACGTTGCCGCTGGGCGCGACGAGGGCGCACACCTCGCAGTCGGAAAGGAACCCGTAGTCGGAAATCGCCGGGAACGGGCTCCCGGCAGGCGTCGGATGGGAATACTGCGCCGCAGTGCTAGCCACCGTCTCCACTTCCCCCTTTTGACCTGCGCACAGACGGGCGCCCAGGCCCCCTTGCCGCCGCCGGACCCCCGCTGAGCTGCAAGGCATCGCCCCGGCGTGCTGCCGCAGCACTGCCCATACCCTCGCCTGACTCGGCAAAATCCCAGCGCCTGGCCCGCCGGGCGTGATTAGGCCGCCCTGGAGGGAACAAAGCTCGGTGGTGCCAGTGACGGGAAAGAATGCAGCGCCCAAGACTCAGTGATCGGGCTATCCGGGGGGAAGCAAACATGAAGGCCTTCGTCATGGAGCAAATCGGGCAGGTCGGGTTCATGGACAAGCCGGTGCCGCGGCCGGGCCCGAACGACGCCGTCGTTCAGACGACAAGGGCGCTGATCTGCACCTCCGACTCGCACACAGTCGGGGGCGGGATCGGCCCGCGGGAGAATCTCACTCTCGGCCACGAGGCCGTCGGAGTCGTGCATGAGGTGGGCAGCGAGGTCGAGGTCTTCCAGCCCGGTGACCGGGTTCTGGTCGGCGCGATCACGCCAGACTGGGGCCACCCGGCTGCCCAGGACGGCTACTCCTCGCAATCCGGCGGCGCGCTTGGCGGCTGGAAGTTCGCCAACATCAAGGACGGGATCTTCGCCGAGTACTTCCACGTCAATGATGCCGACGCGAATATGGCCAAGATCCCCGACAGCGTGTCCGACGATATGGCCGTTTACTGCGCCGACATGCTCTCGACCGGCTTCATGGGCGCCGAGAACGGCAATATTCCGATCGGCGGCACCGTCGCGGTACTAGCGCAGGGCCCGGTCGGGCTCATGTGCACCGCCGGGGCGAAGCTGCGCGGAGCAGGCCTGATCATCGGCGTGGAATCGGTCCCGGAACGACAGGAACTGGCCCGCAAGTACGGCGCCGACGAGATCGTGGACTTCGCCAAGGACGACATCGTCGACCGGGTCATGGAGCTCACCGAGGGTGAAGGCGTCGACACGGCGATCGAGGCGCTCGGCGCCGACGTGACCTTCCAGGCCGCCGTCAAGATCACCAAGCCGGGCGGGACGGTATCCAATACCGGCTACTTCGGCGAGGGCGAGTTCGTGAGAATCCCCAGGGTGGAGTGGGGCGTCGGGATGGCCGGCAAGACCATCGCCACCGGCCTGTGCCCCGGCGGCCGGCTGCGGATGGAGCGCCTGCTGCGGGTGCTGGAGTCTGGGCGCCTTGACCCGACGATGATGACCACTCACACGTTCAAGTTCGGCGACATGGAGCGGGCGTTCGAGGTCTCCGACAAGAAGCTCGACAACGTCATTAAGCCGCTTATCACCTTCTAGGCGGGACCTTCCAGGCCCTCCAGGCGGAGAGCGAGGACTTCGGCCAGATGATCAGACGGCTCGTTATCTTCGGCGCAACCGGCGACCTGACCGGACGGTACCTGCTGCCAGCGCTCGCATCGCTGCGTGCCACCGGCCAGCTCAGCGACGCCTTCGAGCTGACCTGCGCCGGGCGTGAGGACTGGACCGAGGCCGAGTACCGGGACTGGGCGGCGGCGCAGCTGAGCCAGTACGCCGGGCAACTGGACGCGGGCATCCGGGGCACGGTGGCGTCGTCGGCCAGCTACCGGCAGGCCGACGTCACCGATCCAGCCAGCGTGGCCAGCGCCATCAGCGGCGACGGCCCGGTCGGCTGTTACCTCGCGCTGCCGCCCGCCGTGTTCCCGAGCGCAGTGATGGCGCTGCATGATGCGGGCCTGCCCGAGGGCAGCCAGGTCGTCCTGGAGAAGCCCTTCGGCGAGGACCTCGCCAGCGCCGTCGAGCTGAACCGGCTGCTCGCCGAGACCGTGCCCGAACGGTCGGTCTTCCGCGTCGACCATTTCCTGGCCATGACGACGGTGCAGAACCTGCTGGGCACCCGGCTGGCCAACCGCGTCTTCGAGCCCATCTGGAACAGCGCCCACATCGCCGAGATCGACATCGTCTGGGACGAGTCACTCGCCCTGGAAGGCCGGGCCGGCTACTACGACGGCGTCGGCGCGCTCAAGGACATGCTGCAAAACCACCTGCTGCAGCTCCTCTGCCTGGTCGCGATGGAGCCGCCGATCAGCCTCAGCGAGCGTGACCTGCGCGACCGCAAGGTCGACGTGCTCCGTTCAGTCTCCCCGCTGACCGACCAGGACATCACCCGGACGACCTGCCGGGGCCAGTACGCGGCCGGGCGGCTGGGGAACCGCGACGTTCCGGCCTACGTCGACGAGGACGGGGTCGATCCAGCGCACCGGACCGAGACGTTCGCGGAAATCGGCCTCAGGCTGGACAACTGGCGCTGGCCGGACACGCTGTTCCGGCTCCGGACCGGGAAGGCGCTGGCAGCCAACCGCAAGGAGGTCGCGGTGCACTTCCGCCACGTCCCGCACCTTCCATTTGCCCATGGCGGGGACGAAGCGCCCAACGTGCTCAGGTTCGGGCTCGATCCGGAGAGCGTCAGCCTGGAACTGACCGGCGTCGGCCCGCGGGCGCGAACCTTGTCGCCGATGTCCCTGCGAGCCAGCCTCGAGCCAGCCGAGCTGCCCGCCTACGGCCAGCTGCTGCACGCGGTGCTCAGCGGCGACGCCGCGCTGGCCATCCGCGCCGACGAAGCCGAGGAATCCTGGCGGGTTGTCGAGCCCGTACTCGCCGCCTGGTCCAAGGACCTCGTCCCGCTGCAGTCCTACCCGGCCGGCTCAGCCGGCCCCGCCCGGCCAGCCCTGGGCAGCTGACCAGGCAAGCCGGCTGAGCTCGCCGGGCACTCCAGCTCACCGGAGCCTGCCAGACGCGGCACTGCGCGCGCTTACGCCAGGAGCAAGAACCGTTGCGCGGCAGGACTGCGGCAGGGAGGCTGCGGCCATGGTGGCTTCCGTCGCTGTGCTTTCCGACATCCACGGGGTACTGCCGGCGCTCGACGCGGTGCTGGCCGATCCCGCCGCCCAGGCCGCCGAGCGCATCGTGCTCACCGGGGACATCTCAGCAGGGCCGCAGCCTGCCGAGGTGCTTGACCGCTTGCTCGGGCTCGGCGACCGGGTCGTGTGGGTACGCGGCAACGCCGACCGGGAGCTCGTCCAGCTGGCACGCGGCGAAGTCGGCGACGTACCAGATCCCATTGCGCCGTGGGCGGCAAGCCAGCTCAGCGCGGATCATGTCGAGTGGCTGGCCGGCCTGCCGTACCGGGTGACGCTGCCGGTCGCCGGGTTCGGCCCGGTCCTGTTCTGCCATGCGACGCCGCGCGACGACGAGGAAGTCGTGCTGGTCGACTCCCGCCTGGAGCGATGGGCCGAAGTGCTCGCTGACCTGCCGGACGAGGTGACGACCATAGTCTGCGGTCACACCCACATGCCGTTCATCAGGCTTGCCAGCACCCGTCTGGTCATCAACCCCGGAAGCGTCGGCATGCCCTACGGCCGGCCAGGCGCGCACTGGGCCATCCTGCACCGGGGAGCCGTCGAGATGCGCCGCACCAGCTACGACCCGGAAGCCGCGTGCGCCCAGATCGCCGCCGCATCGTCCTATCCCGACGTCGCCGAGTGGGCCGGCTACTACCTCAACGCGCGGGCCAGCGACGCGGACGCCCTCGCCGCCTTCGGACCTCGAGATGGCCGTTAAGCGCGCAACCGAAGGCAGATGATAGGCATCAGTAATGGAAGGTCGGCTGCTGCTGATTCATAGCCCCCTGGTCAGCTACCGGGCCTGGGAGCCGGCTGCGGCCAGCATGGCCGAATCGGGATACGCGGTAACCGTTCCAGACCTGGCGAGCGCTGTCGCGGCGGGGCCGCCCTATCACCGGCGCCAGGCGGAGCTGATAGCCGAAAGCGCGGCCGGGCAGCCCGCGATCCTGATTGGCTACAGCCGCGCCGGACCGCTGCTGGCCGCGGCCGGGACGATTCTGGCAGAAGGATTGCGGGGTTACGTCTTCGTCGACGCCCGGATGCCGGCGCCAGGCCGCTCATGGATGGAGACTGTGCAGCCCGAATTCGCGGCCCGGCTCCGCGGCATGGCCGATCCGCAGGGCTGGCTACCGCCGTGGCCGCAGTGGTGGAGCGATGCGGATCTGGCCGAAATTCTGCCCGATCAATCTGCCCGGCAGCAGTTCGCAGCCGGCTGCCCCCGGCTGCCGCTGGCCATGCTCGAGGAGAGATACCCGGCCGCGCCAGGATGGCCAGGCGCCCCCGGTGGCTATCTCCAGCTCAGCGAGGCCTACGGCAGCGATGCCGCCCGTGCGGGCAAGCTCGGCTGGCCAGTCAGGCAGCAGCTGAGCCACCACCTCGCGCTGCTGACGGAGCCAGGCCGGGTCGCCAGCGCAGTACTCAGCCTGGTCCGCCAGGCCCTGGGCAGCGCTGATTGCCATGGCTGCTAGGGCTGCCTGATTGGCCGGGTAGCACGGCCTGCAACGCCGGGAACAAGCCGCATGTTTTCGCCGGGATTTCCCAGGTATGGGTCCTGGTGCCGGCAAGCCGCAGCCAGTCACGGCAATACCTGAGGGCAGCCGGTGGTTGTCTAACTTGATGTCGTCGGGCAGGACGCCAGGGCAGCGCCGAGACTGTCTCGGCGCGCGAAAGGTACTGGGGGGTGCACTCGACATGCACAGGCCTATCAGGGCTCGCTTACCTGTCGGGACTTCCCGGTGATCGGCAAGGGGCCGTTCGACCGGCCAGCCTCTCTGCACCCATGCCCGGTCCCTGGCTGCCGTCAGCAGATCGATCGGTTCATGTGCAGGCGGCACTGGAGTCTGGTTGCCAGGCTCCTGCGTGACCAGCTCTGGCGATCCTGGGACAGCGGCCGAGGGCAGATCAGCCGCCCGCTCCGCGCGCTGGCCATCCTCTCCGCTACCGCCAGGGAAGCGGTCAGGCTCTAGGCGGACCGCAGCCAGCCCCTGTCGTCACCAGCAACCATGCCTGGCAAGGCGTCGGTACGATCGGCGCCATGGCCTATGACGAGGCGCTGGCCGCGCGTATCCGGCTGCTCATCGGCGAAGCTCCCGAGCTGACCGAGAGGAAGATGTTCGGCGGACTCGCGTTCCTCATCCGCGGCAACATGGCGATCGCGGCGAGCGGTCAGGGCGGCGCCATGGTCAGGGTCGATCCCGCGCAGTCGGACTCCCTGCTCGAGACGACCAGCGCCACCCTGATGAACATGCGGGGGCGGGATATGCCGGGCTGGCTGCGAGTCAGCTCCGACGACCTGCGCACCGAAGAGCAGCTCGCTTCGTGGGTCGATATCGGCACGGGGTATGCGCGTACTCTGCCGCCCAAGTAATCGCGGCCGGCTCATCCAGCCGTGCGGGCCGCAGCAGGCGCAACATCGACTGCGGGCGCAGCCGGCCGCCCCGTTGCCTCAGGCATGCAGGGTGGGCCGGTAGATGAGTTCCTGGGTATTGCCGTCGAGCGTGCGGCTCTCGATCAGCTCCAGGTCAAGTCGGCCGCACCCTGGAAGATCGGTTCCTCTCCTGTCTTCCCGGTGATCACGGGGAAGAGAGTCACCTGGACGCGGTCGACGAGTCCGGCGGCCATCAGCGCCCGGTTGATCGACAGGCTGCCATGCGAGCGCAACGGCACCTGCGACTCCTCCTTCAGCCGGGCGACGATCTCGACAGCGTCACCGCTGACGACGGTCGCGTCAGGCCAGTCGAGGGGTCCTTTCAGGCTGGTCGACAGCACCGTGGCCGGCAATCTCCTCATCCGGGCGACCCACGGGTCACCTATGCCGGACTCCTCGGTGCCCGAGCCCAGCAGTTCCACGAACTGCCGGTAGGTGCTCGCCCCGAAGACCATCCGCTGCTCCGCGTCGTAGATGGCGAGGCGGCGGTCGAGCAGCTCTGGGCCTTGCTTGCCCCAGTAGCCGCCCCAGTCGCCGCTGTGGGAGCCGTAGCCGTCGAGGCTGGAAAAGAAGTCGAAGGTGTAGGTAGTGGTCATAGCGCTCTCCTCAGCCGCTGATCGGGTATGCGGATGCAAGCTGGAAACCCCGGGCCGGGTGTCCGGGGTACTTCTACCCTGCGTGCCGGTCGATCCAGCCGGTAGATGCCAATGCCGGCAGGTGCTAATGATGAACATCACTGCGGCCCGCGACTTGCGCAGGTGCGCCAGGAGTTGCGGCCATGATTCGGTGGTCCGCGAAAGCCTGACCCGCAAGCGGCGGGCCAACGAGCTGCGCAGGCAGCGTCCGAGCGCCCGAATGGCTTGGCGTACTTGCGCCCCCCTTGCGCATCTCTCGCGACTGAGCGAAGCTCACCCGATGGCCTCGGGGAGGTCACGCCGACAGGCCATGCCGGCAGGGGATATGCACGGTATGAGGCAATCGGGGGAAGGTCATGAAACGCATCGCCATGCTTCTCGCGGGCGCGAGCCTGGCAGGGTCAACGGCTGTCGCTACTGCGGCTCCGGTTGCCACTGCTGCGACGACCACAGCTGCGCTGCCGAAGATCCAGCATTTCGGCATGGGGGGTAGTTGGACAAGCAGCTTCCGTATCCGCCCATCGCTAGTCGCGTTCGGCGCGCACTTCGAGATCAAGGATCTGCACTACTCGCACTACGGGTCGCGTAGCGCTACCGCCTCCGGGCGGCTGGCCATCGACGACTGCATCCCGAACTGCGCCCAGGGCGGGCACTTCGTCAACGCGTCGGCAGTGTTCTACAAGGCGGCCAGCCATCGCGGGCCTGGCCGCTACTACAGCAATCTGAACCTCGCCTGGCGCCACAACACGAGGCACATACACCTGTGGATCGACAGTCGCGGCGAGTGGATATGGCACGGGGCCTGACTCCGGCTCTGATTGCGGGCTGCGACCGCGGAGTGCGCCAGAGCTGAGGCCCTGCGCTCCTGATCTGGGATAGCGGCTTGCCACTCTGAGCGGCTTGCTTATAGCACTCGATGCATATACCATAAGGTGCATGGCTGGCTTGTACGCAGTCGAGCTCGAGCCCGAGGTCCGGTCGTGGCTCGACCGCCTCAGCGACCGGGACTTCGGCCGCACCGACTTCCTTGTCGGCCTGCTCGCCGAGCAGGCCGACACCCTCGGCGAGCCCTACTCACGGCACCTCGGCGGGAAAGTCCGCGAGCTGCGGTTCCACCTGCTAGCCCAGCAGCCGCGAATTACCTACTGGCTGGCGCCCGGCCGCCGGATCATCCTGCTGACCGTGTTCCGCAAGACCCGCAATGCGGAGGTGGCCGAAGTAGCCCGCGCGTTACAGGCCCAGAAGATCTGCCAAGCCGAGCATGTGCCCGGGCATGACACCTTCAACCGGGAGGTCTCCTGACATGACCAGTGGCCACACCTCCTACGAGGACCTCGCCAGCCAGCGCCGCGACAGTGATGAGTACCGCCAGGGTCACGCCGAGGCCGAGCGCGCCTACCTGATCGGCAGGGCTGTACGCGACCGCCGCCTCGCACTTGGCCTGTCCCAGGTCGAACTCGCTACCCGAGCTGGCATGACACAGCCCGCACTATCTCGCCTCGAAGGCGGCGGTGTCATCCCGACTATCCCGCTCCTGGAGCGCATCTCCACCGCCTTGGACGCCGACTTGATTGTCCAGATCGCCCCGCACGCCGCATAGCCGCTTAGTTGCCGATCGGCGAGCGCGGACTTGAGGGTCGCAGCGGCGATGAGTTTCGCTATGTTGTCCCGTCTGTTCCCTATATACCCGATCTCGCCGCTCTCGGGGAGAGCGCCATGACCGCTATGGACCGGAGGGCAAGCGTGCGGCTTCTTCTCACGTCCGGGGGCATCACGAACCCGAGCATCCGCAATGCCCTGGTCGACCTGCTGGGCAAGCCGATCGCCGACTCCAGCGCCCTCTGTGTTCCGACGGCGGAGTGGGGTCATCCCATGTGCACGCCAGCATCGGCCTTTACCTTCATCGCCGGTCGGTGGCCGGAAACCATGTGCGACCTGGAGTGGAAGTCGGTCGGCGTCCTCGAGCTCACCGCACTGCCCAGCATCTGCAAGGAGCGCTGGGTTCCCTGGGTCCGGGAGGCTGACGTCCTGCTGGTCGACGGTGGCGATGCGACCTACCTGTGCCACTGGATGCGGGAGTCCGGGCTAGCGGACCTGCTGCCGTCACTGCGCGATAAGGTCTGGGTCGGAGTGAGCGCCGGGAGCATGGTGATGACTCCCCGGATCGGTGACTACTTCGTCGAATGGACGCCAGCCAACGGGGACCGGACCCTCGGCGTCGTCGATTTCTCGATCTTTCCGCACCTGGGTCACGAGGACATGCCGGGGAACACCATCGCCCACGCGGAGCGGTGGGCCGACGACATCGCGGGTCCGGCGTACGCCATCGACGACCAGACGGCCATCAAGGTGACCGACGGCACCGTCGAGGTCGTCTCTGAGGGACAGTGGAAGCTGCTCCCCTGATAGCCGCGGCCAATGTGCGATCAGGCCTAACGAAGCGCGCTCATGCCGCTGCTGGCGTGGATGTACCGGTGAAAGAAGACCTGAGATGGGCGCCGGGCTGTCCGCGGCGGCGCCTGCCTTTCACGTCAGCGGTGCTTATGCAGCAGGCGGCGCGGGACTGACTCGCCGGGTTCACCGGGCCGTAGGATCGTGTCGTGATCACCGGGATGCATGCGGTCGTGTTCTCCCCGGCAGCTGAGAAGGTCCGGGTGTTCTTCGCGGACGTGCTCGGCATGTCCTCGGTAGACGCCGGGGGCGGCTGGCTCATCTTCGCCCTGCCGCCAGCTGAGCTTGCTGTCCACCCGGCGGACGATGGCAGCCATCACGAGCTCTATCTGATGTGCGACGACATCTACGCCACGCTCAGCGAACTGCGGAGCAAGGGCGCCGAAGCCGCGCGGGATGTCTCCGATCGAGGCTGGGGGCTGCTATCCGCGATCCGGCTGCCTGACGGTTCCGAGTTCGGCATCTATCAGCCCCGGCACCCATCGCCCGGGCAACCGTGACCGAGCGCGGTCATCTGCTTTCGCTACTCCCCCATTCGCACCGCGCGGGCCGTGCCGCGGCGCGATGTCACGATGGCCTGGCCGGCGAGCGTCGCGACCGCGACGAACAGCAGGCCAGCGGCAGCCAGGGCCATGGCGACCGGCTCCGCGCGTACCTGTACCGCGGCGCCGGAGCCGGTGAACGCCGCCAGGCTGAGATCCGGCCCGACCAGCGAGGCCAGCGCCCAGGCGCACCCGGTCCCGGCGGCGATGACGACCACGATCTCCGGCATCATCTCGGCGAGGATCAGCCAGCTGCGCTGCCGGGCGGACAGGCCCATCGCCGCCAGCCGTGCCAGCGCGGCATCGCGCGATCTCGCGCTGAGCAGCAGCCAGACCAGCAGCACAGCGATCCCGAAGCCGGCCGCGACGGCCGCGCCGACTGCGTAGGCCATGTAGGCAGCGTGCGGCAGCGGCGCCCTGGCGAGCCCGGCGAGGGCGGCCGAGCGGAACGTGACCGACCCGCCGGGCAGCAGCCGGGCAGCGACGGCGCTCAGTCGGCCCTGGTCCAGGCGCGGGCCGGTGATCAGCATCAGGTTGGGCGGCTGCACGCCGGCGTGCATGGCCCAGTTCGGCACCACGATCAGCGCGGGCCCGGCCCGTGCGGCGAGCGCCGGGGCGGCGGAGGCGGCGGCCACCACCCGGAAGCGCACGGTGTGGCCGGTGCTGCCGATGAACAGCGCGGCCGTGCCGCCGCCGAGCGCGGCGACCGCCGCTGTGGTGGCGACGGCCGGGGCCGCGCCGTCGGCGGGCCCGGCCTGCCGGGCGAGCGCAGCGGCGGGAAACCGCGGGCCGGGTGTGGCGGCGATCAGCGCGCTGTACTGGCGCGGGGCGACTGCGGCGATCGCGATCTGGGTGCCGTCCGCGCGCACGCCCGCGGTCAGCGTGATCGCAGCGACGCGCTGCACGCCAGGCACGGCCGCGAGCGCCCGCTGCGCGGCCGGCGTTACAGGCAGTGAGGAGCTCACGGTGTCGATCACCGCATCGGCGCCGGTCTGCTGCCAGGACGCCGCGACCTCGCCGCGAGTGATCGCCGCCCGGACCAGGCCGCCGAATGAGATCGTGGCCAGCACCAGGACCAGGGCGAAGGCAGGCAGAATCGCGATCAGCGAGCTGCGCGCGGCGCGCGCCAGGCCGACGTAGGCGACGGTGCCGCGGGCCATCCCGGCCGCGCGCAGCAGCCAGCGGGCCACCAGCGGGTAGCAGCGCAGCGCGACGATCCCGGCCGGGATCGCGACAAGCACCGGCGCCGCGCTGGTCAGCACGTCCTGGCCCGCGCCTGCCACGCCTTGCTGACGGGCCACCTCGAGACCGCCGGCCGCGGCAGCGATCAGCGCCGCCTCGATGACCAGCCGCCGGACCGCCCCGTGCCGCCGCGCGGCGCGGCCGCCGGCCTCGCGGCGACGTGCTGGCGACCGCAGCCGGGTCGTGACGATCACCGGCAGCCCGGCCAGGGCAGCGGCCAGGGTCAGCGCGGCCAGCCACCACGGCAGGGCGCCGGCGGCGCCGGGGGTGACGACAAACGCGACGGCTGTCGCGACGACGGCGGCCGGGATCGCGGCTAGCGCCGAGGCACGCAAGGCCGTCGCGGACAGCTGGCGTCTGGCCGCACCCCGCGCGCGCATCAGCTCGAACTCGCCGCGGCGCCGCTCGGCCAGCAGCAGGGTGCCGAGCACCACCACGATGATGCCGATCGCGGCCAGGCTGACCACCAGCAGGCCGAGCACCCCGCTGACCGCGTCGCGCTCGCGGGCAAAGGCGGTCAGGAACCTGTCCAGCCCGGCCGAGAGGGTCACCTTGACCGGCGGGTTCAGGCTGAGCTGGCCGAGCTGGCCGAGGCTGCCGGGCGACAGGTGGCCATGCAGCCCGCTGCTCTGCGCGGCCGTCAGTCCGGTCACGGCCAGCGGGAATCCCCAGGACAGCTTGATCTGGCCGGGATCCACGCTGGCCTCGAGGGCGCGCACCTCACCCGGTCCGACGAACATTGCGCCCAGCCAGTACGCCGGCGACGTGAGCGGCATGTACCTGGTCGGCGCCAGGGCTGCGGGGTCGACGGCCCAGAACGCCGAGCCCGGACTGGCCGGCGCAATGATCCCGGTCACTACCAAGGTCAGCGACGGAGCCAGCCGCAGCCGCGAGCCGACCGTCACGCCGAACCGCTGCGCCGTCGCGGTCGTGACGGCGACCTGGAAGTCATGGCCGCGGCTGACCGCCGGCAGCGAGCCGGTGATGTGCTTGGCGTAGCTGGGCAGCGCGTCTCGGTAGGCCAGTTCGAGCTGCGGCGGCGTGCTGCCGTTCCAGGCGCGGCGGCCGCCGGCCAGCACCGTCGAGTAGCCGGTTGTCAGGCCGGTCCAGTCCGTAGCGGCCGGAGCTAGCGGCACCCGCTGGGAGAGGTTGCCGCGCAGCTGCGTGCGGTAGGAGCCGAGCTGGGCGGCCGGAAGCCGGCCGGTGTCGCCCATCCCCGAGTCGCCGAAGCCAGCGTCGCCGAGCACAGCCTTGTCCGTCGTCGGCACCGTCCTCAGGCCCGCGCGCAGCGCGCTGGTCGGAGCAGTCTGGCTGAGGCGCGCCCCGGCTACCGCGACGAAAACGCTCGCGAGCACCAGCACCGCGAGGCTGACCCCGGCCGCCGCCCCGGTGCCGGTGACCGCCGTCCAGCCGGCTCTGAGCCGGGCCGGCAGGGCGCTCACGTGGCCTCCGCGGCACGCAGCTCGGCAGCGGGGTCGCGGCGGCGGGCCAGCACGATCGCGGCGATCACCACCGGCGTCACGACCACCGCGAGGGCGATCAGCGCGGCCCAGCCCAGCGGCACCTCGATCAGCACGCCAGGCACCGGGGCGGTGGCGGAGGCGGTGAGCGTGATCGCGGGGATGATCAGGTGCGCCAGGCCGATGCCGACGCCGAGCCCGGCCAGCGCCGCAGGCACGGTCAGCATCAGCTCCTCCAGGCACAGCCCGCGCACCTGGGCCCGCGGCGAGTAGCCGAGCGCGGCCAGCAGGGCGCTCTGCGAGCGGCGGGCCCGGACGCTGGCGGCGACGCCGACCGAGAACCCGAGACCGGCGAGCACCGCGGCCGCGGCCGCGATGGCGAGGCCCTCCAGCAGCGGCGCCGCGCTGAGCGAGTTGCTGACCAGGCTGCTGTGGAGGCTGGCCAGATCGGTCACCGTCGACCCAGCGGGCAGACCGGGCGGTACCGCGCCGCCGGCGGTGCGTAGCCACCACTGGCTGACCGCCAGTGGCGGGCGTGCGCGGCTGACCAGCAGATCCTGCACCGCGCCCTGGTCCACGACGATCGCGCTGGTGGTGGTCGGGAACGCGACCACCACGGCGGCGATCCTGACCGGTACCTGCGAGCCGGCGATGCTGACGTCGATCACGGTGCCGGGGTGCAGGTGATTGCTGCTCAGGAACTGGCGGGTGGCGATGCCGGGGACCGCCGGATCCGGCGGGTGCACGGCGATGGTGAGCAGGCCGGTGAACGAGCCCGGCGGGGTGTAGTACAGCTGGCCGGGGTCTGGGCCGAAGCCAGGGCGGAAGCTGAGACGCTGCCCGCCGCCAGCGGCCCGCCAACCGGCGACCGAGGGCGGCTTGGCGCCCGCGTCGCCGCCGTTGATCGCCACGCCGCTGAGGCTGGCCAGGCTCGGCGCCGAGCCATCAGCGGCCCAGTCACCCAGGGCCGCGCCCCGCGCGAACGGCGCCGCGAACCGGCCGGTTGCCGAAGCAGCCTCGGCGACACTGGCCAGCGTGAGCGTGTCCAGGTGCAGCACCGCGCTGCTGAACTGCCCTTTGCTCGGGTAGTGCGGCAGGCCGTAGGTCAGTGACAAGCCGATCAGCCGCAGTGGGTAGCTGGCCTGGCCGGGCGGCGCCAGCGAGGCGATCAGCGGATGGCCGCGGCCGTCGGCCTGGATGGTGCCCGCCGGGACCGCGTACACCACGCCGGTGGCGTCCTGGATCGAGGCGGTAGCACTGACCCGGCCCAGGCGGCCCAGGCGGTCCTGCCCGGCCCCGCCGCTGACGCTGGCCTCGATCGCGATCCTGGCCGGCCGGCCCGGCAGCGCCAGGCCGGGCCGGGGCGGGATGATCCGCCGCCATAGCTGACCGGCGGGCAGCGGCGACAGGTCGGGGCGCAGCAGTACGGTGCGGGCGGCCTGAGCTGCGCCTGCGGCCAGCAGCGTGCCGTGCAGCGCCGTCGGCTCGACGGTGACCGGCATCGCGGCGGCGGTTCCCGGCGCGTGACTGATCGCGCCTGCCTGGCCGAGGGAGGCCGGCCGGGCCGTGGCGACGCGGACGTCGGCGCCCGCGGCGAACGCGGCCTGGTCCCGGGCCGAGCGCTGCCAGCTCTGGTACTGGGCCAGCGCCAGGGTACTGGTCGCCACGGCGAGCACGGCGAGCAGCACTGGGCCGCTCCGGGTGACCGTGCGCCTGCTGATCTGCCAGCTCGCCAGCGCCGCGCCCAGGTGCCTGCTGCGCGCGATCAGCCGCTCCATGGCCCTGGCCGCCAGCGGCAGCAGCCGCAGCAGGATCAGGCTTGCGGCGGCCAGCGCCAGCGCCGGCGCGGCGATGAGCACCGGGTCGATGCCGAGCCCGCCGGTTTGCAGGTGCGCGACCGCCGAATACGTGCGCAGCTCCCGCACGGCGAGCAGCGCCAGCACGATGATGGCGATGTCGCCGCCCGAGCGCACGATGCCCGCGATCACCGCCGGCCGGCCCCGCCGGACCGCGACAGCGCCCGGCGTGGCGGGGCGCAGCGCCGGCCACAGAGTGATTGCCAGGCACAACGCGAGCACGAACGCGACCGCCAGCCAGGCGCTGCCGGGGAAGCCGGCCAGCCGCAGCCGGGCGTCACGCAGCGACCCGGCCCCGGCCAGCAACCTGGCCAGCCTGGTGCCGGTCAGCGCGCCGCCCGCGGCCCCGAGCCCGCCGACCACGGCGATCTCGGCCATGGTGATCCTGGCCAGCTGCCAGCCGGCCGCGCCGCGCGAGCCGAGCAGCGCCGTCTCCAGGCCGCGGTGGCTAGTCAGCAGCCGACCGGCCAGCACCAGCGCCGCTGCGGCGAGCAGCAGCAGCTGGAGCGCGCTGATCGCGAGCATCGACCTGGCCACCGCGAGGCTGCGGGCAAGGCCGTCGAGGAGACGGGGCAGCCCGCTGGTCACCTGGAGCCTGCCGAGCCGGACGGTGCCCTGGAGGTAGCTATCCGCTCTGGTGATCCGCGACGCCAGGCCGGGGATCTGGCTGGCCTGGATCCGCCGGGTGTCCGGGGCCGCGGCCCAGGACGCTGCGCCGACGACCAAGGCAGGCCGCCTGCCGCTGAACGCGGCCGGGCTGACGATCAGCGGCCCGTAGGTGATGTAGCCCGGAGACACGCTCACTCCGGACGGGCCGACGATGTCCAGGCCCCAGTAGGGCGAGCCGGGGTCACGCCGCGCGAACGTGCCGCTGACCTGGATCCGCGCCCGCTGGCCGTTGTTCCGGTCTGACACCGAGAGGATGTCGCCCACCGACACGCCGAGCTGGGCGGTGACGGAGGCGGGCAGCGCTGCCTCTACCGGGCGGCCAGGCCTTGGCGGGCCGGGCCAGGCGCCAGAGACCAGCTGCGCGTGCGCGGTGAGATGGCCGGGCGCGCTGGCCTCGAGGAGCTGGATGACCCGGCTGCCCGCCGCGCCGGGCAGCACGAGCGGATCGGACCACAGCGCGCTGCTCAGCCGGTAGGGCACCGGGCCGAATGCGCCGCGGATGGCGGCGCCGACGGCCGGCATGTCGGCCCTGGCGACCGTGGCATCGACGGGCCCGGAGACGGCCATGCCGGTCTGAGCGGACGACACGAGCTGGCGGCGGGCGGCCTGCGGCAGCACCTGGGCGTTGAAAGTGGCGAGCGCGGCCAGGAGCGCGGCGGCGATGAAGACCGTCAGCATCAGGCTGGCCAGCAGCGGCCAGGCCGAGGCAATGCGGCGCAGCAGGAACGGCGTTCGCGGTCCGGGCATGAGCGTAGGTAGCTCCCTCTGCCAGGAGGTTACGTTCGCTGCTGGGCCGCGCAGACGGCCCGGGGCTTATGGTTACCCGACTGTTGAGGTTTCGTTAGAGGGATAACGTGCTCGATGAGCGCCAGACCCGTTTCGCCGGGGCCGCCAGCCGTCTCAGCAAAAACATGGCAACCGCCGCTGTCGTTGCCATTGCCGCGAGTCCCGCGACAAGCTCGCGCCGTATCGGCATTGCGGCGCCCAAGATCACCGTCTACCTCGCGCCGACGATCGCATCCCCCTCGGCAACGCTCATGACGCCGTCCTCAACGGAAGCGAGTGGCGCCAGATGCATACTCTCAGTTCTGCTGCACGGCCCGCTCGGTGATGGTCACGACCCCGATCGCCTGCGCCTGGGTCATGCCCAGGTCCGCGGCGATCGCCAGGGCGGTCTGCCGCTCCTGCTCGGTGAGCGGCCCGTCGGCCATCCCGACCCGCACCGTCTCGGCCAGGAACCACTCCTTGGCGTCGGCGGTAAGCTGCCGGCTGACCTGGCCGAGCGCCCCGCGAATGGCGTCGGCAGGCTGAGCGGCGTCGGAATCCAGGTCGGCATCCGCATACCCCTGAGCGCCAGCGCCTCTGATGGCGTCTACGGCGCGCTGCCTGGCGGCCGGGCTTGGCTGACCACCGGCCCGCAGCATGGCCGACGCGGCGGCGCGCATGCCGACCGGAAGCGCAGCCTGCATCTGAGCGGCGGTCGGCAGGCTGAGCACGTCCATGACGTAGCGCGTCTTGCAGGTCATGCATTGCACATGCTCGCCGGTCCTGGCCAGCGGAATGACGGGGATGAAGAACAGGGTGAAGAAGCGGCGTCCGGCGCGGTGTCGGTACTGCCGGTCACCGCCGCACTTCCGGCAGTGGAAGACACCCTCGCCGAGGGTGTGGTAGAAGACCCGGAAACCCCAGATGATCAGCAACGCTGGTCCCCTCTCGCTGATGCCTGCGAATAGGCCAGGGCCCCCCTACGGCTGGCCATTGCATTATTCCGCCGACTGGCAGGCCGCGCGGCGCATAGCCAGGAAACGGGGTCAAACCGGCACGTTCCCGCGGCGGGGCCAAGTTCCGAGGGGGTCGATACAGGGCCGTCACTACAACTGCGGCGTCGATGCCGCGCTCGGCACTTGCGCCCCGCCCGACCTCGGCAGCGATGTCTCGCAGCCCGTGGCCATCCTTGACGCGATGAACTGTCCCTGGCTGGTACTTCGGCCCGCGACTAGCTCATCAACTCAGACACTTCACTCCTCGGGGCTAGCCTGCGGCGCAGCCCCCTGTTCGCCGTCCAGGAACCAGCGTTCATGGGCCTGGTTCCAGGCCGAATGCTGGAAGCGCATCAGGACGGCCAGGATGGCGAGGGCCACCACGCCTCCGGTGACGAAGCCTGCTACCCCGGAGTGACCTGAGGCAACGGCTGCGATCAGGCCCGCGGCGGAGCCGGTCAGCACGGCCGTGACCACTGCCACCATTCCGGCAACCGTCCGGAAACCCTGCCAGTACCCGGCCCGCAAGCCCATGATGGCAAGCCGCTGCGGCAGCGGGACGCTGGCCAGGTACGAGGTTACCTCCGGGGCGCAGTCAAAATAGTAGGCCCGCAGCCGCGCGATCCGCTCGGCGTACCCGTGGTCCTCGATACCCGACTGGAGCACGCGCTCGAACGTCACAAAACCGACAAACGCTAGCGTCGACAGCAGCACCGCGCCGAACGCGTAGAACGTCGTGCCAATACTCGTAGCCGTCGCGATCAGCCCGAGCGCGACCAGCCCTGCCGATACAGAGCCCAGGAACATCGTCGCCCGGCTGCTCGATTCCGCGATCGTCGCCGCCCGTGCGCCCTGCAGGGTGAAGTGCTCGGTGGTCACGAACGTGACCGCAGCCGCTCGCGGATCGGCGCCATCCGGAGCAGCACCGGCGCCCGGCTCGCTACTCGTCGCCTACCACCTTGCGCGCGATCGTCATCACGCGATTATCGCACCGGCCACCCAGACGCCTGGCAGGACATCGTGGCACGCCCAGATCGACCCGGTCTGCGCGGCTTCGCTGGCGAGCGCCGAGGTCTCCAGCCGCGCCTAACGGCTACGCGCGCCCCAGTTGCTCGGGAATGCCGGTCTGGCCGTACCGACGACCGTGCTCGCCGCCGGGGATCTCCCGTCTGTAAGCCGCTCTCTCGCAGTCCTCACGAGCAAACGCGGATGATCGTCTGACCGCTGGTCCGCTCGGTCGGGTTGAATGCCGCGACCGCATCGTCGAGGGTGGCGACGTTGCCGATGTTCGTCCGCAGCCGTCCGTCCCGCACCCGCCGGGCGATCTCACCCAGCTGGGCACGATCGGGCAGGACGACGAAGTCGATCGCCAGGCCGTCAGCGGGCCGCGCCTTGGGCGGGCCCGCGATGGTCACCAGCGTTCCTCCGGCTCGAATCTGGGCTGCGGACCTCTCCTGGATGTCTCCGCCGATGACGTCGAACACCAGGTTGACGCCGCCGACGTCCTCCAGCGCGTCGTTCTCAAGGTCGACGAACTCCATCGCACCGAAGTCGAGCGCCTTCTGACGGTCGGCAGCGCGCCCCGTACCGATGACGTGCGCGCCAAACTCACGTGCGAGCTGAGTCACCATCGA
>DASXMR010000006.1:0-86303 GCA_036495525.1 Streptosporangiaceae bacterium | reverse complement strand
CCGAGGCCCTGGCCCGCGCGGCCGAGGCCGAGCCGTTCAGCCCGTTCGTCTGCTTCGGCGCGGGCTGAGCCGCCGGGGCCGGCCGGGCCGACCGAACTTACGGCAGGGACCCAGGCGCCGCCGCGTGGGTCCCTGCCGTCCCCTCCTGGTCGGTGAGCCCGCGGGGCGGGGACGCCCAGACGCGGGACTGATGTCCGGAATATCAGCCGTAAGCGCTGATGGCAACTAATCACACCAATTGCACGGTCTTCGAAGGCCTTGAGTTATCATCCAGTGACTTTTCGATCTTGACCGGCGGCGGCGATCCCGAGCGAGGAACTGCGCCCGGCGCGGCGGCCCGACCAGCGAGGGGGCTTCTCTGACTACCGGGATATCAGGACTGGCCGGCAGGACTGCGGTCGTGACCGGCACCGCGCACGGCATCGGCGCGGCCATCGCCGCGGCGCTGCGGGACGAGGGAGCTCAGGTCCACGGCGTCGACCGTGAGCAGGCCGACCTGACCGACCCAGCCGCCGTCGCCGCCTTCTTCGGCGCCATTGCCGAGGTCGACATCCTGGTCAACAACGCCGGCGGCGTTGTCGGCCAGGTCGGCCGCCCGCTCGAAGAGGTCAGCGACCTCGACTGGCACGCGGTCGTCAACGCCAACCTGACCAGTGCCTTCCTGTGCACCCGGGCCGTCGTGGCCGGGATGAAGGAGCGCGGCTGGGGCCGGATCGTCAACATCTCCTCCGCCGCCGGGCTGGGCGTCAGCAAGACCGGCATCCAGGCCTACGCCAGCGCCAAGGCCGGCCAGATCGGCTTCACCCGGCAGATGGCGCACGAGCTGGGCCCGTCCGGCATCACCGTCAACTGCATCGCGCCCGGCTTCATCCGGTCCAACCCGACCACCGAGGCTCAGTGGGACAGCTACGGTCCCGGCGGCCAGCGCCAGCTGGTCGAGGGCATCGCCATGCGGACCCTCGGCCGGCCCGAGGACATCGCCAACGGCGTGGCGTTCTTCGCCGCGCCGCGGTCGGGCTGGATCACCGGCCAGACGATCGCCATTGACGGTGGCCATGCTGGCCTTTGATCCCGACGACGCGCGCTACCTGCGCGAACTGGGCGAGCTCGTCGCCCTGCCGAGCGTCAGCCGCGACGCCACCCCCGAGGTCATGCGGGCCGCCGCGAACTGGCTGGCCGGCCAGCTCAGCTTCGCCGGCGGCCGGGTCGAGCCGACCGACGGCCATCCCGTCGTCCGGGCCGACTGGCTCGGTGCGCCCGGCGCGCCCACCATCCTGGTCTACGGCCACTACGACGTGCAGCCCACCGGCGACCTGGCCGAGTGGACCACGCCCCCGTTCGAGCTGCACACCGGCGGCGGCGTCGCCCGCGGCCGCGGCGCGAGCGACGACAAGGGCCCGGTCTACATCGCCCTCCAGGTCGCCCGCGAGTTCGTGGCCCAGGAGGGCCGGCTGCCGCTGAACGTCAAGTTCCTGCTCGAGGGCGAGGAGGAAATCGGCAGCCCGCACCTGCCGGGCTACGTCCGCGCTCACGCCGCCGAGCTCGCGGCCGACCTGGTCATCTCGGCCGACGGCGCCATGTGGCGGCCCGACGAGCCGTCCCTGTCGGTCGGGTCCAAGGGACTGGTCTCGCTCGACATCGTCGTCGAGGGCGCCGCCACCGACCTGCACTCGGGCCGCTACGGCGGCACCGTGGCCAACCCGCTGCACGCGCTGGCCGGCATCCTGGCCAGCCTGCACGGGCCGGACGGGCGGGTCGCCGTGGACGGCTTCTACGACGGCATCCCGGAGCTCAGCGCGGACAGGCGCGCCGAGATCGCGGCCGTGGACTTTGACGAAACGGGGTACCTGAGCGCACTCGGCCTCACCGAGGCCTACGGCGAGGCCGGGTACTCCACCCTGGAGCGGCTGTGGGAGCGGCCGACCCTGGAGGTCAACGGCGTCCGGGGCGGCGGGAAGTACACCGTGATCCCGCACGTCGCGGTCGCGAACATCTCCTGCCGCCTCGTGCCCGGCCAGGATCCGGCGCACGTCCTGGCCGCCATCGAGGCCCACGTCGCGACCCAGGCCACGCCGGGCGTGCGGGTCCGGGCCGAGCTCGACGAGGCCCGGGTCCCGGCCTACACCATCGCCGGGGACCACCCGGCCATCCGCGCCGCGACCGCCGCGCTGGCCGCGGTCTACCCCGGCCAGGCCGTGCTCGCGGCCAAGATCGCCGGGACGCTGCCCGCCACGGAGCTGTTCGAGCAGGCGCTGGGGGCCAAGACCCTGTTCTTCTCCTTCTCCACCGCGGACGAGAACCTGCACGCGCCCAACGAGTACCTGCGGATACCGCGCCTGCGCGAGGGCATGCGCGCCTGGGAGCAGCTGTGGCGGCTGCTGGCCGACGGACCGCACCGGCTGGCTCCGCTGAACCACGTACCTGGAGGGGACCATCCCGATGCCTGACGCTGCCGAGGGCGCCTACACCGCCTACTCCTACCTGACCGCCGGCGAGGACTTTCCCGAGTTCGACCTGGCCCCCGAGTTCGGCCGGGTCCCGCCGTACCAGGCCAGCCTCACGCCGGAGCAGGACAGCCACGCCGCTGCTCTGCTGCGCGACAGCCTGGTCATCAGCCTGCATGACCATCCGGTCCGGTTCCCGGCTGACATGACGCAGACGCCCCAGTACAACCGGACCGGGCGCCAGCACGCCGCCTACGCGGGGCTGGCCGCGTCCGGCATGACCATCGTGTTCGACAACATGATGGACGGCACCGCGTGCGTCACCGGGAACGCGCCCTGGCGGTGGGACGACATCATCACCGACCTGGGCATGCGCCAGGCCGACCTGGCCAAGGCGAGCGGCGCGCTGACCGTGCGGACGGTCGCCGACATCGACGAGGCGCACCGCAGCGGCCGGGTCGGCATCGTCTTCGGCCTGGAGGCGGCCACCCCGATCGAGAACGAGATCGACCGGCTTGACGTCCTGTACGGGCTCGGCCTGCGGCAGATCGGGATCGCCTACTCCGACGCGAACGCGCTGGGCAGCGGGCTGAACGAGGTCACCGACGGCGGCCTGACCTCGCTCGGCCGGCGGGCGGTGACGCGGATGAATAGGCTCGGCCTTGCCATCGACCTGTCGCACTCGTCGGACCGCACCGCCCTCGACGTCTGCGAGCGCACCGAGCGGCCGGTCTTCATCACCCACGCGGGAGCGCGCGCGGTCTGGGATACCCCGCGGATGAAGCCCGACGAGGTGCTGCGCGCGGTCGCCGCTACCGGTGGCGTCATCGGCATGTCGGCGGCGCCGCACACGACGCTGTCCGCCGGCCATCCGCGGCACAGCATCGAGTCGGTGATGGACCACTTCCAGTACTGCGCTGACCTGGTCGGCATTGACCATGTCGGGTTCGGCCCGGACACCCTCTACGGGGACCACGTGGCGCTGCACCGGGTCTTCGGCCACCTGCTGGGGATCGGCCGGGCGACCAGCGGGCCGCCATTCGACCGGGTGGAGTACGTCGACGGCCTGGAGAACCCGACCGAGAACTTCGCCAACATCTGCGGCGCTCTGGTGCGACGCGGATATGACGACAAGCAGGCGCAGGCCGTGCTTGGCGGGAACATCTACCTGGCGCTGCAGTCGATCTGGGACAGCTCGTGAGCGCCGGGCAGGACGCCGCCGCTGCTGACCAGCTGACCCGGCTGGACGGCGAGTACTTCCAGGTCGTGCATTCGGCCGATCCGCTCACCGCCACTCAGCTGGGCGTCACCGGCTTCGACGACCTGCTGCCTGATCCGAGCCGGGCTGGCTCGAAGCGGACGGCAGCCAGGATCGCGGAAATCGAGCGCGCGCTGACGCAGATCGATACCCGGCTGCTCGACGACGACGGCCGGGCCGACCACGCCGTCATGACGCATCTGGCCGCTGGCGCCAGGTCCGAGCTGGAGCACGGCCTGTGGGAGGCCAACGCGTCGGCGGACGGCTACGTGAGCCCGGCGGCCATCGTGTTCCAGTCGGTGCCCAAGGCGCTGCTCGCAAGCGCCACGGCGACGGAGGGATACCTGCGGCGGCTGGGCGGGCTCGGCGGTTACTTCGAGGCGGTCTCGCATCGCTACCGGCAGGCCATGCGAGACGGGCGCCGGTCGACCAGGGCTGGCGTGCGTCAGGCGATCGATCAGCTGGAACGGCACCTGGGCCGGGAAGTCGCCGACGACCCGCTGGTCACCGTGCCGCTGCCAGCCGACGCCGACGAGGCAGCGGTGCGCGGCGCCGCGGCGGAACTCGTCACCGATCACGTCCGGCCGGCGCTGCTGCGGCTGCTGGACTGCCTGCGTGACGAAATGCTGCCGTCGGCGCGCCCGGACGAGCAGGTGGGGATCCGCTTCGTGCCCGGCGGCGAGGAGGGCTACCGGGCCGCGGTGCGCAAGCACACCACGACCGGGCTGTCGCCCGAGGAGATTCACCAGATCGGCCTTGACTACCTGGCCGCGCTCGAGCAGGAGTGGGCAGAGCTCGGCAGGGCGGCGCTCGGCACGTCGGACGTGCCGCAGATCCGCAGCATGCTGCGGGAGGATCCGGCGCTTCGGTTCGCCAGCTCGGCGCAGATCGTCCGCACGGTCAGCGATGCGCTGCAGCGCGCCGAGGCAGCCCGCGGGCAGTGGTTCCCGGCGCTGGACATCCCCGAGTGCGTCGTGGAGGAGATCGACCCGGTCGAGGCGGGCAACGCCCCGCTGGCGTATTACCGGCCGCCAGCGGCAGACGGCGGGCGTCCCGGCGCGCACTGCGTGCTGACCGCCGACCCTGAGCAGCGCTTCGTCTACGAGTACGAGGCGCTGGCGTTCCACGAGAGCTCGCCTGGCCATCACCTGCAGATCGCGTCGGCACAGCAGCTCGCCGGGCTGCCCGAGTACCGGCGCTTCCTCGACGCCGAGGTGTGCAGCTACGTCGAGGGCTGGGGCCTGTACTGCGAGCGGCTCGCCGACGAGATGGGCCTTTACACATCGGACCTCCAGCGGCTCGGCATGCTGTCGTTCGATGCGCTGCGCGCCGGGCGGCTGGTCGTGGACACCGGCATGCACTACTTCGGCTGGTCCCGGTCACGCGCCATCGACTTCCTCTGGGATTGCACCGCGACTACCAGGGCGAACGTCCGCAACGAGGTGGACCGTTACATCGGCTGGCCGGGTCAGGCGCTGGCGTACATGATCGGCCGCAAGCACATCCAGTGGCTGCGCAGTCACGCCGAGGCCAAGCTCGGCGGTCGCTTCGATATCCGCGGCTTCCATGGCGCGGTGCTCGGCGGCGGAGCGGTCCCGCTCAGCGTGCTGGACGAGATCGTCTTGACCTGGGTGCGGTCGCTGCACCGCTAGACGGCCCGGCCCTCGTCTGCACGCCGCGCCGTCCCATTCGGCGCAAGCTGCCGCCGGGCTCGGTCCCGTATTTCAGCAGCACCGCAGCTCCCCGGTCCCCCAGCGCATGTCCTTGCTCACCAGCTCGCTTGGCATAGCTCGCGATTGCTAGGTATAGTTAGCGCAGACCCGAGGAGAAGAGGGAACGAAATGATCAACGCCCGTACCGTCAGCCGCGAGCTCGACGAGCTGCAGCGTCAGGTCACGGGGCTGATGCACGACGTGGCCGCGCGCCTGCCCAAGGCGCAGGATGTCGCCGCCCGTTTGCCCAAGCCCGACGAGCTGGCCGCGCGCCTGCCCAAGCCCCACGAGGTGGCCGCCCGGCTGCCCAAGCCCGACGAGCTGGCCGCGCGCCTGCCCAAGCCCCACGACATAGCCGCCCAGCTGCCCAGGGCGCGACAGCTGGCAGCTTTGCTGCCGAAGCGCGAGGACATCGCTGCGCGGCTGCCCACGACCGAGGCGATCGCTGAGCGGATCGCGAAGGCAGACGCCCTTTTCACCGGGGCGCAGGACCTGGCCGGCCATCTGGTCGCCGAGCAGCGCAAGCGCGCGCAGCACGCCATGCACGTCGCCGGGCCGCTAGTCCGCCACGGCGCCGCGCTGCTGGGCATCGCGGCCCGGCCAGCCGACGTGCAGGCACCCAGCGCTCCGCAGGTCGCCGGGCACCAGCCCAAGGACCGCCCAGCCACCGCAGCGGCATCCCAGGTAAAGACCGCCGGCCGCCCGGCCGCCGGCAAGCCGGCTAGCCGCACCACTGGCACCAAGTCGGCCGCCAGCAAGCCGAAGGCTGCCAAGACCGGCGCTACCAAGGCCGGCACCGGCAAGACTGGCACCGCCAAGAACGGCACCGCCAAGAACGCCAAGACCAGCAAGGCCAGCTCCAGGAAGGCCGTCGGCGGCCAAGGCGAGTCCGACCCGAAGTGACCCTGGACGGGCGGCGAGCCGGCCTGGCCGCCACCCGTGCACCATCCGATCCGGCCTGTGTCACTGGCACAGAGCACCGGCAGGCAGCGCCGCCGGCCCGCCGCAGCGGGCCGGCGGCGCATCAGCCTAGATAGCTAGCTAACGGGGACCGCCATGTCCGAGCCGGCCGATACGCCCCAGAACGCGCTGGGCACCTTCATCCGCAGCAAGCGCAAGCTTGCCAACCTTTCGCTGCGCCAGCTTGCCGAGAAGACCAGGCTGTCGAACCCGTACCTGAGCCAGATCGAGCGCGGGCTGCACCAGCCATCGGTGCGGGTGATCAGGCTGATCTCTGACGCGCTGAACATCTCGGCCGAGAGCCTGCTCACTCAGGCCGGCCTGCTGCATCAGCATGAGAAAGAACGCCCGGCGGCCGAGCGGCCGCCAGCGGTTGAGCCGGCCATCGAGGCGGACGACCGGCTGTCGGCAGAGCAGAAGGCAGCGCTGATCGCGGTCTACCGGTCGATGCTCGGGGCCGGCTGACCGCCGGGTCGGCGGGCGGCTCAACCCGGTCCGCGCCGGTGGTTTCTGTGGCTAACATGCCAGGAACGATGTCCGTGCCCGGTGAATCCCGATTACCATTCGTCAGCGTGAGTGAGCCGAGCGAAGACCCGGAGCAGCTAGCCAGCAGCGAGCTGCCGCTGCCGCGGCGCAAGCCGGCAGCGGACCGCGCCGACGCGCCAGCCGAGCCGCGCTGGGAACCATTCTCCCCGCCCCCGGAGCGGCTTGCGGCCCAGCAGGAGCGGCTGGCGGCCGGCGAGCAGTGGCCAGGAACCGGCGCACCGTTCACGACGAGTAGCCGGAACGGTGGCCAGGCGAGCGCGGCGCCAGGGTCCAGCCCGCCGTCGGCCCGTTTCGACGCGCCACCGCGGTTTGGCGCCCCGCTGCCGTCGGCAGACGACCGCCGCGACGCGCCCGGAGCGCTGCACCAGACGGCCGAGCCGCTGCCACGTCGCGATGATGCTCCGGCACTGCCGCAGCGGCCAGAGCCGCTGCCCCAGCGCGGCGCCCCGCTGCCGCAGCGCGGCGAGCCGCTCCCCCAGCGCGGCGATGCGCTGCCGCGGCGCAAGGCCGCCGCGCCGCGGGCTGGCCGGCATCGCAGCCCGCACCGGCTGACCGTTCCCTCCGACGCCCCGGCCCTGGTTCTGGCCGTGCCAGGTGCCTATTCAGCGGCGAACGCCGACCTGGCCGACGAGATCGCCACCGCAGCGCAGCACTCCTGCCCTGGCGCTGAGCTTCGGATCGGCTTCCTGTCCGGGCCTGATCAGACGCTGGCCGACGCGATCAGCTTCTCGTCCGAGTACAACGGTCAGGTCGCCCAGCGGGCAGTGGTCGTGCCGCTGCTCGCGGCGCCGCACCCGGCGGTCGACGCCGCAGTGGCCGCGGTCGTCGGAGAAGCCGCAGACCCGCTGCTGCTCGGTACGCACCTGGGACCGCACCCGCTGCTCGCGGAGGTGCTGCACGCGCGGCTCGCCGAGGCGGGACTGGCCAGGACCGGCCGCGCCAGGGGCCTGAGCATCGCAACGGGAGCCAACGGCGCGCTGGTCCTCGCCGACCGCGGGGCAGAGGCCACCCAGGCAGCCGGCGTCACCGCGGTACTGCTCGCTGCCCGGCTCGCGATGCCGACCGCGCCTGCCTCGATCGACGACCAGGAGAGCATCGAAGCCGCGCTGACGAGGCTGCGCGAGGCGGGCGTTTCCATGCCGGCGATCGCGCCGTGCGTGATTGGTCCCGAGACGCCGGCGCACGAGCTTGAAGCGCTGAGCGATGTCATCGGCGCGCCCTGCGCAGCGCCGCTTGGCGCGCACCCGGTGATCGCGCAGCTCGTCGCCATCAGGTACGGCGCGGCGCTGGCCGGCCTGAGCATGGCCGGCTAGCCAGCCCTTTCGCGTTTTCCCCGCGCCCACGCTCGTACGGTGCAGCGTTCTGCTGCTAGCACCAGGGCACTGAAGTTGCGGGCGGCCAGGTGGTGTGACGCTGACCGCTGCCCGCGCCGCCGGGCCCATTGACATCAGGACTCCGGGTGCGCTGTGGTTCGGTACTGTGAGCCGCACGACGGTTCACACTACGAACAATCCTGCGTCGGTCTCCGGCTCGGCTGACCCGTACTGACGGATGGACCGTTAGTTAAGAAGACCGGCAGCGAAAGCGTCCTGAAAGAGGTGTTCGGCATGTCCGAGTGGAACGCGATGACCTATGAGGGGAAGGACACGGCGCTGCGGGTAGTACGGCAGGAAGCCGAGCGGATGTTCGCGCTTGCCGAGCAGCCGGCCGCCTGGAACGCCCCGACCGCGTGCGAGAACTGGCAGGTCAAGGACATCATCGGCCACCTGGTGGACACCATGGAGGGCTATTTCAGGAGCTTCGACCTGGCCAGGTCCGGCGCGCCGGACCCCGGTGCGCACGGCCTCGGCGTGATGCACGAGATGGCAGGTGACAGCGCCAAGGCATTCGAGAGCCTGACCCAGGCGCAGATGATGGACCGGGCCCGCGCGGATCTCGACAAGCTGATGGGGATCCTCGAGCCGCTCACCGCCGAGGAGTGGACCGGGTTCATGGCCCCGCACGCGTTCATGGGCCCGCTGCCCGCGTTCTTCTATGCCGGCGGCCAGCTGATGGACTACGGAGTGCACACCTGGGACATCAAGCAGGGCACCGGCCAGGGTCACGGCATGTCAGCCGACGCGGCCGACCTGCTGGTTCCGTTCATGTTCGTGCTCTGGCAGTACACGATCAAGCCAGATGCCGACCTGAGCCCGTTCACCGTCGGCATCAGCGTGAGCGGGCGCAACGCCGCCAGCTACCGTGTGTCGCTCACCGGCGAGGGCATGTCGTATGAGGTAGGCAACGTCGACGACCTGCCGGCCATGATCGAGTTCGACCCGGGCAGCTTCGTTCTTACCGCGTTCGGCCGGATCAACGGCGGCACCGTGCGCGGCGACGAGGCACTCGCCGACCGTTTCCTCAACCTGTTCTTCCGGATCTAGTCAACCTGGCAGCCGCGCACCGGCAGACCGGGGGTGCTGTCCCTGTTCCTGTCCCGGACGGGATGGCACCCCCGGCTGGCCGCTGCCAGGGCGGCGGCTGATACGAGCCAGTCGTAGTTGACCTCAACGGCGGTTGAGGTTTCATGCTGTGAATAGCCAAGGCGGGCGAGCCGTGGCTGATGCGGCGCGAGAAGGGGTGACAGCTGCGTGACCGGGACCGGCTTTCAGCTTGACGAGTTCCTGGCCCGGCCACTGACAGCCCGGGTCGCGACGAATGGCCCGACCGTGCGGCCGACCTGGTTTCTGTGGGAAGGCGGCGCGTTCTGGATTCTCACCGGCACGTGGGCGAGACTGCAGAGCCGGGTGCGGGCGGATCCCGCGGTCGCTCTGGTCGTCGATGAGTGTGACCTGGCTACCGGGACGGTCAGGCAGGTCATCGCCCGTGGCCGGGCCGAGCTCCTGCCGTTCGACGTACCACGCGGCCGCCGCAAGCTCGCCCGCTATCTCGGCGCCGACGAGACGCAGTGGGACCGGCGGTTCCGCCGGTACCTGCACGATGACCCGGCTGAGAAGGGAACTACCTGGCTGCGTCTGAAGCCAGACTCCATCATCGCCAGAGACCTCAGCTATCTCCGCTGAGCCAGAGCCAGATACAGATACAGAGCTGCCCTGGACGAGGGCTCCTTTTGGCACCGCCCTTGGCCCTCGCAATCGTCAGCCGCCGTGTCAGGCTGAGTGCGCGCGAGCGCCGTGACCCTTCCCGGCGGGGTTCACGCAGCCTGTCTGCGGGCATGCAATAGAACTTCCGGCAAGCAAGCTGCGGGGGGCGACGATGCTTGCACAAGGCAATGGACTTCGCGAGGGCTACGCCGAGATCGGCGACGTCCGGCTGCACTACGTCGAGGCTGGCGAGGGGCCGCTGGTCGTCTTGCTGCACGGTTTCCCCGAGTTCTGGTACGGATGGCGGCAGCAGATCGAGCCGCTGGTAGCGGCGGGATTTCGGGTCGTGGTACCTGACACGCGCGGCTACAACTTGTCATCGAAGCCCGACGACATCGCCGACTATGACACCGGCAAGCTGGCCGCCGACATTCGCGACCTGATCCACGAGCGCGGCGCCGAGTCCGCGCTGCTGGCCGGGCACGACTGGGGCGGCAGCATCGCCTGGGCCACCGCGATGAGCCACCCCGAGGTGGTAGACCGGCTGGCGATCCTTAACGCGGCCCACCCGCGGAAACTCTCGCAGGGCCTGGATCATCCCGGCCAGCTCCGCAAGTCCTGGTACTTCTTCTTCTTCGACCTGCCCGAGCTGCCCGAGGGCGTCGTGCGGGCCGACCACTGGCGGTTCTTCCGGCACTTCCTGCGCGACGCCAAACCGGCCTACACGCAGGAGGAGATGGACCGCTACATCGAGGCGTGGTCACAGCCGGGCGCGGCAACCGGGATGATCAACTACTACCGGTCCTCGGTGCGAACACCGCCCAAGCGCGCCGCCGCAGCGCTGCGCCCGATCAGCGCGCCGACGCTGGTCATCTGGGGACAGCGGGACCGCTACCTCGGCGATGAGCTAGCCGAGCCCGAGCACGACGACGTGCCCAACCTCGACCGCGTCGAGCGGCTGCCCGACGCCTCGCACTGGGTCCATCACGACGAGCACGAGCGCGTCAGCCAGCTGCTCGCCGACTTCTTCGCTCCCGCCCTGCCTGCCAGGAACTGACCAGGCACTTCGCCGCAGGCGGCGGAGCTAGCTTGCCGGGTTGCCGTGCACCGGCTTGCCGGGGCTTCCTTCCGGGCCGGGCGAGCCCGCCAGGTCACTGTCCTGCTCCGCTTCCGCGTCGAACTCGTCGCCGGAGTGCGGCGGCGGCAGCCGGTGCTTGGCCACCCGGGCCGTTGGCGTACGCGGCAGCTCGCCGATGACCTGCCAGAACCGCGGCACCTTGAACGCAGCCAGGCGCTGCGCCGCGAACGCGCGCAGCTCGCCGAAGTCGACCACCGCACCGGGCGCGGCCACCACGAACGCCTTGACCTCGTCCTCGGACAGCTCGGACGGCACGCCGACCACTGCGCACTCCTGCACCGCCGGGTGCGCCACCAGCGCTTCTTCTACTTCCAGCGGGGAGAGGTTCTCGCCCCGGCGCCGCAGCACTTCCTTGCGGCGGCCGACGAACGTGTAAGTGCCGTCGTCGTTCGGGGTCACCAGGTCACCGGTGTGCAGCCAGCCGTCGGTGAAGGTGCGCACCGTCTCCTCCGGCATCCCCCAGTAGCCGGCGGTGAGCACCGGATTGCGCAGCAGCAGCTCGCCGGTCTGACCGGAGCCGAGATCGGCTCCGTCGTCACCGACCACCCTGGCCTCGTTGATCTTGCCGAGGAACGGGTGCTGGCGGATCGAGCCGAGCGTCCCGTAGGGCCGGCTGCCGCGCGCCCAGATCAGCCCGTACGGCGACTCGGACATCGCGTAGCCGACCACGATGCGCAGGCCGAACCTGGCCTCGATCTCCAGCTGCCTGGCCTGTTCCGGAGCCGGCCCGGTATAGCACAGCCGCAGCTGGGTATCGGCGTCCTCGGGCCGGGGCGGCTGGCGCATCAGGATTTCCAGCATCGCGCCGATCGCGTTGAACTCGGTAGCGCCGTGCCGCCGCGCCGCGTCCAGGAACGTGCTGGCGGAGAACCGCGGCAGCAGGATCAGCCCGGCGCCGCATGCCAGCGACCCCATCACCGAGTAAGCCGGCGCGTTGATGTGAAACAGCGGCAACGAGGTCATCAGGCGGTCAGCCGGCGTCAGTTCCATCCAGAACGGGAAGCCCTCGCCGGCCATCGCGTACGCCCGGTGGGTCTGCATGACCAGCTTGGACCGCCCCGTCGTGCCTGACGTCGGGATCAGCACCGCGACGTCGTCCGGGGTCACCGGGGACGCGGCCAGCGCGGAGCCGTCTGCGCCGGCCGGCCCGGCCGGGTCAGGGATCAGGGTGCCGGCGTCCAGCAGGGCTGGGCCGCCGGGCTCGTCCAGGCGGGCCTGACTGACCAGCTCGGCCAGGCCGCCGTCGGTGATCAGCGCCCTGGGCCTGACCTGGGTGACCAGGCCGGTCAGTTCCGCGGCGGCGCTGCGCGGGTTGACCGGCACGCTGATCGCGCCGAGCGCGGCCAGCGCGAGCCAGCACAGCAGGTAGCGAGGGGTGGTCCTGGCGGTCAGCATGACCAGGTCAGCGGGACCGATGCCGACGTCGCGCAACGCGGCCGCTGCGGCAGCTACCTGGCTGGCCGCATCGGCGAAGCTCAGGCTTATCTCGTCGTCGCGCAGCCAGATGCCGTCGGGGTCGCGGTCAGCCGCACGGCTGAGCAGCCGCGGAATGGTGCCGTCGTACGGCTCGCCGCTGGTCATGGCTCAAGACAATACGATTCAGCACGCCGCGCTCCGCTGCCGGGACGCGGCACGCGGGTTAGCCCGTCGCCGGGCCCTGGCCGTCCAGGCCAGCACCGTCCCGCCCCAGGCCGCCCGCCCGGCCGTCCGGCGCGGCCGGCGGCAGTCCCCTGGCGAGCACCTGCATCAGGTCATCGAGCACGTCGTCGGGCACCCGGCCGCCAGCCGTCCATTCCGCCCAGCGCATGCCAATGAAGTGGCCGAGGCCGGTATAGACGTACGCGATGACCTCGGGGTCATAGTGCGGGTCGACCTCGCCGGCCAGCTGCGCCGCGCGCACTGCCCTGGAGTAACCGCGGGCGAGCCGCTCGTAGTACTCACGGAATTCGGTCGGCGCGAGGAACTCGGCCTCGCGGACGATCCGGTAGATCCACGGTCGTTCCGACATCAGGTCGAAGTAGGCGCGGAAGTCCGCGCGCTCCCTGGCGCGCTGGTTGTCGGCTGCGCCGCGCAGCGCCTCGCGCATGGCAGCCCGCAGGTCGGCGTTGATCTGCCGGATAACGGCCGCGAAGATTTCTGATTTCGAGCTGAAGTGGGCGTAGAAGCTTCCGGTTGCCATTCCGGCCCGCGAGCAGATTTCCGCGACGGTAGTCCGGCGGTAGCTGCGCTCGCCGAACAGGTACTCGGCGGCGCTGAGCAGCCGCTCGGCGGCCGGCCGCTCGCTCGCGGCCGCGCCCTTGCGGCCGGCTGCGACCCTCACCGTGGCAACCCCATTCTGAACATGCATCGCCCCCTTACCGCCAGCCTAAGCCGGCCTGCCCCGGCTGCCGGGCCGGCTGCCCGCCAGGCGGGCAGCCGGCCTGGCGGCGGTCAGGGCGAGGGGATCCCGCTCGACGGCGCGGGCGGCTGCGGAGTGGTGTCCGGCGAGACCGCGCCGGTGGGCGAGTCGTCAGTGGTCAGCACCGGGCCCTTCGGCACGATGGCGCCGTTCTTGATGACGCCCATGAAGGCACCGGTGATGCCGTTGTGGTCGCTCGACGAATAGGCGAACGGCGCGACCGACGGTCCCTGCGGCAGCCCGGCGTTGATTGCGTTGAGCAGGTCCTGCCTGGTCGGGTTGCGGCCGGCCTTGAACATGGCCTGGACGAATGTGTAACCGACAGCCAGCCCGTAGGCCACGTTGCCGTCGAACGGCAGCTTCGGGATGTACTGGGTGTGGACCTGCTGGAACAGCTTGATCCAGCTGCTGCCGGTGTCACCAAGCGACGGCAGGTACCCGTCGGTGATGATGCCGTTGGTCAGCGAGTTGCCGAAGCCGGGGGTCTTGTTCTTGGCGAACGCGGCGAGCAGCCCGGCCAGCGTGATCGGGTCGGAGCCGACGTCGCTGACGGCCAGCTGCGGGTTGTACTTGAGCCCGAGCATGTTCAGCTTGAGCAGCGCGGTGAACGCGGGCACCGAGAACGACACCACGACCTGCGCGCCGGCTGCCTTAAGGGCGGCGACCTGCGGGGCGATCTTCGTGTTCGCCGGGCTGTAAGACTGGGCCGAGACGATCTGCTTGGCCGGGATCTCGTACTTGAGGCCCTTGACGCCGTCCTGGCCGAACTCGTCGTCCTGGAAAAACAGGCCGATCTTCTTGCCCTTGAAGTGCTGCTCGATGTAGTTGCCGAGGATCTTTCCCTCGCGCACGTAGTCGAGCTGCCAGCCGGTCGTCCACGGCAGCTGGGAAGTGTTGTTCCAGCACTCGCAGCCGGACGCGACGAACACGTCGGGCACCTTTGACTGGTTCAGGAACGGCGCGACGGCCAGGTGGGTCGGCGTGCCGAGGCCGTTGAAGATCGCGTAGACGTTGTCCTGCAGCACCAGCTGGTGCACCACTGTGGTGGTCTTGGACGGGTCGTAGGCGTCGTCCAGGAACTTGTAGACGATCTTGCGGCCGTAGATGCCGCCGTGCGCGTTCACGTAGTTGAAGTACGCCTGGGCGGCCGGGGCGATCTCGCTGTAGCCAGGCGCCGCGATGCCGGTCAGCGGCTGGTGGCTGCCGATCGTGATCGTTGTCGCGGTGATCCCGGGCGCTGACGCGGTCAGCTTCGTGTTACTGCTGCTCGTCGAGTTTCCGCCGCCCGACGAGCCGCAGCCGGCGACCACCAGCGCCACCGCGGCGAAGCCGGCCACGGCGGCCGTGGTCGCGTGTTGTCTGGTTCTCATGTTGTGCCTTCCTCCTGGTGTCTGGTCGCCGGCGCTTGCCGGCGGAAAGCGCTGAGCGGGGCCGCGGCCACCGGCGCTGCTGGCCCAAGCAGGCGGCGGATGCCGCCCTGGATCCCCGCGGGAAACACGAGCATGACGACCATCAGCACGACGCCGAACGCGGCGATGGGCACGAACGCGCTGGCACTGTGCGAGAGGCCGTGGCTTGTCGCCACGTTCTCCAGGTAGGTCGGCACCAGCACGTAGATCAGCGCGCCCCAGACCGCGCCTGGCAGGCTGCCGAGCCCGCCGAGAACCGCGGCGGTGAGCAGCCCGATGGACAGCGTGAGGGTGTAGCCGGTCGGCGCGACGCTGCCGGCCCAGATGGCGTACATGGCGCCGCCGAGCCCAGCGCAGGCGGAGCTGACCACGAACGCCCGGATTTGCAGCAGCGCCACGTTCAGCCCGGAAAGAGAGGCGGCGATCTCATCGTCGCGCACCGCGCGCCAGTTGCGGCCGACCCGGCTGCGGTTGAGGTTGGCCAGCAGCACCAGGGTGATGAGCGCCAGGATGCTGGACAGCCACGCGAGCCAGCGGGTGAAGGTGAAGGCAGGGCCGAGGAACGACGGGAGGGGCACGGTGATCGACAGCCCCTGGTCGCCGCCGAAAACGCCCTGATAGGCGTCAGCCACGGTGGGCAGGGCGACGGCGAGCATCAGGGTGGCGCCGGCCAGGTAGGGGCCCCGCAGCCGGGCGGCGGCGACGCCGAAGATCCCGCCGGCCACCGCGGTGATGGCCACGCTCGCCAGCAGCACGTAGACGATGTTCCAGTGCAGGTGCAGCAGCAGCAGCGCGGTGGAGAAGGCGCCGATGGCCATGAAGGCGCCGTGCCCGATGGAGATCTGGCCGCTCTGCCCGATCAGCACGGTGAGGCCGGCCACCGCGATGACATAGGCGCCGACGTCGGCCATCTGGTACAGCCGGAACGTGTCCAGCTTGTAAGTCAGGACGTACAGCACGACGCCCACGATCACCGCCGCAGTGAGATGCCGCAGCAGTGTGGAGCCGGCCAGGCGGCGCAGGATCGTCATGGCTACACCCTCCTGGCGGCGGCCGTCGAGAACAGCCCGGACGGCCGGACCATCAGCACCAGCACCAGCGCGGCGAGCCCGAAGATCTGCACGAGCTGGCTGCCCAGGTAGCCGCTGGCGTAGCTGAGCACGACGCCGAGCAGCAGCCCGCCGATCACCGAGCCGACCGGGCTGTCAAGTCCGCCGATCACCGCAGCGGTGAAGCCGAGCACGAAGATCTGGTCCATGCTGTTCGGGTACAGGAAGGTCTGCGGCGTGACCAGCATCCCGGCCAGCGCTCCGATCAGCCCGGCCAGCGCCCAGCCGAGGGTCAGCATCCGGCCAACCCGCACGCCAAGCAGCCGGGAGATCGCCGGGCTGAACGCGGTCGCCCGCATCCGCAGGCCGACCGGGGTGAGCCGGAACATCGCCGCCAGCAGCAGCGCGGCGGCGAGCACGGCGGCCGCGGTGAAGATGTCGTTGCGGGTAATCCCCAGGTCGAACGAGCCGATGCTCAGCCCGTTGATGGAGAAGGCCGGCGGGAAGGAGCGGAAGCTGCCGCCGTAGATGATCCCGGCCAGTCCCTCGATGAAGATGAGCAGGCCGACCGTGACGATGACCAGGTTCAGCGGCGGCTTGCTGGCGGCCGGGCGGATCACCGTCCGTTCCAGGAACGCGCCGAGCACCAGGCCAGCCGCCAGCGCGACGACGAAGCCGAGCCAGTAGTTGCCGGTGTGGTTGATGACGGTCAGCGCCACGTAGGCGGTGAACATCGCCATGCCACCCTGCGCGTAGTTCAGCACCCGGGTGCCGCGCCAGATCAGCACCAGCGACAGCCCGATCGCCGCGTAGATCATGCCGGAGCTGATCCCTCCGAGCGTGAACTCGACGAACTCCTGCATGTCCTGCCTTCCTAGAAGCCGAGATAGTGGCGCCGCAGCGCCTCGTCGGCGGCGAGCTCGGCGGCATCGGCCTTGGCCACCACCCGGCCGAGGTTGAGCACGACACCCTGGTCGGCGATGCTCAGCGCGCTCCTGGCGTTCTGCTCGACTAGCAGCACGGTCAGCCCCGCCTCGTCCCGCAGCTGCCGGATCAGCTCCATCACCTGGGTGACGATCCGCGGCGCCAGGCCGAGCGACGGCTCGTCAAGCAGCAGCACCCTGGGCGCGGACATCAGCGCCCTGGCGATGACCAGGATCTGCCGCTCGCCGCCGGACAGCGTGCCCGCCAGCCGGCGCCGGCGGTCGGCCAGCACGGCGAAGCGCTGGTACGCATCGGCGAGAGCGGCGGCCCGGCGAGGACGCGGCTGCAGCAGCGCGCCCAGCCTGAGGTTTTCCTCGACGGTCAGCTCGGTGATCACTCCCTGGCCCTCGGGCACGTGCGCGACGCCGGCCCTGGCGACATCCTCGGGCGGGCGCCTGGTCAGGTCGAGGTCGTCGAGCATGATCCGCCCGCTCCTGGGCCGCAGCGCGCCGCCGATGGCACGCAGCAGCGTTGTCTTGCCCGCCCCGTTAGCCCCGAGGACCGTGGTGATGGTGGCCGGGGCGGCCGAGACCGAAACCCCGTCGAGCACCGGGGCGCCGCCGTATCCGGCCACGACATCGGTAGCCGCCAGGCCAGCGGCGCCGCTCATTCCGCCACCGCCTTTCCTGGCTTTCCCGGTTCCGCGCCGGTGCCGTCGCTGGCGGCCTGTTCCCCAGGCCCGCCCTCCCCGGCCGCGACGCCCTCCCCGGCCGGCCCGCCCTGCTGCCCGGCTGGCTCGCCGCTGTCCAGGTCGGCGCCGAGATAGGCGGCAGTAACAGCTGGGTTGGCGCGCACCTGCCCAGGGGTCCCGGTGGCGATCAGCTTGCCGAAGTCCAGCACGCAGATGGCGTTGCAGACCGACATCATCAGGTCCATCCGGTGCTCGATTACCACCACGGTGGCGTCCCTGGCGAGCTTGCTGATCAGGTCGCCAAGCTCGGGCAGCTCGTGCTCGTCGAGACCGCTGGCCGGCTCGTCGAGCAGCAGCAGCCGCGGCTCGGACACCAGCGCCCTGGCCAGCGCGACCCGCTTGCGCGGGCCGTGCGCCAGCTGCCCCGGCATGGTGTCGGCCAAGCCGCCGGCGCCGACTCGGTCGAGTGCCTGCATCGCCCGGTCGCGCAGCCGCCGCTCGTCGGCGTCCGAGCGGGGCAGCGCGAGCAGCGCGTCCCAGAACCTGGCCTTCGCCAGCGGAGTAGCACCGACCATCACGTTCTCGAGTACCGACAGCCCGGCAAACAGCCCGACGCCCTGCAGCGTCCTGGCGATGCCGAGGCTGGCGAGCCGGTGCGGCCGGAGCCTGGTGAGTTCCCGGCCGTCGAAGCTGATCCGGCCGGCTTCAGGCCGGACAAAGCCGCACAGGACGTTCAGCAGGGTGGTCTTCCCGGCGCCGTTCGGGCCGATGATGCCCGTCACCTGCCGGGCGGCCGCGGTCAGCGATACCTCATCCAGAGCGGTCAGCCCGCCGAACCGTACTGTTACTCCCTGGATGTCCAATGAACCATCATTCATCGGCTCAGTCCTTGCTCCAAGGGGTAGCCTCGCCACAGTGTGAACCAAGGTTCATGGCTGGCCTGGCTTCGCGCAAGCCCGGCGGGCAAAATTGGCCAAACCGAGACCGGATATACGGGGCATGGCCGGGAAAGGTCTCATAGCGCGCATCACGGGCGGCTGCAGCAAGGGGGGTCATGACCGGCACGACGGGTCAGGCCGAGCTGGAACTGGCCGGCTGGCGGCGCGAGGTCAGCGAGCTCTACGCGGCCGTCCGAGCCCAGGACCGGCCGGAGGCGGGGCACGCACTTTGGCGGGCAGGCCGCGACCAGCTCTTCCGCCGTCACCCGCAGAGTCCGCTGCCACCTGGCGACCCGCTGCATGCCGCCGGCCTGCCGTACTGGCCCTACGACCCCTCGCTGCGGCTGGCACTGCCGCTGCGGCCGGTGGCCGAGCACGCCAGCCTTGCCGTGCCGACCGACGGCGACCTGAGCACCGGCATGCAGCTGATCGGGCGCGTGGAGCTGAGCCCGGCGCTGCCCGGCACGCTCGACGTGTGGTGGCTGCGGCAGTACGCAGGCGGGCTGTTCCTGCCGCTGCGGGACGGCACAGCTGGCAGCGGCAGCTACGGCGGCGGCCGCTACCTGCTGGACACGGCTAAGGGCGCCGACCTCGGCGGCCGGGAGGGCCAGCTAGTCGTCGACCTCAACTTCCTTTATCACCCGTCCTGCCGCTACGACAGCGCCTGGCAGTGCCCGCTGGCACCGCCAGGCAACGTCATCGAGGCACCGGTGCAGGCCGGCGAGCGGATGTAGGACCAGGGACCGCGGCGGCCGCAGGTCAGCCGTGCCGGTCAGAAGCCAGGAAAGATCTCGCGCAGCCGGCCCACAGCGGCCGGGTCGGCCTGCACCTGCGGCGGGGTATGGCCAGGGTCCATCCGGCCGTAGGACAACCGCAGCAGCGCCTCGGCAGGCATGGTGACGTCGCTGACCTCGCCGGGCGCCGCGCCATCGGCCGGCCAGTCCGCCATCGTCACCGTCTCGGCCGCGGTCAGCAGGTAGTCACGGTCCGGGCCGGTGGTGCGGATCCGGGCGGCGAACGGCTCGTCCTGCGGCTTGCCAAGCCGCGGCGCGAGGAACTCAGGCACGTTGTCGATCAGCAGCCCGGCCGCGTCGGCGGCGACCGTGGCTGACGGGTCGCTGAAGACCTCGATGTCCCAGGTGTGCAGCGCGTGCTCGCCGAGCCGCAGCCGGACCATCCCGGCGGCGTCCAGGGTCATGCCGAAGAACGCCAGGCTGACCCCGGCCAGCTCGGCGTCGGTGAGCTGCTCCAGCGCCCGCACGTGCTTCTCGTCGGCGGCCAGCGCGTCGGCGGCCTGGTCGTCGGGCGACTTGGCGTTCCAGCTGTCCCATACCGGCTCGAACGCCTCCCGGCCGACCGGCTCTGCCTGGCCGAGCGCGCCGGGCAGCATCAGCATCGCGATCTCGGCCCCGCTGCCCAGGTGGGAAAGCACCTGCGCGTTGGTCCAGTCGGTGCAGTACGACTGTGCGCGCAGCTGCTCCGGGGTCAGCGTGGCGACCAGCGCGGCAAGGCGCTCGCACGAGCCGCGCAGCGCGGCGATCCAGATCCTGGGATCCTGCTCCATTGACGGCTCCGTTCCTGACCGGTCTCTGGCCTGCCCGGCCAGCGGGGGGGACTGGCGATCCCGGGCGCTGGTGCCAGGCCGTTGCGGCCCGGCGCCGGTGATTCCAGTGGCCATTACAGCAGCCGCCGCTGGCCGGATGGCCGCCGCCCTCGGCTAGCGCGCGGCTGGCCCCATGCCCCCGCCCGGCGGCATGCGAGCGCCTAGGGTAGGCGCCATGCAGATCGGTTTCGGCGCCCCGGTGTCTGGTGCCTGGGCTACCCCGCAGAACCTCGCCTTCTTCGCGGTGCGCGCCGAGCAGGCTGGCTACGCCTCGCTGTGGAGCTTCCAGCGGCTGCTGATCCCCGACGGCTCCAGCATGGAGCCGGTGTACCAGAGCGTGCTCGACCCGATGGCGGCGCTTTCCTTCGCGGCCGCGGTGACGTCGCGGATCAGGCTCGGCGTCGCGCTGGTGAACATGCCGTTCGTGTCGCCTGCCTACCTGGCCAAGCAGTCGGCATCGCTGGACGTGCTGTCCGGCGGGCGGCACGATCTGGGCATCGGCATCGGCTGGATGCCCGAGGAGTTCACCCTGACCGGGGCTTCCATGGTCCGCCGTGGCGCCAGGACCGCGGAGTACGTCGCCGTCCTGCGCAGCCTGTGGGCGGCCGGCACCAGCGAGTTCAGCGGCGAGTTCTACACCGTCCCGCGCGGCGTAATGGCGCCGAAGCCGATCCAGCCAGCCGGGCCGCCGATCATCCTCGGCGGCATGGCCCGGCCGGCCCTGGAGCGCATCGGCACGATCGCGGACGGCTGGGTGACCTCCAGCAGGACCAATCTCGCCGCCATCGCCGAGCCCGTGCAGATCGTCCGTGCCGCCGCGGCAGCGGCCGGACGCGACCCGGCCGCGATGCGGATCATCTGCCGCGGCGTGGTCCGGGCGGGCGCGCCGGTCAGCGGCCCGGACGGCAGCCGCCTGCTGCTTTCCGGCAGTACCGCCCAGATCCGGTCGGACATTGACACGCTGGCGGCGGCCGGCGTCACCGAGGTCTTCTACGACCTGAACTGGGACCCGCTGGTGGGTTCGCCGGACGCCGACCCGGCCGCGGCGCAGGCGCGAGCCGCGGAGATCCTGGAGGCGCTGGCCCCGGCTGGCTAGGCACCGCGCGGCTGACCGCGGGCACGCGGCCCGCGGTCAGGTCGGCACGCCAGCCTGCGGGTCAAGCAGGCCGGCATCGTGCGCGATCGCGGCCGCCTCGGTGCGCCCCCGCGCGCCCAGCTTGCCCAGGATGTTGGACACGTGCACGCTGGCAGTCTTGGCCGAGATGAACAGCGCGGCGCCGATCTCCTTGTTGCTCTGCCCGGCGGCGAGCAGCCGGAGCACCTCCAGCTCGCGCGCGGTCAGCCCGGCGAGCGGGCTGCGCGCTGGCCGCTCCCCGTCCCCTGCCGGGCCGGCGCTCAGCCTGGCCCGCCTGCCGAGATCGGCGAGCGCCGAGCGCAGCGGCGCTGCCCCGAGCTCGTCTGCCGCGCGCACCGCGAGCAGCCATTCGCGCTGCGCGGCCTGCCGGTCGCCGGCCTCGACCAGCGCCTCGGCGAGCCGCCAGCGCGCCCTGGCGGTCTCGTAGATGAAGTTGGCGCCGTAGGTGTCGACGACCGCCTGCCACGCGCCAGGGTCGTTCCGCCCGGCCGTGCGCAGCAGCTCGGCCTCCGCCCTGGCGAGCCAGCCGCGGCCGTCCACGCCCAGCGCGTTGAGCGGCCGGCGCGAGCTGGCCGCGCCGTCCCTGGCGATCTGGGCCAGTGACCTGGCGGTCTCGACGACCTGGTCGGCGCGCAGCACGTCGCCCGCGGCCCGCGCCCTGATCGCCTGGTCAGCGAGCGCGGCGATGCCGACGGCGGCCACCCGGATCACGGCCGGGCTGTGCGCCGGGTCCCAGGACCTGGACACCGCGATGGCGGCCTGCGCCTCGGCGACGGCGCAGGCAGTGTCCCCCTGCCACAGCGCCTGCTCGGCCAGCAGCCCGCGGACCAGGTACTCGGCGAACGGCTCCCTGGCCAGGAACGGCTCCAGCCAGGCGCGCCGCTCGGCAACCACGCCGCTGCCGCGCGCGACGTCGATGAACAGCGCCATCGCGGACAGATTCGCCTCGGCCGCATTGGTCACCCGGACCGGGAAGCCATCGGCGATGTGCTGCGCGTGGTCCCACGATCCGTCGCAGAAATGGGCGAGGTAGTGCAGGTACCGCAAGTCGATGCCGTACGGCGCCAGCTCAAGCCCGGCCTTCCTGGCCCGCTCGGTGCCCTGGTGCGCGGTCGCCGCTGAGGACTCCAGATCCCCCCATTCAAGCTGGATCCTGGCCAGCTGGAAGGCCGCGCGCAACTCGACGCCGAGGACGGCGGCGCTGCGCGCCTCCTGGTGCGCCCTGGTGAACAGGGTGACCGCCTCGGCTACCCGGCCAGCTCGCTCGCTGATCAGGCCGAGGGTCACCAGCGCGTCGGCGTCCACCGCGGCCCCCCGCCTGGCGGGCCCGGCGCCCTCGCCGGTCAGCATCGCGGCCGCCTCCCTTGCCTGCTCAGCGCGGGCGGTGGCCGGCTCCAGGTCCTGCAGGGTGAGCAGCGCGCGGGCGTGCGTGGCCAGCGCCCGTGCCCGCTCTACGGCCGGCGGCTTGGCCGGCAGCGCGTCCACCGCCTCGCTCGCCACCGTCAGCGCCTCGTCGACCTTGTCATCGTCGATGAGCAGGTAAGCGAGCCGCTCGGTGACCCTGCTGTAGAGCAGCCGGTCGCTGTCGTCGCCCAGGTAGCCGCGCAGCCGCCGCAGCATGTGCACGGCGCGGCTGACCTGGCCGCTGTCCGCCGCGCTGAGCGCCGATTGCAGCGCGAGCGTGCCGCGGTCGGTGCCGGACAGCTTCTCCGGTTCGCTGACCCGGTCCCAGAGCGCCAGCGCCTGCTCGTAGTGCCGGTGCGCCTCAGCTGGGGCGGCGAGCCGCTCAGCCTCCTGGCCGGCCAGGACCGACGCCGAGAACGCCCCCGGTATGTCATGGCTGGCCAGGCTGTGATGCGCCAGCTCGGCAGCGGAGCCGGACACCTCGGCGAGCCTGCTCTCGTCAGCCAGCAGCCGGGCCAGCCGGGCGTGCAGCCTGGTCCGCTCGCCGGGCAGCAGGTCAGCGTAGATGGCCTCGCGCAGCAGCGCGTGCCGGAACGCGTAGCCCTCGCTGCCGTCGGGGATCAGCAGCTGGTGGGCGACCGCCTCGCGCACGGCCGCCTCGTACTCCGGGGCTGCTAGCCCGGATGAGGCCCTGACCAGCTCGTCGTCCACGTGCCGCCCGGTTACCGCAGCCGCGCGCAGCACCTGCTGGGCGATCTCCGACAGCCGTTCCATCCGGGCGACCAGCAGGTCAGCCAAGCCGGCCGGCAGCGCGGTGCCGACCGACGACGCGGCCAGCAGCTCCTCGGCGTAATAGGTGTTGCCCTCGGCCCTTGTGATCATCTGGCTCAGCGCCGTCGCGTCGAGCGGGCCGCCGGCCAGCGAGGTCAGGTGCTCGGCCATCGCCGAGGAGCCCAGCGGCCCGAGCTCCACCGAGGTCACGCTCGGCAGCCGGAACAGCTCGGTGAGCACCGGCCGCAGCGGGTGCCGGCGGTGCAGATCGTCGGTGCGGTAGGTGGCGACGACGGCGATCCGCTCCCGGTGCAGCACCCTGGACAGGAAGGTGACCAGGTCCCTGGTCGAGCCGTCGGCCCAGTGCAGGTCCTCGAGGATCAGCAGCACCGGGTAGGTCTCGGCCAGCTCGGCGAGCATGCCGAGCACGGCGCCGAACAGCTGCTGCTGGGCAAGCCCAGGCAGGTCGCTGCCCGACACCGGGCCGTCGCGGTCCGGCAGCAGCCGGGACAGCACCGGCCGGGCCTCAAGCGCGTCGATGAGCGGCCCGTGCGCCGACGGGCCGGTCACCGCTGCCCGCAGCGCGTCAGCCAGCGGCAGGTAAGGAATGCTGTCCGCCAGCTCGGCGCAGCGGCCTGACAGCACGGTCAGGCCGCGCTCGCGCGCCGTCGCGGCCAGCTCAGTTACCAGCCTGGTCTTTCCGACTCCCGCATCGCCGCTGACCAGCGCGACGACCGGCCTGCCCGCCTTGGCGGCTTCGAGCAGGTCAAGGAGCAGGCCAAGCTCAGCCTGCCTGCCTACGAGCCGTCCGCGCGTGGTCCCCAGCACTGACTCATTATCCCAGCAGGCCACGACACTCGGGTCGTGACTCGGCGCCGGCCCGGCCGGCTTAGCTGCGAGCAGAAATCCGCCGGGCTGCGGCGGCAAGCTGCCGCCGCCAGGACCCGCCGCCGCGCCGGGCTAGCGCGGCTGACACTGTTCCTAGCGGCGGCGCAGCGCCGCGTCGGCCAGGGCCGGCGGCTGGTAGCCGCCGTCGGAGTCGTTCAGGTTCGTGCCTGGCGGCACGATCTGGTCGATCCGGTCAAGAATGTCGGCGGTGAGGGTGACCCCGGCGGCGTCCAGCTGGCTGGTCAGCTGCTCCATCGTTCGCGGGCCGATGATCGCCGAGGTGACGGCGGGGTGGCTGAGCACGAACGCCAGCGCCAGGTGGATCAGCGACAGCCCGGCTTCTTCCGCGAGCACGGCCAGCTGCTCGGCGGCCTCCAGCTTTGCCTGATTGCCCGGCAGGCTCAGGTCGAAGCGCTGCGGCAGCCGTTGCGCCCGCCTGCTGGCAGGCATCTCGGTGCCCTTGCGGTAGCGGCCGGTCAGCCACCCGCCAGCCAGCGGGCTCCAGCCGATGACGCCCATACCGTACTGCTGGCAGACCGGCAGCACCTCAGCCTCCACCCCGCGCACCAGCAGCGAGTACGGCGGCTGCTCGCAGACGAAGCGCTCCCGGCCGCGCCGCTGCGCGGTCCACTGCGCCTCGACGATCTGCGACGGCGGGAACGTCGAGCTGCCCGCGTAGCAGATCTTGCCGGCCCGGATCAGGTCGCTGAGGGCGCCGAGCGTCTCGTCGATGTCGGTGCTCGGGTCCGGCCGGTGGATCTGGTAGAGGTCGATGTAATCGGTGCCCAGGCGGCGCAGGCTGTTCTCGCACTCGGCGATCAGCCAGCGGCGCGAGTTCCCCGCGGCGTTCACGTCGTCGCCCATCCGGGCGTGCGCCTTCGTCGCCAGCACCACGCTGTCGCGGCGTATGCCGGCCAGCGCCTTGCCGACAATCTCCTCTGACTCGCCGGCCGAGTACACGTCAGCGGTGTCAATGAAGTTGATCCCGGCGTCGAGCGCATGCTGGATGATCCGCACGGACTCGCCGTGATCGGGGTTGCCCCAGGAGCCGAACATCATCGCCCCTAGGCACAGCGGGCTCACCTTCACTCCCGTGCTGCCGAGCACCCTCATGACCTCAGCGCGCCTTCCCTGGCTCGTCGCGGACCTGACATTTCGCAGCGCCAGTCTAGGCGGAGGCCATCCGCCCCCCCAGCGGCCGGCGAGCGAGGATGCCCGCTCGATGATTTCGGGGGGGCATGGCAAGGCGGTCTCAGGGCTGCCGCGGGCCGGGCTTCGGACAGCCGGCTCAGGAACTCCGCCTAGCTCAGGAACCTATGGCCGACACGCCACCAGGACCTGTGGCATACCACATGCAAAATGCTGTCAGCAAAATGCAGGGCGTATGTTACCGCGAGCTAACTGCAAAAGGCGCGCTATATGCGACTGCAGAGCAGATCGATAGCATTTCGTAACACTTGAAGGGTCTTACTTCACAAGCGTCCGGATCTACGCTCCACCCAAACCCCCATCGGGCTCGGTGAGCCCGGCCCCCGGCCCGCTGTGTGCGGGAGGCTAGAAAGGCAGCCGTATGACAAGACCGCAGCGACCGGTTTTCCGGCCAAATGACGGGCGTGGCCTAGCCATGAAGCTCTCCCGCCCGGCTTTCAAGCTCACCGCCCTCGCGGCCGTGGCAGCGATGGCGCTCGCTGCCTGCGGCAGCAGTGGCTCGTCTGGCTCCAAGGGCAACACGGCCGGTCTCACCATTGCCGGTGCGTTCGGCACGGTCCCGGCTCAGACAGGCACGGCGCACGCTGGCACCTTCAAGGTGGCCGAGGCTCCGAATACGGCCCCGACCTGGATCTTCCCCGTCACGCCCGGTGCCAATAGCTCTGTTTACACTGCGTACTCATTCCAGTACGAAATGTGGCGCCCGCTGAACTGGTTCCCGAACGGCTCGCAGCAGAAGGAAGACCCGGCCATGAGCCTGGCCGGCGAGCCGACCTGGAGCAATGGCGACAAGACCGTGTCGATCACGCTCAAGAACTGGAAGTGGTCGGACGGCCAGGCGGTCACGGCCAAGGACGCCGAGTTCTACATCGACATGCTGAAGGCTGCCGTCAAGGAGAGCCCGGCCAACTGGGGTAACTACACCCCGAAGACCGGCATCCCGGACCAGATCGTCAGTATGACGACGCCAAGCCCGCAGACGCTGGTGCTGAACCTGAACGCCGCGGTGAACCCGGCCTGGTTCTGGGAGAACAGCCTGGCGGGCGTCATCCCGCTGCCCACCCACGCGTGGGCGAAGGCGTCCGCTGGCGGTCCCGTCCTCGACCCGAACGTCCCGGCCAACGCGACCAAGATCTATGACTACCTGGCCAAGGCGTCCAAGTCCGTCACCACGTACGCGAGCAACCCGCTCTGGCAGGTGGTCGACGGGCCGTACAAGCTGACCTCGTTCAACAACACCACCGGCGCGTTCACGATGTCACCGAACGCGGCCTACAGCGGCCCGCACGCCTCGCCGCAGTCCAAGCTGCAGGCCGTGCCGTTCACCTCGGATACTGCCGAGTGGAACGCGGTCAAGTCAGGCGCGGTGGACCAGGGTTACGTGCCGTTCGAGGACATTCCCCAGGTGACCTCCATCAAGGGCAGCTACAACGTCTTCGGCTACCCGGGCTTCGGGTTCAACTACGTCACCTTCAACTTCCTGGACAAGACGGGCGACTTCAACAACATCATCAAGCAGCTCTACATCCGCCAGGCGTTCGCGCACCTGGAAGACGAGGCCGGCTACATCAAGGCCTTCTTCCACGGGGCCGGCGGCCAGGGTTACGGTCCCGTGCCGGCCATCCCGCCGACCCCGTACACCCCGTCCAACGCGCTGACCGCGCCGTACCCGTTCAGCGTGTCGACGGCGGTGAGCATGCTGAAGGCACACGGCTGGACCGTGAACCCCGGCGGCACGGACGTCTGCGCCAGCGCAGGCTCCGGCGCGAGCCAGTGCGGCGCGGGCATCCCGGCCGGCACCAAGCTCGCGTTCAACCTGATCTACAACACCTCGCCAGCGAGAATCGGCCAGCAGATCACTGACCTGGTCTCGCAGGCCAAGAAGGCCGGCTTCAACATCACGCTGAAGGCCGACAACTTCAACCACATGATCGCGACGTACTACGACGGTGCCTCGCCGAAGACCATCAACGACTGGGCGATGGAAGACTTCGGCGGATTCAGCATCGCCACGTATCCGACAATGAACGGGATCTTCAACTCGACCGGCTCGTTCAACATCGGCGAGTACAAGGACCCCAAGGCGGACGCGCTGATCAAGGCGTCGACGACCAGCAGCAACCCGGCTGCGGTGAAGGCCGAGGCGCAGTACCTCACCCAGCAGGTGCCGTCACTGTTCCAGCCGAACAACGACAACATAGAGGTCTGGAAGAAGACCATGTCCGGCCCGCCTGAGTCGTTCGAGTCGCTGACCCAGTACCAGCTCAACCCCGAGTTCTGGTACTTCCTCGGCAGCGGCGACAGCTAGCCGCTCGTCCGGCAGCCCGTGCCCGGCCTGAGCCGGGCACGGGCTGCCGGCGGCCAGCGTGACCTCACCTTCGTGTCCATCCGCCGGGGCCAGTAGAGAAGGAGCAGGCCGGTGACCGCCTACCTGATCCGCAGGTTGCTCACCTCAGTCATCGTCGTGTTCGGCGTCACCATCTTCGTTTTCCTCCTGCTGCACCTGATCTATCCGTCACCGGCCGTCGACGTCCTCGGGCCCAAGGCGACCCACTCGGCGATCGTGGCCTGGAACAAGGACAACGGCTTCGACCGGCCGTGGATCGCGCAGTACGGCCACTACATGTGGCTGATGCTGCACGGCAACCTCGGCCACTCATACAAGGTCAATCAGAGCGTCACCGCGCTGTTCAGGGAGCGAGTCGCGCGCAGCGCCTACCTCTCGATCATCTCGCTGGTCCTTGCGCTGCTGATCGCCGTGCCGCTCGGGATCTACCAGGCAGTCCGCCGCAACACGCTGGGCGACGTGATTGCCACCTCAGCGGCCTTCACCATCTACGCGATGCCGCTGTTCTTCCTCGCGCTGATCCTGATCTACGTGTTCGCGCTGACCCTGCACGTGTTCAGCTTCGAGGCGAGCCAGTCACTATCGCTCTGGCGAGTCATGGTCGACTGGCACGCCATGACGCTGCCCATCGCGACCCTCACGCTGATCAGCGTCGCTGGCTTCTCCCGGTACATGCGCTCTACCGCGATCGACACGCTGGCCCAGGACTACATCAGGGCGTCCAAGGCCAAGGGCCTGCCCGAGCGCCTGGTCCTGTACCGGCACTTGCTGCGCAACGCCTGCCTGCCGATGATCACCCTGGTCGGCCTGTCCATCCCGTTTCTGCTGACCGGCAATCTCATCACCGAGACGATCTACAACTACCAGGGCCTCGGGCTGCTCTTCTTCAACAGCCTCAACAACGTTGACTACAACGTGCTCCTCGGCTACGTGCTGTTCGGCGCCGTCCTGACGGTGATCGGCAACCTCGTGGCTGACGTAGCGCTCACCGTTGCCGACCCCCGGATCAGGCTCGCCTGAGGGCTGCTGAGACACCAGGAGACCCCGTGACGAACATCGCTTCACCGCTCGCGCCGCTCGACATCACCCGAGCCCCGGAAGGCGGTGAGATCGGGCCGATCCAGAGCGGCTGGCGGCTCGCCTTCCGCGAGTTCGCGCAGAACAAGCTAGCCCTGGCGGGGGTCGCCATCCTGATCTTCTTCGTCGTCTTCTGTTTCCTCGGGCCGCTGGTCTACCACGGCAACGTGCTCAGCACCAGCCTGCTGAACACCGACCTGCCGCCTGGTGGCGGGCACCCGCTTGGCACGACCGACGAGGGCTTCGATGAGCTTGCCCTGCTGATGAAGGGCGGCCAGGCCGCCTTGCAGGTCGGCTTCTTCTCGGCCGTGCTGGCCATCGTGATCGGCTCACTGTGGGGCGCCATCGCCGGCCTGGCCGGAGGCATCGTCGACTCGATCATGATGCGCATCGTCGACATTTTCCTGTCCATCCCGTTCCTGTTCATCGTGCTCATCGTGGCCGTCAAGTACGGTGCGTCAGTGCTCGGGCTGAGCCTCATCATCGGCGGCTTCACCTGGCTGGTGCCGGCCAGGCTGGTCCGGGGCGAGGTGCTGACGCTGCGGGTCAGGGACTTCGTCTCGGCGGCGAGGACAGCAGGGGCCAGCCAGGGCCGGCTGATCGCCAGGCACCTGATCCCCAACGCGTTCGGCGTGATCATCGTCAACGTGACCTTCAACGTGGCCGATGCGATCCTCGCCATCGCCTTCCTCGGTTTCCTCGGCTTCGGCCTGCACTTCCCGAGTCAGGACTGGGGCGACATGCTGTCCAACGGCATCCAGTACCTGCAGGACGGGTACTGGTGGCTCGTCTTCCCCGTCGGCCTGTGCATCGTCCTGGTGGTCATGGCCTGCAACCTCATCGGCGATGCGCTGCGCGACTCGCTCGACGTGCGGCTGCGCCGCCGCTGACGGCCGCCTGCCTGCTGGCCCGCCGCCCCGACCGCTGCTGAGCTGAGGAGTACCGCGAATGCCTCCCGTCTTCCAGATCCAGGACCTGTCGACTCACATCCAGCTCACCCGCTCGGTGGTGCACGCGGTCAGCAACGTGAGCCTGCACATCGAGCAGGGCGAGACGCTGGGGCTGGTCGGCGAGTCAGGCTGCGGCAAGTCCATGACCGGCTTGTCGGTGATGGGCCTGCTGCCGCCGGGAGGCAGCATCGTCGGCGGCTCGGTCACGCTCGACGGCCGCGAGCTCGTCGGCCTGCCGGAGGCGCAGATGCGCCAGATCCGCGGCAACGACATCTCGATGATCTTCCAGGATCCGCTGACCTCGCTCGACCCGACCAAGACGCTCGGCTATCAGGTCGCCGAGCCGGTACGGCTGCACCGCGGCGCGAGCAAGAGGGAGGCGCTGGAGCGGGCGGCGGAAGTGCTCGGCATGGTCGGGCTGCCGCGGCCGAAAGAGCGGCTCGACGATTACCCGCACCAGCTGTCCGGTGGCCTGCGGCAGCGGGTGATGATCGCCATGGCGCTGACCTGCGAGCCGAAGGTGCTCATCGCCGACGAGCCGACGACGGCGCTCGACGTGACCATCCAGGCGCAGATCCTGGCGCTGCTTGACGACCTCAAGTCCAGGCTCGGCATGGCCATGCTGCTCATCACGCACGACATGGGCGTCATCGCCGAGCACGCCGACCGGGTCAACGTCATGTACGCGGGTCAGCAGGTGGAGGAGGCCGGCACGCTGACCCTGTTCGAGCACATGCATCACCCGTACACCCAGGCACTGCTGGCGTCCATCCCGCGACTCGCGCAGGACAGCAGCCAGCGGCTCGCCAACATCCCCGGCATCCCGCCTGACCTGTCGAACCCGCCGGCCGGCTGCCGGTTCGCCGCCAGGTGCAGGCTCGCGAGCGACAAGTGCCGTGACCAGCAGCCGCCGCTGATCAGCAAAGACGGCCTTGAGCACTTCTTCGCCTGCTGGCATCCCGTCGACGGCCCGCTCCGCGAGGCCGAGCAGAACGGGCAGAGCAGCGGCAACGGCCACGCATCGGCACGCCTGAACGCGGCGGAGATCAGCGGGCCGATTCCGGTGCTGGCCGCTGGCGGGCGCGACACCGGCGGCCAGGCCGGCCAGGCCGGTGACGAGCCACCAGCAGGCCCGGCTCCGCTACTCGAGGTCCGAGACCTGATCAAGGAGTTCCCGATTACCTCCGGCCTGCTGCAGCGCCGCACCGGCGCCGTGCACGCGGTCTCCGGTGTCTCCTTCTCCGTGCCGGCCGGGCAGACCTTCGGCCTGGTCGGGGAGTCGGGCTGCGGCAAGACGACCATCGGCCGCCTGGTCGTCGCGCTGGAACGGCCAGATAGCGGCCAGGTGCTGCTCGACGGCGACGACGTGTCGGGCCGCGGCAGCATGCGCAGGCACCGGCGCGACCTGCAGCTGATGTTCCAGGACCCGTACTCCTCCCTTGACCCGCGGATGCGGGTCGGCGCCATCATCGGCGAGCCGCTGGCGATCCAGCACATGGGCAGCCACGACGATCAGCGCAAGCGCGTGTACGACCTGCTGGACGAAGTCGGCCTGCCCAGAAACGCGGTCGAGCGCTACCCGCACGAGTTCTCCGGCGGCCAGCGCCAGCGCATCGGCCTGGCCAGGGCGCTGACCCTCAATCCGCGGCTGATCGTCGCTGATGAGCCGGTCAGTGCCCTCGATGTGTCCATCCGGGCTCAGGTGCTGAACCTGATGAAGCGGCTGCAGGCCGACCACGGGCTGACCTACGTGGTGATCTCGCACGACCTGGCCGTGGTCAAGTACATGGCCGACCAGATCGGCGTCATGTACCTCGGCAAGATGGTGGAGCTTGGGTCGAGCTCGGACATCTACCAGCGTGCCGCCCACCCGTACACGGCCGGGCTGATCAACACGATCCCGGTGCCGGATCCGAAGCTGGCCAGGGCCAGGGGCGAGGTCGGCATCAAGGGCGAGCTGCCCAGCCCGATCGCGCCGCCCTCCGGCTGCCGCTTCCGCACCCGGTGCCCGCTCGCGCAGGACCTGTGCGCCGAGGAAGAGCCGCAGCTGCGCCCCTTCGGCACCGGTCACATCGCGGCGTGCCACTTCCCGCTGCAGACAGCGCAGCCGCCGGTGGCCGCGGCGGCGGCCTCCGCCGCGCCCTGACGCCTGCCAGTGGCCCAGGCGGAAATCGCGCAGTCACCAATGCCGTGCGCAGGTCACCGGCAGGCCACCGGGCGGCCGGCTATCCAGCCGACCACCTGGTCCCGTTCCAGTGCACGGCCTCATTGACCAGGTCTTCGCCGGAATTCACGCTAGCCCGCCCGACCGCCAGGCAGTTGCTCGATGACGTGCAGGTAACGCCGGTCAGCAAGGTTCCGACGTCCGGTCCCGTGCCGCCTGCCTGGGGCATCGATACCTTGGACCAGCTGGTCCCGTTCCAGTGGATGGCCAGGTTCAGTCCAGTCCCGCCGGCGCCGAAGTACTCCTCCATCGCCCAGCAGTTCTTCCGCCAGGTACACGCGATGCCGCCGGTGTTAGCCACCCGCGGCTTTCGCGGCGTAGCGACGACAGACCAGCGGGCACCGTTCCAGTGCTGCGCCGCTGTCTTTCCGGCTGTCCAGCAGTTCCTCGCCGAGGTACAGGCAAGGCCGTTAGAGCCGAACTCGCGCCTCGGAGCCGCCGCGACCGACCAACGGCGGCCGTTCCAGTGGAAAGCCTCGCCTTTTCCGTCCCTGTTCCCGACGATCCGGCAGTCCGTCGGCGATACGCACGCCAGGCCGGCGAGGGCACTGGCGCGGCTGAGCGGCAGGGCGACGGCAGACCAGAGTTTCCCGTTCCACCGCAGGATCACCGCCCGGCCGCTGCCGTTCCCGTCCAGCCGTCCGATGGCCTGGCATTCGCTGCGGGCCGGGCACTGGACAGCGAACAACGAGGCGTCGCTGTCAGCGTCGGGGAGCTTGACCAGGGACCAGGTGTGCCCGTTCCAGTGCAGGATCTGGCCCTCGCTGGTCTGATACGGGAACGGGGAAGAGATTCCGACTGCCCAGCAGTCGGCTGGCCCGACGCAGGCGACGCCATACAGCACGTTGTGGTCCGTCGCGGCAGTTCCACCATCGGGCGTGGCGACGACGGACCAGGTGCTCCCGTTCCAATGCAGGGCCTCATTCGAACTGTGCCCTGGGACGGGGCTGTAGCTCCCGACGGCCCAGCAGCTTCGCGCCGAGATGCACGTCACCGCCGTCAGCCCCGCGCCAGGGCCGGGGTTGGGCACCGGCGTGCTGAGCGGCGCCGCTGGCACAGCCCCTCTCGGCCCTGCTCCGGCCGCGGCGCGGGCGGCGGGCACGCCTGCGCCCGTACCCGTGAGCAGCACGACGGCGAGAATGGCGGCCGATGCCCGCGCGATCCTGACGGTCACCCTCATGGTCAGCCCCTGCCTGAAGCCGGTCTGGGCGAGGCGTCATTCCAGGGTGCGGGCAGCCACTGTGCAGGCGTCTCGACTAAGAGACGTCCTGCCCTCGCATCCGGAGTACGCCGGCAGGCGCTCGCGACGCTGGTGGCTCAGCCCGGCCGGGGCGGTGGGCGTCGGCCGGGCAGACCGACCGGAAATACCTCGGCCGCGCGGCGCCGGGGCGTTACACTTCCGGCCATGAGCGCACAGTCCCGCCCCGCCAGCATCGTGCCCGCCAGGCCATCGCTCGAGGGTCTCGAGGAGAAGTGGTCGCGCGCGTGGGACAGGGACTGCGTAGTACAAGTTTGACCGGACTGCGAGCCGGGATCAGGTCTACTCGATCGACACGCCGCCGCTGACTGCCAGCGGCACGCTGCACATCGGGCACATCTTCTCCTACACCCACGCCGACACCTTCGCCCGCTTCTGGCGCATGCGCGGCAAGGCGGTGTACTACCCGGTCGGCTGGGATGACAACGGGCTGACTACTGAGCGCCGGGTGCAGAACTACTTCGGCATCCGGTGCGATCCCTCGCTGCCCTACGAGCCCGGCCTGTCGCCACCGGCCGGCCGCCGGGCCACCCGGCCTGACCAGCAGCGCCCGGTGTCCCGGCGCAACTTCGTCGAGCTGTGCCGCGAGCTGATGGACGCCGACGAGCGCGAGTACGAGCTGGCCTGGCGGCGCGTCGGCCTGTCCGTGGACTGGAGCACCTGCTACCGGACGATCGGGGACTACCCGGCCGCGATCTCGCAGCGCGCCTTCCTGCGCGACCTGGCCAGCGGAGACGCGTATTCCGCCGAGGCGCCGGTGCTGTGGGATGTGACGTTCGGCACCGCCGTGGCACAGGCGGAGATCGAGGACCGGCCGCTGCCTGGCGCCTACTGGCGGCTTGCCTTCCGCCCGGACGGCAGCGCCGATCAGGATGCCAGCCCCGATGCCGGGCAGCCGGGTCATGACAGCAGCGCCGAGGCCCTCGTGGCCACCACCAGGCCCGAGCTGCTGCCCGGCTGCGTGGCGCTGGTCGCGCACCCAGCCGACGAGCGCTACCGCGACCTGATCGGAACGCGCGTCAGCACGCCGGTCTTCGGTGCGCGCGTGCCGGTGCTGGCGCACCGGCTGGCCGACCCGGACAAGGGCACCGGCCTGGCGATGGTGTGCACGTTCGGCGACACGGCGGACGTGACCTGGTGGCGCGAGCTGCAGCTGGACACCCGCCCGGTGATCGGCCAGGACGGCCGGCTGCTGGCCGACCCGCCGCCCGGCCTGACCGCGGCCGGCCGGGCCGCCTACGCGCAGCTGGCCGGCCTGCGGGTCAGCACGGCGAGGCGCCGGGTGACCGAGCTGCTCGCGGCTGCCGGGCAGCTGCGCGGCGAGCCTGTGCCAGTCGAGCACCCGGTGAAGTTCTACGAGAAGGGCGACGCGCCGCTGGAGATCATCACCACCCGGCAGTGGTATGTCAGGAACGGCGGCCGCGACCCGGCATTGCAGGCTGAGCTGCTGCGCCGCGGGCGCGAGCTGTGCTGGCATCCGGAGCGGATGCGCGCCAGGTACGAGAACTGGGTGACCGGCCTGGCAGGCGACTGGCTGATCAGCCGCCAGCGCTACCTGGGCGTGCCGATCCCGCTATGGTACCGGCTGGACGCGGACGGGGCACCGGACTACGGCTCGCCGATCGTGCCGGATGACGCCAGCCTGCCTGTCGACCCGGCCGCTGAGGTGCCGCCCGGGTACCCGGCAGAGCAGCGCGGCAGGCCCGGCGGGTTCGCCGGCGAGCAGGACGTGATGGACACCTGGGCGACGTCCTCGCTGACCCCGCAGATTACCGGCGGCTGGAGCACGGACGAGGATTTGTTCCGGCGGGTGTTCCCGATGGACCTGCACCCGCAGGCGCACGAGATCATCAGGACCTGGCTGTTCTACTGCGTGCTGCGCTCGCATGCGCTGGCGGGCAGCCTGCCCTGGCGGCACGTGGCGATCTCCGGCTGGATTCTCGACCCGGATCGCAAGAAGATGGGCAAGTCCTCAGGCAACGCGGTTACTCCTGCCGACGTGCTCGACCAATACGGAACGGACGCGGTCCGTTACTGGGCCGCCAGCGCCCGGCTTGGCGTGGACACGACGTTCGACCAGGCGCAGCTCAGGATCGGCCGGCGGCTGGCGGTCAAGCTGCTCAACGCCGCCAGGTTCGTGCTCGGCCTCGGCGACGGTCGGCCGGGCGATGATGAGCCGGGCGATGATCAGTCTGCGGCGGCGCGGGCCGGCCAGGCCAGTCGGGGCGAGCTCGACGCAACACTGATCACCGAGCCGCTGGACCGCGCGCTGCTGCGCCGGCTCGCCACCGTGAGCGAGGCGTGCACGGCGGCCTTCGAGGACTACGACCAGGCCAGGGCGCTAGCCGAGGCCGAGCGGTTCTTCTGGCAGTTCTGCGACGACTACCTGGAGCTGGCGAAGCCCAGGGCGTACGGCGAGCGCGGCCCGGCCGCAGCTGACTCGGCAGTGGCCACGCTGCGCGCGGCGCTGTCGGCGGCCGTGCGGCTGCTCGCGCCGTTCCTGCCGTTCGTGACCGAGGAGATCTGGTCGTGGTGGCCGGGGCAGCACGGTTCAGTGCACCGGTCGACCTGGCCCGACGCCGCGGCGCTCAGGGCAGCCGGCGCGCCCGACAGCACGGCGCTGGACGCTGCGGCGGCCGCCATCGCCGCGGTACGCAAGGCCAAGTCGGAGGCGAAGCTGCCGATGCGCGCGCCGGCCGCGCTGCTCACCGCCCGCGGCCCGCAGGCGGCTCTGTCGGCGCTGGCCGAAGTGCTGCCGGACGTGCAGGCGGCCGGGCGGGTGGTCGCCACCGAGCTGCTGCCCGGCGGGGACGGCGCGGAAGCGGCATTGCAGTTCCGGCTGAGTATCTGATCAGCGCTCGTTAAACTGCACAATGGCCGCCAGATGTCCAGCCCGCCAGCCCGGCCCGCTCACGGGATGCCGCAGGGAGTGACCAATGCGCAGCTACATTACTGAGTTCATCGGCTCCTTCGGCCTCGTCTTCACGGTGGGCTGCGTGGCGCTGAGCGGCCAGCCGCAGGCCGCGCTGGCGATCGGCGCCGTGTACATGGTGCTGATCTACGCCGGTGGGCACATCTCCGGCGGGCACTACAACCCCGCCGTTTCGCTCGGCGTGTATCTGCGTGGCCGGCTGACGATGGCGCAGATGCTCCGCTACTGGGTCGCTCAGCTAGCTGGCGCGCTCGTGGCCGCGTGGACCGCGGGCTTCATCATCAACCCCCAGCTCGTCCGGACCCTGTCACTGCCGGGTCGCACCATTGCGGCCGCGTTCTTCGCCGAATTTATCTTTACCTTCTTCCTGGTCTACGTGGTGCTCAACGTGGCCACCAGCAGGGACCAGCCGAACAATCACTTCTTCGGGCTCGCGATCGGCTTCACGGTCACGGCCGGCTCGCTGGCCGTCGGCGCGGTGAGCGGTGGCGCCTTCAACCCGGCAGTGGCGTTCGGCGCCACCGTGCTTGGACTGCTCAGCTGGGCCAACATCTGGATCTACCTGCTCGCCAGCGTGCTCGCCGGCGGCGCGGCCGCGATCCTGTTCCGCTTCCTCAACGCCGACGATGTCGACGGCGGGATACTGCCCTGGCGGGCCAAGGCGGGATCGGGCACCTTCACCAGCTGAGGCCGGGCAGCCGGCGGGTACCCTCACTGCATGGCAAAAACGCAGCTGTCCGAAGCCGAGTGGAAGCAGCGGCTCAGCCCGGCTGAGTACCACGTGCTGCGCCAGGCGGGCACGGAGGCGCCGTTCACCGGCGAGTACACCGACACCAAGACCCGCGGCGTGTACCGCTGCCGGGCCTGCGGGGCAAAGCTGTTCACCTCGGACGCCAAGTTCGAGTCGCACTGCGGCTGGCCGAGCTTCTACCAGCCGTCCGAGGGCGACGCCGTCGTGCTGATCGAGGACCGCTCGCTCGGCCGGGCCAGGACCGAGGTCAGGTGCGCGAACTGCGACTCCCACCTCGGTCACGTGTTCGAAGGCGAGGGCTACGACGTTCCCACCGACCAGCGGTGGTGCATCAACTCCGTCTCGCTGACGCTCGAGCCGGCCGGGGACGGCCAGGCAGCCGGCGACGGCCAGCAGTCCTGACGGGGCCGCCGCCGTGACGGGCTCGGCCGGGGAGCAGACCGCCGCTGATCAGCCGCGCGCTGCGAGCCTGCGGCTGATCAGCTCCAGTGCACTGTCAGCAGCCACCGCGCAGACCAGCGGCATGATCAGGACCGCGGCGATCTCGGGCGAGCTCACCGGTGCGCAGGCGCTGTGGATGGGGCGAACCGTGCTGCCGCCCGATGTCTCCTCCGGCGATCACCATCACGGCGACTCGGAGACCGGCATCTTCGTCGCGGCCGGGCACCCGGTCTTCGTCTACCGCGATCCGGCGTCGGGCGAGCTGATCCGGCTGGAGACCAGCCCTGGTGACTACGTCTGGGTTCCGCCGCACGCGCCGCACCGGGAGGAGAACCCGTCCGACACCGAAGCGGTCGTGGTCATCGCCCGGTCCACCCAGGAAGCGATCGTGGTCAACCTTCCCGGCCTGTAACGCCAGCGGGACCGTAGTCAGCCGAGCTGGCTCTGCTGCACCAGCTTGCCGGGCGGCGGGAGGCCGGGAGTCCTTACCGCGTTCCACTGGGTCACGCTCAGGGTGTAGCTGCCCGGCGGCGCTGAGACCTCGCCGAGGATATATGGCGTGCCGCGCGCCGCGACGTATATCGAGTTCCGGCTGGGATCCTGCAGCAGCCAGGCCAGCTGGCCGCCAAAGGTAACCTCCCCGTAGTACCTGATCTTGCTGACCGGCCCGCCGATCAGCGAGCGGGCGATCGAGGTCATGTTCAGTCCGCGCACTAGCCCGGCCGCTTGCACAGCCGGGACCGCCAGGTATTTACCGCAGTACAACTGGCAGGCAGTGGCGGGCAGGTGTTCCAGCCGAATGAAGGGGGCGCTGAGCCTCAGGTAGACGTGGCCGTGCGTGCGCAGCACGGTGACCCGCGCCCCGTTCACGGAGATCTGACCCGAGAAATCGCCTGACCGGGTAAGGCCGAGGTTCACGCCGATGGTCCTGGCGCCCTGCCGGATCGTGCCGTCGACGTGGACGCTGCTGGCTGCCTGCGTCGTCGCCCTCATCTGCCGGACCAGGCTGGGCACATCGGGCTTGGTGGCCGGCCCGGGCCCGGTCATTCCCGGCTGGCAGGGTTCCGCGCTAGGGCTCGGAAGCTCTGCGAACGAGAACGAGGAGATGGCCCAGTGCCCGTCTAGCCGGACCATCCGCCAGGTCTCGAACAGGTAATCCTGCGCCGGAGTGCCAAGAAAGTCCGCGTCCACCTGCCCGGTGAGCGGGTTCTGCTGCCTGAACTTGCTGCCGTCATCGCAGGTGGCGATGACCGCGTCGGGCCCCGTGATCGCGGTGACGCGCGTATTGAAGAGCCGGTCGACCCCAGCGGGCACGGTGTCGCGTTGCTTGCCGGCCTGCACGGCGGAGGTCAGGTGACTGAGCGCCTCGCCGGTCACGTAGCCGCGCACCTTGGGGTCGAGATGCTGGGCGTTCTCCGATTCCTCCCAGAGCACCTGGGCTTCACGGAAGCCCTCCAGCACATCGGCCTGCGCGGAGTCAGCGGGCAGCGGAGTCGCGAACACCTGGGTGTAAGGGCCGACGCGGACCACGCTGGCGACGCGGACCGCGTGGCTGCTGGCCGGCCTGGCCCGGCCGGCTGAACTGCAGGCCGCGAGTATCAGCAAGCCAGTAAGCACGAGCGCCGTGAACACCCTCTGACGGCTCATCCGCGCCACCCACCTGTGTTTCCCCGGCGGTTGCGCAAGCAAGGCCGCGACGCCGGCGGGTCATACCCGTCAGTGGTGAGACGCGCGCCTTATGGCAGTGGTTGCCACGAATCGACCGGAGATCGCCCTACTGGAGAGGATCCCGCGCAGGGAGGCTGATGTCAGGGATCCGGTCGGCGGAGCACGTATCCCAGCATCGGCCACGTCGCGCCCTTGACCTCCTGCGTTTTGTCGCGCGCCGGATCGCGCTGATAGCCGGCCTGCACGGCGGTCCGGTGCGAAGCGGCATTGTCCCGGTGAACCCGCAGCCACAACTCGCTCAGGCCTGCCCGGAAAGACCAGGAGCTGAACATGGCCAGGGCGCGCGCCGCCACGCCGCGTCCGCGCGCTCCGGCGGCCACCCAGTACGAGACCTGACCGGACCCGCTGTCGTGGTCCAGCGCGATATTGCCCAGCCGCTCACCCGTCAGCGCGTCGCAGATGATGAAGCCCTCGGCGTCCCCGGCACCTCGCAGCCTGTCGATCGCCGCCCGTACCTGCGCGGCATCTAAGGTCGGCGAGTCGGTCGTGAAGCGCTGTATCAGCGGATCGCGCACGCTGTCGGCGTACCAGGCTGCATCGTCATCAGCCCAGTCCCGCAGCACGACCACGCCGTCGCTCAGCTCATGATCATTCATGCCCGCAGCACTCCTGTTCGACCCTGTGCTCGCACGCCGGGCACCGGCTGAGCACGAGTCTGGCGCGTTATCCCCCGGCTTACTGATAGGCCCTCGCCTGGATCTGGTACAGCTCGGAGTAACGGCCGCGCAGGGCCATCAGCTCGTCGTGGCTGCCGATCTCTGACACCCGCGCGCCGTCCAGCACAACGATGAGGTCGGCCATCCGGACGGTGCTGAACCGGTGTGACACCAGGATGGTGATGCTTCCGCCGCGCCTGCCCTGCCGTGCCCTGCTGGCATAGCGCTCGAACAGCTGATGCTCGGTCTCGGCGTCGAGCGCGGCCGTCGGCTCGTCCAGGGCCGCGATCAGCGGCTCGTCACGCATGAAGCCGCGGGCCAGGGCGAGCTTCTGCCACTGACCGTAGGAGATGTCGACACCGTCGTGCCAGGTCGGCCCGAGCTGGGTGCGCAGGCCAGCTGGCAGGGCGTCGATCACGTCCGTGGCGCCCGCGCGTTGCATGGCGGTGACGATGGCCGGCTCGGCATCCAGGCGGGGCAGGTCGCCGATGCCGACCGCCTGCCCGGCCAGCAGCTCAAAGCGGAAGAAGTCCTGGAACGCCCCGGCCATGCGTTCCCGCCATGGCCCGGAGCCGATGCGGGCAAGATCGGTGCCGTCGATCAGGATGCGGCCCGAGGACGGGGCGTAGAGCTTCGCGAGCAGCTTGATCAGCGTGGTCTTGCCGGCGCCGTTCTCACCCACCACGGCGACTACCGACCCGGCGGGCAGGAACAGGCTGACGTCCTGCAGGGCGAGCCGGTCCGACCCCGGGTAGCGGAAGTTGACGCCCTCGAACCGGATGCCGTCGCTCATGCTGGCCGGCGCAGGCAGGTCAGCGACCCTGGCAACCGCGACGGCATAGTCCTCGAGCCAGGCCAGCCGCCGCGATCCGTCCATCCAGATGCCGCGCAGGAACCCGATCTCGCTGACTGTGGCGCCGACGTAGGCGGAGAGCCTGGCGCCGGCGGTCAGCACCAGGATGGCTGAGGCCGGCGAGGCCCGCGGCCCGGTGGCGACCAGCACGATCGCGCCGACGTAAGCCAGCGCGAAGACCGCCCAGCCGGCCGCGTACCAGGCAGAAGAGCGCGTCCTCGCCGCGGCGACCGGCCCGTACCAGCGCTCCCACGACGCCCGGCGCCGCTCGGTCAGCGCCCGGCCGATGCCGAGCACCTGAAGCTCCTTGCCCGACGAGGCAGTGGTGGACAGCGCGAACAGGTGCCGTGCCAGCCGGTCGGCCTGTGCGCCGCCCTCCTGCGCGGCACGCTCGACCGCCGGGCGCCAGGACGTGGCCGCCACCGTGGGGAGCGCGAACAGGACCAGGGTGACCAGCACTGGGTTCACCGTGGCCAGCAGCGCCACGGTGACAGCCAGCCGGAGGATCCAGCCCGCGGTGGAGAAGACCGACATGTACATGTGGTCGAGCGTGAAAACCTGCTCCCGCAGCACGGACAGCCGGTCCAGGTACTCCGGCCGCTCCTGGTGCGCGATCGTGGGGACACTCGCCTGCAGCCGCGCCACGTGGGATTCAAGGGCGATGGTGACCTTGTCCCTGAACCGCCGCTGCAGCCTGGTGGACACGGTCTGCAGCAGCCAGGTCGCCACGGCCGACGCGGCCAGCGCGACGACCGCGAAGCGGAGCTGCCCTGGCTTGTGGTCGATCAGCCCTTCGCCGAGCAGCTTGAACCAGAACGCGAGCAGCGCGTCGGGCAGCGCCGCGGCGAGGGCGAGCACGAAGGCCACGCTCATCAGGCCCGGCTCGTAACGGAAGCCGAGGCGGCACAGCCGCCACATCGAGGACAGCGCGGGCGGCAGCTTGTCAGCGGGCTCGGCCGGAGCCTGCGCGCCGTCGTGACCCGCTGCCTCGCTGGCCGGGGGCGCGGCGTCAGCTGAGGGCATCGAACTTCACCTCCTCCTCGCCTTCCTCGGGCGTCCCCTGCGCGAACCGTTGCGCCTGCAGCGTGAACATCCGCCAGTAGCGGCCGCGCAGCTCCATCAGCTCCTGGTGGCTGCCGAGCTCGGCGACAGCCCCGTGCTCCACGACCGCGATCCGGTCGACGTGCCGGACGGTAGAGAAGCGGTGCGAGATGAGGATCGTCGTGCAGGACCTGGTGGCCGCGAGGATCCTCTCGAAGATCTCCGCCTCGCCGCGAACGTCGAGCTGGGCCGTTGGCTCGTCGAGCAGCACCAGCCCCGCCCCGAGCCGTACCGCCGACAGCGCCCGAGCGAGGGCCACGCGCTGCCACTGGCCGCCGGATAGCTCGGTGCCGCCGGAGTAGCCCTTGGCCAGGACTGTCCCGAGGCTGGCCAGCGCTGCTGCCCCCGACTCGGCCAGCGCGGCGCTGAGCGTGGCGTCCAGCGCTGCTGACCCGTTTCCCGCCGCAGCCGGTGCCCGGCCGACTGTCTCTCGCGGGGCCACGTTCTCCCTGAGCGTCAGCTCGAACCGGACGAAGTCCTGGAACACGGCCGTGACGCGGCGTCGCCACGACTCCAGGTCCAGCTCCCTGAGGTCGACCCCGTCGGCCTCGATGGTGCCCGACTGCGGGTCGTACAGGCGGCAAAGCAGCTTGGCCAGGGTGGTCTTGCCCGCCCCGTTCTGCCCCACGATCGCGAGCGAGCTGCCCGCCGGGATCTCCAGGTTCAGCCGGTCGAGCACCGGCCTGCCCGGCGCGGCCGGGTAGGCGAACGTCACGTCGCGGAAGGCGATCTGCCGCGCCGGCATGCCCTCGGCAGTTCGGCTGCCCGAGCTGACCGAGCCAGCCCGGCTCATCTCGGACCTGAGCCTGGCGACCGCCGCCACCGGCGCCGCGGCGCCGTCCAGCGCCCAGTTCAGCCCGCCGAACGCGAGCATCGACGTGCCGACCGCGGCCGACGCGTACGCGACCAGGCGGCCCAGGCCCAGGCCATGGCTGAGCGCGGCGGATACCAGCATCCAGAGCACCAGCGCGTTGGCGGCCAGCACGAGGGCAAGGCTGGCCAGGACGGATCGTTCCCGCATCCTCGTGGCTTCGTACTGGAGCTGGTGCAGCCGCCGCCGGCTGACAAGGAACCGCTCGACCACCCAGTCCGGCAGCCCGAAGATCCGCACTTCCTTGGCCGCTGGCGGGTCCACCGCCAGCCGGTAGGCATAGTCCGCGTCGCGCTGGGCCTGCCGCACCTCCTCGGTATTGCGGTCCTTCCACACCGCGCTCTCCCGAAGCAGCCAGTGGGTTCCGAGCCACGCGCCGGCCAGGACCAGGGGCGCCCACCAGGCGAAGCCGAAGAGCACGCACGCCTGCGCGAGGCCGGCCACCCAGTCCACCAGGCCGCCGGCGATGAAGTCCATCGACACCGAGAGCGGCGGCGCGGTCATGCCGCGGTCGAAATCCCTCGCCACCTGCAGGTCGGCGGCCAGCTCGGGGTCCTCCAGGTGACCGATGCCGGGAACGTCCAGGCAGGCGCCGGTCAGCTCGTCGTACAGCCAGGCGGCCGTGCGGTCGCCGAGGTTGGCGCTGACGGCCGTGTGCAGCGGGCCGAGGACCTGCAGCAGGACGAAGATGACGCCGGTGACGGCCAGCGGAACCGCGAGGCTGGAGCCATGCTGGATCGCACCGACCAGTACGCCCGTCGCGATGGAGAAGCCAGCGGGCAGCAGCCCGCGGACGGCCAGCAGGGACCACCAGCCGCCAGCTTTGGTCCGGTCCGCCCGCCACAACGCCGCGGCAAGCTGCAGCTCCTGCCGCATTCGCAGCCGCCGCAGCACCGAAGGTGGCCCTTCTCCGGTCATGAGAACAGCTTGCCAGCAGACGGCCCGCGCCCCACCAGAATCCGTCCCCTAAGCCGCCTTACCTGGCCCATTCCGTTCGCCGCCTGGCCGACAGAGGCGGCCACCGCTCGCACGTGCCCGGTGCGCGGCAGGCAAGCCGATCACATGTCAGCTGAGGCGACCTCGCCGGCCGCTGCATGGGTGAAGATGGGTCATGACCACTGGCGAGTTCACGAACGGGCACCCGGCGCTGGCCGAATTCTGGCATCCGGTCGCGCTGTCCGACGAGGTCGGCGCGGAACCTGTCGCGATCCGGCTGCTTGGCCAGGGCTGGGTGCTCTGCCGGCTCGGCGGCGCGATCGCCGCGTTCGCCGACGCCTGCCCGCACCGGCGGGCGCGACTGTCGGCTGGGCAGATCAGCAACGCCACCCTGCAATGCACCTATCACGGGTGGCGCTTCGGCAGCGACGGCAGGTGCGTGGAGATCCCGGCGCTGGAAACCGGCGCCGCCATCCCGGCCCGCGCCGAGCTGCACCGCGCGGCCGGTGTCGTCGAGCGCGACGGCCTGATCTGGCTGGCGACGAAACCGCCGCGGGCTCCGCTGCCCGAGCTCGCACCCGGCGTGGCGCCGGCCGGTGACGGGATAGCCACGGTCCGCCTTCCGGTCGTGCGGGCGGAGGGCAACGCGGCCATCCTGCTCGATAACTTCCTCGACGAGGCGCACCTGCCGTTCGTGCACTCCGCCACTATCGGCGGCGCGGGGCCCGAGCCCATTCCGCGAGCCGACATCGTGCGGCATGGCCTGTCGTTTACCGCGGTCCGCGAGCACACCTTTTCCAACCTCACCGACCCCGCGGTGCGCGACGGCGACCGGCCGGCGATCCAGCGGCGCCGGATGACCTACGGGTATCAGGCACCGCTGACCGCGACCCTGCTGCTCGAGTTCCTCGACGCCGGGGGCTGGCAGTTCCTGACGTTCACCCTCACGCCCGAGGACCAGCACGCCTGTCGCGTCTACCAGAGCGTGACCGGCCCGGGCCTCGCGAACCCGGACGAGGCCGAGAGCGCCGCGAAGTACGAGATGACGATCTTCGAAGAGGACCTCGACCTGCAGCGGCGTGCGCTTTCCGGCCTTGAGTTCCCGCTCGACCCCGCGGCTGAGCTGCACACCAGGGCCGACCGGGTCTCGGTCGAATTCCGCCGCGTGCTCGCCTCGGCCGTCGGCTGAGCGCGGGCCTGCACCCTTAGGCGTCCGGTGGAAGGTGCCAGCGGGCTGCGCGGAGGCGTGTCCGCCGCCGCTGACGTGCACTACCCTGCCTCGGGCTCGGCGCAGGCCGCCGCCGTGGTGGCTGCCGACGCGACCTTCAGCCAGCTTCGCCGACCGCACCGCGCAGGCCGCTGACGTCCGGCCTGTCATCGGGGTGGCCAAGACACCGTTCCGGACCGCGACCCACGCCGTGCCGGTCATCCGCGGGGAACGCTCATCCCGGCCGCTGTACATCACGGCCGCCGGGATTGCCCGCCAGGAAGCCGCCGGCCTGGTCCGCCGGATCACAGGCCGTTACCGGCTGCCCGATGCGCTGCGCCGGGCCGACGCCATCGCGCGGGGGCCGCTGCCCGGGTCATGACAGCCGGCCAGAGCCCGGCGTGGCGAGCTTGTAGTGCGCCTGGAGACGCTCCGCCGAGCGGTTAACGGTGAGGACGACGCCGTCGGCAGGCAGCAGCGCGTGGTCGTCGACCAGCGGGACGCCGGCCGCGGTGAAGCTGATGCGGTGACTAAGCAGCGCTGGACTGCCCGCCGGCCGGACAAGATCGCTGGCGTCGCCGCTGCCCAGGGTCGTGGGGCTAAGCGTCTCCTGAGCCCGCGCGATCGTCAGCCCGTGACCGGCGAGCAGGTTGTACAGGCCCTGCCGACCGAGATCCGCTGAGTGAAGCACGCTGGCCAGCGCGGGCGGCAGGTAGGAAGCCTGCAGTATCAGGGGCCGGCCGCCCGACAGCCGCAACCGCCGCAGCCTGAGTACTTCGCCAGGGGCGCCGAGGCGGCCGGCCACGTCAGCAGGCGGCACGACCAGCTCTGCGGCGAGCAGCCTGGTGGTGATCGTCGCGCCCTGGGCGATGAGATCGCCGGCGAAGCTGCGCAGGTGGCCGAGGTCATAGGCGTAGCTGGCCGCCGCGAAGGTGCCGCTGCCGTGACGCGTCTCGACCAGGCCGTCATCGGCAAGCAGCTGCAGCGCCTGCCGCAGGGTCATGATGCTGACGCCGAACTCGTCAGCGAGCTCGCGCTGAGCAGGCAGCTGGGTGCCCGCTGGCCACCGGCCAGTGGTGATCCGGTCCCGCAGGCTGCCGTGAATGCGCAGGTACTTGGGCTGTCGGTCGGCGACGCTCAGGCTGACCGGGCCGCGTGCCGCCTGCTCGTCGCCGCTCCCGCTCCGGTCACCGTTTTCAGATCCCATTGCCTGAAGGCTATCACTCTTCTAGTCTTCTAGAAGACACGTGAAGGAGGGCCATGGACTGCCAGGCCGCTGCGAGAGCCACTCCCGCCCGGTCTGCCGCCAGCGAAGCGCAGCGAGCCGCGTTGCTGGCCAGGGACGATCGGTCACTGAGGGACCCCGGCCCGCTCTCGCCCGGCCAGGACGCAGCCGGCCTGTGCTTCCGGGCGGCTCGCAGCAGCGACGCCCACGCCATCGCCAGCCTGCACGCGGACAGCTGGCAGCGGCAATACCGCGGCGCCTACGCCGACGCGTTTCTCGACCACGGCGCGGCCGGGTTCCTGCAGCGGCTGTGGACGGGGCGCCTCGCCAGCCCCGACCCGCTGGCGCGCACGATCATCGCCGAGCGCGATGGCGAAGTCGCCGGCCTGGCGCACACGATCCTGGACCACGACGCCGCGTGGGGCGCGTTCATCGACAACCTCCATGTCGCGCACTGGCTCAAGCGACATGGGGTCGGCACCCGGCTGCTGACCCTGACCGCCAGGGCGACCCTGGACTGGTCACCATCGTCCGGCCTGTACCTGTGGGTGCTGGAGCAGAACCGCGACGCCCGGGCCTTCTACGCGGCGCGCGGCGGTGCCTGCAGGGAGCGCGAGGACGTTCCGCCGCCAGGCGGCGACGCTGCCCGGCTCAACGGCAAGCCAATGGGCCTGCGATATGCCTGGCCGGACCCGTCGAAGCTACTCAGGCATCAGTAATAGCGTTCGCGTTATGGCGCTTCCTGGCTCATGCTGGCCCCTGAAGTACGGCTGGGCGTCCGTGCAAGCGGACAGCAGCCGGGTATGGCCTTCCAGGTGAGTCAGGCACTTTCGAGTCGGGACGACGACGCCCCGGCTGACAGGAGCAGACTCGTGACAGCTGCTGCCGCGGACGGAACGCGGGTCGCCGACGCCATGGTCACCTGCCCGAAGACACACGGTCCCGACTGCGATCCAGCGGCGATCCGGGACTTCTTCACCGACGAACACCTGCACATGGCCCTGATCGTTGCCCGGGACGGACGCTTGCTCACCACCATCGAGCGGCCCGACCTGGCCGGGGCCGCGCCGGGCTGGTCACACGTGGCGAAGCTCGGCACGCTGACGGGCCGGACCACTGCGCCAGCGGAACCGCTCGCTACCGCGACGAACCGCCTGCTGGCCGAAGGGCGGCGGCGGCTGGCTGTCATTGACAGCTCAGGCCGCCTGCTCGGCCTGCTGTGCCTGAAGAATGACGGAACGGGTTTCTGCTCCGATGCCGGCATCCGAGAGCGAGCCTTCAGCCGGCCGGCCGCACCACGGTGTCCGCGGTGAAGATCATGCTGCGTACCGGAGCCAGCTCGGCGAGCTGTGCGGCATCGGCAGCAGTAGCGCGGCCAGCCGGCGAGGCGAATGCGGCGCGCAGGTCGTCCATCGTGTCCCAGTCCAGCTCGGCGACCAGGTAGTACCGCTCGCCGCGGACAGCTGCTTCGTCCTTGCTGACCGTGTACCGGCGCAGCCCTGGCAGCCGGAACCCGAGCGGAATGTGGACCTCGCGGTAGTGCCGGTCGAACGCCACGGGGTCGGCGGGCGTCTCATACAGCGCGAGGAAGCGCGCCGTCACTGTGCTGCCCTCCGGTAGCGGGCGAGTACAGCGGCGCCGGACTGCTCCGCCGACAGGCACGCCAGGCGTGCGGGCGCGCAGCCGACCGGAAAGAGCCGCTCTCCGGCGCCGAGGATGGCAGGAAAGGTCAGCAGCCGGTACTCATCGATCATGTCACCGCTGATCAGCGGGCGCACGACGCTGAGGCTGCCGGTGATGATCACATCGCGCTGCTCGCGCTTGATCACATCGACGGGGTCACCGGCGGCGAGCTGTGAGTTCGCCCACGCCGAGGTGTCGGCCAGCCTGCGGGAGACGACCAGCTTGGGCACGGCATTCATCCGCGCGGAGAACGGGTCGTCGCGCCGGGGCCAGATCCGGGAGAACATCTCCCAGGTCTTCCGCCCCAGCAGCAGGACCCCGTTGTCCAGCACGCTGCCGAGCCGGAACTTGTCCCCGGCGACCGCTTCGCGTCCGTGCTGGAACGCCCAGCCGCCGGCCGGCGTGCCGCCGGACCCGTCCGGGTCGGACACGATGCCGTCCAGGGTGATGAACTCGATGACGACGACGCTCACGATGGGTCTCCCTCCGGTTGATGCTCGCCGGTATGTACCGGCGGCACCGGCCGGACTCATCGCCGCTGGCCGGATTCTCCGGGGGAAATCTGGCCGGGCAAGCCGAAGGCCCTGAATACGCCCGGGTCGGCGAACACGACGTTGCGCGTGACCCGGCCGCCGGTGACGGTGAAGACCTGCAGCGACTGCAGCACGTGCCCGCCGCCGGGTTCCGGCGCGTAAGCGGCGATCGCTGGCTGCCCGCTGGCGGTGAGCCGCCGGGTGACCCAGCCGGGCCCGCGCATGTCGAACACGCGGTGCATGAACAGGCCGTAGTCGCGGCTGCCCAGGTACCAGAGCGGAACCGGCGGCATCTCCATGACCGCCTCATCGGCGAGCAGCCGTACCAGCGCCGGCACATCGGCGGCCTCGAACGCCTGCGCGTATCGCTCGATCACCGCGCGCACCCCTGGGTCGTCCGGCTCGGTGACCTCCCCGGATCGCCTGAGTCAGCGAGTGCCGCGCGGGCCCGCTGCAAGGCACTGTTGACGGCGGGGACTGTGCTCCCGAGCTGCGCGGCGACCTCCGCGGCAGAGAACTCCAGGACCTCGCGGAGCACGAGCACCGCGCGCTGCCGCGGCGGCAGCAGCTGCATCGCGGCCACCAGCGCGAGCCGCATGTCGGCCCGCATCCCCGCGTCGAACCGCGCGTCGGGAAACGGCTGCAGCCAGGGAACGTCAAACGATGGCGTCAGCGGCGCGCCGGGATCCTGGCTCGGCGCGCCGAGCCCGGACGGCAGCGGCCGCCGCGCGCGCCCCTCGAGCGCCGACAGGCACGCGTTGGTCGCGATCCGGTACAGCCAGGTGCGCACCGATGCCCTGCTGGGGTCGTACCGGTCCCTGGCCTTCCACGCGCGCAGCAGCGTCTCCTGCGCCAGGTCCTCGGCATCGTGGAACGAGCCAAGCATCCGGTAGCAGTAAGCCAGCAGCTCGCCCCGGTACTGCTCGAAGTCCACCGGGCTACCGCTCGGCCCGCGGGTCGAGCACCGGCTTGATGTCAAGCACGGGAGTGCCGTCGAGCACCTCGAGCTCGCTGACCTGGATCCGCAGGCCGTCGATGGCGAGGATCTCAACCCGGTGCAGGCCGATCGGGTTGGGCCGGTCAGGCGACCGGGTGCTGAATACTCCCAGCGGCCGGCTGCCAGGGTTGTCCCCTGGAATCGTGCTCAGCTCGTCCCGGCGGGACCGGTCAAGCCAGGTGAGCAGGATGACCTGCTCCCCCACCTGGAGATCGCGGATCCCCTCGGCAACATCCGGCTCGACGATCAGCCAGGCTGGCGGCGCGCCCTGGCTGCCCTGCCGGGGCGCCTGCGCCCGGTTCTGCAGCGGCGACTGTACCCTGGCGATCGGCACCAGCTCATATTCAGGCATGACACCATGCTGCCCGTGCCAACCCCGCGATTCATCCTCGATCTCCGCGCCGGGCTGGGCCACGGCCTGCTGTGGCTGACCGCCGCCGTCGGCGCGGTCCTTGACGACCAGGGTCAGGTCCTGCTCCAGCGGCGGGCGGACTCTGGCCGCTGGACGCTGCCCGGCGGGATCGTCGAGCCTGGTGAGCAGCCGGCCGACGCCGCGGTGCGGGAGGTCTACGAAGAGACCGGCGTGGTCGCGGTGCCCGAGGCGCTGACGTCCGTCGCGATCCCGCCGCAGTTCGCCTACCCGAACGGGGACCAGGTCCGCTACCTCGACCTCACCTTCCGGTGCCGCGCAGTAGGCGGCGCGGCCAGGGTGAACGACAGCGAGTCCATCGACGTCGCCTGGCGTCGGCTGGACGAGCTGCCTGACCTCAGCGACATCAAGGCCAGCCAGCTGCGCACCGCGCTGGCTGGCCGCCCTGAGGCCTCGTTCATCTTCTCCGGGCTGAACCAGGTCCTCGGCCTGCCGGAGAACTGGTGACCAGCCACCAGTAGCGGTGCCCATTGCGTGCCTTCTCGTCACGCCTGGTGGTGCTTGCGGGCGAGCCAGAGCGCCATGCCGAGTAGTGCAAGGCCGGTGAGGGCTGCGGCGGGCGGCGTTCCGACGGAGCCGGGCAGGTACTTGGCCGCGGTGTAGGGCACCACGTACATGGCTCCGATCGCCCCGATGACGATCACGAGCACCCGTCGCGTCATGATGCCCGCGGTCAGCAGGCCCGCCACCGTCAGGATTGCGAGCGGCAGCCCGTCGCCGGCCTCGGTGCAGATGATCGCGCCCGTCAGCAGGCCAGCTCCGGATAGCACGAACCCGGTCCCGCGCGGCGGCAGGTAACCGGCTTGAGTGGCGGCCGCCCACAGTAGGCAGATGATCCACAGCGCCAGGCCGTAGCCGAAGATCCCGGCGGCCGAGTCGAGGCGATCAAAGATGATCTCAGCCAGCGTGATCGTCCCGCCGAAGGCCGCCAGGTGCTGCAGCGCGGACCTGGTCCGCCACCAAAGCGGCGCCGCGCAGGCAAGCCAGGCGGCCGCCCAGATCATTGCGCTGTCGCTACCGGGAACATCTAGGTACCGCTGCGTGAGCACCGCTGCGAAGGCCGTGACGCTGGCGGTCGCGAGCAGCCAAACGACGCTGCGCAGCCGCGCGAAGGCGGGCTCTTTGCCCGCCGGCATCGCGGCACCGACGCCGAGCAGTCCGATCGCGGCAACCGCGAACAACGCGAGCTGGACTGGCGCCGGAATGCTCTGCCAGGACTGCCCGACGGTGATCACGCCGCCGGCGACCGCGATGGCCGCCCCCAGGTAGCCGAGTACCTCGGCGATCAGCGGCAGCCTGTGACCTGCCGCCGTCTCGGTGAGCCGCCCCGGCGCGACCGCCTCGAGTTGCTCCTGCTCGGCAGCGTCGATCCGCCGCGCCTGCCCTTCGTCGATCAGTCCGGCAGCGATCCAGCCCGCCAGCTGATCCCGTAGTGCACCCGATGCCACTGGTCCGGCCATGACCGGCCACCCTTCCGCGTCGGCGGCCCAGCGCCGCCTCCCGCTGCCATGGTCGTCAGGCTGGCACGGCAGAACCCAGAGCTGAACTACTCAGGTTTGCCGGGGTGCAACGACTGCTCAGCTAGCGCCGGAAGAGCTGGCCTAGCCGTTCAGCAGGGACCTTGGCTAGCTGCTGCCTGGCGACTGCTGGGACCCAGAATCCTGGGGCACTAGCGGAGACGGCTGGAGGTATGAGACCTCAACCAGGTACTTCTGCATTCTGGACAACTGCCTGATGATACGCCTCTCATAAGAGTCAGCATTCTTTCTGAAAATTAGTCGGACATAATGACCTGCTCCGTGGTTCAATATCTCCAATACAGCCCTCTGGGAACCGTTATGAATTTGAGCCTCCTGTTCAGAGTAAGTCCGCAGGTAAGCCAGTGAAGTGTTGAGAGACCTGTACGCGCCGAACGCCTTGCGCCCCTCGCGAAGTGTTAGCAGGCGATCTGGAGATTTGCGTGCAACCGGCCAGCCGTCAGCAAGAGTTTTATGGAGTGCGGCATACTTGCTCAGCTGCTTACTTGACGCTCGTGGTCTCGATAGAACGGTGAACACGTCTTCCACGAATTTTAGATAGACCCTTTGCGCAGAGATAACTTCCTTCCATTCATCTGCTTCCACAAGGACTGGTTGCCTCTTACGTTTGGCAGCTTGGTATTGCGACACGACAAGCAGGGACGAACCGCCAGCCGCGATCAACGCCCCTGCGATCGTGCCGACAAGCGCCAGGGCGTCAGTCGCCATCCGTGCTCCTCGCTGACTCCGCAGCCTGGCCGCCTGAGCCACCGCCGCACCCAGCTACTCCTAGCACCGCCAGACCCGTTGTGGTTAATGTCCTGATCTCCATGCCGTCCTCCTCACCGGTTTCGTGTAGGACGCCCGACTTAGTCGGTAGGTTTGCCTGAGCCCTTGACGCGGGCTACGGCTCGCCGGTCGCCACGGCCTTTGGCCGCGTTCGAACTGCCGGCGTCGCGGACCTCGATCAAGGGGTTGCTCCCGGCTCCTTCGCGTTCCGGCGCCAGACCCATCCACCGTCCAGCGAGCCGCGAAGGATTCGCCGCCGCCACTGCGGTTCCGGCGGGCAATTGGATGGCTGAGCATCCAGGGACGCCGATTTTCCGGGCGGTTCAGTGCGGCGGGCGTCACCCGCAGCGTGCTGACCTGGGCAAAGCGTGGTCGGATGGGGTGGTGAAAATCAGGATCGCGGTAGGCCTTGGTCCGGTCGGCCGCCCGGACACCTTGCCAGCACCGTCGACCAGCTGGCAGCCGCGTGCGCCGGCTCGCTGTGGTTCTCCGCGGTTTGTAGCGCGCCCGCTAAAGCCACTCCTCTCCGTTGAGAAGGTCTTTTTCACCTGGGTACTTGCGGAGAATCGCCTCGAGAGCGGCCACGATCTTGCCGGTGTCAGCTTTCGCGCGACGGTATCTGCCGGGCATGAAGATCATGCCAAAGTGCCCGGAACCGCCTTGCACGATTGCCTCGTTGTGCAGTGCCCGGAAGTCCTGCACGTTGTCGGTGACGATCGCCCGGAGCTCGGCCCGGGCCAGCGCTAACACCTCAGGATCGGACAGGGCTTCGCGGTCCGGATGGGCTGCCACAGTCTCGACATCGTGCCCTCGCGCGCGCAATTCGCGGGCGAGGGCCGGGCTCAGCATCTCATCGAGAAGCAGCCTCATCGTCGCAGAGCCGCCTGCCCTGCCTGATAGGCCGCGTATGACTGGGCAGTCTCCTGCACATTGGCCTCGATCTGCTGGTCGATCTCGGTGGTGTAGGAGCCGTAGTAGGCGATAGCGGCCTGAACCAGCCCGAGGGGGATCTCCAGGTAGCGAGCGGTCTCAGCGACATCTGCGTCATTGTCCCGGACAACGGCAATGACCTCCCAGATGTCCTTGCCAGTTCCGAGGAGCCTCGCGCGACGACCGGCCGGGCCGTCGGCGAACCGGATCAGCGGATGCTCGTCCATCCGCAGGCCCTCCTCGACATATCGCTGTGCCAAGGTCCGAGGAGGGAGGTGGACTCGCCGGGCGCGTGCGCCCAGACGACTGATCGTGGCCTCATTGAGACGCACACTCAGCGGCTGGCTCATGTAGTTCATTGTAGCACAATGTAGTACTGAATAGTCTTAGTACTTGCCCAGACATGAGCAAGCCGCGCCTAACTAACCGGGCCCCTTGACGTCGGAAGATCCGCGCAGACGACGAGTACGCCGAAGGAGCGGCCGATCTTCCTCGACAGCGGCTGCGCGCGCCAAAGGCACGTCCAAGCTGGTAGACATCAAGTCATCCACATATGCGGGCTGGTGGCGCTTGCTGAAGAGTCGAGGGGCTGGTCGGGCCAAGCTCTCAGCTAAATCGCACTTGCTGCGCTAGGGGCACTATCGAACGATTCTAGCCGAAGGCTGTCAACGCGGACGATACCTTCGCCGTCTATCAATTGCCGTAGTTTGGCGGGCGAGGACCAGGCAGACCGGTGTAGAGCCGTATTGGAGGCTGGTGGACAGCGATGGCTGATCGCGTTATCGACAACCCGATCATCAACTCGCCGTACCAGGCACCGCGCCAGCACTTCAAGTTCGACACCGAGGGATAACGAACGAAGTCGTCGAAGGCCGCCGACCCAGCTCCTACTTTGTGCCGGCGCCTCGCCCGCGCAAGCGCGACACACAGCAGCAGCTCGAGCTGGCGGAGCTGACCGAGGATCAGATCGAGAAGAACGACTTCGTCAACTCGATCCGGGACCGCGTGGGGCGATGGCGCCAGGCCGGATACCCGGACGTCACCCCGGTGACCCGGCGGCTGCTGGAGTGCTGGAGCGACCCTGACCGCGACAATCCCGTGCTCTTCTGCCAGCGAGAGGCCGCGGAAACCGCGATCTACTTGGCCGAGGCGGCGCAGAAGGCCGGTGACGTGTGGATCAGGAACGAGCTCGGCCGGAAGAATCAGGCGCATAACACCGGGCTGAACCGGGTCGGGCTGAAGATGGCGACCGGCAGCGGCAAGACGGTCGTGATGACCATGCTCATCGCCTGGCAGACCCTCAACAAGGCAGCGGCGCCCAACGATGCCCGGTTCGCGAACAGATTCCTGGTCGTGACCCCTGGTCTCACGATCCGGGACCGGCCGCGCGTCCTGCGGCCGGGTGAGCCCGACAGTTACTACAAGCTGCGCGACCTGGTCCCATCGGACCTGGAGCCGGGGATTGCCGCAGGCGCAGATCGTGATCACCAACTTTCCACGCACTGCAGCTTCGCGAGACCAAGGCCGACCAGGGCGTCAGGCGGCGATTCCTTAACTGCAGCGCTCCGAGATCCCGACGTGCAGATCCGGCCGTTGGCGTGGTCGGATGGGGTGGTGAAAATCAGGATTGGGGTTGGCCTTGGCCAGGCCGGGCACCCGGACACTCTCGCCAGCACCGTTGAGCAGCTCGAGGCGGCGCGCGTCGACTCGCTGTGGTTCTCCGAGGTGGTCACCGGGCCGATGGTCGAGCCGTTCACCGGCCTGGCGTACGCGGCAGCGCGCACGAGCAGACTCAAGGTGGGCACGGGAGTCTCGGTACTGCCCGGCCGCCATCCGGTACTGGTCGCCAAGCAGCTCGCCACGCTGTTCGGGCTCGCGCCGGGCCGGATCCTGCCGGTGTTCGGGCTGCAGCCGGCCAGGCGCGGCGAGCGCGATTTCTTCCCGCTACCCGCCCGCCGACCGGGGACCGGGGACCAGGACCAGCCAGTACGCCGTGGCGCTGTATTCGACGAGTCCCTGCGGCTGCTGCGGCTGCTGCTTACCCAGGAAAGCGTGTCGTTCGACGGCGAGTTCTTCAGCGTCAGCGACGCCCGTCCAGGGCCGGTGCCGGGCAAGCCGCTGGACATCTGGCTCGGTGGCAGCGCGCCGGGTGCGCTGGACCGGGTCGGCAGGCTCGGCGACGGGTGGCTCGCCAGCTTCCGCACTCCGCTGGAGGCGCGGGCCGGACGCGAGGCCATCCAGCAGGCGGCTGCTGACGCCGGACGCGAGGTGGACCCGGAGCACTTCGGGATCAGCCTGGCGGTGGCAACGGGCGGCACGCTGCCTGCCGAGACGGTGGCGGCCGTGCGCCAGCGCCGGCCGCAGACCGACCCGGCCGAGCTCATCGCGCTCGGCTGGGATGACGCCCGCCAGATGATCGAGCGATACGTCGAGGCCGGCATCAGCAAGTTCGTGGTTCGCCCGGCTGAGGCCAGCGTCCCGCTGCCGGGCGAGTTCCTCGATCACCTGGTCAGCGATCTGATGCCGCTCCAAACCTGAGCGCCAGCCGAGAGGCGGCCGCCGAATAGCTACGCGTCGGCCCGTGCTCTGCCCGGTCGGGGCAGAGCACGGGCAATGGAGCCTCAGCCAGGAGCGCCAGATCTGCTGCTCACGTGTGGTAGGTGATGGTCACGCCGGTCTTAGTGTCGTTCATGTTGAGGCTCTTAGCAGTGATTGTGCCGGTTGCACCCCGGAAGGCTCCGGTTCCTCCGGTCACTCGGCCGTGAATCACCGGCCTGCTGGCTTCGCGCATTACGCCGTAGAGGAAGCCGCCCTTGAGGTCGACCGCGACTCCCAGAGTGGTGATGTTGTTCTTCGGGTTGAAAGAGAACCTGATCACGTCGTACCCGATCACCTTGCCCGCTTTGCTGACGTCTTTGTCTTCAGCGGCACCCATCGTCCGGGAGAAGCTCGCTGTCGCCTGCTGAACCGAGGTGAACTTCAGCGTGTGTGACACGGCATGAGCGCTGGCGGCTGGCAGCAGGAACGCCCCGGTCCCGCCGACGGCAGCCGCGGTGGCGATGGCGGCGATGGATGCGCGCGTGCGTAGTTTCATGACGACCTCCGTGTGTGGTTCCTGGCCCGCCGTGCGACGGACCAGCGTGCTGACCTGCTGGTTACTGGGTGTGGGATGAGCGGGAACGAGGCGGCTACCTGTTGAGGTCAGCCGCATGGGTGCGCGGACGCCTGGCCAGGGCGGGGTAGGCGGAAATGGCGGTCAGCACCAGCGCGGCCAGGCTGACCGCGAGCCCGGCGAGCGCGCCTGCGCTGCTGACGGCCATCGCGATCAGCGCGCTCACGACGTTGACGGCGGCGGCTGTCACCGCTGCTGACGCGCCCCATGCACGCCGGCGGAGCAGGCCATACGTGGCAACGAGCCCGAACAGGCCGAGCAGCGTTGCCAGGACGATGACCGGGACGGTGTCACCGCTGCCGCTCAGGACGGAGCCGATGTCCATCAGCGAGATGAGCGACAGGGCTGCGACGGCGATCCAGCGAACGATCTTCATGGAAGCTCCTGTGTCTGGCGCCCGGCCGGTGCCGGAGCAGCGATACGGGAATCGTCAGTCAGGGCGCGTTCCCGCGGCCAGGGACCGCGTTCCCTGCGTCGTCCCGCTTGCCAGGGAGGATCACCCGACGGTCCGGGAGCGCAGTTCGTTGCGCTCGGCGCGTGGATGCGTGCATCTTGATCTCATAGCAACGACGACGCACGCCCAGCTCAGCGCCTGGTCACCCCGGCGCCGTCCGGCCTGGGCAGCGGCGTTCGGGCTGCTGATCACGGTGGCGGGCGCGATCGTGACTGTGGTGGCCCTGCTGCAGATCGCGGCGGCGCCGGCTGGCTTCCGCGAAGGGATGCTGACCGCGGTCAGCTACTCGGTGCCCTACGCCGTCACTGGCGCGTTCCTGATCGTCCGGCGGCCCGATCTGCCTTTTGGCTGGCTGCTATCCGTAGCCGCAGTGCTGGCCGCGGTGGGATCGGGTGCGGGCTCGCTGGCATATCTCGCCGCCAGTAACGGTGCAAGTCAGCGGCTTGTCCTTGTCGCCTATGCCGTCTCCGTCACGGCCATTCTGCCGCTCGCCGTGCAAGGACTGGTCAACCTGCGGTTCCCGTCTGGCCGGCTGAGCTCCCGCTACGGCCGGGTACTGGAGATCGCGCTGATCACCGGTATCGCGCTGGCGCTGCTGGCAGGCCTGCTGACCGATCAGAAGATGACCCTGGTACGCCCGGGCTCGCCAGCACGACAGGTCAGCAACCCGCTCACGGGCGGCACGACGATCGGCCAGATCGCGGCTGACCTGAGTGTCGTCGTGCCGCTCGTCGTGCTGCTCGGCCTGATCGCCGGTGTCGGCGTGCTGCGCCGGGCATGGCAGGCGACCGGCATAGAGCGGTACCAGTTGCGCTGGCGGGCTTACGGCGTTGTCTTGTCGTTCATCCTCTTCCCGTTCGCCGTGAACCAGGTGCTGCCTGCGGTTGTCGACCTGCTCGACGGCCTGTTCTTCGTGACAACGCTGGCGATCCCGGTCGTCCGGTACCGGCTGTGGGCGATCGACACGGTGATCCGCCGGTCTGCCGGGTACGCGCTGGTGACGATCGCGGTCGCCGGGATATTCGCGGCGGTCGCCGCGGCCGGCACCGCAGTGGCCAGCGAACGGACCGGGTTCATCCTCGCGGCGGCAGTCGCCGCCGTGACGTTCGCGCCGGCGAGAAGTTACGGCCAGCGGCTAGTTGACCACCTCTTCTACGGGCAGCGCAACGACCCGTACCGGGCGCTGAGCGATCTCGGACGGCGGCTGACCACCGTGGCAGCGCCGGGCGAGGTACTGCCCGCGGTAGTCACGGCGGTGGCGGAGTCACTCCGCCTCCCCTACGTGGCCATCGAGCGGCCATCCGACGGTTCGGTGCTGGCGGCATTCGGAGATCCAGCGGTCGCCGATGATGCCAGGGCCGAGCGGTGGCAGCTCAGCTACCAGGGCGTGTCCGCTGGCGTCCTCGTCGCCATGCCACGACGCGGCGAGCACGCGTTCGACCCGCGTGACCGCGCGGTACTCGGCGACATCGCCCATCAGGCGGGTGCCGCCGTTCACGCCGAGGCGCTGACAGCCGATCTGCTGGACTCCAGGCAGCGGCTGGTCAGCGCGCGGGAAGAAGAACGCCGTCGGCTGCGGCGCGACCTGCACGACGGCCTCGGTCCGCTGCTGACGGGAGCCGGCCTCACCATCGACGCAGCCCGCGCCCGCGCCGGGCACAACCTTGGGCGAGAGGGCGAGGATCATGCGGAGATCGGCCTGCTGCTCGACCAGGCCAGGCAGGCTACCGCGCAGGCCATCGCCGACCTGCGCGGCATCGTGTACGGCCTGCGACCGTCATCGCTGGACGACCTCGGCCTGGCCGGCGCGATCGCCGCGCACATCCAGCGCCTGGAGGAGGGAACCGGGATGCGGATCGCCCTCGATGCGGACCGCATCACCGACTTGCCGGCGGCCGTCGAAGTCGCCACGTTCCGGATCGTGGTCGAGGCGGTCAGCAATGTCGTCCGGCATTCCGGAGCGCAGAATTGCCGGGTACGGCTGGCGATCAGGGAGCCGGGCCGGCTTCTCATCGAGGTCTGCGACGACGGCACAGGCGGCGGCCCATGGCAGGCAGGCGTGGGCCTGCTGGCAATGCGGGAACGCGCTGCCGAGCTGGGCGGCACGCTGGTAGCCGGCCCCGGCGCTGACGGCGGCACAGTCCGGGCATGCTTCCGCCTTCCGGCAGGTGAGGTCTCATGAGCCGTCAGCGCCCGATCTCAGTCCTGCTCGTCGATGACCATCCGCTGGTACGGCAAGGGCTTCGCGCGGTGCTCAGCGCCGAAGAGGACATCATGATCGCTGACGAGGCGGGCGACGGCCGCGCAGCGGTAGAGCTGGCTGCCGAATTGCAGCCGGATGTCGTCATCATGGACCTTCAGCTGCCGGGGCTGCACGGGATCGAGGCGACTCGCCAGATCGTAGCCGGGCGGCCCGGCATCGCGGTGCTCGTGCTGACCATGTTCGAGGACGACGACATGGTCTTCTCCGCGCTGTCGGCGGGAGCAGCCGGATACCTGCTCAAGGGCGCAGACGGGACGGACATCATCACCGCTATCCGGGCGGCCGCGGCCGGGCAGGCTGTGTTCGGCGCGGCGCTCGCGCAGCGGCTGCGTACCTGGTTCGCGCCCGGCTCGCATCCGCAAGCGGCGCCTTTCCCCCAACTTACGCAACGGGAACGGGAGATCCTCGACGGCGTCGCTGCGGGATTGACGAATGCGCAGATCGGGCAGCAAATGTTCCTGTCGGCAAAGACCGTTGCCAATAATGTGTCCAACATCCTGGCCAAGCTGCAACTGGCCGAGAGGGCACAGGCCATCGTGGCCGCCCGCGACGCCGGACTCGGCCGCCAGGCCGGACGCCAGGGTGACGGCACTCCAGAGCGACTGTGACCAGTATGGGTACGCAGCTAACTGGGCGTGGGAAGCCAGGCGGCTAGCCGCCTGGCCGCCGCCGTCAGCGATGCCGATGGCTAGCTGCCGCCTGGCGCTTCTGGCGGGATTGTGTCCGGCAGGCAGACGGTTCCTGGGTCGCCCGGCCCGCCTGCTGGCTGGTGCATGATCAGCGAGTCGCCCTGCATGCCCCAGGGCAGGGCCACTGAGCGGGTGAAGCCGAGGAACCGCATCTGCACCTTGAAAGAGGGCAGCGACTGCCAGCTGTCTCTGCTCGCGCATGGCGAGGTCCTGACCAGCAGACCGATGAACATTTCCCCGCCCGGCCGCAGCACGAAGTCGTGCAGAAGCCGGGACTGCGGTGGCGGGATGATGTCCGATCCGCCCATGCCGGGAACCGAGTAGCGCACGGGCCCCGCCAGGCGCAGGCCGCTCGCCGGCACCGTGACCGCCTCGATGGTGACCGGATACGAGCCGTTGTTGCTGACGTCGACGAAGAGCGAGAACGCTCCGCGCTGCGGCGGGATGTAGAAGTCCTCGTGCAGGTTACCGACGGTATTCACGAGCCGGATTCCCTGGCCGGAGGGCATTCCAGGGTAGAGCTCCGCGTCGTTTTCCGAGCTGCCGTACGACAAGGGCTGGTAGTGCTTCGCCGCGATGGCGATCGTGATCAGCCCGGCGATCGCAATTATGCCCAGGCCGCCCAGGCCCCACCGGATCCGGCGCGGTAGCCTGCGACGCTTGCCACCCTCGCGGACCTGGCTGATCGGGCCGGCTTCGCCGCCGTCGGTGATCGTCATGTTCTGCGCCGCCGTTCCTCAGCTGCCCGGCCGTCCGGACATCTTCGCAGGCCGCCGGCTACAGCGATAGATGCCTCTTAGCCCCGCATCGGGGCGTGCTGATTCAGCGCCCGCACTGTCCGGCGGGGGCTGCTGCGCCAGTACTGACCCGTGGCGCCCGGCCGGCTGGCCAGCGGCCGGGCAGAATGCTGTTCATGAGCCGGGCGAATGAGGATGTCGCGGCGCTGCTGCGGGAGTACGCCGAGCTGACCCAGATCACCGGCGGCGACGCGTTCCGGGCGCGCAACTACGAGAAGGCAGCTCGCTCGGTGGCTGGCTTCCCGGAGGACGTCGCTGAGCTGACCGCGACTCAGCTGCAGCAGATACCCGGCGTCGGCAAGTCCATCGCGGAGAAGATCGGCGAGTTCACCACAACGGGCAGCATCGCCGCGCTGGAACGGCTGCGCGAGCAGATCCCGGCTGGCGTCCGCGAGCTGACCAGGATCCCGGCACTCGGGCCGAAGCGCGCGCTGCTGCTCTACCGCGAACTGGGGATCAGCTCGGTCGCCGGGCTGACCGAGGCGATCAACGACGGCCGGCTCGCTGACGTGCGCGGCTTCGGGACCAAGAGCGAGGAGAAGCTGCTGCAGGGCATCGAGCTGCTGCATACGGCCAGCCAGCGCGCGCTGCTCAACGTCGCGACGCAAACCGCCGCCAGAGTGGTCGCGGCGGTCAGCGCGGCACCCGGCTGCCTGCGCTGCACGCACGCCGGCTCGCTGCGGCGGATGCGGGAGACCGTCGGCGACATCGACGTGCTGGCGGCGGCGCAGGACAGCGGGCCGCTGATGACGGCGCTGACCGCGATGCCCGAAGTCACCAGCGTGATCGCGAGCGGCGACACCAAGACCTCGGTGCGGGTGGCCCGCGGGCTGCAGGTCGACCTGCGGGTGATCCCGCTGGACTGCTGGGGCGCGGCGCTGCAGTACTTCACCGGCTCGCAGTCGCACAACGTGCGGGTGCGCGAGATCGCCGTGCGCTCGGGGCTCAAGCTGTCGGAATATGGCCTGTTCGACGCTGGCACCGGCGAGCTGATCGTGTCGCGCACCGAGGAAGAGGTCTACCAGCGGCTGGGCATGGCCTGGGTGCCGCCGCCGCTGCGCGAGAACGCAGGCGAGGTGCAGGCCGCCCAGCGCGGCGAGCTGCCGTCCCTGGTAACTGCCGAGGACATTCGCGGCGACCTGCACACGCACACGAACCTGACCGATGGCGTGGCCTCGCTGGGTGACATGATCGCGGCGGCGCAGGCCCGCGGCTATTCCTACTATGCGATCACCGATCACGCGCCCGACCTGGTGATGCAGCGGATGACCGACGAGAAGATGCTCGCCCAGCGCGAGCAGGTTAAGCAGCTGGACGCGCACCTCGCCGAGGCTGCCGCCGAGTCAGGCGGCGAGCCGATGCGGCTGCTGCACGGCACCGAGCTGAACATCGCGCCGGACGGCAGCGTCGACTGGCCGGCTGACTTCCTGGCCGGATTCGACGTCTGCGTCGCGTCGGTGCACTCGCACTTCGACCAGCCGCGGCGGGAGATGACCCGGCGGCTGATCACCGCGTGCGAGAACCCGCACGTGCACGTCATCGGGCATCCGCTGGCCCGCCGGATCGGCCGGCGCCCGCCTGTCGACGTGGACTTCGGCCAGCTGTTCCGTGCGTGCGCGCGTACCGGCACGGCGCTGGAGCTCAACTCGCACCCGGAGCGGCTCGACCTGCCAGCCGATCACATCCGCGCGGCGCGCGACGCCGGCGTGCTGTTCTCCATCGACAGTGACGCGCACTCGACCGGCGACCTGGGCAACATCCCGTACGGCATCGGCCAGGCGCAGCGCGGCTGGGTGGAGCCGGCCCAGGTGATCAACAGCTGGCCGCTGCCGAAGCTGCGCGAGTTCCTGCGCAAAGCCCCCGGCTAGAGCCACTGGCGCCGCTTGAACACCAGGTACAGCGTGATCGACGTGACCACCATCGCGGCTATCGCCAGCGGATAGCCAGCCACCCAGTTCAGCTCGGGCATGTGCACGAAGTTCATCCCGTAGATGGTCCCGACCAGGGTCGGCGCGAACAGGATCGCCGCCCAGGAGGAGATCTTCTTGACTTCCTCGTTCTGCGCCAGGCTGGTCTCGGTCAGGCCGCGCATCTCCTCGTTCTGCTGCTGGCCGACGACGGTGGTCTGCACGGTGAGCGCGTTCTGCAGCAGCGCCCGGAACCCGTCGGCGCGCTCGACGATGCCGATCGCGTGGTCCTGCACGTCGCGCAAGTTGCGCTGCAGCTCGAGGTCTACCTTGTACTTCTCGAAGCCGCCCTCCAGCGAGCGCAGCATGAACAGCAGCGGCCTGGTCGCCCGCTGGAACGCGATCACCTCGCCGGACAGCTCGTAGATCCGGCGGGACACCTTGGGGTCGCCCTCGAACAGCTGGTCCTCGATCTCGTCGATGTCGTTCTCCAGGCCAGCCAGCACCGGCGCGTAGTCGTCGACGACCTGGTCCAGGATCGCGTACAGCACGGCCTCGGGGCCCAGCCGCAGCAGCTCGGGCTGGCGCTCCAGCCGGTCGCGCACCCGGCCGAGGTCAGGCGCCTCGGCGTGCCGGATGGTGACGACGAAATCGGACCCGGTGAACACGTGCAGCTCACCGAACTCGACCCGTTCCTCGGAGTCGATGTAGCGGGCCGGGCGCAGGACGGTAAACAGGGTGGTTCCGTAGCGCTCGAGCTTGGCCCGCTGGTGAGCCTCCTGCGCGTCCTCGACCGCCAGCTCATGCAGGTCGAATTCCCTGGCGACCGACTGGACCTCCGCCGCATCCGGCCGGTAAAGGCCGATCCAGGCCATCCCGTGCTGCTGGTCCATCAGCGCGTATGTTTCCTCCAGGCTGCTGGGGCTCGCGCTGCGCCGGCCGTCCACGTAGACGGCATTGTCCACCACTGTCATGTTCATCACCGTGCTCGCTTCTTCAGGTCACCGCCGCCTGCCCCCGGCGGGGCCACGGTAGCCGACGCTAGCCAGCTGGCGGTGGACCGCTGGCCGACCAGCGGCAGTGCTCCGGCTGGTTAACTGCCCATTCCGGGGTCCGGCCATCCGCCCACGCCTGCAGGTTGGCGGCGAAAACGACGCCGGTGCGGCGGAACATCGGCTCGGTCAGCCCGCCAATGTGCGGCGTGGCCAGCACCAGCGGATGACGCAGCAGGGCCGAGCCGGGATCGGCCGGCTCGGTTGCGTGCACGTCCAGCCCGGCACCGCCGATCTGGCCGGACTCCAGCGCGGCGAGCAGCTCGGCCTCGTCCACCATGCCGCCGCGCGCGACGTTGACGAACAGCGCGCCCGGCTTCATCGCGGCGAACTCGGCCGAGCCGAACATGCCCTCGGTGCTGGCATCGAACATCGCGCAGCAGACCACCGCGTCGGCCTTGCTGAGCAGGTCGGGCAGCTCCGCCGGCCCGCCGACCAGGTCCATCCCGGCCGGCCCGCCCAGCTCCGGATGAGCGCGCACGCCGAGCAGCCGGACGCCGAATGGCGCCAGCCTGGCGGCCAGCGCGGTGCCGATCGCGCCGAGCCCGACGATCAGCACGGTCATCCCGGACAGCGAGCCGCCGGCCGGGCGGAACGCCCAGCGGCGCTCGGTCAGCGCGGCCCGCGCGTCGTCCAGCCGCCGGACCATGACGAGCAGGTGCAGCACGGCGAATTCGGCCACGCTGTCAGCGTTGCCGCCCGCGTCGCCGGGCACCCGGCAGACCCACACGCCGAGCTCGGTGGCGCGCTCGACGTCGATCTTCTCGAGCCCGACCCCGAACTGGTGGACGATGCCGAAGGTGCCGGCCGCCAGCACGGCAGCGTCGATCCGGGCGCCGAACGAGCAGATCGCGTCGACGCCGTCGAGATGCTCGATCACCCGGTCAGGCGGGCTGACGGTCAGCTCCCAGCCGGGCAGCAGCGGGCCAAGCTCCTGCCATGCGATCTCGGCGGTGAACCGCTCCCGGCCGAACAGCAGCCTCACGGCAGGGCTGCGAGCAGCTCGCTGACCGGCTTGCGCTTGCCGGTGTAAAACGGGATCTCCACCCTGGTGTGCAGCCGCGCCCTGGCACCGCGCAGGTGGCGCATCAGGTCCACGATCCGGTGCAGCTCGTCCGCCTCGAAGGCGAGCATCCACTCATAGTCGTTGAGCGCGAAGCAGGCGACCGTGTTCGCGCGGACTTCCGGGTACTCGCGGGCCATGATGCCGTGCTCGGCCAGCATCGCCCGGCGCTCCTCATCACTGAGCAGGTACCACTCGTAGGAGCGGACGAACGGGTAAACGCAGATGTAGCCCTTCGGCTCCTCGCCGGCCAGGAAGGCCGGCACATGGCTCTTGTTGAACTCGGCCGGCCGGTGCAGCGCCATCGCCGACCACACCGGGTCGCTGGCCCGGCCGAGACCGGTACGGCGGAACCGGGCGTAGGTCTCCTGCAGGTCGTCGGGTGACGCCGCGATCCACCAGAACATGTAGTCAGCGTCGGCCCGCAGACCCTGCAGGTCGTAGCTGCCCCTGGTGACGATGCCCTTGCCAGCCGCCTGCTCGCACAGCTCCTCGACCTCGGCCGCCAGCGCCACGCGGCCGGCCTCGCCACCGGGCATCGACACGGCGTCGAGCGCGGCCCGGTCGCGGACCCGGAACACCGACCACATCGTGTAGCGGATCAGCTCGTTCAGCTCTCGCGCACTGGCCCGCCTTGCCCGTTCCTGACGCTGCCTGGCGGCCTCCGGCTTCGCCGCGCTGGCGCCCGGCGCCGCTGCCGCGGCAGCCGGCGGGGGGTTCTCGTTCACTGCCATGCAGCTATTCTCCCACCGCCACATCGCCCGCTGAGCCCGGTGCCGCGGCCTGGCCGCGGCGTGCGGCCAGGTAATCAAGCACCTGGCGGGCGGCCAGGTCAGCGGAGGCGATGCACGCCGGGATGCCGAGGCCGTCATAGGCGGCGCCGCAGACCGACAGCCCGACGAGGCCGGCCACGCCCGCCCTGATCCGCCGCACCCGGTCCAGGTGACCGACGTTGTACTGCGGCAGTCCCCCGCCCCAGCGGGTGACCCGAACCTCGGCTGGCGGTCCGGCGACGCCGGTCGCCAGGGCCAGGTCGGCAGCAGCGAGGCCGGCCAGCTCGGCGTCGTCGCGCTGCAGTACGGCCTCCTCCCCCACCCGGCCGAGCGAGCAGCGCACGACCTGGACCGCCTGGCCGGCCAGGTGCGGCCACTTGACGGAGCTGAACGTGACCGCCTTGACCGGGTGCCCGTCGATGGCCGGCACCAGGTAGCCGCTGCCGGACGGCGGGCGGGCGAAGGCATCCTGCGGGTAGGCCAGCGTCACTATCGCCATGCTCGCGTAGCCGATCTCCGCAAGCCCGGCAGCGGCCTGTGCCGCGCCGGGCACCCCGGCGAGCAGCCGGCTGGCCGGCCTGGCTGGCACAGCCAGGATCACGGCGTCGGCCTCGGCGTACCCGGGCGCGTGCGCCGAGCCGACGGTCAGCCGCCACCCGCCAGGCGTCCTGGCCAGCTCCCTGACCATCGCCCTGGTCCGCACCACGGCGCCGGACGCCACGGCGACCGCTGGCGGCAGGGTGCCGAGACCGCGGCGCAGGGTGGTGAAAACCGGCTGGCGCGGGGTGCCGGGCGGCGGCGCCGGCGGCAGCAGCGACCCGGCTGCCTCAGCCAGTGACCGGTGCTGCCGAGCGGCGGCGGCCAGCGGGCCGAGCGTGGCGTCGAAGGACAGTTCCTGCGCCCGGCCGGCGTACACGCCGCCGAGCAGCGGGTCGACGAGCCGGTCGACCACTTCGTCACCGAGCCGGGCACCGACGTAGCCGGCTACTGAGACGTCGCCGTCCCGGCCGGTGGCCGGCCGCGCCTCGTCTTCGCGCGCCCTGGCCAGCCCGGCGGGCGAGACGATGCCGGTGCGGCCGAGCTCATCCACGTCGGCCGGGACGCCCATCACCTGCCTGGCCGGCAGCCGCCGCAGCGCGCCGCGGGTCCAGAGTCCCGCTGCTGTCGTACCGGGCACCGTCAGCTCTCCGGCCAGCCCGACGTCGCTGATCAGGTCTGTGCCCTCGGGCCGCCGGGCCAGCAGCGACTCGGCTCCCTCGTCTACCGCGACGCCGGCTACCTCGGAGACCGACAGCTTGCCGCCGACGGCCGCTGAGCCTTCGAAAACCGTCACCGCCAGCCCGCGCTCGCGCAGGAAGTAGGCCGCGGCGAGCCCGGAGATGCCGCCGCCGATCACTGCGACGGCCGGCCTGCGCGCTGGGCTGCTCACCCGTCCACCTTGCCGTAGGCCAGGTGCAGCAGCGCCGCCACCCCGCGGTACGGATCCCGCCGGCCTGCCTCCCGCTCGGCAGCGAGCAGCTCGTCCCGCTCGGCTGGCGACGGCGCTGGCTCGTCCCGGTGATCGGTGAAGACGCGCACGCCGAACCACGCCTGCCGGCGCCAGCCGAGCGGCTCCAGCTGGCGGTCCAGGTCGGCCAGGGCGTGCGAATGCGCTGCCAGCCCGAGCCGGTTGACGTAGCGCCGCCGGTCGAAAGCGGCCAGCGCCTCTGCCCAGTCGCCGCGCAGCCCGTCCCGCATGGCGCCCGCCGCCCCGTTGCGTACCAGCAGCGACAGCAGCGCGCCTGGCGCGGCCACGGCTGTCAGCGCGGACAGCATCGGCTCCTCGTCGTCCAGGTACATCAGCACGCCGTGGCAGAGCACCGCGTCGAACGGGCGGCCGACCAGCTCGGCTGCTCGCTCCCCAGGCCCGTGGATCAGCCGCACTCTGGCCGCCACGACCGGGTCTTCCCGCGCGAGCGCGGCACGGCAGTGGTCAAGCAGCTCGGCGGACGGGTCGAGGCCGGTGACCTGGTGACCGGCTCTCGCCAGCCGCAGCGCCTGGGTGCCCTGGCCGCAGCCGACGTCCAGCACCCGAGCCGGGCCGCCGGCCAGCTGCGGCAGGCCGGCCAGCTGGTCGGCGAGGACCTCCTGGCGGACCACGTCGCGCAGCCGGCCGAGCACGCCGACCCAGTTCCGCACCGCAGGCCCGAACGCGGAGCCCGCCGCTGGCGGCCCGGCTGGCCCGCCCGGCTGCGCAGCCGGCCCGGTCATCTCGCCGCCCTGGTCATGTCGCGCGCCTGGTCACGCTCCGCTGGTCGCGTCGCGGCCCGGGGTCGGATCGTGCCGCAGCAGCCGGCCGTGCCCCTGGTCACTGCGCCAGCCGCGCGGCGGCCTGAACGTCGGGCCAGCCGGCCTTCTCGCCGGCTGCACGGAGCCGGGCCCTGGTCTGCTCGTCGCACAGGGCGCCGCGCAGCCCGGCGTCAAAGCAGGCCCGCGGTGGTACGCCGAGCCGCGCGGCGGCCGCGTAGTCGGCCGCCAGGTCGGTGCCGAACATGGCCGGGTCGTCGGTCGACACCGAGCAGCTCACCCCGGCTGCGACCAGCTCAGGCAGCGGGTGCGCGGCCAGGTCGGGCACCGCGCCGGTGCGCACATTCGAGATCGGGCACACGTCGAGCACGGTGCCGCGGTCCGCCAGCTCGCGTACCAGGCCAGGATCCTCGATCGCGCGGATGCCGTGCCTGATCCGGTCGGCGTGCAGGGCATCGAGCGCGCCGCGGATGGAGGCAGGGCCGGCGACTTCCCCGGCGTGCGGCACCGATCCGATTCCGCCGTCCCTGGCCAGCGCGAACACTCCGGCGTACGGCTCGGGCGGGTACTGGGCCTCCAGCCCGCCCAGGCCGAGCCCGACGACGCCACGGTCCCGGTAGGCGACCGCGTGCCTGGCGGTCAGCTCGGCGTCCTCCATCGGGTATCCCCGCGGGATGTCCGGCGTGAGCGCCACCTGCACGCCGTGCAATTCCCGCGCCTCCCGCGCGCCGTCGCAGAAACCGCTGAACACCTCGTCCCAGCTCGCGCCCCGGCGGACCGCTTCGGCCGGGGTGAAGATGCCCTCCAGGTAGACAGCGCCATAGGCCGCGGCCTCCCTGGCATAGTCCGTGACGACCTGCTGATAGTCACGCGCAGTCCGCAGCGCGCTGGTGGTCAGCACCCAGACCTCGATGAATTGCGCGAAGTCCCGGAATTCATACAGCGCCGCCATTTCCTCGACCGTGCTGGCTGGCAGCCGCGCGTCATTGCGCCGCGCGATCTCCAGCAGCGCGGCCGGACGGACGGTCCCTTCCAGGTGCACGTGCAGCTCGATCTTCGGATAGCTCACCAGCTCGCTCTTCCCTGTCGGCGGTCCATGACATCCTTTCGCTTGTCGTGCCCGCTGGGGCTCCCAGGGCGCGAGTCCCGAGTCTGAGGTGGCGTCGTGTCTATTGCCAGGGTCGCTGCCAAGACAGCGCTTGCGCTGACCGCTCTGCTGCTGCTCGCCGGGTCAGGGGCAGCGAGCACCGCAGCGGCTGCGCCAGCCGCGCCAGCGCACTGGACGGTGCAGCGCGCCCCCGCCTTCGGCGGCATTCTCGACGGGGTGACCGCGACGTCGGCCAGCAACGGGTGGGCAGTCGGCCGCACGGTCACGTTTAGCTCGCCGATGGGCAGGCCGGTCATCGAGCACTGGAACGGCACGGCGTGGCATCGACAGCACGCGCCCCGGCTGCCACTGGGCAGCGAGCTGACGGCTGTCGCCGCCGCTTCGGCACGCGATGCCTGGGCGGTCGGCGGCACCGGTTCCAGAGTGCTCATCGAGCACTGGAACGGCGCCGCGTGGCACGTGGTCCCGGATAAGACAACCGGTCAGCTCGCCGGCCTCACGGTCATCTCAGCTCGCGATGCCTGGGCCGTGGGGAACGGCGCCGGTGGCAAGGCGCTGATCCTGAGGTGGAACGGCACCGCGTGGCGGCGAGCCGCCGGGCCGAAGCTCAGCGCCAGGGCCTCGCTGATCGCCGTCACCGCCACGTCCGCGACCAGCGCCTGGGCTGTCGGCGAGACCGGGCCTAACGGCTTCAGCGGCCATGTGCTGATCGAGCACTGGAACGGCAGAACATGGCATCGGCAGGCGGCGCCGCGGCTGCCGGTCGGCGCCCTCACCGGCATCGACGCCGTCGCCGCGCGCGATGTCTGGGCGGTCGGCGAGACCAGGAACAACCGGACCCTGACCTTGCGCTGGAACGGAACTTCCTGGCGGCACGTGCCCAGCCCGTGCACCAGGGACTGCCAGCTGACGGGTGTCGCCGCCATCTCCCGGCAGGATGCCTGGGCCGTCGGCGGCGAGACCCACGGCAAGGCCGTCATCATGCACTGGAACGGGCGAAGCTGGCTGCGCGTGCCGGGGCCCGGCCAGAACGGCACCAGGCTGGCTGCCCTGATCGGCATCACCGCGCTGTCCGCGCACAGTATGTGGGCCGTCGGCTTCACCGGCTTCGCGACCAGCGGGAAGCCACTGATCGAGCGCAGGCAGAGCTAGCTCTTGCGGCGGTCGGGCCGGTCGGACGCCCGGCGTAGCGTACGGTCATGGACTGGAAAATCGAGCTCGTGGCCATCCCGGTGACTGACGTCGATCGCGCCAAGGACTTCTACGTGCGGCAGGTCGGCTTCCATGCTGATCACGACTACCAGGTCAGCGACGCCCTGCGGTTCGTGCAGCTCACCACGCCCGGCTCGGCCTGCTCGGTGGTACTTGGCACTGGCATTACCGACATGCCACCCGGCTCGCAGCGGGGCGTCCAGGTGGTCGTCGCCGACGTCGAGTCTGCGCGGCGCGCGCTCATCAGCAACGGGGTGCAGGCTAGCGACATTGACGTGCAGCCGTGGGGCTCGTTCGTCACCTTCAGCGACCCCGACGGCAATACCTGGGCCTTGCAGCAGGTCCCGCAGCGCGGATAGGACCGCGGCCCAGCAGAACTAGCCGGCGGGGGTAACTGCGGGATCACGAAGGCGCAGCGCCGCCATTACGGGTGTGGGCACGCGGAACCAGCGCGTTCCTGGCCGCGTCCCATCGGCATGAACAGCACGATGCACGACCCGCCGCCGCGGCATAGAGCGCGATCCAGCGGCCGGCGGCCGGCGATCATCCTCCTCGGCGCCGCGGCAACGGGCAGCTGCCTGCTGCTCGCGGCGTGCTCGGCCGGCAGCTCAGCGAACTCAGCCGGCAGCTCAGTGAAGTCGGCCCCGGCAAACGCCGTCGGAGCCGCGCCCGCTCCTGAGGCGCCGCACGGCGCGGCGGCCGGCCAGCGGCCAGCGACGCTCGCCCTGTCCAGCCAGAGCATCATCTACACCGCTAACCTCGCCGTGCGGGCCAGCAACGTCGCCGCGGCAGCCGCGAGGGCGGGCGAGATCGTCACCGCCGCCGGCGGATACATCGCTAGCGAGCACGAATCGGCCAGCCCAGGGCACGCCGCGGCGAGCACCGCCAGCCTGCAGCTCAAGATCCCGGTGGACGCCTACCCGGCGACGCTGAGCAAGTTGTCAGCGAGCCTCGGCACGGTGACGTCGGTCACCCGCCAGGCAAGTGACGTCACCCAGCAGGTCGCCGACGTGACCAGCCGGGTCACCTCGGCTGAGGCAGCGATCGGCCAGCTGCGCGCGCTGCTGCGAAGGGCCGGCTCGGTGACCAGCCTGCTGGAGGTGCAGAACCAGATCAGCTCCCAGGAATCGGCCCTGGAGGCACTCCAGGCCGAGCAGCGCGCGCTGTCCAGGCAGACCAGCTACGCGACCGTCTCGCTCCAGCTCACCGCTCCGGCGGCAAAGCACGCGCCGGCCAGGCACCACCACGCCGGCTTCCTGGCCGGCCTGTCCGGCGGCTGGCGCGCGCTCCGGGTCACTGTCTCGGGGCTGCTCACCGCGCTCGGCGCGCTGCTGCCGTTCCTGGTCATCGCCGGGGTCGCGGCTGGCCTCGGATTCGGCGGCGTGCGACTGCGCCGCAGCCGTTCGGCGCCGCCAGGCCCGCAGCAGCCGGGCCCGACCGCGCCGTGAGCGCCGCGCCTCGGGAGCCGGTGTGCCTGGAGCAGCCCGGCTCCCGAGGTGCCGCGCGGCTCAACGGGTGTCAGCCGTCCGCGGCGGTCGCCGACTCGGCGTGCACCAGGTCGGTCAGCCTGGCGAGCACGTCCGGGTCGGTCTCGGGCAGCACGCCGTGGCCGAGGTTGAAGACGTGGCCGTGCGCGGCCCGGCCGCGGCGCAGCACGTCCCTGGCCCGGTCGGCGACGACCTCCCAGGGTGCGAGCACGATCGCGGGATCCAGGTTCCCCTGCAGAGCCTTCTCCGCACCCACCCGGCCAGCCGCAATGTCCAGCGGCACCCGCCAGTCGACGCCGACCACATCGGCACCTGACTCTGCCAGCAAGCCGAGCAGCTCGCCGGTGCCGACGCCAAAGTGAATCCTCGGCAGCCCGTAGTCCGCCAGGGCAGCGAAGATCCTCCTGGTGTGCGGCAGCATCGACCGCCGGTAGTCGTCCGGGCTGACCGTGCCGACCCAGGAGTCGAACAGCTGCACCGCGGATACGCCAGCATCAGCCTGCACCTGCAGGAATGCGATGACGATGTCAGTCAGCCGGCCGAGCAGCTCGTCCCACAGCTCCGGCTCGCCATACATCATCGCCTTGGTCGCCGGGAAGCTCTTCGACGGGCCGCCCTCGACGAGGTAGGAGGCCAGCGTGAACGGACCGCCGGCGAAGCCGATCAGCGGAGTACTGCCCAGCTGGCCGGTCAGCGCCGTGACCGCCTCGGTGATGAACGGCACGTCGCCGGGCACCAGCGCCCTGAGCCGGCGCACGTCAGCCGGCTGGCGCACCGGCTCGTCCACCACCGGGCCGACGCCGGGCTTGATGTCGACGCCGACGCCGACTGCGCGCAGCGGCACCACGATGTCGCTGAACAGGATCGCCGCGTCGACCCCGTACCTGCGGACAGGCTGCAGGGTGATCTCGGCGATCAGGGCGGGATCGGAGCATGTCTCGACCATCGACCGGCCGGCCCGGACCCGCTGGTATTCGGGCATCGCCCGGCCCGCCTGCCGCATGAACCAGACCGGCGTGTAGGGAACCGGCAGCCCGCGGCAGGCCCGGACGAGCACGGAGTTGGCAGTCTGCGCTGTCACATCAGGGATCGTCTCACAGCGCTGACGGTGCTCGTCCGGCCTGCCCGGCGGGCTGCCAGCTGGGCCGATGCAGCCGAGCCAGCCGCGGGTTTGCCCCGAAACGGGCAATGACACGCCGCCCGAGATCCACAACCCCGGCTGGCCTGCGTGCCAGCATCGGAAGCGATGATCGGGGCCGTGACCACGGGTCGGGCCCCGCGGGTACACGTCAGGCGGCCCGGCTGACAGCAAGGAGGCGGCAGATGATCAGCGTTATCCGGCGGTGCCCGGAATGCGGCAAGAGCCGGCTCTTCCAGCAGCTGCACGCCGAGCAGCCCTGCCCCGACTGCGCCGGCGACCGGTGCCCGGAGTGGCTGTGCGCCGCCTGCGGCACCGGGCTGCTGGTCAGCTTCGCCCCGCCAGCCGCGGCCACCGCAGAGCTGGCCGAGCAGCGAGGCCGGGTGGCATGAGCCGGCCCCCGCGCGCCGGGCCTGCCTGGCGCAAGACAGGCACGCGCCAGCCGGGCGCGGCCCGGCCGGGGCTGGCGCCAGGCTGGCCGCGCCACCGTGGTGCACTGTGGTCATGAGGCCAGCGGCCAGCTCAGCCCGGCCACCAGACGGCGCCGCCATGGCCGCGTTCTCGGCGGCCGTCGACGGGCTGCGAGACGGCCTAGCCGCGCTGCGCGCCGCCAGGCCCGAGCTGAGCTTCGAGGATGAGCCCCCGCCACGCAAGCTCGCCCCGTTCGCCGCCGCGTTTGCCGCCACGGTCCTGCAGGCGGACGATGAGATGGGCTGGGGGAAGCTGATCCTGCTGTTCGATCCGGCGGGGCAGGCCGGCTGGGCCGGGCGCTTCAGGTTCATCGCCTACATCCGCGCCGACCTGGATCCGGAGATCGCGGCCGACCCGCTGATCGGTCAGGTCGGCTGGAGCTGGCTGACCGAGGCGCTCGACGCCAGGGCCGACGGCTACCGGCTGCCCAGCGGATCCGTGACGAGAGTGGTGACGGAGGGGTTCGGCACGAAACAGGCGGAACCCGTGTCGACGGGATTCGAGCTGCGGGCCTCGTGGTCTCCGGCGGCCGGTGATGACGCGACCCTTGACCTCAGCGGGCACATCGAAGCCTGGTCCGACGCGCTGTGCATGGCGGCTGGCCTGCCGCCGCTGCCGTCCGGGGTGGCCGCGCTGCGCCGGCCCGGCGCTCGGAAGCAGTCGTGAGCCGTCCGTCGCACCAGCCGACTGGCGGTGATAACCCCGCCGCCACCAATCCCGCCGCCACCGACCCTGCCACCACCGACCCTGCCACCAACGGCCCTGCCGACGCTGCCGGCGCCGACGCTGCCACCAGCGAGCCCGCCGGTGGCAGGCCCGAGAGCAAGTCCAGCGAGCAAGCTTCATCGCCGGCTCCGGTGCCGCTGCTCGAGCCGAGAGAAGGACTGCCGCCGCTGATCGGCACCACCGGGGCGCTGCGCGAGGCCACCAGGTCGCTGGCCGAGGGCCACGGCCCGGTCGCCGTGGACGCCGAGCGCGCCTCCGGCTTCCGCTACGGGCACCGCGCCTTCCTGGTCCAGCTCCGCCGTCAGGGCGCTGGCACGGTGCTGATCGACCCGGTGACCTGCCCTGATCTTTCCGGGATCGACGCCGCCCTAGCCGATACCGAGGCCGTGCTGCATGCCGCCTCGCAGGACCTTCCCTGCCTGGCCGACCTTGGCTACCGGCCGCAGCGGCTGTTCGACACCGAGCTGGCCGGGCGGCTGCTCGGCTACCCGCGCGTCGGCCTGGGCACTCTGGTCGAGACCGTCCTCGGGTTCAGCCTGGAGAAGACTCACTCCGCGGCTGACTGGTCGACCCGCCCGCTGCCGGAAGAGTGGCTCCGGTATGCCGCGCTGGACGTCGAGGTGCTGGTGGAGCTGCGGGACGCGCTCGCCGGGCAGCTCGCTGAGCAGGGCAAGTCGCAATGGGCGGAGCAGGAATTCGCCGCCGTGCTCGCAGCGCCCTCGCCGGGGCCGCGGCCGGACCCGTGGCGCCGGACGTCAGGGATACACCGGGTCAGGAACCGGCGGGGGCTGGCGATCGTCCGCGAGCTGTGGACCGAGCGGGACGCCATTGCCCGCCGCCGGGATATCTCGCCCACCCGGGTGCTGCCCGACGCGGCGATCATCGAGGCAGCGCGATCGGCACCGGCCCGGCTCGACGAGCTGACCGGGCTTGCCGCCTTCTCAGGGCGGGGGGCCAGGCGGAACGCGTCGGTCTGGTTCGGCGCAGTCGCCAGGGCGCGCGCGCTGCCGGACGCGGCCTTGCCAGGATCATCAGCGCCGCCAGGAGACGGACCACCGCCGACGCACCGGTGGCAGGAACGCGACCCGCAGGCGGCGCGCCGCCTTATCGCTGCGCGTGCGTCGGTGGCGGCGCTCGCCGAGGCCAACCACCTTCCGACAGAGAACCTGCTGCCGCCCGACGCGGTACGCCGGCTCGCCTGGCTGCCGCCAGATCCGGCAGGCCCCGAACAGGTCGGCGCGGCTCTGGCCGGATACGGTGCCAGGCCCTGGCAGGTCGGCCTCACCAGCGAGGCCCTGGCGGGTGCGCTGCACGCAGCCGCGGCCGGCCAGCCGGCGCCCGACCAGGTGGCACCAGCACCCGACCAGCCGGCACCCGACCAGCCGGCACCCGACCGGCCCGGCACCTGATCGGCCCGGCACCTGATCGGCCCGGCACCTGATCGAATGCGCCGCAAATTGCAGGAATGGCGGCCGCAGCCGGCTGCGGCCGCCATGAGTCAGGCTGTCCGCCTGACCGGCCGCAGGTCGCAGGGCGCCGCCGAGCCTGGCTGCGGCGCCCCGGTGCATGGCACCGGCCGGTCAGCATCTGGATAGTCGGGGAACACGTTGAAGATCACTTCGCAGTCACAGCAGCACGCGCCGCGCTGCTGCAGCCGCCAGAGGAGATCACGCGCGCGGGGCGCGCAAGCCTCACGCCATCTCGTTGTCCAGCGGTGGGTGCCGTCGCATCCGAACTCGCCGAGCATCCTGATCAGGTAACAACGCAGGCATTCCCGCGCCGCCGGCTCGGTCAGCCGTCGCGACAGCTCGGTGAGCTCTGCCGCCACGACATCGGCGAGGCTGTCTGCCATCCGCTCTCCTTCCTCGGACCGGCGCTGACATCACAGTTCTATCGCGCGGGACCGACATTTCCGGCCTGCCTCCGAGGCGCCCCGCACCGCCCGTGAGCAGGCACTCAGCCAGGCCAGCCAGAGTTTTCCGCACCGGCGGCAGCTGACGGAGCTCGCCGGTACCGACGCACCTGGACCAGTCGGGACTGTCAGTGCCGGCGGGCAGAATTGCGGGCGTGAGCGAACTCGCCTGGGCCGTGCTGCCCACCCCGGTCGGGCGGCTCTCGGTGGGCTGCAGCGCTGCCGGGGTGGCCAGCGTGCGCTGGTCGCGCAAGGCCCGGCAGGACCTGGACGCACCGGCAGCCGGGGACGACCCGGGCACCGGCGCGCTCAGCGCCGCCGCCGAGGCCGGCCGGCAGCTCTCCGAGTATCTGCGAGGCGAGCGCAAGGCATTCGAGCTGCCGCTGGACTGGACAAGGATCACCGGACAGCAGCGGCGCGTGCTCAGCGCGCTGTACCAGGACGTCGGCTATGGCGAGACGGTCACCTACGGCGCGCTGGCGAGGCAAGCCGGACTCGAGCCGGCCGGGCCTGACCTGCCGGCCCGTACCGTCGGCCAGATCATGGGGTCGAATCCGATCGCCGTCATCGTGCCGTGCCACCGGGTGGTCGCCAGCGATGGGCTTGGCGGCTACAGCGGCGGCACCGGGCTGGAGGTCAAGCGCTGGCTGCTGATCCTTGAGGGAGCGCTGCCGCCGACCCTCGACTGGGAGCCCGCCACCATCGAATCGTGACGGGGGCTGGCTATTACGATCGCAGGCTGGCTAATCGCGTGCGCAGCCCGATGCAGGATCTTGCCGGCAGGCGCAGAACTCAAGGCTCGGCAGCGCTGAGGCCGTCGCCTGCCTGACCAGCCGGTGACGCGAGCGGCGGCAGCCTAGCCGACTGGCTGCGCGGCGGACGGCTGGCGGCTGGCAGGCGAGCATCGGGTTAACGCGGCTCCGGCCGGCTCGTCGCCCGGGTGATGGCACTCGGCGGACGCGAGCTTGCCTTCCGCCGACTGCAGAACCCAGAAGCCGCCCTTGTCCAGGCCCGGAGCGTCAGGGGCGGTGGCACCCAGCTGAGCGCAGGCGGCGTTGAGCAGCACCGGGATGTTCTCCCGGTGCGCGCAGATCACGGCCGGCAGGCCATCGCGCGCGATAGCCGCTGCCCTGGCCGCCGCCGCCTCGCCGTCCGGCTGGCCCACGGTAAACGCGGCCTCCAGCTCAATATGCGCGCCGGCCATGACGGCGAACGGCCGGACGGTGCCCACGCAGCGCTCGGCGGTCGAGGTGATCACCCGGTGCGGGCCAAAGCAGGTCAGCAGCCGGGCGACCATCTCAGCAACCGCGGCGCCGTCCTGGCTCAGCGGCCGGTCAAGGTCGTCTCCTGGCCAGCTGCCGCGATGGCCGGCCTCGGCATGCCGCAGCAGGATGAGCGGCACGGTCCGGGCCGGCCCGGCGGCGAACCTGTCCAGCGTGCCGACGTCGCGCGGGTAGCTCAGCCGCTGCCGAGCGGCCGGCAGCGACAGCCAGTCAACGACGTCCACCTCGGCGTTGGGCTCGAAGACGGCCGGCTCCTCGGCGCACTGGCCGGCCCAGTAGTCCACCCGCTTGGGCCGCCCTTTCGCCTGATACCTGACCGGCCCGACCGGGCGGCCGAGCAGCACCCGCACGCCGGTCTCCTCCGCGACCTCCCGCACGGCGGTGAGCAGCGGATGCTCACCTGGCTCAGCCTTGCCCTTCGGGAACGACCAGTCGTCGTAGCGGCGCCGGTGGACGAGCGCCACCTGCGGCCCGTCAGGGCCAGGCCGCCAGGTGACCGCGCCGGCCGCCCGCACCTCCCCGTCGGCGGGGTCAGGCATCGCCAGCCCGGCCCCGGAGCTTGACCATCAGTTCCTGCACGTCATTCAGCGGCTCGCCGGAGTCGTCCAGGTGATGCCTGGTCCAGGTGCCATCCGGGCCAAGCCACCACGACGCGCTCCGCGAGTCCATCGCCAGGCCGATGAAGCTCCGCAGCTCGGAGCGGTGGCTCGGGTCGGTGACCCGCACCAGCAGCTCCACCCGGCGGTCCAGGTTGCGGTGCATGAGGTCGGCGCTGCCGATCCAGATGTCACCGGGTGCCTTGCCATTGCCGTTTCCGAACGAGTAGATCCGCGAATGCTCCAGGAATCGCCCGACCACGCTGCGGACCCGGATGGTCTCCGACAGCCCCGGCACGCCAGGTCGCAGCGCGCAGATCCCCCTGACCCACAGGTCGATCGGCACCCCCGCCTGCGACGCGCGGTAGAGCGCGTCGATGGTCGCCTCGTCGATGATCGCGTTGCACTTCATCTGGATCCGCGACGGCAGGCCATCGCGGCTGCGCCGGGCCTGCTCCTCGATCTGCTCCACCAGGCCCGCCCTGACTCGCTCGGGCGCGACCAGCAGCCGGCCGTAGTCGCTCTTGCGGCTGAACCCGGTCAGGTGGTTGAAAAGGTCGGTGATGTCCTCGCCGACGACCCGGTCGGCGGTCAGCAGGCCGAAGTCCTCATACAGCCGCGCGGTCTTCGGATGGTAGTTGCCCGTGCCGATGTGGCAGAACCGGCGCAGTGAGCCGTCACTCTCCTCGCGCACCACCAGCACCATCTTGCAATGCGTCTTCAGGCCGACGAACCCGTAGACGACATGGCAGCCTGCCTGCTCAAGCTTGCGCGCCCAGGCGATATTCGCTCGCTCATCGCCGCGCGCCTTGATCTCGACGACGACCACCACCTGCTTGCCAGCCTCGGCGGCATCGATCAGGGCGTCGACGATCTCAGAGTCACCGCTGGTCCGGTACAGCGTGTGCTTGATCGCCAGCACCCGCGGGTCAGCAGCGGCGGAGACGACCAGGCGCTGCACGCTCGCGGTGAACGAGTCGTACGGGTGGTGCACCAGCACGTCGTGATCGGCTAGCACCCCGAACACGCTGGTGTCCTGCGGGATCGCAGACTCCGAGGGAACGAACGCCGAGTACTTCAGCCGCGGGATGTCCAGGTCGGCGATGGCGGAAAGGCCGGACAGGTCGAGCGGCCCGCTGACCCGGTAGACGGCGCGCTTGTCTACGTCCAGCTCGGTGACCAGCTTGTCGAGCACGTCGGCGGAGATAGACTCCTCGACCTCAAGCCGGACGGCAGGCTCGAACCTGCGCCGCATCAGCTCCCGCTCCAGCGACTGCAGCAGGTCCTCAGTGACGTCCTCGTCGATTTCCAGGTCGCGGATCCTGGTCACCCGGAAGGCGTAGTGCTCGATCACGTCGAGCCCGACGAACAGCTGGTCGAGGTGCGCGGCGATGACGTCCTCGAGCGGGACGAACCTGTTGTGCCCGACGCTCAGGAACCTGGGCAGCAGCGGCGGCACCTTCACCCTGGCGAAGATCGTCGCGCCGGTGCGCGGGTCGGCGATGGTCACCGCCAGGCTCAGCGACAAGCCGGAAATGAACGGGAACGGGTGCGCCGGGTCGACGGCCAGGGGCGTCAGTACCGGGTAGATCCGCTCCCGGAACAGCCGCTGCAGTTCCTGCTGCTCGCGCCCGGCCAGCTCCTTCCAGCGCAGGATCTCGATGCCCTCCTGAGCGAGGGCGGGCACGATCGCGGTGGTGTAGTTGCGCGCGTGCCGGGCGGACAGTTCGCGCGCCAGCTCCAGCGTGTTCTCCAGGATCTCCCTGGGCGGCCGCCCGGTCGCGTTCTCCACCGGCAGCCCGGTCGCCATCCGGCGGATCCGGCCGGCCACCCGCACCATGAAGAACTCGTCGACGGCGTCAGCGAAGATCGAGACGAACCTGACCCGCTCCAGCAGCGGGACGTTCGGGTCCTCGGCCAGCTGGAGCACGCGCTCGGCGAAGCGAAGCCAGCTCTCCTCGCGGTCCAGGTAACGGTCGGGCGGCAGCGGGGCCGGCGGCGGCGGTGCCGCCTCGCGCTCAGCCTGGCCCGCCGGTCGGCTGGCCGGATGGCCGCGGTCATTCTGACCGGGCAGGCCAGTGGCAGCCTTGCGCTCGCCAGGGCGCTGACGGGTCTGACCGGAACTCATGTCCCTATTGTCCCCGCAACCACGAGCGCTAATACAGCCCCCGGCCATGCTTCAGGCTTACTTTGCCATTGCCGCCGGGTGCTGCGGTCGCCGTCGTGCGCCTCGCGGCGCCGCCGTGGTCCGCTGCCCGGCTTGCGTGCCCTGGCTGGCAGCCGTCATGATCAGGGCCTGAGGCGGCCGCCGGGGCTGCCAGGCGGAGGCGAGCGATGCGGATCGGGACATCGATAGCCGAGCCGGCCGGCCCAGAGGCACTCAGCAAGCTCGCCGTGCGGCTCCAGCAGGCAGCCGACGACGGCTTCGCCTCGGCCTGGATGTCGAACATCTTCGGGCTCGACGCGCTGACCGCGCTTGCCGCGGTGGGTGGCCAGGTGCCCGGCATCGAGGTCGGCACCGCCGTGGTGCCCACCTATCCGCGCCACCCGGCGGTGCTGGCCCAGCAGGCGCTGACCACCTCGCTCGCGGTCGGCGGGCGGCTCGCCCTCGGGATCGGCCTGTCCCACCGGGTGGTCATCGAGGACATGTACGGCTACAGCTTCGAGCGGCCGGCCGTGCACATGCGTGAGTACCTGTCGGTGCTGCTGCCGCTGCTCGAGGGCGAGGCCGCCTCGTTCCAGGGCAGCACACTGCGGGCCGGCATCGGGCTGTCGACGCCGCGGCCGCACCCGGTGCCGGTGCTGCTCGCCGCGCTCGCGCCGCGGATGCTCGCCCTGGCGGGCGAGCGCACCGACGGCACCGTGACGTGGATGACCGGACCTGGCACGATTCGCGACTACATCGTCCCGGCGATCACCCAGGCCGCCAGCAGTGCAGGCCGCTCCGCGCCGCGCGTCGTCTGCATCCTGCCGGTGTGCGTCACCGACGACCCCGACAGCGCGCGTGCGCGGGCAGAGCGGGTCTTCTCCATCTACGGCCAGCTGCCGTCCTACCGGGCCATGCTCGACAAGGAAGGTGCGGCTGGCCCCGGCGACGTCGCCATCGTCGGCTCCGAGGAGGCCGTCGCCGGGCAGATCAAGGCGCTCGCCGACGCTGGCGTGACCGATTTCGTGGCGGGCGAGTACGGCCGTGGCGACGACGAGCGCCGCACCCGCGACCTGCTCAGGTCGCTGCTCGCCTGACCGGAGCAGCCCGTCCTGACCGGAGTGCGAGTATCCGAGCGCGGGTCGTGCGCAAGGCGACCATTGTTCATACCTCCGCAGCGGAATCTCCCGCTGCCTGCATGCAGCGCCGCAGGCGGCTCAGGTCATGCAGAACTCGTTGCCTTCGGGATCGGTCATCACGATGTACTGATGCGGTCCCTGGCTGTCCCGGCGCAGCAGCGTCGCCCCGCGCTGCACTAGCCGCTCCTGCGCGGCCTCCATCTCGCCGGCGCCGACCCGGACGTCGAGGTGCAGCCGGTTCTTGGCCGTCTTGGCCTCGGGGACCTGCTGGAAGTACATCCGGCCGCTGTCCGCGGCATCCGGGCCGTCCGGGTGCACGATGGCCGCGGCCTCGGCCCAGACCAGGTGCCCGCGGTGCGTCTTAATGGCGGCGTCCGTCGCATGGCCCTGGTCGATCATCGACTGGATGAATTTCTCGTCCGGCCAGACCACATCCCAGCTAAGTGTCTCCGCCCACCAGTCGGCCTGCTCGTGCGCGTTCGCGCAGTCCATGGTCACCTGGAAACTCAATGGCATGTCACTTCTCCCGGTGCACGTAGAGGTCGCGCAGCAGCGCAACCTCGGCGCCATGATGGATTGCCTCGCGGTTGATGTGCTGCACCAGCGCGGCCAGCGGGTGGTCGGCGAACGGCCCTTCGGCCGGTCCGCACGGCCGCCGCAGCCCGTCAGCGCCCAGGTCGCGCACGCCCTTCATCCACGCTGCGTGCGCCTCGTCGAGCTTTCGCAGCGCTTCGGCGGCTGACCCGGCGTACTCGAAGTTGTTGTGGTCGGCTGGCTGGCCGCCGAAGTGCGCCGCGTTCCGCTGGGCGAAGACCCCGACGGTGATGTGCGCGAACCGCCAGGCGATGGTGGTGACGGGCGGCGGGTCCGGCGCCGGCCACTCGAACTCCCACACATATTCTCCGGTCCCGCCGGCGCGCGACGTGGTCGCCTGCCCGCGCGGCCGGACGCTCCAGCAGCCCGGCACCGGCTCCCAGAAGTACTCCTCGTCGGTGAGCCCGGCCAGGCGCGGGCGCAGCTGCTCCGCCCAGTGCCCCTCGAGCTGCTCTGCCAGCAAGGTGCTCCAGTCCAGTTCCATGCCACCGATGCTAGAAGCTATTGCGGCCAGCTACAGTCCTCAATAGCTGGCAGACTGAGACTCGTGGTGGAAACCTCGGCCCGGCTGCTGCAGCTGCTGTCGCTGCTCCAGGCCCGGCCGGAGTGGCCAGGCGCGGAGCTTGCCCGGCGGCTCGGCGTCGCCGGGCGCACCCTGCGCCGAGACGTCCAGCGGCTGCGCGATCTCGGCTACCCGGTGCAGGCCAGCCGCGGCGTGGCCGGCGGTTACCGGCTCGGCGCCGGGTCGTCGCTGCCGCCTCTGCTGCTGGACGACGACGAGGCCATTGCGGTTGTGATCAGCCTGCGGACCGCGGCCAGCCACACGGTGACCGGGATCGAGGAGACCTCGGTCCGCGCGCTGGCAAAGCTGGAGCAGGTGCTGCCAGCGCGCCTGCGCGAGCGGACTGCCGCCCTGCAGCAGGTGACCGTGCCGCTGGCAGGGCCCCGGCCGACGATCGACCCGTCCGCGCTGACCACGATCGCCGGCGCCTGCCGCCGCCACGTCCGGCTGGCCTTCGGCTACCGCGACCACCACGGGGCCGGCAGCCGGCGGGTCACCGAGCCGCACCGGCTCGTCCACGCCGGGCACCGCTGGTACCTGGTCGCGCGTGACGTCGAGCACGACGACTGGCGCACGTTCCGGGCCGACCGGATCAGCGACCCGCAGCCGACCGGGGTCAGGTTCGTCCCGCGGGATCCGCCGGACGCGGCCTCGTTCGTCGCCCATGCAGTGACCGCCGCGCCTTACCGGTTCCGGGCGAAGGTGATCGTGCACGCGCCGACCTCGATGCTGGCTGAGCAGGTCACGCCGACCAGCGGGGTGGTCGAGCCGCTGACCGAGGACAGCTGCCTGCTCACCAGCGGGTCCGACTCAGTCGAGGCGATCGCGTTCCACCTGGGCTTGATGGGCCTGGACTTCACCGTGCTCGAGCCGCCCGAGCTGATCGAGCACATCCGCTCGCTGGCCGGCCGCCTGCAGCGCTCGCTCGCGGGGCAGGCCGAGCCCGGCCGCCCGAGGAAGGCCTGCGGGAGTCAGGTTCGTTGAGCACCGGCCGGGCGCCTGCGCTCCAACTGTCGTTCTTAGTCATCGAACTATGTAGCAAACTTGCGGGCAGACTGCCCGCAAGTTTGCTATGCTGCTGAGCATGGCGCTGCCAGTTGCCTACCACCCGCAGTACGAGGCGGAATGGCGGAACCTCCCGTCGGCCGAGCGAGCAGCGCTGGCATCGGCGGTCGAGAAGCTCCGTGCCGACAGCCGGCTTGGGTTCCCGCATACCAGCCTGGTTCAGGGCAGCAGGACTGGCCTGCGGGAGCTGCGGCCAAGGCGAGGACGCTCGCCCTGGCGGGCGTTATACCGCCGAGCTGGCGACGTGATGGTCGTGTTAGCGGTCGCGCCAGAGGCGGGACGGGACCACCGCGGCTTCGGGCTGGCGGTCGCCGAGGCGGAGCGTCGGCTCCGCGAACTGGAGGTTTGACCATGAAGCTGACCGACTTGAAGACGCACGAGCAGGCAGTCGCTGAGGAACTGGCGCGTGACCCGGAGTTCCGGCGCGAGTGGGAACGCACAGCGCTGGCGCGGGAAGTGGCCGTAGCGATCGTTGCTTACCGGACCAGGCACAAGCTGTCCCAGCGAGCTCTGGCCGAGCGGCTCGGATGGAGGCCATCAGTGGTCAGCCGGCTCGAAGGTGCTGAGCACAATCCGTCCATCGAGACCCTGGTCGAGCTATCCCGCAAGCTCGGGCTGAAGATGCGCATCGAAGTCGCCCCGCGGCCCGGCGTATCAGTCAAGGTCACCGAGGCCAGAGCGGCCTGAGGCGCTGCAGCCTGCAGCGCTCGCTCAGTGAGCCGGCTGAGACCGCCCGGCCGCACGCGCCGCCATCCGACCCCGCCGCTAGCGGCTCAGGGTGACTCGCGCGGGACCATTCCGCAGGCCTGGTAGAGCTCTTCGCGGCTGGCCAGCTTGACCCTGGCGCCTCGGCTCAGCCGCTCGGCCAGCTCCCGCTCCGCGGTCTCGATCCGCAGCCAGTCGTCGTAGCTGACGGGCCGGATCGCCCTGTCAGCCAGCAGCCGCTCGAACCGCGACTGCCCCGCCTGCCCGGCCGTGGCAGCATCGGGCTCTGGCAGCCGGAGCAGGCCGGCCCGCGGCAGCTGGACGTCGTCCGGGCCAGGCCCGCCCGCCAGGTCGGCCAGCAGGGAGCGAACCGTCTGCGCCGCGTCGGACTTGTTGGTGCCGATCACGCCAGTCGGGCCGCGCTTGAGCCAGCCGGCCACGTACTCCCCCGGCAGCGGCTGGCCGTCCGGGCCGAGCACCCGGCCCTCGGCGTTCGGCACGATTGACGACCGGTCGTCGAACGGGACGCCGGGCAGCGGCACGCTCTGATAGCCCACCGAGCGCAGCACCAGCTGGGCCGGCAGCGTCTCGAACTGGCCGGTCCCGGTGAACGCGCCGTTCTCGTCCAGCCTGGTCCGCTCCAGGGTCAGGCCCGATACTCGTTCCTCCCCGTGAATTTCCACCGGACGCAGCCAGAACCGCACGGTCAGCCTGCGTGCCGCGCCAGCCGGCTGCTTTGCCGCCCAGCCGGAGATCACGTTGTAGTTGCCGCGCACGTGCCGGTCGGCCTGGGCCAGCCGGGCGCTCTCCCCGGTCGGGTCGAACGCGTCCAGGTCGGCCTCCCCGTCACCGACGACCACGTCAACGCCGGCCAGCTCGCCCAGCTCGCGCAGCTCCTTGGTGGTGAACTTCGCCTGCGCCGGGCCGCGCCTGCCGATCATGTGCACCTCGCGGACCTTGCTGGCCATCAGCGCGTCGAGGACCGGCTGGGACACGTCGGTCTCGCGCAGCTCCTCCGGGTCGCGGACCAGGATCCTGGCCACGTCGACCGCGACGTTGCCCACCCCGATCACCGCCACCGACTCGGCGTCCAGCGTGTACGCGACGGGGTCGACGTCGGGGTGACCGCAGTACCAGTTGACGAAGTCCGTCGCGGCGACGCTGCCTGTCAGGTTCTCGCCGGGGATGCGCAGGTGCCGGTCGCGCATCGCGCCGGTCGCGTAGACCACGGCGTCGTAGCTGGCCAGCAGGTCGTCGCGGGTCACGTCGTCGCCCAGGTGGATGCCGCCCAGGAAGCGCACGCCGTCGTGCTCGAGCACGCCGCGCAGGTACTCGGCGATCGACTTGATCGACTTGTGGTCCGGGGCGACGCCGTACCGCACCAGGCCGTAGGGGGTTGGCAGCCGGTCGAGCACGTCGACGTGGACCGCGACCGGGACGTCGAGCGCGGCGGCCTGCTTGATCAGCGCCTCGGCCGTGTAGATCCCGGCCGGGCCGGAACCGACGACGGCCACCTGGAGTGTGGTCACTGGGGTCTCATCCCTGGGGGTTATCGGCCAGTTCGGGGTCGAGCCGGGCCACGGCCTCAGTGATCTGCCGGGCCAGGTGCTGCGGCACCAAGCCCACCTCGTCGAGCACCTCGTCCCGGCTGCCGTGGTCCAGGAACCGCTGCGGCAGGCCGAACGTCCGCACCGTGGTCCGCACATCCGCCTCGCGCAGCAGCCGGCACACCGCATCGCCGAATCCACCCGCCACGCCGTTGTCCTCGACGGTGGCCACCAGCCGGGCCTGGGCGGCGAGGCCGGCCAGCGCCGGGTCCACCGGCTTGGTCCAGCGCTGGTCCAGCACGGTGACCCGGATGCCCTGGTCGGCCAGCCGGCTGGCGGTGGCCAGGCCCATCACGGCCATCGGCCCGGCGCCGATCAGCAGCACGTCCGGGGCGGCCGGCCCGTCCGGCCGGGCCAGCACGTCCATGCCGCCGGCCTTGCCGATCGCCTCGGTCTCGGCGCCCACGGTGCCCTTGGGGAACCGGACCACGGTCGGGCCGTCGCTGACCTCGACCGCCTCGGCCAGCAGTTCGGCGATCCGGGTCCCGTCCCGTGGCGCGGCGATCCGCAGGCCCGGCACGACCTGCAGGATCGAGCCGTCCCACATGCCGTTGTGGCTGGCCCCGTCCGGGCCGGTCACCCCGGCCCGGTCCAGCACGAACGTGACCGGCAGCCGGTGCAGTGCCACGTCCATCAGCACCTGGTCGAAGGCCCGGTTGAGGAACGTCGCGTAGATGGCCACCACCGGGTGCAGGCCGCCCATGGCCAGCCCGGCCGCGCTGGTCACCGCGTGCTGCTCAGCGATGCCCACGTCGAAGACCCGGTCCGGGTAGGCGGCGGCGAACTTGGCCAGCCCGGTCGGGTGCAGCATGGCGGCGGTGATCGCGACCACGTCAGGCCGCTGCGCGCCGGTGGCCAGCAGCGCGTCGCCGAACACCTCGGACCAGGACGGCTTGGGCACCCCGGGCGGCGTGCCCGCGGGCGCGGCCGCGGGCACCTGGTGCAGCCGGTCTTCCTCGTTGTCCTCGGCCAGCTGGTAGCCGAACCCTTTCCGGGTGATCACGTGCACCAGCACCGGGCCGCCGAAGTCCCGGGCCCGGCGCAGCGCGTGCTCGACCGCCTGCTCGTCGTGCCCGTCGATCGGGCCGAGGTACTTCAGC
>DASXMR010000005.1:0-5410 GCA_036495525.1 Streptosporangiaceae bacterium | reverse complement strand
CGCCCAGTGCGCGGGCCAGGTGGAACAGCGCGATGCTGCCGCCGATCTCGATGACGGTGACCAGGGCATTGAAGAGCATCCCTTTCCTGGCCGGATGCTGGCTGAGCCCTTGCGCAATCTCCTCGTGCACGCTCGGCGCTGCCGGAGTCATGCCGCGACCAGCTCTTCCGCGCAGCGGCTGGAGGTGCCCGCGCCAGCATCACGACGGGCAGGCTTTGGTCGCCGGCCTCGACCCGGGAGCTGACGGACTGGGCTGTGTCCATTCGCCGTGCCAGTCCGGCCTGGGCCAGGCCGACGGCCTTGTGAGCATTGCCGGCCGTTGCCGGCCACGTCGAGCACGAGCTCGGCCTCGATGGCCGCGGCGTCGCACTGAGCGCGCTCCTGCCCGGTCATGGAAGCGAGTTTGGCGTCGCGGACGTCGCGCCACCGGGTGGTCTTCATTACTGCTGCTCCTATCGCTTGCGTTGTGCCCGGCCGGCTCAGTGGATTTCTCGCCGCTGCCCAGCCCTGCAGTGGCGGGTACCTCCTGACCGGATCGCGGTCAGAAGGTACCCGCCGCATTGACGGGTCGGCCGGCTGTTAGCGGGTGCGGGCGAGGAGTGGGATGAGGACTTGGGCGTTAGGGCTGCCCCAGCCGGTGACCGGATCCCAGCCGGGTGCGGCCTGGTAGCCAGTAATGGTGGTGCGAGCGAACTGGGCGGTGTTGTTTCCGGTGGTGACGTCGTGGAAGGCCTGGTGGTAGTTGCGGCTGCGGGCGATCTGGTAGATAGCCGGGTTGACGAAGCCCAGGTGATGTCCCGCGTACTGGTCGGCCAGCGCGATGAGTGCGGCCCAGATCGGGGCGGCGGCGCTGGTGCCGCCGTGGCTTTCGACCGTGACCTGGCTGCCGTTGCGGAAGACGACCGCTATTCCGGGCCGGTCGCTGGCGTCGGCGGACACGTCGGGAGCTCCGCGCTCAGCGGCGCGGGTGCCGGGGACGCCGACCTGGTAGGAGGGCCGGGCGAACAGGTCGCTGAAGCCGCCGCCGGAGGCCTGGAAGGACCCGCCGGCGTTTCCGGAGTTGCCCGACGCCAGGTCCCAGGCTGTTTCGCTGGTCCAGGTGCCGGTGCTGCTGGCGCTCAGCGCGGTGCCCCCGGCGGACAGGACATAGGGGTTGGAGGCGAGCATCAGGATGCCTTTGGCGGGCGTGGCGGGCGGGGTGCCGGTCAGCGCGGCGTACAGGTCGCACTGGTAGGCCGCTGCTCCGATGTCGCCAGAGGAGGCGACGACGGTCATGCCGTGGTTGACGGCTGTGTGCAGGTCGGTGTTCAGGTGGCTGGCCTGGGCGCGGCTGACGCAGTGCTGGCCGGCAACTTGTCCGGCGGCGCTGATCGACATGACGCCGCCCAGGGCCGGGCCCAGGCGCAGCGCGGCGGTGGTGGCGGCAACTTCGTTGCGGGTGTTGTCCATCGATGTGTTCGGGAGCAGGAGGATGACGAGCCTGGCGTCGGGGGCCAGGGCGTGCACGACCTCGACGTCCAGTACTTCCTCGGCGAAGGCGAGCCAGGGAGAGCTGGCGCCGGCGAGGGTGGTCACCACCTTCATCTGCGCTGCCGGAAGGTGGAACTGGTGGTCATAGGCCGTCATGTCCTGGCGCATGTCGGTGACCACGGGTGGGCTGAGATGCGTTTCGGCGAGCTCGGGCAGGACGATGGTCTGGCCCTTGCCGTCGAACCCGCGGTCCAGCAGCGGCGTGACGCCGTAGGCGGCCTGCAGCTGCTGGGGGGTGTAGCAGGTGGTGCCCGGGCCGCATGCTCCGGTGGTGGCCGGCGGCGGGCTGGCGGAGGAGGAGGGGGCTGTTGTGCTGGCCGTGTCGCGGGCCTGGTGGGCAGGTGCGCAGGCGGTGGCCAGCAGCGCTGCTGCTGGCAGCATGATGGCTAGCAGTTGCAGCCGGCGGCGTTTGGCGGTCATGGTGTGCTCCTTCAGTTTTCGTTGTCGTTTGCCCGGGCGTTCCGGGCCGGCCGCGCGGCTTTAGCCGCTGCCCGGCCGGCCCGGCTTGCTAGGCGTCCCTGCGGCGGAGGATGACGAAGGTCAGGGCGATCAGTGCGGCGGCGAGCAGGACGTAGATCCCTGTTTCGATGCCTTGGAATGTCCAGTAGCGGGTGGCGGGCTGGTAGGTGGCGAACCCGCGCCAGCCGTGCGCGCGCATGCAGGAGAACAGGGCGGTCATCGGGATGCCCTTAGGGGTGGGGCCGGGTGGCAGCAGCCGGGCGCAGGCGGCCGGGAGGGCGGGGAACAGGTCGCCCCATCCCGCCAGCACGACCTGCCCGGTCCGGGAGACGGCGCCCTGGCTGTACAGCCAAGCTGACCCCGGCGGAGTGAACGACCCAGTCACGTTGTAGTAGGTGGTGACCGCGGTCAGGTAGTGCGGCCGGAGGAGGTCGGTGATGACCAGGCGCAGCGTGAGGAACCCGGCGAGGGTAACGGCGATCGCCGGCAGGGTGCGGCGTGTCACGGTGCCGGCGGCGATGCCCAGTGCCATGGCGAACACTGCGTAGCCCACGGGGACGATGCCCTGGATGTCGAACTGGCCGGGCTTGAACACGTTGGCCTGCACTGCGTTATCCGGCCCGGACCACCAGGTGACCAGGGCGGCGACGACGCCGCCGCAGGCGGCGGCGGCCAGCAGCAGCCAGCCAGCTTTGACGACCAGCCAGCGCGTGCGGGTGACGCTTTGCGCCCACGCGAAGTCGCTGGTGCGTGATTCCAGTTCGTGCGCCACCAGTGGCGCTCCCCACAGGATGCCGAGCACGCCCGGCACTAGCAGGCCGAGCAGGAGCACGGTGTCGGCCACCGTGGCGCTGACCAGCGGCGGCTGGTGCTGCAGGCAGGCGCTGTGCCCTGAGCAGGAGGCCAGCATCGAGTGCCAGCGGGAGGCGACCTTGAGGCCGCCAGCAACGGCCGCAGCGGCGAACGCGGCGAGCAGCGCGACGGCGATCGCGCTCTGAGCGCGGTACTGTCGCCAGACGAGCCAGGTCATGACTGTTCTCCGATCATCGTGGTGAAGTGGTGTTTGCCGGCGGACGGCTCGTGGGCGCCGAGGTAGGCCAGCACCAGCTCCTCGAACCCGGCGTTGTTGTGCTCGGCTAGCAGCGTGTTGATGTCACCGCACAGCTGGACGCGGGAACCGGCCAGCAGGATGAGGTGGTCGCAAACCCGTTCCAGGTCGGTGACCAGGTGCGAGGACAGCACAATGGTGAGGCGGCCCTGCGCGTCGGCCGCGGCCGAGGTCAGCGAGGCGAGGAAATCGCGCCGGGCGAGCGGATCCAACGCGGCGGCCGGCTCATCGAGCAGCAGCAGCCGCGGCCGCTTGGCCAGCGTCAGCGCCAGCGCTACCTGAGCACGCTGGCCGCCGGACAGCGTGCCCACCCGCTGGTCCAGCGGAATGCGCAGCTGCGCCAGCCGGGCTCGAACCAGCGATGCGTCCCAGGTCCGGTTCATGTGCGCCCCGATCCGGATGTGATCCTCGGCGGTGAACCGCCGGTACAGCGGGATCTCCTGGGCCAGGAATCCGACTTCGGCGAGGAACGCCGGGTCCTGGCGGGGCGCGCCGCCCAGCACCGAGGCTGTGCCGCCGGTCGGGCTGGCCTGCCCGGCAAGCATCCGCAGCAGCGTGGTCTTGCCCGCTCCGTTCGGCCCGATCAAAGCGCATACCCGGCCCTCTGGCACGGTGAGCGTGCAGCCGGTCAGCGCACTAACCCGCCGGTAGCGCTTGGACAGTTCATGTGTCGCGACCGCCGTTCTCATGCGATCTCCTTCGATTGAGGATCCGATGCGCTTGCCGCCCCGCAGCGCGGCTGCGCCAGGTGATCGTGGGTTCATGGCTGCCAGCGTCCCGGCCGGCGGCAGCGGGGCACATCACGCGCCGGAGTTAACGGGGATCCACCATTGGAGGGATACGCGGCAGGGCTGTGTGCAGGTAGCGTGCAGATGTGCTGAACCGGGCGCGAGACTGGGCGTGGGGCCTATCAGGCCGGCTGATCGCGTCCTACATCTTGGTCACGCTCGCCGTCGTGGTTCTGGTCGAGGCGCTCGTGCTCGGCTTCCAGGTGCCCGCACTCGTCAACGGCACCCAGCTGCAATCCCAGGTCGACGCGACCGCGACGTACTACAGTCACTGGCTCTCCCAGCGCGATGCGGCCGGAGCCGCGCTCGGCGACCGGTCCGAGCCGGCCAGGCCGGGCCGGGCCCAGCCGGCCGGTGACGGCATGCTGGCCATTCCGGCGATCACCGGGCCGGTCCGCAGCCACCTCGCGGTCACCGCGGTCGTGGCCATCGCCGCCGACGGCACGGTCGTCGCGTCCTCGGCGCCATCCCGCTACCCGCCCGGGCGGCCGGCGGCCAGCGAGCTCCCCGCCCCCGCGGCCGAGTCGATCCGTGTCGCTGCGACGACCAAGGGCCGCACCGCCAAGGGCCGCACCACCCTGGCCACGCCCTACCCCACGCGGTACGGCTCCGTGCTCTTCAATGTCTCCGCGATGGCCGGCACGAGCAAGCCGCTGGGACGGGCCGCCTACATCTATGTTCAGGCGCCATGGTCGCCTGGGTTCATCAACCCTGTCCGCGCCTGGAGCGAGCTGGGCCAGCTCGGCGGGACCGGCCCGCTGCTGCAGTCGGTACCGTTTGCGCTGCTGGTCGCCATCGTGCCGGTCGGCGTGTTGTTCGGGCTGGCGGCCTCACGGCGCCTTGTCCGCCGGGTCCGCCGGCTGGAACAAGCCACGCTCGCGGTCGCCGATGGCGACTACAGCGTCAGCCTGCCGGTCTCTGGCCGGGACGAGGTCGGCCAGCTAGAGACCAACTTCACCGCCATGACCCGCCAGCTCAGCTCCGCGCTGGCTGCCGAGCGGCAGCGAGCCAGCGGCGACGCCAGGGACGCGGAACGAGCCCGGATCGCGCGGGAGATCCACGACGCGATCTCCCAGCACTTGTTCGGGTTGCGGATGATCGCCGCCGGGATGCGCCGGGCTGACCCGGGCAATCAGCAGGCGCAGGCGATCGAGCGCATCAGCGAGGAGGCACTGCGCGACATGCAGGCACTGCTGGTGGAGCTGCGCCCGGCGAGCCTGGACGGCGGCGGGCTCGCCCCAGCCCTGCACAAGATCTGCACCGCCTACCACGACCGGCTCGGCATCACCATCGACGCCAGCCTGGACGACGTCACCGCTCCCGCGCCCGTCGAGCACGCCCTGCTGCGCATCACCCAGGAGGCATGCACTAACGCCATCCGGCACGGCAACGCCCGCCGGCTCGCCGTCTCCATGATCCGCGAGGACGGACACCTCGAGCTAGCCGTCCGCGACACTGGCACCGGCTTCGACCCGGACGCCCCGCACACCGGCTCCGGGCTGACCAACATCCGTGACCGGGTCGC
>DASXMR010000004.1:0-37710 GCA_036495525.1 Streptosporangiaceae bacterium | reverse complement strand
GGCCGCCGCGGTGGTCAGCCGCACACTCGGCTGGCTCCCTTGGCCGCAAGAGCCGCCACCGGGCGAATCGGGCCAGTCCGGCGGCGAGATCGCCGTCGGCCTCGCGGCTGACCTGCCTGCCGAGGGCTACCGGCTGCGGGTCGAGCCGGACCAGGTCACGATCACGGCCGGGGGAGAAGCCGGGGTCTTTTACGCGGTGCAGACCCTGCGCCAGCTGCTGCCCGACCAGGCGTGGCGCAGCGCGCCGGTGCCCGGGCCAGCCTGGACTGTTCCGTGCGCGGAGATCGAGGACGCCCCGGTGCTCGGCTGGCGCGGCGCCCATCTGGACGTGGCCAGGCATTTCTTCCCCAAGCGCGAGGTGCTCGCGCTGATCGACGCGCTGGCCGCGCTGAAGATCAACCGGCTGCACCTGCACCTGACCGACGACCAGGGCTGGCGCATCGAGAGCCACCGCTACCCCGCGCTGCAGGAGATCGCATCGCACCGTGCGCACACCAGGATCAGCGTCAACACCGAGGAGCCCAAGGTCTACGAGCAGGTACCGCACGGCGGTTACTACACGCTCGCCGACCTCGCCGAGATCTCTAGTTACGCGGCGCAGCGGATGGTCACGCTGGTGCCGGAGATCGAGGTACCTGGCCACGCCACCGCGCTGCTCGCCGCGCTGCCCGGTCTCGGCGCCGGCCAGCCGCCGGCCGGCGGCTACCAGGTCAGCGGCGACTGGGGGATCTTCCCGTACCTGATGACCCCGCTGTCCGGCACGCTGGACTTCCTGGGCGAGATCTTCGGCGAGCTGCTGGCCGCGGTCCCGGCCAGGTTCGTGCACATCGGCGGGGACGAGTGCGTACTCGACTCGTGGCGCGCTGATCCAGCGGTCACGGCACGGCAGCGTGCCCTGGGTCTCGGCAGCGCCGAGGCGCTGCACGCGCGGTTCCTGCGCGAGGTCGCCGACCTGCTCGCTGACTCATTCGGCGCACGGTCGCTGGTCTGGGACGAGGGGTTCGGCAGCGCCGCCGCTGGCGGCGAGGGCGCGGGCCTGCGACCGGACACGATCGTGATGGCCTGGCGCGGCATGGACATCGCGCTGCGCGCCGCGCTGGCGGGGCACGAGGTGATCGCGGCGCCGGTGTTCCCTACCTACTTCGACTACTACCAGGCAGATGACGCCGCCGAGCCGGCCGCCATCGGCGGGCCGGTGACAGTGCAGGACGTGGCCGGGCTGCAGCTGCCCGATCCTGGCTGGCCGGATGCCGCGGCTGCGCGGCTGGCCGGCGCGCAGTTCCAGGTCTGGACCGAGTACATCCGCGACGCCCGGCAGCTTGAGTACATGATCTTCCCGCGCGCGTGCGCGCTCGCCGAGGTGACGTGGGCCGGGGGTCCGGCCGGCTGGGCGGGCGCCGCCGGCCCGGGCAGCGCCGCGGCGCCGCTGCGTGAGAGGGTCGCCGGCCACCTTGACCGGCTGGACGCAGCGGGGGTGGAATACCGCCCGCTGGACGGGCCCCGGCCCTGGCAGCGGGGTGGCGACGGCCAGCGCCGCCACCGCCAGGGTTACCGGATGCGCGAAGTCACCGCTCACCTCGACCAGCTCGCCGCCGAGCCCGGCCAGAGCGCGACCTAGCGTCAGTCCGGATCTGGCTGTCAGCACACTTGGGTGAAACGCCAGCCAAACGTGGTGCGCACGCGCGAATGGACCGTCAGTAACCTGGGCACTGACCAGGTGTCCCGATCGTTTTCACTGCGGTCGCGGAAGGGTGCTCTGGCGGGGGACCGGGGCAGGACGGGAAGCGAGCGCGGGCATGGCAGCCGGGGGATCAGCCGACGAGCAGACCCGGCCGAACGGGTGGCCGGCCCAGCCGCCGCCGTACTCTGACTCGCCGCACCCGATCGTGCCTGGCATGTCCGGCCAGCGGCCGCGGCGACGCCGCCGCGTGTTCAGGGTGCTGCGAGCCGTCGCCGCTCTCGCCACCGGGGCGATCGTGCTCGGCGCGCTGGGTTTCGGCGGCGTGCTGCTCGTCACCCCTTCGGTCGGTAACGCCAGGGAACTGGTGCGCGCGCAGGACCAGCTGCACGGCGTCAGCTACCCAGGGCCGCCGGCGCCGCCGCGGTTCACCGCCGCGCTCGAGGCAACCGAGGACCATCGCTTCAACAGCGAGCCGGGAGTGGATCCCATCGCCGTCGGCCGGGTGATGCTGGCGACGCTGGCCGGCCATGGCACCGACCAGGGCGGCGCGACGCTCTACCAGCAGCTGGCCAAGCTGCTGTACACGCCGGGCCGCTCGGGCCTGATCGCCGAGGCTGAGCAGGTGGCGCTCGCGGTCAAGCTGAAGTTCAGCTACAGCGGGGCCGAGATCCTCCGGATGTACTCCAACGTCGCCTACTTCGGGCACAACTTCTACGGCCTGGCGAACGCGAGCTGCGGCTACTTCGGCACCACCCCGCAGCGGCTGAGCTGGCCGCAGGCGGCCCTGATGGCCGGCCTGGTGCAGGGCCCGTCAGTGGACGACCCGCTGCGCTTCCCGGCGGCCGCGCAGGCGCGCGAGCAGCATGTCATCGGGCGGCTGGTAGCTACCGGCGCGCTGACCAGCGAGCAGGCGAAAGCCGCACTGGCCATCCCGCTGGGGGAGCTACTTAAGCACGCAGGCCAGGACTGCACGAGCTGAGGCGCCAGCCTGGAGCGGCTCGGCAGCCACCGCCAGGCAGCGCGGCGGCGCTGGCTGATAAGTCCCGCAGTCGAAGAAGAAGTGCACCTGGCGGGTCGCAGACCAGCTGAATCAGTCACCACCAGGCTGCTGCTGGGAACGGTCGTGGCCGTACTAGTCAGGGTCGGTGCTGCACGGGGTCCGGCGCCAGGCCATTGACCGGCCGGTCGGCTCGGACCGGCTGGTAGGGCCGCGGTGCCGACAGCCCTGACCCGCGCGGCTCTCCGCGGCCGGCCGCGTGGCGCCCGGCTGCCCGCCGCGGCTGCACCGCCGGGGCAACCTCAGCCGGCGCGGCCAGCTGCGGCGCGGCCGACAGCGGCGTCTGCGGTGACGGTGGCGACGGCGGGGCAGCTGACTGCGGCGACTGCGGTGACTGCGGTGCCAGCCAGACCCACTTCCGGTAGGACCACCAGCGGAACAGCGTCGCGAGCGCGACGCCAACCAGGAAGGCCACGTTGACCGTCAGCGTGTCGTGGCGGCCGGACGCGAGCCTGGCGACCTCGATGCAGGCCTGCTGGATCAGCACGCCGATGCCGTTCAGCACGAAGAACAGCACGCTCTCGCGGGTCATGCCGGTCCGCTCACGGTGCCGGAAGGTCCAGTAGCGGTTGCCGGCGAAGGAGACGACGGCTGCGATCAGCGTCGCTATCGCGTTGGCGAGGAAGGTGCCGAGCCCGCTGTGGAAGAGCAGGTTGAAGACGACCTCGGTGACGATGAACGCGATGCCGCCGACGACGCCGAACTTGGCGAACTCGTGGATCAGGTGCCGGAACCGCTGATAGAGCCCGCGGGCAAAACTCACCTGGCCGACCTTCCTTCCCCCTGGCTCACACCTGGCGTGTACCCGCTCGACCGACCTCGGGCCTACCCCGCCCGCTGGCCGTTAACCTGGCCTGCTACTTCTATCCCTGATCTTGAGGCATGGCCGGTGCCGATCGGGCACCGGGGACTGCCGGGATGGCGGGGCACGCAAGATTCAGAGCACAGGCGGGAGTGCTGCCAGAGAGATTACCGCACCAGCGCGGCCGAGAGGGCTGGCCGGTACTTTCCCCGCTAAGCCGGGCCGTACCGGGCAGCCGGGGACTAGCCGCCCATGGCCGTCTGCCGGCCCTGCGGCAGCCGCCTGGCCGGGCGTAATCCAGTCGGAGATTGTCGGCACCACCAGGTACTGTCGCTGGGTGCCCGATCCTGACATCCTCATCAGCGCGCACGGGCTGATCAAGAAGTTCGGCGAGTTCACGGCCGTGGCCGGGATCGACTTCGAGATCTGGCGCGGCGAGGCATTCGGGTTCCTCGGCCCGAACGGGGCCGGCAAGTCCTCCACGATGCGGATGGTGGGCTGCGTCTCTCCGCCGACGGCCGGCGAGCTGTCGATCCTCGGCCTCGACCCGGTCGCCGACGGCTCGACCATCCGTGCCCGGCTCGGGGTCGTCCCGCAGGAGGACACCCTGGACGTCGAGCTGACGGTCCGGGAGAACCTGCTGGTCTACGGCCGCTACTTCGGCCTGCCCAGGTCGCTGATCCGCGAGCGGGCCGACCAGCTGCTGGACTTCGTGCAGCTGTCGGACCGGGCCGACGACAAGGTCGAGCCGCTGTCCGGCGGGATGAAGCGCCGGCTGACGATCGCCAGGTCGCTGGTCAACAACCCGGACATCCTGCTGCTCGACGAGCCGACGACCGGGCTTGACCCGCAGGCCAGGCACGTGGTGTGGGACCGGCTCTACCGGCTGAAGCAGCGCGGCGTCACGCTGGTGCTGACCACGCACTACATGGACGAGGCCGAGCAGCTCTGCGATCGGCTCGTGGTCATGGACGGCGGCCGGTTCGCCGCCGAGGGCTCGCCGCGCGAGCTGATCGAGCGTTACTCCACCCCCGAGGTGCTCGAGCTGCGCTTCGACATCGCCGAGCACGAGCAGGCGGCCGAGAAGCTCGCTGACGTGCCCGTCGAGCGGATCGAGGTGCTGGCTGACCGGATCCTGCTCTACGTGCCCGATGGCGACACGGCGCTGGCCGCGGTTCGCGGTCACGGCCTGGAGCCGCGTACCTCGCTGGTCAGGCGCAGCTCGCTGGAGGACGTCTTCCTGCGGCTGACCGGACGGCGGCTGGAGGACTGATGACCTCCGTGGCGACCCCGGCGACCGGGGCTCGCAGCAGCGGGCCGGCGCACGGCTGGTGGGCGCTCGGGCTGCGCGAGTTCTGGTTCTGGCTGACCAACTACCGGCGTACCTGGCGCGGCTCGATCTACTCCAGCGTGCTCAACCCGGTGCTGTACCTGGGCGCGATGGGACTCGGCCTTGGCACGCTGGTGGACCAGCGCGGCACCGCGGCCCTGGGCGGCGTGAGCTACCTGGCGTTCATCGCTCCAGGGCTGCTGGCCGCCGCGGCGATGGAGACCGGGCTCAGTGAGTCCACTTACCCGGTGATGGGCTCGGTGAAGTGGCGTAAGACCTTCTATGCGGCCGCGGCGACGCCGCTGCGGCCCGCCGACATCTTCCACGGGCACCTCATGTTCACGACCATGCGGCTGGTCATGAACAGCACCGTCTTCCTGATCGTGATGAGCGCGTTCGGCGCGGTCCGCTCTCCCTGGGCGGCCGCGACGATCCCGGTCGGGGTGCTCACCGGGCTGGCGTTCGCCACCCCGGTGGAGGCCTGGGCGATCACCCTGTCCAAGGAGACGATGTTCGCCGTCCTGTTCCGGTTCGGGATGATCCCCCTGTTCCTGTTCTCCGGCACGTTCTTCCCGCTGTCGCAGCTGCCCGGCTGGGCGCGGCCCATCGCCTACGTCACGCCGCTGTGGCACGGCGTCGCGCTGGCCAGGTCGCTGAGCCTGGGCCACCCGACCCTGGCGGGCACCGCCGTGCACGTCGGCTACCTCGCGGCCATCGCGCTGGCCGGGATACTCGCGGGCAACCTGACCTACCGGCGGCGGCTCTATGTCTGACACCTGCGTGCGCACAGCAAGGCGGCCGGGGGTGATCAGGTGACCGCCCCGGCCCTGCGGGAACTGCCGCTGCGGGTGCTGCCAGCGCCGCTGCTGCTCGCGCGCAGCGGGCTCGGCGGCCGGAGCAGCGCCCACCTCATCGAACGGCATGCTCGCGCCTACCGGCACACCTGGCTGGTGCTCGCGTCCGGGTTCTTCGAGCCGCTGTTCTACCTGCTGTCGATCGGCGTGGGGATCGGGCACCTGGTCGGCACCGTCGCCGGGCCCGACGGCCGCTCGGTGAGCTTCACCGCCTTCGTCGCGCCGGCCCTGCTCGCCACGTCGTCGATGAATGGCGCGATCTTCGACTCGACGTACAACGTCTTCTTCAGGCTCAAGTACGACAAGCTGTACGACGCGACGCTCGCTACCCCGATGACCGCCGGCGACGTCGCGCTCGGCGAGATCGGCTGGGCGCTGATCCGCGGCGCGCTGTACGCCTCCGCGTTCATGCTGGTCATGCTCGCGCTCGGGCTGCTGCACTCGCCCTGGGCGATCGCCGCGCTGCCGGTGGCGCTGCTGATCGGCTTCGCGACCGCCGCGGTAGGGATCGCCGCGACCAGCTTCATGACCAGCTGGCAGCACCTGGAGTTCGTAATGCTCGTGACGCTGCCGATGTTCCTGTTCTCCACCACCTTCTACCCGCTCAGCGTCTACCCGCGGCCGATCCAGATCCTGGTCGAGTGCACGCCGCTGTACCAGGGGATCTCGCTGACCCGCGGGCTCACCCTCGGCGCGCTGAGCCCGGCCATGCTGGGCAACGCCCTGTACCTGGCGCTGCTCGGCTGCGCCGGGCTTTACCTGGCCGGCCGCCGGATCAGCCGCCTGCTGCTGACCTAGCGCACGCGCGCGAGCCGGGCTTGTCATCCGGGCCAGCCTTACTGATCATCCGGGCCTGCCGGTACCGGTACCGTGGTGCCACCTGAGTCCGGCAGGGAGGCAGCCGATGCGAGTAGTCGTGATCCGTCATCACTCGATCGACTCGGCCGGCCTGATCGGGGCCGCGTTCACCGAAATCGGCGCCGACCTCAGCATGCACCACTTCCCCCGTGATGGTGACCTGCCGGACCTCGCCGGGGTCGATCACGTCGTGGTGCTCGGCTCTGTGCACTCGGTGAACGACGGCGGCGCGCCAGGCGAGTGGATCGCCGCCGAGCTGTCCTGGCTGCGGCAGGCAGACCAGGCGGGCATTCCGGTGCTCGGCATCTGCTTCGGAGCGCAGGCGCTGTGCGCGGCGCTCGGCGGCACCGTCGAGCAGGCGCCGGCCAAGGAGGTCGGCTGGGTCCTGGTCGACTCGGCGGACCAGGATCTGATCCCGGCTGGCCCGTGGCTGGAGTTCCACGGTGACCGCTGCCTCCCGCCGGCCGGGGCAACGGTGCTGGCCAGCAACGACGCCGGCGCGCAGGCGTTCTCGATCGGCTCGCACCTCGCTGTCCAGTTCCACCCCGAGGCCGACGGCGAGCAGCTCAGGCTCTGGCTCGACGCCGGCGGCCGGGCGGAGGCCGAGCAGGCCGGCCAGGATCCGGCGGCGTTCCTGGCGCAGACCTATGCCCAGGACAACGACGCGCGCAAGCGGGCGGCGCAGATCGTCGCCGCGGCCCGGCGGCTCGCCCAGCCCGGCTGACCAGCTGGCCGCGGACGACCGGGCCGCCCGGCCGGACGCTCTAGGCGGCAGCCGCTGCTAGATCGTCGCCAGCGCCTCGCGCATCGGGTCGAGGCCCATGGAGCCGAGCGCGAGCACCTTGCTGTGAAATTCCTTCAGCCTGAACGCGGCGCCCTGGCGCTCACGTGCCTCGTCGCGTGCCTGCAGCCAGATGCGCTCGCCCAGCTTGTAGGAGGGTGCCTGGCCTGGCCAGCCGAGGTAACGGTCGAGCTCGAAGCGCAGCATCTCGTCGTCGGTCTGCACCCGCGCCCGCAGGAACTCCCAGGCCAGGTCGGCGTTCCAGATCTCGCCCGGCCGCCAGGCCGAGTCCGCCGGCACCCGCAGCTGCAGGTGCACGCCAAGGTCGACCACGACCCTGGCGGCGCGCAGCAGCTGGCTGTCGAGCAGCCCCAGCAGGTTGCCAGGGTCGTCGAGGTAGCCGAGCTCGGCCATCAGCCGCTCCGCGTACAGCGCCCACCCCTCGCCGTGACCGGACACCCAGCAGAGCAGCCGCTGCCACCGGTTCAGGGTCTGCGCCTGGTAATTCGCCTCGGCTGTCTGCAGGTGATGACCGGGCACGCCCTCGTGGTAGATGGTGGTGAGTTCCTTCCAGGTGGAGAAGTCCTGCACTCCTTCGGCCAGCGCCCACCACATCCGGCCTGGCCGGCTCCAGTCCTCGCTAGGGCCGGTGTAGTAGATGCCGCCGTCGCTGGTCGGGGCGATCATGCACTCGATCCTGAGGGCCGGCTCGGGGATGTCGAAATGAGTGCCGTTCAGCTCGGCGATCGTCTGGTCGGCGACACCCTGCATCCAGCTGCGCAGGTTCTCCCGCCCGGTGATCTGCCGCTGCGGGTCGGCGTCCAGTGCGGCGACGGCCTCGGCGAGCGTGCCGTCAGGCACGATCCGGCTGGCCACCGCTGCCATCTCCGCCTCGATCCTGAGCACCTCCGCCCAGCCCCAGGCATAGGCCTCATCCAGGTCGATGGTGGCGCCGAGGAAGCGGCGCGACTCCAGCGCGTAGCGCTCCCGCCCGGCCGCGTCGGCGAGCGGGGCCAGCGGCAGCAGCCGCCTGGTGAGGAACTCGCCCAGTTCGCTGGTGGCCGCGCTGGCGGCAGCGGCAGCGCGCTCTAGGTCGGCGAGCATGGCGCCGTCCGCCCCGGTGCGGGCGACCAGTCCGGGGTAGAAGCCCTTGCCGGGCGCCGACCATTCAGCGCACTGGCTGGCGCACCGCTCGACCTGCCGTCGCGCCGCTACCTGGCCTGCGCTGGCCGCCTGGTCGTAGGTCTGCCGCAGCTCGGCGTAGGCGGCCGGCACCGCCAGCATCCGGGCCAGCAGATTGCGCTGCGCCTGCTCGCCCTCGGTCGGCATCAGGTCGAAGACCTGCCGCACGCCCTGCACCCAGCTGGCGAGGACATTCAGCTCGCTGGTCTCGTAGCCGGCGTCGTAACGCTCGACCTGCACGCCAAGCCGCTCCAGCATCGCGGTCCTGGCGATCCGCTCGCGGTCAGTCTCGGCAGGGGCCGTGCTCAGCGCTGCCACGGCGTCGCGGTCCAGCTGAGCGCGGGCGGCGAAGCCATCCGGGCTCAGGTCGGTCATCTCGTCGTCATGACCGGCGATGCCGACGCTCGTGGCGGTTACCGGGTCCAGCTCGGCGACCTGCTCGACGTAACGGTCTGCGATTTCGTTTACGGTGCTCACCCGCCAGACCTTACCGATCACGGGTGCGGCGCTCGTGGCATTTTCCTGGCTGCCGTCGGTCCCGCGACGGGAGTCGCCGCTGAGCCGCCGGCCCTGACCGGCCAGCAAGCGGAGGGCCTTGCAGGCGGCCATTGCGCGGGGACTTGAATGGCCGGAATGGGTAGGGCCGGGCTGTTATGGTGGCGCCACCGGACCGTGCCCTCCGGCGGTAGCCGCGAGTGTCGCGTATTGGAGGCTGACTGCCGTGGGCCTGCGCTACAACCCGCCGCCTGGCTGGCCGTCGGCCTCGCCGGGATTCCAGCCCCAGCCGGGCTGGCAGCCCGATCCGTCCTGGCCGCAGCCGCCGCCCGGCTGGCAGCTGTGGGTGAGCGACGACATCTCCGGGGAGCCAGCCACCGACCCGCAGCTTGGCCGGTCAGCGGCGCCGGATCAGCCGGGAAGGCAGCACTGGCCGGCCGCGGACGCTGCCATGCCAGGCAGCGGCAGCGAGCAGCAGTCCTGGTTCACTCCGCGGCAGCCAGGGGACAGTGCACCGCAGGCAGCCGCTTCGCCGTCGGCAGCTGACGGCGCGCCGCAGGTTCGGGCGACGCCGGATCTGGCCGGCAGCGCGCAGCAGCCCGCGGCCCTGCCGCAGCCGCCCGCTGCCAGCCCGGGGCAGTCCCGGCCGCAGCTGCCCGCGCAGGACGGGCAGCAGCCGTGGACGCCGCTGCCGCCAACGCAGGCTGCGCAGCAGTCCTGGCCGCCCCAGCCTGCGGACGCCAGCCAGCAGGCGGAGGCTGCTGCCCGGCCTCGGGACAGCCTGCAGCAGTCCTGGCCCGCGCAGCAGCCGGCCGCCGAGGCCGGCCAGGGCTGGGCGACACCGCCGGGCGCGACCCAGCCGGTAGCCGGCGCCGGTCAGTCCTCATGGGGCGCCGCCCAGCCCGGCGCTGCCCAGCAGGGCTGGGGAGCCGGGCAGCAGGGCTGGGACGGCGCGCAGCAGAGCTGGGGCGGCGCGCCGCCCGGCGGATGGACCGGGCAGCCGGGCTGGGGCCAGCAGCAGTACGGCGCAACGCCGTCCGGCTACGGAATGCCTGCGGCGCAGCAGCCGATGAGCTGGCAGGCCATCGTCGCGTTCATCACCGGCCTGCTCGGCCTGCCCTTGTTCGGAGTGATCTTCGGCATCCTCGCGCTGGTGCACATCCGCTCCACTGGCCAGCGCGGCCGAGGGCTGGCGATAGCCGGGCTGGTGCTGTCCGGCCTGTGGATCGTCGGGATCATCATCTTCGTCGCGCTGATCGCGCTTGCGATCCCGACAAGCACCTCGGTTTCCGGCTCCTCCCCGGTCCCCAGGTCGGCCGGATCGCCGGCGGTTCAGCAGCACCGGACGGGCAGTACGAGCGTCTTCGCGCTGCTGCCTGGCGACTGCTTCAACAATCCGACCGACCAGCAGTCGATCGCGTCGGTCACCTCGCTGCCGTGCACGCGGGCGCACGATGCGCAGGTGTTCGCGAACTTCAAGCTCACCGGCGGTAACCTGCACTACCCGGGCACGGCGACGGTCGAGCGGCGCGCTGCCGCTGGGTGCAACACTAGGTTCCCGTCGTCGGTCAGCAAGTCCAGGATCACCAGCTCGATGAGCGTTCGCTTCATCTACCCGCAGCAGCTGGCCTGGACGATCGGCCACCGCACGGTTTCCTGCCTGATCGTCGACTCCCGCCGCGACCTGAGGTCCTCGCTGGTCAGGTCCTGAGCTGACACCAGTCAGCCGGGCAGCGGATGCTGGCCGCCGGAGAAGTACCGCCGCGGGTTGCTGACCAGCATGGCCTCGACCTGCTCGTCGGTGACCCCGCGCTCGGCCAGCGCGGGCAGCACCAGGTCGTGGATATAGATGTAGTTGCCTGCGCTTTCCTCGTCGTGCGCAAACCAGTCGATGTAGCAAGCGGTGTCATGCGACAGCACCATGCTGCCCGCGTAGCCGCGCTCGCACATCGCGGCGACGGTGTCGGCCCGCTGCTCGAGGAACGGCGGTCCGCCGGGCCCGAACCGGTCCATCCCCAGCAGGCACCCGGCGGCGGCCAGCTCGGCCAGGTAGCCGAGGTCGGCGCTGTCGCCGCTGTGCCCGATGACCACCCGGCGCAGGTCGGCGCCCTCTTCCCCGAGCACCCGCAGGGCCACCAGCCCCGACCTGCTCGCCGGGTGGGTGTGCACAGTGACCGGCGCCCCGGTCAGCACGTGCGCCCTGGCGACCGCGCGCAGCGTCCGCTCGACCCCGCGGGTGAGACCCTGCTCGTCGATCGAGCACTTGATGAACGCCGCGCGGACCCCGGTCTCGCCGATCCCGGTGCTGATGTCGGCGGCGAACATCTCGGTCATCGGATCCTCGCCGCTGACCGTACCGCGCCGGCCTCGGTACCGGAAGTAGAACGGCACGTCGCTGAACGTGTACAGGCCGGTGGCGACGATGAGGTGCATGCCGGTGCGCGCCGCGACCCGCTTGATCCGCTCGATGTCGCGGCCCAGCCCGAGCACGGTCGGGTCGGCGATGGCGGTGATGCCGCGCTGGCGCGCCTTCTCGAGCTGCGCCGCGGCGTGGCTGACCCGCAGCTCCTCGTCCCAGCCGGCCGGGTAGTTGCGGCGGATCTCCTCGCTGAGCACGAAGACGTGCTCGTGCATCAGCGTGGTGCCCAGGCTCGTCACGTCGACCGGGCCCCGAACGGTCTCGACCATCGGCATGCCTAGACCGTAGCGTTGGCCCGTACCGGCCGGTAGGTAGTCTTTGTCCCGACTCCGGGAGGCAGCAGATGGACTTCGCATTCGACGAGCGCACCTCCAGGCTCCGCGAGCAGCTGCAGGCCTTCATGGATGCGCATGTGTACCCCGCGGAGAAGATCTTCGCCGATCAGGTCGCCCAGGCCGCCGCCGCCGGGCGGATCTGGGAGCGGCCGCCGGTCATCGATGAGCTCAAGGCGCAGGCGCGCAGCCAGGGGCTGTGGAACCTGTTCCTGCCGCGGCACGAGGGCGGCGCCGCTCTCACGAACCTGCAGTACGCGCCCCTTGCGGAGATCCTCGGCCGCAGTCCGGCGATCGCGCCCGAGGCACTGAACTGCGCGGCGCCGGACACCGGCAACATGGAGCTGCTCGCTGACTTTGCCAGCCCCCAGCAGCAGGAGCGCTGGCTGCGGCCGCTGCTGGACGGCGAGATTAGGTCGGCGTTCTGCATGACCGAGCCTGACGTAGCCTCGTCCGACGCGAACAACATCGCCACCAGGATCGAGCGGGACGGCGACAGCTACGTGCTCAACGGCCGCAAGTGGTGGTCGTCCGGCGCGATGGACCCGCGCTGCGAGATCCTGATCGTGATGGGCAAGACCGATCCGGCGGCGGAGCGGCACCGGCAGCAGTCGATGATCCTGGTCCCGCGGGACACGCCCGGAGTTAGCATCAAGCGCGGGATGCAGGTCTTCGGCTTCAATGACGGCACCCACGGCGGCCACGCGGAGATCGAGTTCACCGACGTCCGGGTGCCGGCCGCGAGCCTGATCGCGGGCGAGGGGGACGGCTTCGCGATCGCGCAGGCCCGGCTCGGCCCGGGCCGGATCCACCACTGCATGCGGCTGATCGGGATGAGCGAGCGGGCAGTCGAGCTGATGTGCCGCCGGGTGCTCAGCCGGACCGCGTTCGGCAAGCCGCTGGCCGACCAGGGCGTGGTGCAGGAATGGATCGCCGACGCCAGGGTGCGGATCGAGTCGGCCAGGCTGCTCGTGCTGAAGACCGCGTGGCTGATGGACACCGCCGGCAACAAGGGCGCGCACACCGAGATCCAGGCGATCAAGATCGCCACGCCAGCGATGGCCGAGTGGATCATCGACAAGGCGATCCAGGCGCACGGCGCGGCCGGCATCAGCCAGGATTTCCCCCTCGCGCAGCTGTGGGCCAGCGCGCGGACGCTCCGCTTCGCCGACGGGCCAGACGAGGTGCACAAGCGCTCGCTGGCCAGGCGCGAGCTGAGGAAGTACAGCTAGACGTCACCTGGCACGGCCCCGCCGCGGCCGGGCGGGCTGACCGCCCGCGCGAGCCAGCGGTGGTGCTGCCAGCGGCCAGGAGAGCACGATCAACCAGGAGGAACAGATGTCAGACGGGTCACAGCGAGTCGCCATCGTCACCGGCGGCGCGCGCGGCATCGGCGCGGCGATTGCCCGGCGGCTGGCCGCTGACGGGATGGCGGTCGCCGTGCTCGACCTGAAGGAAGCCGACTGCGGCGGCACGGTGGACGCGATCACCGGCGCGGGCGGCCGCGCCCTGGCGGTCGGTGCCGACGTCAGCGACACCGGACAGGTCACCGCCGCGGTGGACCAGGTCGCCGCCGGGCTCGGCCCGCCGGCCGTGCTGGTCAATAACGCCGGCCTGCTGCGGGACAACCTGCTGTTCAAGATGTCCGACGACGACTGGGACACCGTGCTCGGCGTGCACTTGAAGGGCTCGTTCCTGATGACCAGGGCAGCCCAGAAGCACATGGTCGACCAGCGCTACGGCCGGATCATCAACCTGTCGTCCAGCTCCGCGCTCGGCAACCGGGGACAGGTCAACTACTCGGCCGCGAAAGCCGGCCTGCAGGGCTTCACCAAGACGCTGGCGATCGAGCTCGGCCAGTTCGGCATCACGGCCAACGCGATCGCCCCCGGCTTCATCGCCACCGACATGACCGCGGCGACCGCCGCCCGGGTCGGAATGGACTTCGAGGACTTCCAGCAGGCCGCGGCTGGCCGGATCCCGGTCCGCCGGGTCGGCCAGCCGGATGACGTGGCGCACGTGGCTTCCTTCCTCGCCAGCGAGGGCGCCGGCTTCGTGTCCGGCCAGGTGATTTACGTGGCCGGCGGCCCCCTGTGCTAGCCGGCCAAGCCGTGCCGGCCGGGTCAGCAGAACCGGCCCGGTCAGCGGAATCAGCCCGGCCGGCGCTGCGCGTCCCGTCAGCAGCGCTAGCTGAACTGCCGCTACCCGGCCGGGCGTCGCGATGACCGCCGCCGAGCTCAGCGACCGGGTCAGCGAGTTCCTGGCCGGGCACGACCCGGCGGCCACCGAGCGGCTCGATTTCCTGCGTGCCCGGTTCGACGCCGGGCTGGCCTGGGTGCACTACCCGGAGGAGCTTGGCGGCCTCGGCCTGCCAAGGAACCTGCAGCCGGCCGTGGACGCGGCGTTCGCCGCGGCCGGCGCGCCGTCCAACAGCCCCGAGCGCAACGGCATCGGCCTTGGCATGGCCGCGCCGACGATCCTCGCGCACGGCAGCGACGAGCAGCGGCGGCGCTGGCTGCGGCCGCTGTGGACCGGCGAGGAGATCTGGTGCCAGCTGTTCAGCGAGCCGGGGGCCGGCTCCGACCTGGCCTCGCTGGCCACCCGCGCGGTCGCTGACGGCGATCGCTGGGTGGTGAACGGGCAGAAGGTGTGGACCTCGTCAGCGCACCTCGCCCGCCGTGCGCTGCTGGTCGCCAGGACCGACCCTGACGTGCCCAAGCACAAGGGCATGACGTACTTCGCTCTCGACATGTCCGCGCCAGGGGTCGAGGTCAGGCCGCTGCGGCAGGTCACCGGCGAGGCTGAGTTCAACGAGGTTTTCATCAGCGACGCGGTCATCCCCGACGCGGACCGGATCGGCGCGGTCGGCCAGGGCTGGCAGGTGGCGACCGCGACGCTGATGAACGAGCGGGTCGCGATCGGCGGCGGCGCGGTGCCAAGGGAGGGCGGCATGATCGCCGCCGCAGCGCGGGCGTGGCGGGACCAGCCGCTGGCGCGCACCCCTGGCCTGCACGACCGGCTGCTGCGGCTGTGGGCGGACGCTGAGGTGGCCAGGCTGGCTGGGGTGCGGCTGCGCCAGCAGCTGGCCGCCGGCCAGCCGGGGCCGGAAGGCTCGGCCGCGAAGCTGGTCTTCGCCCGGCTGAACCAGGACATCTCGCAGTTCGAGGTCGAGCTGGCCGGCGCCGACGGGCTGCGCTTCGAGGACTGGTCCATGCGCCGGCCGGAAGGTACCAACTTCTTCGGCCGCGATCCGGGCTACCGGTACCTGCGGGCCAGGGGCAACTCGATCGAGGGCGGCACCTCGGAGATCCTGCGCAACATCATCGCCGAGCGGGTGCTCGGGCTGCCGCCGGAGATCCGGGTCGACAAGGACGTGCCGTGGAAGGACCTGCCCCGGTGACCGCTTCCGCCCTGGCCCCCGCGGCCGGCGTACCCGACCTGCTGTACAGCGAGACGGAGAGCGAGCTGCGTGCCGCCGTGCGCGGGCTGCTCGACGACCGCGCGCAGTGGCGGGACGTGCTGGCGAGGACCGAGACGCCCGATACCTACGACGCCGGCCTGTGGCACGCGCTGGCCGCTGACGTCGGCTGCGCCGGGCTGCTGGTCCCCGAGGGCAGCGGCGGGGCCGGCGCCTCCTACCGGGAGGCCGCCGTCGTGGCCGAGGAGCTCGGCCGGGCAGTGGCGCCCGTCCCGTACCTGGGCAGCGCCGTGGTGGCGACGACCGCGCTGCTGGCGGCGGGGGACAGCGAGCTGCTCGCCGCCGTCGCGTCTGGTGCCAGCACCGCTGCGCTTGCCGTGCCGTTCCCGGCAGCGCCGCCGGGACCGCCGCCGCCGACCGTCCGGCTTGGCGCCGGGGCAGCAGGTGACGAGCCGGGGACCGTCCGGCTCACCGGCAGCGTCGCCGTCGTCGCCGACGCCCTGCCTGCTGACCTGCTGCTGGTGCCAGCCGACGGCGTGCCGTACGGGCTCTACCTGGTGCAGGCGGGCAGCGCCGGACTGACCAGGACGCCGGTGACCTCGCTCGACATGACCCGGCAGCTGGCGGACCTCAGCTTCGACGGCGTCGCGGCGCGGCGGCTGGCCGTGGGTGAGGCAGCCGAGCGCGCGGTCAGTGCCGCGCTGGCGGCGGGCGCGGCGATGCTCGCCAGCGAGCAGCTCGGCGTGGCCGAGCGCTGCCTGGAGATCACCGTCGGCTATGTCATCCAGCGGCGCCAGTTCGCCCGCCCGGTCGGCTCGTTCCAGGCGCTCAAGCACCGGCTGGCTGACGTGTGGGTGGCCGTCACCCAGGCCAGGGCGGCTGCCAGGTACGCCGCCGCCTGCCTGGCCGCAGGCGACCAGGACGCTCAGGTCGCGGTGGCACTGGCCAAGGCAGCGTGCAGCGAGACAGCGGTACGGGCCGCGCAGGAAATGGTGCAGCTGCACGGCGGCATCGGCTTCACCTGGGAGCACCAGGCGCACCTGTACCTCAAGCGCGCCACCAGCGCGCTGACCGGCTTCGGCACCCCTGACCGGCACCGCGCGGCGCTGGCGGGGCTGGTCTCGCTGCCACCAGCCGGGCAGTCGTCATGACCGACGTCAGCGGCGCCGGAATCGTGGTCACCGGCGGTGGCAGCGGCATCGGCGCCGCGCTGGCCAGCCGGCTTGCCGCGGCCGGCGGCCGGGTAGTCGTCAACGACATCGACGCGGCCGCCGCGCGCCGGGTGGCCGCGTCATGCGGAGCGGTGGCCGTGCCTGGTGACGCGGCCGGCGAGCAGGGTGTCGCCGATCTCATCGCGGCGGCCAGCGCCGAGCTCGGCGGAATCGATATCTACTTCGCCAACGCGGGCATCGCGCGGACGGGCGGCGCGGAGGCAGCCGAAGCGGACTGGGAAGCCTCCTGGCAGGTCAACGTCATGGCGCACGTCCGTGCAGCGCGCTTGCTGCTGCCCGGCTGGCTGGAGCGCGGTCGCGGGCACCTGGTCTGCACCGTGTCGGCGGCCGGGCTGCTGGCCATGCCGGGTACCGCGCCGTACTCGGTAACCAAGCACGCGGCGCTGAGCTTCGCCGAGTGGCTGGCGTTCAGCTACCTGCACCGCGGCATCACCGTGCAGGCGATCTGCCCGCTCGGCGTCCGGACCGGAATGCTCGACGGCAGCGACCCGCAGGCCGAGAAGCTGCTCGGCGACTCGGTGATCAGCCCGGAAGAGGTCGCCGACGCCGTGCTGGCTGCCCTGGCCGACGGCAGGTTCCTGATCCTGCCGCACGCTGAGGTAGCCGGCATGTACGCCGGCCGGGCCGCCGACCCGGACCGCTGGCGGCACGGCATGAACAAGATCCAGCAGGCGCTGGAGGAAGGCTGACCATGCTGACCAGGCCCGCCTGGCGGCTGCGCCACGGCGGCCTGCGCCAATCGGCTGCTGCGCCAGCCTGCCAGGCAGCAGACTGAGCACCGGTGAGCACTGACGGGCATTTCGAGCAGCTCGGCTGGCCGGGCCGCGGCGCGCTGCACCATGTCGAGCTGTGGGTAGCCGACCTGGACCGGGCGGTGGCCAGCCTGGGCTGGCTGCTGGAGCAGCTTGGCTATGAGCTGTTCCAGCAGTGGCCGGCCGGCCGCAGCTGGCGGTCCGGCGCGACCTACGTGGTGGCCGAGCAGTCACCTGACGTCCGCGGCGCTGAGCACGACCGGCTGCGGCCGGGGCTGAACCACCTCGCCTTCCACGCCGGCGACGCCAGCCAGGTCGACGAGCTGGCCGGCGCGGCGCGGCAGCACGGCTGGCGGCTGATGTTCGCCGACCGGCACCCGCACGCTGGCGGCCCTGAGCACTACGCGGCCTACCTGGAGAACGACGACGGTTTCGAGGTCGAGCTGGTAGCCCGCAGCGGCCCTGTGCATGCGTCGCTGACCGGTCAGGCGGCGGACGCGGCGGCTGGCCCGGCCGGGGGAGTGGCACCGCCCGACGAGCCGGGCACAGCCGGCTGAGCCACGCCGGGGGCATGCCCGGGCCCCGCTCGGGCATGCCCCCGGCCGGCTTAGCCAGTCCGCCTGGCCGGCAGCGGCAGGGCAAGCCGCAGGTCGCGCGAGGACCGGCCGACCTGCACGGTGAACGCGCCGCGCTCAGGTACCCACGCCGCGGCCCCGGTGTCGTACCGTGCGAACGCCCTGGCCGGGAGCACCAGAGCGACTCGCACGGCCTCGCCAGGGTCGGCGCTGACGGCAGCGAACGCGGCGAGCGTGCGCACCGGCCGCCGGGCGTCGCCAGGCGGTCCGGCGAGATACGCCTGCACGACTTCCTTGCCGCGCCGCGCTCCGGTGTTGCGCACCGTGACGGTCACGGCGAGGTCGCCCTCGCGGCCGGCCGCATCCCCCTGGCCGGCCACCTGCAGTGACTCATAAGCCCAGGTGGTGTACCCGAGGCCGTGGCCGAACGGGAAGCGCGGCGTGCTGCCCGCCCGGTCGTAGCCGCGGTAGCCGATGAGCAGCCCCTCGTCGTAGCGCAGCTGGCCGGCCTGGTCCGGCTCGGCGTGCAGCACCGGGCAGTCAGCCGCCGCGGCCGGAATCGTCACCGGCAGCCGCCCGCCAGGCTCAGCGACGCCCAGCAGCACGTCGGCGAGCGCTCCGCCCATCTCCTGGCCCGGCAGCCATGCCTGCAGCACGGCGGCGACGTCGTCAGCCCACGGCATCAGCACCGGCATGCCCGAGTTCACCACGACGATCGTCCGCCGGCAGGCAGCGGCGACCCGGCGGATGAGCTCATCCTGCCGCCCGGGCAGCGACAGCGAGCTGCGGTCGAAGCCCTCGCTCTCGGTCAGCGCAGCCGAGCCGACCACCACGATGGCGGTGTCGCAGCTCGCCGCCGCCTGCTCCGCCTCGGCCAGCAGCTGGTCGTCGTCGGTCGCCGGGGTGATGCCGAGCCGCACCGCGAGCGGCCCCTCGCCGTCCGCCGCCGGGCTGAACTCGAGCTGTACCAGCGTGTCCCGGCCGCCTTCGAGCAGCGCGCCAGCTCGCACCTCGCCGGGCCTGGTCATCGCCTGGACCGGGTCGGCTGGCCGCTCGGTCTGCTCGTCGGCCAGCACGACGCCGTCGACGGTCAGCGCGAGCCGCCCGACGCCGGCCGCGCCGAGCAGGTGCGCGCCAGAAGCTGCAGGCCGGTACCTGGCAGTCAGGACGACCCGGCCGCCCTCGCCCCAGCCAATGCCCTCGGGCACGCCGTCCCACCAGGCCAGCGCCGCCGTCGTGCGGTGCTCGGTGCCGAGCAGGGTGCCGTCGGCGGCCCGGAAGTCCAGCCGCAGCCCCGGCTCGCCGGTGACCGGGTCACGCAGCGTGCCGGCTGGCGGCTCGGGGACCAGCACCCAGGTCTGGCAGCCGGGTACGGCGGTCACCCGCTCGCCAGGACCAGCCGTCGTGCCAGGCCCGGCCACCAGGCCGGGCCCAGCTGTGCCAGGAACAGCCGTGCGCTGGCGGCCCGTGTCGGTTCCGGCCACCGCTCCGAACGCAGCGGCCAGCGCGCCGGCCGGGTCTGACACGCTGACCGGGTGCACGCCGGCGCTCCCGCCGCCCTGGACGGTCGGCCAGAAGGCGTTCGGCCCGGTGATCAGCACCCGTCCGGCTGAGCCGGGTGTCAGCGGCAGCACGCCATGCTCGTCGCGCAGCAGCACGAACGATGCGGCAGCCGCGCGTCGCAGCAGGTGACGGTCGGCCAGCGGCCGAACGAGGGCATTCCCGCGAGTCCCGTCCGCCGGGTGCCCGTCGCCGGGGCTGGCCGCCCCCTCGCTGCGGGCTGCCTGGCCGCCGGCCGCCCCCGCTCCGGCCGCCCGCCGGCCGCCGGTCAGCCCGGCGGTGACGTCCAGGGCGCCGACGCGCCTGGCCAGCCGGAGCAGCCGCAGCACCTTGTCGTCCAGTACCCGCTCGTCGACCAGGCCGTCCTGCACCGCGCTGGCGAGCAGGGCGCCCCACGGCCCGTCGGGGCCCGGCATGGACAGGTCGAGGGTGGCGAGCGCGGTCGCCGTGGTGCTCCGCGCGGCGTGCCAGTCAGAGATGACCACGCCGTCGAAGCCCCACTCGCCCTTGAGCAGGCCGGCCAGCAGCCCAGCGTGCTCGGTCATCGGCATCCCGTTGACCTTGTTGTAGGCGGCCATGACCAGCGCCACGCCGGCTTCGGTGACGCAGGCCTCGAACGGCGCCAGGTACAGCTCGCGCAGCACCTGCTCGTCGATCCTGGCGTCGTAGGTCCAGCGGCTCGTCTCCGAGTCGTTGCCGACGTAGTGCTTGACCGTTGCGGCCACGCCCTGGTCCTGCACGCCGCCGACGAAGGCGACGGCGAGCCGGGCAGTGAGCAGCGGGTCTTCGGCGAAGCACTCGAAGCCACGGCCGCCAAGCGGCGTGCGCATCAGGTTGATGGTGGGCCCGAGCAGCACGTCCACGCCCTTGCCGCGGGCCTCAGCGCCGAGCGCCGAGGCCACCTCGTAGACCAGCGAGGCGTCCCAGGTCGCGCCGAGCGCGGCCGGGCACGGCAGGCTGGACGACGGCAGCCGCTCGTCAAGGACGATGCCACGGACGCCCGCCGGGCCGTCCGAGGTGATCATCGGGCGCAGGCCGATGGCGTCGGCGCCTTGCGTCCGCCAGCTGTCCGCGCCGGTGACCAGCAGCACCTTCTCCGTGGTGGAGAGCCTGGCCAGCGCCATGGCCTCGGCGCCTGCTAGCTCCGCCGCCTGGCCGCGCTGGCCTGCTGCCGACCGGCCTGGCCGCGGCGGCGCATGCTGGCCGGCCCGCAGCGCCGGGCCGCGCGGCTGGTAACCGGGATCGTCAAGCTGGGCGTGCCCGTGCTGCGGCTGCCCGTGCTGGGACTGCCCGTGCTGGGACTGCCCGTGCTGGGACTGCGCGTGCTCGGGCTGCCCGTGCTGAGATTGCGTTGGCTGTGCTGGGCCGGTTCTCCGGGAACCCGCCCGGCCAGAACGGCGCAGGCCGGACTGACCGGGCGGGATCCGCCCCGGTAGAGGTTCCGTCATGGCGTTACGAGCTGACCTTCCGCCTCAGTCATCTGCTGCCGGGTCACGGCGCGGGGGTGAGGTGGAGGATCGTCTCCTCCAGGTACGGGGAGTTGGTCGTCGGGTTCATGTAGGGGTTGGAGGACGACGGCCAGCCCACGTAGCTCCTGGTGGAGTACTCGTACCAGTCAGCGCCAGCGAGCAGCGGCGCGACCGGCACCTCATCAGTCATGATCTTCTCCAGCTTGACGATCGCCGCCTTCTGCCCGGCGACGCTGCCGCTGGCCGCGTACGCAGACAGTGCTGCCTGCGCGTCTGAGCTCTTGTACCGCCCGACATCGCCGGCGGCCGGCTGGCCCATCGGCGCGGAGAGCGAGGAATCGAGCCAGTTGTCGTAGATCTGGTACGGGGTCGGGCCCTGGTTGCTCCAGTGGATCGCGGTATCGAAGGTGCCGTTGGCCACGTCACCGGCCCACGCCGCCGGGTCGCCGATGCCGTTGACCGTGACGTTGAAGCCGAGCGCGTTGAGCTGGTGCGAGATCTCCTGGGCGTCCAGGTAGTAGTCCGAGTACGGGATCGGGTCCGAGATCGAGAAGCTGATGTTCTTCCCGCCCTTGGTCCACTTGCCGCCAGTCTTGCTCCAGCCGTCGGCGGTGAGGATGGAGCTCACCTTGGCCTGGTCGCCGGCCGCCGGCAGGTTATTGGCCAGGGACGGGTCGAGGTAGCTGTTCGCGCCTGGCAGCAGCAGCCCGGCGGTGGACGTCACGGGCAGCTCGTAGCCGGTCTCGCCCTGAGCCGACAGCTGCTGCCTGTTGATGCCGAAGCTGATCGCCTGGCGCACGGCCGGGTCGTTCAGCGGGGGCTTGTTGACGTTGAAGAAGAGCGACACCACGTTGTTAGCGGTCAGGTACGGCGCCTTGTCGAACCAGGTGTGGTTGTGCTCGTCCTTGGCCAGGTACACGCCCTGGACGTTGGCGATGTCGTTGCCCGCGTAGTCGATCTGGCCGGAGGCGAGCGGGTTCACAATGTTGAAGTTCTGCGTGTAAGCGGGGTAGGAGACCTCCGGCACGTGCACCGCGGACTTGTTCCAGTAGTGCGGATTCTGCTTGAGCGTGAACCCCTGCGGGCTGAACTTGTCGAGCATGAATGGCCCGGTGCCGACCGGGTTCGGGTCGGCGAACGTCGCCGGGTTGACGCTCGACCAGATGTGCTGCGGGACGATGAACGTCTGGCCGATGAGGAACAGGTTCGCGTACTCCGGCTGGCTGAACTTCAGCACGGCGGTGGCCGGGCTCGGCGCGGTCGCGCTCACCGGCACCGGGGTGCCGTCGGTCTGCAGCCCCTTGGTGGTCCTGATCATGTTGAAGGTGAACGCGACGTCGCTGGCGCTGAACGGCTTGCCGTCGTTCCACTGCACGTTCTGCCGGATGTCCAGGGTCAGCGTCCTGCCGCCGTCCGACCAGGAGTAGCCGGTGGCCAGCAGGTGGTACGGTGCCTGGTTCGCGTTGAGCGAGTTCCAGATCATCAGCGGCTCGTTGTACAGCGACTGGGCGTTCACCACGTAACCAGTCGAGGTGGACTGGTACGGGTTGAACGTGTCGGTCATAGGCGACAGCGGCGTGTCGTCGATGACGAGGGTCTTGCTCTTGCCTGACGCGTTGCCGCCCGAGCCGGAGCCCGAGCTGCCGCAGGCGGCCACTGCGGTGCTGAGCACGGCAGCGACGGCCAGGATCTTCATGATGCGACGATTCATTGCCTAAACTCCGTAGTGCCCGGCCGGCTCGCCGCCGGCCTGCTGATGTCGACCGTGTCGGGGTCTTTTGTCACTGGGACGGTGCGGACCGGCCGGGCTTGCCCAGGGTCCGGTGTGCAACCGCGTTCTGCCTCTGTGGCTTTGGGGTTTCTGGCCGGCGGCAGTCCTGGCCGGCCCGCGCGGCAGCGCGCTAGCTCGGAGGCCGGCTCATCACCTCTCCTCTCCCTGCTCCGGGGCGGATCCGGACTGAACTGGCCGGCCTTGCTGGCCGGCCTGCTGATGGCCGTCCTGGCCGCTGAGCAGCCAGCACGCGCTGAGCTGGCCCGGCGCGGCAGGGAAGGCGGGGGGTGCCTGCTGCTCGCAGACCGGCATCGCGTGCGGGCAGCGCGGGTGGAACCGGCAGCCGGCCGGCGGCGACACCAGGTCGGGCGGGGCGCCGCGACCTCGCAGCGAGGGCGCGGTGACCCGGTGCGGGTCGGGCGCCGCGCTCAGCAGCAGCCGGGTATACGGGTGCGATGGCTCGTCGGTGACCAGGGCGGCCGGGCCCGACTCGACCACCTGGCCCGCGTACATCACCGAGATGGTGTCGGCCAGGTACCTGGCCGACGCGATGTCGTGGGTGATGTACAGGATGCCGAGGCCCTCCCGCTCGCGCAGGCCAGCCAGCAGGTTCAGCACGCCGAGCCGGATGGACACGTCCAGCATCGACACTGGCTCGTCGGCCAGCAGCACCCGCGGCTGCACTGCGAGCGCCCTGGCGATCGCCACCCGCTGCCGCTGCCCGCCGGACAGCTCGTGCGGGTAGGCGTGCAGGAAATCGCCGGCCGGGCTCAGCGCCACCCGCTCCAGCAGGGCCTCGATCTTCTCGTCCAGGCCGGGGCCGGCCAGGCCGTGCACCCGCAGCGGGCGCTCGAGGTGATAGCGCACGTCGTGCACCGGGTTGAGGGAGGAGAACGGGTCCTGCAGCACGAGCTGGACCTGCCCGGCATACGCACGCCGGCCGGCCCGGCCGGACGCCACCGGCCGCCCGTCAAGCAGCACCTGCCCGGAGGTGGGCCGGGCCAGCGCGGCCAGCAGCCGGGCAAGCGTCGACTTGCCTGACCCGCTCTCGCCGACCACGGCAGTAACCTGGCCAGCGGCCAGGGTCAGCGACACGTCCTCGACGGCGTGCACCGCGGCTGTCCGGCCGGCCCGGCGCCGTCCGCTGCCAGCCCGGCCGCGGACGGCGAAGTGCTTGGTCAGGTGCCGTGCCTCAAGCACCGGCTGGCCCGGCGCTGTCGCGCTGCTGGTCATCTCGGCCACGGTCATGCCCGGCCCCCCTCGCTGACGGCCGGCTGGAGTGCCTCGCTGCCGCCGACGCCGGCTGGCGGGCCATGGCCGTCCGCAGTGCCCGGCTGGCTGGCCCGCGTGTCCGCGCCGTTGATCCCGCCCTGGCCGGGGACCGGCCTGGCCAGCTCGGCCGGCACCGGGTCAGCTCCGTCCTGCCGCCAGCAAGCGGCCAGCCGGCCGGCCTCGCCGGGCGGCGGCAGCAGCTGCGGAGCCTCCGTGCGGCAGCGCTCGATGGCGAATCCGCAGCGGGGGTGGAATACGCAGCCGGACGGGAGGTGGCGCGGGCTCGGTGGTGAGCCGGGAATGCCGGCCAGCGTCCTGTGCTCCCCGTGCAGCGCCGGGAACGAGCTGAGCAGCCCGAGTGTGTACGGGTGCCGCGGCGCGTGGAACAGCGCCCTGGCGCTCGCCTGCTCGACCAGCCGGCCCGCATACATCACCGCGATCGAGTCCGCGATCTCGATCAGCAGGGACAGGTCGTGGGTGATGAACAGCACCGCGAAGCCGAGCCGCTCACGCAGCTCCATCAGCTCCTCGAGGATTTCCCGCTGGGTCACCACGTCGAGCGCGGTGGTCGGCTCGTCCATGATCACCACGTGCGGCTCAAGGGCCAGCGCCATCGCGATCATCACCCGCTGCCGCATGCCGCCGGACAGCTCGTGCGGGTAGCTGGTCAGCCTGCCTGCCGGGATGCTGACCAGCGCGAGCAGCTCGGCGGCCCTGGCCCGCCGCAGCGCCTTGCTCATGCCGGGCACGTGCGCCCGTAGTACGTCAGTGAGCTGCGCGCCGATCGACATGACGGGGTTCAGCGAGTTCATCGCGCTCTGCATCACCACCGAGACGGCCGACCAGCGCAGCACCCGCAGCTGCTGCTCCGACAGCTCCAGCAGGTCGGCCGGGCGATCCGGCTCGGGCCAGAACCGCGCGGTGCCGCCGGTGATGATGCCGGGGGCGCGCAGCAGCCTGGTCACCGCGTAGGCCAGCGTCGACTTGCCGCTGCCGCTCTCGCCGGCCAGGCCGAGCACCTCGCCGCTGTGCAGGGTCAGGTCAGCGTCCCGCACGGCGTGCACCGCGCCTGGCCCCGCGCCGTAGTCCACGCACAAACCGCGTACCTCAAGCAGCGGCTGGCCAGGATCCCGCACCGGCATGGCGGTCATCGCGTGCTCCCGGCCGAATGGCCGCCCGGCGCGCCCGCCGGGCTGTCGCCCCCTTCGGCGGCCCAGTGCGCGACCGGCGTCACCCCGAGGGTGAACCGGCGCGGCAGGCCGGTCAGCCCGGCCCGGCGGGCCCGCCGCCTGGACAGCCCGGCGGCGCGCAGCCGCGGGTTGATGAACTCGTCGATGCCGAAGTTGAGCAGCGCCAGGCAGGTGCCGAGCAGCGCCACGGCCAGGCCGGGCGGCAGGAACAGCCACCAGTAGCCGCTCTGCTCGGCGCCTGCCACCTGGGCGTAGAAGAGCATCCCGCCCCAGCTCCAGTGGTTGGGGTTGACCAGCCCGAGGAACGCGAGCGCGGTGTAGGTGCCGACCCCGTACAGCACCGTGAACAGGAACGACGAGGCCACCACCGGCACGAGGTTCGGCAGGATCTCGGCGCCGATGATCCGCGCGCTGCCCTCGCCGACCGCCCGCGCCGACTCCACGTAATCCCTGCTGCGCAGCGATAGCGTCTGCGCGCGCAGCACCCTGGCGCCGAAGGCCCAGCCGGTGATCGCGATGATCAGCCCTATCAGCAGGTCGTCACCGCCCTGCGACGGCGGCAGGAAGCCGAAGATGACGATCAGCAGCGGCAGCGCGGGCATCACCAGGAAGAAGTTCGCCAGCATCGACAGCAGATCGTCGGCCAGCCCGCCGAGGAAGCCGGCGCTGACCCCGACCAGCACCGACAGGGCGGTGGCCACCAGCCCGGCGACGACCGCGACCAGGACGGTGCTGCGGCCGCCGGCCAGCAGCTGGGACAGCACGTCCTGCTGCTGCTGGGTGGTGCCCAGCAGGTGGGCGGCCGATGGCGGCAGCGGGAAGCTCGCGGTGACCGAGAACGTGCGGTTGGGCGAGTAGGGCGCGATCCACGGGCCGATCACGGCGATCACCAGGAAGACCGCCAGCCCGGCGATGCCGGTGAGCACCTTCGCCGACTTCGGCAGCTGCAGCGCTGGCCGCCGGCCTGGTGCAGCCGCTGGCGCCGTTTCCGCGCCCGGCAGCTCGGCCGGGCTCTGCCCGCCGAGGCCAGTGCTGGTACTGATCGCCACTACTCAGGCCTCCTGCCGGATCCGCGGGTCGAGAAGCACGTACACGACGTCGGCGGCGAGATTCGCCAGCAGCACCGCCAGGGTGATGACTAGGAAGATCCCCTGCAGCAGGGCGTAGTCGGCCTGCTGCACGGCGCCGAGCAGGATGAAGCCCAGGCCGGGATAGCTGAAGACGATCTCGGTCAGCAGCGCGCCGGAGACCACGAAGCCGATCGCCAGCGAGAACCCGGACAGGCTCGGCAGGATCGCGTTGCGCGCCGCGTACCAGACGACCCGTCCCTTCGGCAGCCCCTTGGCGTGCGCGACCAGGACGTAGTCCTCGTCCATCGTGGTGATCATGACGTTGCGCATGCTGACGATCCAGCCCGCCGCCGAGGCGACCACGATCGTCAGCGCGGGCAGGATCGCGTGGTCGAGCACGTCGCTGACGTAGCCCCAGTTCGCCGCCGGGAAGTCCAGGTTGTTCCTGGCGCTGCCGGGCGGGAACCAGCCGAGCTTGATGGCGAACAGGTCGATCGCCAGGAAGGCCAGGAAGAAGTAGGGCGCGGCCTGGAAGAACGTGGCCGCTGGCAGGAGGTTGTCCAGCCAGGTGCCGCGCCGCCAGGCGACCAGGATGCCCAGCAGGGTGCCGAGCACGAAGCTGATCACCGTCGCGGTGCCGACCAGCCCGAGCGTCCAGGGCAGCGCGCCGCGGATGACGCCGGCCACCGGTGCCATCCCGTTGCTGGTGGACACGCCGAGGTTGGCGTGCAGCACGTTGCTCCAGAAGTGCAGGTACTGGCTCCACACGCTCTGGCTGGTGTTCGACCCGAACTCGGCCTCGAGGGCGCGCAGGCTGGCCTTGGTGATCACCTGGCCCTGCATGTGCGCGAGCACGGCGTCCACCGGGTTGCCGGGCATGACGCGCGGGATCAGGAAGTCCACCGTCACCGCGGCAATAGCGGTCAGCAGGTAGAAACCGAGCCGGCGGATCAGCGCGCGCATGATGGCCTCAGTCCCTCGAGCCCTCGGCGAGGAAGACCGGGCCTGGCCGGCAGCCGCAGCTCTCCCGGCGCACGAGCCGGGTCGGCAGCACGATGTCCCGGCCGCGCGGCGCGTCCTGGCTGATCATCGAGTAGAGCGTCTCGAACGCGGTGGCGCCCAGGTCCTGGATGGCCTGCCGCACGGTGGTCAGCGGCGGCCGCAGGTGCCGCGACACCGGCATATCGTCGAAGCCCGTGACGGCCACCTGGCCGGGCACGTTCACGCCGTGCTGGGCCAGTGCGTGCAGCACGCCGATGGCCGACTGGTCGTTGGCGCACATGATGGCGCGCGGCAGCCCGCTGCCGTCGGCGATGATGCGCTCGATCGCACGCGCGCCGCCGGCGGCTGAGTAGCTGCCGCGCCACAGCGGGCCGTCGAGCAGCTCTGCGCCCGCAGCGGCCGTCTCCTCGGCGACGGTCTGCAGCCGGGCCAGGTTGTCCGGGCTGTCGCCGTGACCGGCCAGGTAGCCGAGCGTCCGGTAGCCGTGGTCGGCGATCAGGTGCCTGGTCAGCGCCCGCATGCCGGCCTCGTTGTCGCCGCGGACGTTGACCGTCAGCTCGGTCGGCACGGCGGCCAGCGTGACGACGGGCACCTGCCGGGCCAGCTGCTCCAGCTGTCCTGGCTCCAGCACCCGGTCGTGCAGGATCAGCCCGTCGCTCTTGCGCGCGAGCGCGAAGATCCGCTTTCCCTGGTCGGTGAGGTCGACCCTGCGGACCAGCAGGTCGAACCCGTGCACCTGGGCGACGACCTCCATGCCGCGGTTGATCATGTCGGGGAACTGCAGGTTCTCGTCCTCGTCGGCGAAGATGCTGTCGGCCTCGGTCCACTGGGGCCGGCGGACGACCACTCCGACGACTTCCTTCAGCCGGGCGCTCAGCGCGCGGGCCGCCCCGTCGGGCACGAAGCCAAGCTCGGCGACGGCGTTCAGCACCCGGTCCCTGGTTTCCGGTCGCGGGTTCCTGTTGCCGTTCAGCACCCGGGAGACCGAGGCGATCGAGACGCCGGCCGCGCGGGCGACGTCATAGATCGTCGGGGGAGGGGTCGTCTCCCTGATGTCTGCCACCGCGCTCCTTGACTGACCACTCAAGTGGTAAGCGCTTACCAAGGTTTGCGGCTCTGACCTCGGCAAACCGGCTAGATCCTGGGGTTGATCGCTTGGAAAGCGCTTACCGATGTGCCAGGAGCGTAAGTCCACCATCGGTGCTGCTTCAAGCCAGGGCGGCTACTGTTACCGGACCGTGACTTAATGGCGACGCTGCCAGTGACCCGGCACCCCGGTCTGGCTGCCCGGCGGCCAGGCCGCACAGCCCGGCTGCCCACGGCCCGGCTGCCTCACGGCACGGCTGCCTCCGTCTATCCAGGGGCGGCAGGAAGCCGGGTTTTTAGCGCCGCCGGGCTGTTCTACGGGCACCCAGGCCAGCTGCTGATCCAGGCAGGCGCCGCCGGCACGGTCATCGGGTGGGACGCGCTGATGACGTTCCTGATCCTGCGCGGCATCGCCCTGTTCATGCCGCTGCGGATGAGCCAGGCACAACTGCAGGGAGGAGACGCTGTAGTGCACGGCGAGACCGCGTATCCGGAACTGGACCGCGAGCTGGCGCTCGGCGGGGCCGGCCGCGCAGCTGCTGCTGGCCGCACGGAAGACGGGGGAGCAGCGGTGGCTCGCGACGGCGCCGCCGCTAGTGACGAGAAACGCGACCCTGGCGAGAGGGTGCTGGCCGGCTGATCAACGAGAGTGTGCTGGTCGGCTGATCAAGAGGCACCGGCCGGCCAGCCGCCTTGGCCGGCCGGCCCTCGATGGTCCCGAAGGTCGCGGTGGTCGTAGCCAATGCCGCCGCCGGTTCGTCGTGGCGGCTGACGGGATGGCGTGTTCAGCTCACGAACTGCTGCCTGCCTGGCTGGGCACCTAGTGGCCGCGGAACGCCTCCTCCAGCCACCACGAGCCTCGGTCCGAGACCACTTTCGCGTCGATGAGCAGCGGTTTCTTCCGCTTGCCTGCCAGCCATTCCGGCACGGCGCTGAGGTCGCCGGGGCTGCGCACGGTGATCGACTTGAAGCCGTAGCCCTTGCCGATCTCCGCGATGTCGGTCGGCGGGAAGCGCACGATGTCGAGCGGATGCCGGTCAGGGCCGAAGTGATGCACCTCGGCGCCGTACGCCTCGTCGTCATAGACCACGACGACCATGGGCAGGCCGAGCCGCACGACGGTCTCCAGCTCGCTGGCGCCCATCAGCGCGCCGCCGTCGCCGAGGGCGGCGACGGTCAGCCGGTCCGGCCTGGCGATCGCGGCGCCGATGGCCGAGGCGAGCCCGAGCCCGACGGACTGGTACGCCTGGGTGAAGCAGAAGCCGTCCTGATCCGGCACCGACAGGTACATGCTCGGGTAGCCCATGAAGTTGCCCGAGTCGATCGCGACGAGCCGCTCGGCGGGCAGCATGTCGTCCAGTGCGATCGACAGGGTGCGCGGGTCAATCCGGCGTCCGTCACTCTCGTCGTCGTAGGCGACGTCGCGCCAGCGCACCTCGCGGGCGATCCGCTCGCGCAGCGCGGCTGATCGGTACCCGCAGTCGCCCGCGTCAGCATCCGCTGGCGCCGACCCTGATCCGTCGGCCGCCAGCGCGGCGGCGGTGGCCGCGGCGGCCAGCCGGACGTCAGCCAGCACGCCGATGTCGACTGGCCGGTGCCCGCCGATGGCATCCGGGTCGTTGTCCACCTGCGCGACCGTCGCGCCCGGCCCGATCAGGCTGCCGTGCCGCAGCGTCCACATGTTGAGCGAGGAACCCCAGCCGACGACCAGGTCAGCGTCCCGGATCAGCTCGGCGGCCAGCGGCGAGGCGAACCCGCCGCTCACGTCCAGGTCCCATGGGCTGCCGCGGAACAGGCCCCTGGCGGCTGCCGACGTCGCGAGCAGCGCACCGCAGCGGCCGGCCAGCGATTCCAGCTCGGCCCTGGCGCGGGCGTTGCGCGCGCCGCGCCCGGCGATGAAGACGGGCCTGCTGGCCCGCCGCAGCGCCGCGGCCAGCGCCGCGACGTCCGACGGAGCTGGCTCGCGACCGGCCGGCGCCGCGACCTGGCCGATGGCCTGCGGCGCCTCGCACTCGCCCGCCTGCACGTCCAGCGGCAAGGCGAGAACGACGGTGCGCCGTTCCCCGACGGCGGTCCGGTAGGCCCGGAGCGTGTCGTCGACCGCGAACCGGGGGGAGTGCAGCCGGCCCGGCGTAGCCCCCACCGCGGCGGCCAGTGACTGCACGTCGATGCGGAAGTTGGAGCGCAGCGCGGCGGCGGCGACATCAGCGGCCAGCACGATCATCGGGGTGCGGCTCTTGGCCGCCTCGGTGATTCCCGTCATCGCGTTGGTCAGGCCGGGACCCTGATGCACCGACACGATGCCGGGCCGGCCGGCCAGCCTGGCCCAGCCGTCGGCCATGCACGCCGCACCTCCCTCGTGCCGCGCCGCGACGAACCGCGCGCCGCGCGCGACCATCGCGTTGGTGACGCGGAAGTTGCCGCTGCCGACCACGCCGAACACGGTGTCGGCGCCGAGCCCGGTCAGCACGGCGGCGACCGCGTCACTGACGAGCATCAGGAATGCTCCACCAGGGCCAGCACCCGGCACGGGCTGCCCGAGCCGCCGGTGATCGGCAGCGGCCCGGCGATCACCACCGCGCCGGTGGCCGGCAGGCTGACCAGGTTCTGCAGCTGGGTCAGGCCGTACTTGCCGGCGCCGAGCATCGAGGAATGGCACGGGAACGGCGGGTCGAAGGAGTGCGCCGCGCCCGCGTCCGTGCCGACCGTCTCGACGCCGAGCCCGATCACCGGCGCCTCCTCGGCCAGCCACCGCGCGCACTCCACCGAGACGCCTGGCGTGTGCGGGCCGGTCTCGTTCGCGTTGAGGAAATCAGCCTGGCTGCCTGACCTGGCGTCCCAGCCGGTCCGGTACAGCAGCCAGCCGCCGTCCGGCAGGGCGCCGTGCTCGGCCTCCCACTGCTTGATGTGACTGACCTCGAGCAGGAAGTCGGGATCCGACGCGGCCTGCGCGCTGAAGTCGAGCACGGCAGCCGGCCCGATCAGCGAGCCGACCGGTACCTGCGAGACGTCCTCGCCGTCGCGGCCGGTCGCCCAGTGCACCGGCGCGTCGAAGTGGGTGCCGGTGTGCTCGCCGGTGCTGATGTCGTTCCAGTACCACGCCGGGCCACGGTCGTCATACCTGCTGATCTCCTTCAGCGAGAACGGCACGGTGTTGCCGAATGGCTCGGGCAGCTGCAGTATCGGGGTGCCCGAGTGCAGGGCTGCGGTCAGGTCAACGACCTCAATCGTGGCGGAGCGCAGCGCGGTGACGAGCGCGTCGAGCACGGGCATGGAACGCCTCCAGCGAGCAAAATATGATCACGGACGGACCCCAACAGACTGCCGTAGCTCAGGCCAGCAGGGAAGGCCTGATACGCGGAATCGGTGCTGCCCGGTTCGACAGCATCCGGCGTCGTGGGGTGGCAGCGCCCGGCCGGCCCGGCGGCGCTACCAGGGGCGGCGGCAGGCGAAGCATGCCCGGCCGTCGGTCAGAATGAGAGCATGACCAACCCAGTGACCCGAGCCAGGACCCTCGTCACCGATGACGGCGTCCCGATTGACGCGGTCCACCTGCCGGGGGACAGCGACCTCGCGATCGTGGTGGCCCACGGCTTTACCCAGAGCTGGCAGCGGCCGTGGGTCTGGCGGGTGGCGAGCCGGCTGAACCGGTCTGCTGGCGTGGTGATGTTCGACTTCCGCGGCCACGGCCGGTCGGGGGGCGCCTCCACCCTGGGTGATCGCGAGATCAAGGACGTGGATGTCGCGGTGGCCTACGCCAGGGAGCTTGGCTATCAGCGGGTGGCCACGATCGGGTTCTCGATGGGCGCCTCGATTGTGCTGCGGCACGCCGGGCTGCTGGGCGGGGTGGACGCGGTGGTGTCGGTCAGCGGGCCTGGCCACTGGTATTACCGGGGGACCAAGCCGATGCGCCGGGTGCACTGGGCGGTGGAGCACCGGGTCGGCCGGCTGATCAGCAAGGCATTCCTGAACACCAGGATCATCCACGGCAGGTGGGATCCGATCCCGGTGCCGCCGGCCGAGGCGGCGGCGAAGATCGCGCCGACGCCATTGCTCGTCGTGCACGGCGACCAGGACAGCTACTTTCCCGAGGCGCACGCGCACGAGCTGTTCGACGCCGCGCGCGAGCCTAAGGACCTGTGGATCGTGCCTGGCTTCGGGCACGGCGAGACGGCTGCGAAGAACCCGCTGCTCGACCGGATCTCCGGCTGGGTGCGCACCGCGGCTGCGGTGCCGGCCAGCCCGAACGTGGTGGCCTAGCCGGCCTGCCGGAACCCCCAGCGAAGTGCACGCGCCGCATCGGAGAACCGGGCGTCCGGGTTGGTCGTGGAGCTGTCGAGCACGACGCCGAGCAGCTCGCGGCCGCCCCGCACCGCCTCGAACAGCAGGCAGTAGCCGGCCGCGTCGGTGGAGCCGGTCTTGATCCCGATCAGCCCGCGGAAGTGACCGAGCAGCAGGTTGGTGGTCTTCCAGTTGTACCGGTGATGCTGCGCGGTCGCCGCGAGGTTGTGCACCCGCTGCCGGACGATGCCGCGGAAGACCGGTGACCGCATCGCGACCCTGGCCAGGGCGACCAGGTCGTGCGGGGTCGAGTAGGTGCTGTGCTCGGTCGGCCAGGGCAGCCCGTCGAAGTTCGCGAAGCGGGTCGAGCGCAGGTGGAGCTGGCGCGCGGTGGCGTTCATCTTCCGCACGAAGGCCCGCCAGCCGGGGTGCCCGTACGACTGGGCCAGCGCGTAGGCGGCGTCGCAGCCGGACGGCAGCAGCATCCCGGCCAGCAGCTGCCGGGCGGTCAGCACGTCACCGGCACGCAGGCCGGCGCTGCTGGCGTCGTGCTGCCGCACGTAGGCCACCTCCGCCCTGGTGATCCTGATCTTGCGCTGCAGGTGCCCGGCGCGAATCACCACCAGCGCGGTCATCACCTTGGTGATGCTGGCCATCGGGCGCCTGGCGTTCATCCGACGGCCCCAGAGCAGCTTGCCGGTGCTGGCGTTCACCAGCTCGGCGCCCCTGGCGCCAACCCCGGTCGGACCCGCCGCGGCAGGGGTCGCGGCCTGGTGCGACCGGACCGCGGCTGGCACTTGCTCCGCCGGCCTGGCCCCGGCGGCCGGGCCGGCCGGTGCGCCTGCGGAAAGCGAGGCGGTGGTTGCTGCGCGGGCTGACGGCGCTGCCGAGCAGGCAAGCGCCACGGCCACGGCGACCCAGGGCGCGGCAACGCGCACCAGGCGCAGGCGGTCGGTCACGGCTGACTCCTGCGATGCGGGGACGGCTGCGCCCAGAGCGTCTCAGATCGCGGCAGCCCAGACAACACATAACAGGCAACATCAGGCTGAACGAGGCGCCGCCCGCGGTCCCGGCCCGCAGCGCAGCCCCGGCCGCCAGCTGGTAACCGCGCTCCCGGCCAGGGTGACTGGCGGGGCGGGCTACCAGCCTGCCGGCAGCGGCATTCCCTCGGTGTAGCCGGCCGCGCTCTGCAGCCCGGCGACCGCGCGCTCGTGCAGCTCGTCCAGCGTGCGCGCGCCCGCGTAGCTGCAGGAACTGCGCAGCCCGGCGGTGATCGCGTCGATGAGGTCCTCGACGCCCGGCCGCTGCGGATCCAGGTACATCCGGGAGCTGGAGATGCCCTCTTCGAACAGCTCCTTGCGGGCCCGCTCGAACGGCGAGTCGGCGGCGCTGCGCAGCCGCACGGCCCTGGCCGACGCCATGCCGAAGCTCTCCTTATACCGGCGGCCGTCGGCGTCGCGGAACACGTCGCCCGGTGACTCGCAGGTGCCAGCGAACCACGAGCCGACCATGACGTTCGAGGCCCCGGCGGCGAGCGCCAGCGCGACGTCCCTCGGGTGCCGCACGCCGCCGTCGGCCCAGGCGTGCGCCCCCAGCCTGCGCGCCTGCTCGGCGCACTCCAGCACGGCGCTGAACTGCGGCCTGCCGACGCCGGTCATCATCCTGGTGGTGCACATTGCGCCGGGGCCGACGCCGACCTTCACGATGTCAGCGCCGGCTTCGACCAGGTCGGTCACGCCGGCCGCGGTGACGACGTTGCCCGCCGCGACCGGAACCTCCGGGCTCAGCCCGCGCACCGCCTGCAGCGCCTGGATCATCTTCTCCTGGTGGCCATGCGCCGTGTCCACGACCAGCAGGTCCGCCCCGGCGTCGAGCAGCAGCTTGGCCTTGCCGGTCACGTCGCCGTTGATGCCGAGCGCGGCGCCGATCCGCAGCCGGCCGCGGCCGTCGGTGGCTGGCTGGTACAAAGTGGCGCGCAGCGCGCCCGTCCTGGTCAGGATCCCGACGCAGCGCCCGGCCCGGTCGACGACCGGGGCCAGCTTGTGCCGCCCGTCGTGCAGCAGGCCAAAGGCGCGCTCCGGGTCCGGGCCCGCCGGCAGCGTCAGCAGCTCCGTCGACATGACGTGCCGCAGCTGGGTGAACCTGTCCACGCCGAGGCAGTCAGCCTCGGTGACGACGCCGACCGGGCGGCCGTCCTCGACCACGATGACCCCGCCGTGCGCCCGCTTGGGCAGCAGGCTGAGGGCGTGCCCGGTGGTCGCGCCGGGGCCGAGCGTCAGCGGCGTGTCGTAGACCAGGTCACGGTCCTTGACCCAGGCGATCACCTCAGCGACGACGTCAGCCGGGATGTCCTGAGGCAGCACGACCAGGCCGCCGCGGCGGGCGACGGTCTCGGCCATCCGGCGCCCGGCCACGGCCGTCATGTTGGCGACGACAACGGGGATCGTCGTGCCGCTGCCGTCATGGGTGGCCAGGTCGACGTCGAGCCGGGAGCCGACCGATGACCGGTTCGGCACCAGGAACACGTCGCTGTAGGCAAGGTCGTGAGTCGGCTGAGTCAGGAATCGCACGCACCAATACTGCCCCGGAGCCAGGCGTGCTACCGCGCCGCGCGCCGGTTAAATGCTGATTTGCGCGGTGCGTGAACGTGATCGTCACCACTACCCGGCCTTCGCCAGCGCGGCGTCGCCCGGGCAGCCCCCTATCGTGCTGCTGTGACCACGCCACGGACCCTGCAGTTGCGCGGCCGTGCCTGGCCGGCCGGCTCGTTCGCGCTGATGGCGGTCGTCAACCGCACTCCTGATTCCTTCTACGACCAGGGCGCCACCTACGAGTTCGGCGCCGCGCTCGGATCGGTCGGCCGGGCGGTTGCGGCCGGCGCCGAGATCGTCGACATCGGCGGGGTCAAGGCCGGCCCTGGCGACGCGGTTGACGCCGCCGAGGAGATCCGAAGGGTGGCCGGCCTGGTCGCGGCGGTCAGGCAGCAGTACCCCAGGCTGGTGATCAGCGTGGACACGTGGCGGTCCGAGGTGGCCGACGCGGTGGCAGCGGCGGGCGCCGACCTGCTCAACGACGTCTGGGGCGGGGTGGACACTGAGCTGGCCAGCGTCGCGGCGGCGCACGGGATCGGCCTGGTCTGCTCGCACGCTGGCGGCATGGCGCCGCGGACCGGCCCGTACCGCCCGCAGTACGCCGACGTGGTAAGCGACGTGATCGGTCACGTCACGGCCGAGGCGCAGCGAGCCGTCGAGGCCGGGGTCCGGCCCGAGGCGATCCTGATCGACCCAGCGCACGACTTCGGCAAGACAACATGGCACTCACTGGAAGTCACCCGGCGGCTCGCCGAGCTGACCGGCACCGGCTGGCCGGTCCTCGTCGCCCTGTCGAACAAGGACTTCGTCGGCGAGGCGCTCGGCCTGCCGACCGCTGAGCGCGGCGAGGGCACGATGGCCGCGGTGGTGATCTCGGCGTGGCTCGGCGCGCGGGTCTTCCGTGTACACGACGCGGCCAGCGCCCGGTGGGCGCTCGCCGTAGTCGAGTGGGCGCGCTCCGCTCTCTGACAGTTCGTCTCCGTCGCTGAGGCGTCGGCCTTGCCGCCTGGGGAACCGCAACAGCAGCGCGGGAATCGTGCTGCGGCAATGGCGACAGCAGGTGCCCCGAGGTGCCGCTGGGGGTCGGTGCGGAGTCCGCCGGGAGTCCGGCTGCGGTGATGGCGACAGCGGGTGCGCCGAGGTGTCGTCGCGGGCCGGCGGCCAGGGAGGTCCGCCTGGGCGGTTGAGTTCCTGGTCGTGCTGCGCAGCCTGCGCAGTTACAAGTTGCTCGCGATAAGCTCGCCGTGCGTGCCCACCGCTTGCCCTGGCCCCTGGCCTCTGGACACCTCGCAGCCGGGCAGCGGAGAGGACGGTACGCCTCCGATGGCGGTGCTGGCGCAGCGCGCTTCCGAGCTGGCCGGCCGGCGGCTGCAGCCGACGCCGGTTGCCGTGGCCGGAGCCCTGTGCATCGCGTCGTCGGCGACGCTCGTCGGACTGGCGAACGTCGCCCCCGCCACGGCGGCGGCCCTGCGCTGCGCCTACGCGGTGCCGCTGCTGGCCGTGCTTGCCTGGCTCGAGCGCCGGTCCGGCGGGCGTCAGCCGACCCGGCTGGGCCGCGCGACGCTGGCCGGCATCTTCTTCGCGATCGACCTGGTGCTGTGGCACCACGCGATCGCCACGGCTGGCGCCGGGATCGCCACCGTGCTCGGCAACCTGCAGGTGGTGTTCGTCGGGTTCGGAGCCTGGGCCGCCTTCGGCGAGCGCCCGCCGCCCCGGCTGATCGCGTCGCTGCCGGTGGTGCTGGCCGGCGTGGTGCTGATCTCCGGCGTGGTCGGCAGCGGCGCCTACGGCAGCGATCCTGGCCTGGCCGTTGTCTACGGGGTCGGCACCTCGATCGCCTACGCGATCTTCATCCTGCTGCTGCGCGGGCCCGGCGGCGCCGGCGGGCCGGTGGCCGGGCCGCTGCTGGCCGTGTCCGTGGTCGCGGCTGCGGCCAGCGTCGCGCTCGGGCCGATCTCCGGCGGCGTCAGCCTGACGCCGCCCTGGCCGGCCGTTGGCTGGCTTGCGCTGCTCGCCCTGTCCTCGCAGGTCGTCGGCTGGATGATGATCACCTGGGCGTGGCGGCTGCTGCCGGCGGCCGAGACGTCGCTGCTGCTGCTGATCCAGCCGGTCGGCTCGCTTGCGCTGTCCGCCGTTGTGCTGGCCGAGCGGCCGTCCGCCACGCAGCTGGCCGGATGCGCGGCGGTGCTGGCCGGCGTGGTCTGGGGCTCGATGCGGCCCGCCAGGCCAGCCGCCCGGCTACAGCCCGGCCGCAAGCAGTCAGGCAGCGGGCCGGGCTCGGCAGACCGCCTGCTTAACGGCCAGCAGGACCCGGGCTCGGCAGACAGCCCGCCTGGCGGCCAGCAGGACCGGCCAGGATGCGACGGTCAGGACGATGCCGCGAACACGGCGACGTGACGGTCGCGCAGACCTGACCGGCGCGCAGACGTGATGGTCAGGAGGAGTGGAAGGCGGCGAAGATGATGGCGCTCAGCCGGTCGGTCATTTCCTCCCTTGGCAGCCGCACCTCGACGCTGAGCAGATAGTTCACTCGCTCCAGCATCATCAGGCAGGCGACCGCGGTGAGCTCGGCGTGCTGCGCGAGACCGTCAGGGCCGAGCACGTCCAGGCCGGCTACCTGGCCGTCGGCCGCCTCCGCCGCTGCTGCCTC
>DASXMR010000003.1:0-2507 GCA_036495525.1 Streptosporangiaceae bacterium | reverse complement strand
CGCAGCTGCGCAGCGCGATGGCCTGGCAGCAGGTGGACGATCCGGAGCAGGTCCAGTCATGGTTCCTGCGCGATACGCCCGGGTTCGAGATCGTCGCGGACCTGTCTCCGCGCGGTGATGAAGCCGTGTTCGACAAGCTGGGCATGTCCGCCTTCGCCGGGACCCCCTTGCAGATGGCGCTGCGGGACCTGGGCATCCGGGCCTTCGCGATCGCGGGCGTCGCCCTGGAGATCGGCATCGCTCCGACCGTCTGGCATGCCGTCGATCTCGGGCTCATCCCTGTGGTGGTGACCGACGCCTGCGGCGGCCGGGACCGCCCGGCCATGCAGCGCGCGCTGGACGACTTCCGGTTCAGCGGGGACGCACTGCTCACCGACATCTCCACTATCACGCCGCTGCTGGCCCCAGGCGAAGCTCGTCCGTGACCAGGACCGGCCGCCGTCGCAGCTGCCGGGCAGCCACGCCCTGATCCCGTCCCTAAGGCACCGTCTCAACCACAGCAGAATGTGCCCCATGCCGCCGACGGTGGACTACATCCACGTGCTCCGCTACCGCGGCGACAAGCACGTCTCGTTCAACCTGGTCTTTGACCGGCTGCAGATGCTGGAGCAGCTCGGTCTCATCCCTGCCCCGGCACCCGCACGCTGAGCCTTTTGGGCGGTGCGGCGGGCCGGCTCTCGCCGGCCCGCCGCCTGCGGCACCGGCCCGGTATGAGTGCGGCATTACTGCACGAAGCGCAGAGAGACCGCAAGGGAGCCAGTTGCAGAATGCCGGCATAATGTTGCGGTCGGTAACCGTAGGCTGTGCTCATGGCTATTCGTCGGCTGTTCATCGTGTTTCCCGGCTTGCTGGCACTGCTGGCAGTGGCGGCAGCCTGCACGACGGCTCCAGCCGCGACCGGAGTCCCTGCCAGGACGAGCCAGCGCGCGCCTCATCAGGCCAGGCCGGCGAGCCGGCAGGCCCGTGCTGGTAGTGCCGCGAGCAGCATCACGCTGGCGTTTGCCGGAGACGTGAACTTCGCCGGGCGCACCGCGCGGCTGCTGAGCGACCCGGTCACAGCGTTCGGGCCGGTCGCCACCGTGCTGGGGGCGGCTGACTTCGCCGCGGTGAATCTCGAGACATCCGTTACCAGCCGCGGCGCGCCGCAGCCGAAGACCTACCATTTCCGCACCGTGCCGGCGGCCTTCACCGCGCTGCGCGACGCCGGCGTCGACCTGGTCACGATGGCGAATAACCATGTCCTGGACTACGGGCCCGTTGGCCTGGCGGACACGCTGGCGGCGGCCAGGGCCGCCCGGTTCCCGTACGTAGGGATCGGCACGGACGCCGCCGCCGCGTGGGCGCCCTACGTGACCACGATCAAGGGGATGAGGATCGCTGTTGTCGGCGTCTCGCAGGTGGCCGAGCTCGCATCATCCTGGGTGGCGACGGCCAGCCGGCCCGGCGAGGCGAACGCGATCGACCTGGGCCGCACCCTGGCGGCGGTGCGGGCCGCCAGGCGCCTGGCGCCTACCGTCATCGTGTTCATGCACTGGGGCACTGAAGGCGAGGCATGCCCAGACCCCGGCCAGCTGTCGCTGGCGCCGAAGCTGGCAGCAGCCGGAGCCAGCATCATCGTCGGCGCGCACGCGCACATGCTGCAGGGGTCCGGCTGGCTCGGCCATACCTTCGTCGCCTACGGCATGGGCAATTTCCTGTGGTGGGAGCGCTCCTACAGCACGGCCACCGGCATCTTGGAACTAACCATTCACCCGCACGCGCCACTGACCGCCCGGTTCATCCCCGCGGTCGTCTCAAGCACCGGCCAGCCGGTCGTGGAGCGCGGCGCCGCAGCGCGCCAGGCCGTCGATCACTATGACAGCCTCCGCGCATGCGCCGAGCTTGCACCGCAACCATCCTGACCGCCCGGCACCCAGCCCGGTCCAGCCGAGGGAGGACTAATTCATAGCGGCGCGGGCGCCTGCAGGCAGGGTTCGCGTACTATCGCGCGTGCCTAATAAATCTGGCCGGAGGAGAGTCACATGCCAGTTTTCGGCAGCAAGCCGGCCGGCGACGCGGCCGCCTGGGAGCCGCAGGCCGCGGCCGGCAGGCTAGCAAACACCGCGGGCGCCGCCCCGGCGGGCGTTTTCACCTCCGACTTGTCGGTCTCCGAGTACGTGCTGCTCGGCGAGGCCGGGTTCGAGCCGCTTGGCTTCGTGGTCGGATCGTCTATCTATCACATTGGCCTGCAGGTCGGAAGATGGTCGCAGAACCAGGAACTGCAGGTGCTCACCCAGGCGATGTACAACGCCAGGGAACTGGCCATGACCAGGATGCAGGCTGAGGCCGACCTTCTCGGCGCCGACGGCATCGTCGGCGTTCAGCTGCGCTTGCAGAGCTACGCGTGGGGCCAGGGAGTCCTGGAGTTCATCGCTACCGGGACTGCGGTGCGCGCGCTGGGCAGCGCCGGCGGCGGCACGGAAGGCGCCCACCGCGCGCCGGACGGCCGGGCGTTCACCTCGGACCTG
>DASXMR010000002.1:0-46594 GCA_036495525.1 Streptosporangiaceae bacterium | reverse complement strand
CTAGCTCGTCACCCGGTAGACGTCGTACACGCCGTCGATGGCGCGGACGGCGCGCAGCACGGCGCCGAGGTGCTTCGGGTCGCCCATCTCGAAGGTGAACTTGCTGAACGCGACCCGGTCCCTGGTGGTGGTGACGGTGGCGGACAGGATGTTGACGTGCTGGTCGGAGATCGACCGGGTGACGTCGGAGAGCAGCCCGGTCCGGTCAAGCGCCTCGACCTGGACGGCGACCAGGAACATCGAGCCCTCGCGCGGCGACCAGTGCACCTGCACCAGCCGTTCCGGCTGCGCCTGGAGCAGGTGGTGCAGGTTAACGCAGTCAGCGCGGTGCACTGAGACGCCGTTGCCGCGGGTCACGAAGCCGGTGATCTGGTCGCCAGGCACGGGTGTGCAGCACTTCGACAGCCGCGCCCACACGTCGGCGGCGCCCTCGACCACCACGCCCGAGTCGCCAGCCCGGCGCGGCTTGGGCGTGCCCGTCACCAGCGTCGCCTCGGCCAGGTCCTCCTGCGCTCCGGCGATGCCGCCGGCCGACCTGATCAGCTTCGCGACTACCGACTGGGCGCTGACGTGGCCCTCGCCGACCGCCGCGTACAGCGCCGACAGGTCGGTGTAGTGCAGTTCCCTGGCGATGTCGAGCAGCGCGTCGGCGGTGGCCAGGCGCTGCAGCGGCAGGCCCTGCTTGCGCATCGTCCTGGCAATGGACGCCTTGCCGGTCTCGGCAGCTGCCTCGCGGCGCTCCTTGGAGAACCAGTGCCTGATCTTGTTGCGTGCCCTGGCGCTCTGCACGAAGCCGAGCCAGTCCCGGCTCGGCGCGGCGTCAACCGCCTTGGAGGTGAAGATCTCTACCGTGTCGCCATTGTTCAGCGCGCTCTCCAGCGCGACCAGCCGGCCGTTGACCCTGGCGCCGATGGTGCGGTGGCCGACCTCGGTATGGATCGCGTAGGCGAAGTCGACCGGCGTGGCGCCCTGCGGCAGCGCGATGACCTCGCCGCGCGGGGTGAAGACGTAGACCTCGGCCGCGCCCAGGTCGAACCGCAGCGACTCGAGGAACTCGGCCGGGTCGGCGGTCTCCCGCTGCCAGTCGACCAGCTGGCGCAGCCACGCCATATCAGCGGCGCTGCGGCTGCCGGTGCTCATCTCCTCCTTGTACTTCCAGTGCGCGGCGACGCCGTACTCTGCGCGGCGGTGCATGCCCCAGGTCCTGATCTGCAGCTCGACTGGCTTGCCCTCGGGCCCGATGACCGTGGTGTGCAGCGACTGGTAGAGGTTGAACTTGGGCATCGCGATGTAGTCCTTGAACCGGCCGGCCACCGGATTCCAGCGGGCGTGCACAGTGCCGAGGACCGCGTAGCAGTCGCGCACCGATTCGACCAGGACTCGGATGCCCACCAGGTCGTAGATGTCATCGAAGCCGACATTACGGGCAATCATCTTCTGGTAGACCGAGTAATAGTGCTTCGGCCGGCCAGTCACCCGCGCCTTGATCTTGGCATCGCGCAGGTCGGTGAAGACATCCTCGATGACCTCCTCCATGAACAGCTCGCGCCGCGGCGCCCGCTCGGAGACCAGCCGGGCGATCTCGTCGTAGCGCTTGGGGAACAGGGTGGCGAAGGCCAGGTCCTCCAGCTCCCACTTGACCGTGTTCGTGCCGAGCCGGTGCGCAAGCGGCGCGAAGATCTCCAGCACCTCGCGGGACTTCTGCTCCTGCTTGGCCCGCGGCAGGTAGCGCAGCGTGCGCATGTTATGCAGCCGGTCGGCCAGCTTGATCACCAGCACCCTGATGTCGCGCGACATCGCGACGACCATCTTGCGCACGGTCTCGGCCTGGGCCGCCTCGCCGTACTTCACCTTGTCCAGCTTGGTCACGCCGTCGACGAGCGACGCGATGTCCTCGCCGAACTCGGGGCGCAGCTCGGCCAGCGTGTAGCTGGTGTCCTCGATCGTGTCGTGCAGCAGCGCGGCGCAGATCGTCTCGTGGTTCATGCCGAGCTCGGCGAGAATGGTGGCGACCGCCAGCGGATGGGTGATGAAGGGGTCACCGCTGCGCCGCGACTGGCCGCCGTGCAGCTGCGCCGCCTTGTCATAAGCACGCTCGATCAGCCGCACGTCCGCCTTGGGGTGGGTCAGCCGAACGGTCCTGATCAGCGGCTCGAGGACCGGATTGACGCCTCCTGACCTCGGCGCGCCCAGGCGGGACAGCCGTCGCCTGACCCCGGCCGCGCCCGTGCCGGTCCCGCCGCCTGGCGGGGCCGCCTCGGACCCGGCAGCTGCTGGCGGCGGCTGGCCTGTCTGCCCGGCACTGGCGGGCTTTGCTGAGCCGCCGGGGCCCTGGCGGCCGGGCCTGGCGGCTGGCTTCCTTGCGGCGCGCTTCTTCTCGCCGGGCTTTGGCTTCTTCTCGCCCGGCTTCCTTTCGGCAGGCTTCTCTGCTGGCGGCGCCTCAGCCGGTGACGCGTCGGCCTGGGCGGCGCTGGCCTGCGCAGGACGACCTGGCGCGCCGTCACGCGCGCCGGCTGAGGTCACCCCCTCGGCCGCGGGTGCCTGCTCGGTTCGATCCTGCTGTCCCGCGGCGGCTTGGGTGACATCGGTTGCGGCTGATCCAGCCGTTGCCACGTCACCGGCCACATGCGCTCCTCACGTCCGCCGTGCCTCTAGTCTATCGGCGGCGTCACCTGCGCGTGTCTGACCAGCTCATCTGCGCGTGCCTGACCAGCAGGGTCACGTTGTGAGCAGGGAGCGGACCTCCAGGTCGCCCAGTTTGCTCCGGCCGCTCAGGAAGCCCAGCTCCAGCAGCACTGCGATGGCGACGACCCGGGCGCCGCTGCGGCGCACCAGCGCCGCGGTGGCGGCTGCCGTGCCGCCAGTGGCCAGCACGTCATCGACGATGAGCACCCGGTCGGTCGGCTCGAAGGCATCCTCGTGCACCTCGATCGTCGCCGACCCGTACTCCAGCTCATAAGTCTCGGCGCGAGCAGGACCTGGCAGCTTGCCTGCCTTGCGCACCGGCACGAAGCCCGCACCAATCGCGCACGCCACCGGCGCTGCCAGGATGAAACCGCGGGCCTCGATCCCCGCGACCTTGTCGACTCGCTGGTACCCGGCGCCGAGCGCGCCGATCACCGTGCGGAACGCCGGCCCATCAGCGAGCAGCGGAGTGATGTCCTTGAACATGACACCCGGCTGCGGATAGTCGGGCACGTCCCTGATCAGCGCGGTGATCAGCTCGGCGACGCCCTGGCTGGCTGGCGCCTGCGACCGCCAGGCGCCCGCGGCCGCCGACCCGGCGGCATGCGGCCCGGCTGGCTCCGGCACGGCAGCTACCGCCGCTTCTTCTTGCCCCCGGGCCGCCGCTTGGCCGCGCTGGTGCGCCGCGGCTGCTGCCGCGGGCCCTGGCGGGCGCGCGGCGGTCCGACCGACGCGCCCCGGCCGACCGGCACCCGCTCGTCCGGCGTGGCCTCACCCGGCTCGCGGTCGGGCAGTGCGTCGTCGGCGGTCTCGTCGGCCGCTCCGTCGGCATCAGCCGGCTCGCTCTGCTGACCGGCTGGCTCGGCCGGCTGGGGCCCGGCGGCAACGGCCGTCCCGCCAGCTGGCGCCTTTGCCTTGGCCTTGGCGGCGGCGCGGCCGCCGGCGGCCTTGATCGCGACAGCCCTGGCCAGCTGCTTGTACTGCGGATCCCGCTCCTTGATGTCGGCGAGCACCGGCGTGGCGATGCAGATGGAGGAGTAGGTCCCGGAGAGCATGCCGACGAACAGCACCAGGGCCAGGTCCTTCAGCTCGCCGTTACCAAGCAGGTTGATGCCGACGATCAGGATCGCGACAACCGGGAGCAGCGCGATCACCGAGGTGTTGATCGATCGCACCAGGGTCTGGTTCAGGGCGAGGTTCGCCGCCTGGCTGTAGGTGGAGCGCCGGGTGGACAGCAGGCCGGCGGTATTCTCCCTGACCTTGTCGAAGACCACCACGGTGTCGTAGAGGGAGTAACCGAGGATCGTCAGAAGGCCGATCACGGTCGCGGGGCTGACCTCGAAGTGCACCAGCGCGTAGACGCCCACCGTGATCACGATGTCGTGCAGCAGCGCGACGAACGCGGCGACCGACATCCGCCACTCGAAGGCGATCGCCAGGTAGATCACGATCACGATGAGGAACGCGATCAGCGCCTCGAGCGCCTTCTTGCTGATCTGGCTGCCCCAGCTCGGCCCGACCAGCTGGACGCTGACTTTGCTCAGCGAGATGTTGAAGTTACTGGCGAGCGCGTCCTGCACGCTGCGCACCGAGTTGTCGTAGTGCAGCTGGCCCGTCTGCACCTGCCAGCCGTGCACGGTGCTCTTGCCGACCCCCTGGATCGACTGGACCGTGATGTCCGGGCCCCCGCCAGCCTTGTCCACCACAGAGGTAACCTGCGCGGCGGTGGCGCTGTTGGCGGAGAACTGGTAGGTCGCGCCGCCCTTGAAGTCGACGCTGAAGGCCAGCCCGCGCACGAGCAGGGCGACGATGCTGATCACCAGGATCAGGCCGGAGATCGTGTACCAGAGCTTCTGGCGGCCGACGAAGTCGAAGGAGACCTCGCCCCGGTAGAGCCGTCCGCCGACGTTGCGCAGCCAGTGCATCAGGCCTCCCTCGGGGTGCTGCTACCTGGCCGCTGGCCGGATGCTGCCGCGCCGCTGCTGCCGGTGACCGGGCGGGCAACCGGGCGCCGCGAGCCCCGCCAGGGCGACCGCGCGCCAAGCCGGCTCGGATCAAGCCCGGAGAGCTTGTGGCCCTGGCCGTAGAACTTGGTCCTGGCCAGCAGTGTGACCATCGGCTTGGTGAACAGGAACACCACGACGATGTCGATCAGCGTGGTCAGTCCCAGCGTGTAGGCGAAGCCACGCACGTCACCGATGGCGAAGATGTACAGCAGCGCCGCCGCCAGGAACGAGACCGTGTCGGACACCAGGATGGTCCGCCGGGCGCGCTGCCAGCCGCGCTCGACCGCGGCGCGCAGGGTCTTGCCCTCCCTGACCTCGTCGCGCAACCGCTCGAAATAGACCACGAACGAGTCAGCGGTGATGCCGATGGCCACGATGAGCCCGGCGATGCCGGCGAGCGACAGCGTGTAGTGCTCGAACCGGCTGAGCAGGACCACCGACAGGTAGGTCAGCAGGGCCGAGGTCGCGAGGCTGAACACCGACACGATGGCGAGTCCGCGGTAGTAGATGAACGAGTACACGACCACCAGCGCGAGTCCGACAGCGGCGGCGATCAGGCCGGCCCGCAGCTGGGTGGAGCCGAGCTGCGGCGACACCGACACGGTCTGCTGCACGTTGAAGTTGAGCGGCAGCGCGCCGTACTTGAGGATGTTGGAGAGCTGGGTGGCGCTTGCCTGGGTGAAGCTGCCGGTGATCTGGCCCGAGCCGGTGGTGATCGGCTGCTGGATGACCGGCGCTGAGATGACCTTGCCGTCCAGCACGATCGCGAACTGGTCGAGCGGCGACGGCGAGCCGTTGTTGTAGTACTTCGTGAACATGGTCTCGGTCAGCTGGCCGAATGCGGCGCCGCCCGCGCCGTTCAGGGCGAAGTTGATCTGCCACTGCCCGGAGGTGGTGCTCAGCGCGGCCTGCGTCGAGGTCAGCTGCTTTCCGTTGACCTTGGCGACATCGAGCACGTACTTCTGGCCCTGCGAGTCACAGGCGACGATCTGCGCCTTGGTGTTGTCCCAGAAAGACGCGTTGTTGTTGTAGATGACCTTCTGCCAGTTCTTGTCCGCGCAGTTGAGCTTGCTGAACAGCTTGGCGACGAAAGGCTGGACCAGGGTGACGTCACCGCCGCCTCCGGCTGCTGCCTGCTGCGCGGTGATGAGGCTGCCTGAGCCGCCGGGCTGGGGGCTGGCCGAGGGCGATGGGCTTGGCGAAGGCGAGGGGCTGGACGAAGGTGAGGCGGATGCCTTCGGCGAGGCCGATGCCTTCGGCTTGGCCCCCTGAGCAGCCGCGCCCGACCCTGTCAGGCTGGTCGCCGACTCGGCCTGCGTCGACCCGTTCTTGTTCTTGCCGCCCTTGCCCTTCGAGCTCGCCGAGGGGCTCGGGCTGGGAGATGCCTTGCCGCTCGGCGAGGGAGACGGCGAGGAGCTCGGGGACGGACTGGGCGTAGGCGCCGCCGTCTGGGGCGTCCCCGGCGCCGTCAGCAGCACCTGCCGGAAGTCGAGCTGCGCGGTGGTGCCCACCAGGTTCACCACGGCCTGCGACTGGTGGCCGGGCACCGACACGTTGATCAGGTCAGTGCCCTGGGTGTTCACCGTCGCCCCGGTGGTGCCGAGGCTGTCGACCCGGCTCAGCATGATGCCCTTGGCCACGTTCATCGCGGCCGGAGATGGCGTCTTATTGCCGCCCCCCTCCGGCTGCGCCTTCAGCGTGACGGTGGTGCCACCAGCAAGGTCGAGGCCGAGCGCGACCCGGAACTGCTTGTGCCAGTGCGAGGGGCTGAACGCGTTCGCGCCGCCGACGACACCCACCAGCATGACGATGATCAGGACGGCGAGTACCGCGAGGATCCGTCCTGGCCGGGCTGACTTGGTCTTTGGGGGAGCCACGTCTGTCCTGTTCCTTAGCTCGGTCGGGCCTGCGCTCAGCTAGCGGCGTGCGCTGGGCTAGAAGTTGCGGTCCCCGGAGTCCTTCTCGTCGGAGCGGACGTCGTCATGCACGTCGTCAGCGCCCAAGTCGTCTTTCGCGCCGCCTGGCCGGTCCGCGTCCTCAGCGCCAGGCGACGGCGACTGGGCCGACGGCGGGTTGTCAGCGTCATCCGGGAGTACCTCCATGATCGCGCGGCGTAGCATCCGGATCTCCACGCCAGGAGCAATCTGAACGACCACGTCCACATCGTCAACGGATACGACGGTCCCGTAGATCCCGGCTGTGGTGCGAACATTCGCGCCAGGCTCGACTGTGTTCTGCATGCTGGCGGCCTGCTGCCGCCGCCGCCGCTGCGGCCGGAAGATCACGAAGTAGAAAACACCGAGCAGGACGATGACGATCAGGTAGCTGAGGCCCGCGTTGCCGCTACTTTTGCTGGGAGTGCTCGTTGCGGCGGCTAGCAGCATGTTGCCCATCACGGGACTTTCCCTTCGGTAAATTGCCTCGCCGACCGTGCACCCGGTGCCTTGGCCGGGACGGGCGGCGGCGCCGCCAGACGGCTGTCATGACCCGACTGCCGAAGTGTAGCGGTGCGGCAGCGGCGTACCAACCAGGCTACGGCCTCCGGCCCGCGATCGTAACCAGCCCGCGACCAGCCGTGACATTCGGGGCGTACGGTGCTGGTTAGGCGGTCAGCCGAAGAGGGTGGCAGCGCCGTCGGCCGGGCTGGCTGGCTGGCCTGAGGGGGCGGGCGGCGTGAGCCCCAGGTGCTCCCAGGCGGCCGGCATGGCGACGCGGCCGCGCGGGGTGCGGGCCATCAGGCCGCAGCGGACCAGGAAGGGCTCAGCCACGACCTCGACCGTCTCGGGCTCCTCGCCGACGGCCACGGCCAGCGTCGACAGGCCCACCGGGCCGCCGCCGAACCGGCGGATCAGGGCGTCGAGCACGGCACGGTCGAGCCGGTCGAGACCGCTCTCGTCGACCTCATACAACTCGAGCGCCGCCCTGGCCGCCGCCCGGTCGACCACCCCGCTGCCCCGGACCTCGGCGAAGTCGCGGACCCGGCGCAGCAGCCGGTTGGCGATCCGGGGCGTGCCGCGGGACCGGCCGGCGATCTCGGCGGCCCCGTCGTCGTGCAGTGGCACGCCAAGCAGGTCAGCCGAGCGCCGGACGATCACGCCAAGCTCGTCAGCGGCGTAGAAGTCAAGGTGGGCGGTGAAGCCGAACCGGTCGCGCAGCGGGCCGGGCAGCAGTCCGGCCCTGGTGGTGGCGCCGACCAGGGTGAAGGGCGCGATATCCAGCGGTATCGCGGTGGCGCCAGGGCCCTTGCCGACGATCACGTCGACCCGGAAGTCCTCCATGGCCAGGTAGAGCATCTCCTCGGCCGGCCGGGCGACGCGGTGAATCTCGTCGATGAACACGACCTCACCCTCGCCGAGCGTGGACAGCACGGCGGCGAGGTCGCCGGCCCGCTCGATGGCCGGGCCGCTGGTGATCCGCAGCGGCGCGCCGAGCTCGGCCGCGATGATCATGGCGATGGTGGTCTTGCCGATGCCGGGCGGGCCAGCAAGCAGCACATGGTCGGGCACCCTGCCACGCTGCACCGCGCCCTGCAGCACGACCGAGAGCTGCTCGCGGACCCTGCCCTGGCCGACGAACTCGCTCAGCCGCTTCGGCCGCAGCGCCCCCTCGATCACCCGGTCGTCGGCGTCGGCGATTGCCGATACCAGCCGGCTGCCGTCCGGCCCGCCCGGCTCGGGCCCGGCCAGCTCGTCCATGCCGGTCACGACCGGCCCAGCACCCGCAGGGCGGCGCGCAGTGCGACCGCGATGTCGATGTCCTGCCCGCCGGCATCCGGCCCGCCGCCGTTCATGGCCGCCTCGGCCGGCCGGCCGTCCGGCCAGCCAGCGGGCGCCCCGGCCAGCAGCTCTGGCTCGATCGCCGCTATCGCCTGGTCCGCGTCGCGCGCCTGCCAGCCGAGATTGACCAGCCCCGCGCGCACCTGCTCCTGCCACGCTGCAGGCTGCCTGGTCTGACCGCGCGCAGCCGTCGCCTGGCTGGCCGGCAGACTGGCCGGCACACCGAGCCGGCCGGCCAGCTCGAGCACGATGCGCTGAGCGCCCTTGCGGCCGATGCCCGGCACAGCGGTGAGCGCCGCCAGGTCCTCGGCCGCCACGGCGCGCCTCAGCTCGTCCGGGGTGAGCACGGCGAGCATGGCCAGGGCGAGCCGCGGCCCGACTCCGCTGGCGGTCTGCAGCAGCTCGAAGGTAACCCGCTCGTCCTCGCTGCCGAACCCGTACAGCGTCAGCGAGTCCTCCCGGACGACGAGGGAGGTGGCAACCGTCGTCGTCTCCCCCGGCCGCAGGCCAGCCAGGGTGCCAGGTGCGCACTGGACGACCAGGCCGACCCCGCCGACGTCGATCACCGCGCCGTCCGGCGCCACCGAGCTGACCGTGCCGGTCAGGTGGGCGATCACCGGAGCCCGGCCGCCTGGCGCGCGGCCGCGAGCCGGTCGTGCGCGGCGCTGCGCCACAGGTGGCAGATCGCCAGCGCCAGGGCGTCGGCGGCGTCGGCCGGCCGCGGCGGGTCGCTGAGCCGCAGCAGCCGGCTCACCATGTGGGCTACCTGCGCCTTGTCAGCCCGGCCGTTCCCGGTCACGGCCGCCTTGACCTCGCTCGGCGTGTGCAGCGCGACCGGCAGGCCGCGCCGCGCCGCGCAGACGATGGCAACCGCACCGGCCTGCGCGGTGCCCATCACGGTGCGCACGTTGTGCTGGCTGAACACCCGCTCGACCGCGACCGCGTCCGGCCGGTACTCGGTCAGCCAGCTATCGAGCTGCTGCTCGAGGGCCAGCAGCCGGGAGCCGATGTCGCCGTCCGGCGGCGATCCGATCACGCCGGTGCGGACCAGGACGACAGGCCGCCCTGGCGCGCCGTCGATCACCCCGAGCCCGCACCTGGTCAGGCCGGGATCCACGCCAAGCACGCGCATGCCGCTCACCATCCAGGGCGCTAGCGAACAGGTGTTCGGCTGTGACATTACCGGCTGGCCGTCCGCCGCACGCCCTCTCGTGCGGCGTGTCGCTGGCGGTTCCGCCCAGCGGGCGCGGCCCGCGCCTGCGGCTCAGAAGAAGTCGGCCATGGCGGCCGGCGGGCCGAAGGCGCTGTCGAGCGCGTCGTCGGCGGCCGGGTCACCGCCAGCCACCAGCCCGGCCAGCCGCAGCGCCGCCACCGGCGTGCCGGCGAACAGGGCACCAAGCCCGCGGGCGCCGAGCAGCACCGTGGCGCCAGCCGCCGCCCAGGCCCGCTCCCCCGCCCTGGTCAGCGCGCCCTGGCCGCCGCTGACTTCCAGCAGCCACTGGCCCGAGTTGGCCGCGCACGCGTCGTCGTCGAGCTGGACCGGCACCCGCAGGCTGATCGCCGCCGGGTAGCCCCGCGCCGCTATCGCGCCGGGCGCGTCGATGACCCGCAGCATCCACTGGTCGACCCTGACCACGTCGACGTCGGGCTCGCTGGTGAGCCAGCCGACGGCGTCCTGCGGTCCGGCGTAGGCGCGCACGGTGTTCGCCATGGTCGCGTGCGAGCCGACGATCTGCCACAGCGCCCTGGCGGTCACCGCCGAGCCGGCCAGCACCGAGCTGACCATGATCTCGGAGTTGCCGCCGCGCCAGCGATAGCCGAGGAATCCGTCCGGCGCCAGGTAGGCGTACCTGTCCTCGCTGCCCAGTGAGCGGGCGATGCTATCGGCGTCGCGCACGACCGGCCCGCCGGCCCGCGCGGCCTGGTGGACCAGGTCGCTCACCGCGCGGATCTCAGCCGCATCCTGCGGGCCCGCCCGGCGTATCGCCGGCGGCGAGCCGGCCTCAGCGGCCGGCCGGGACCCGGCGGCCAGCAGGCCCGCCAGCGCGCGGGCGCGTATCACCACCTGGTACCGTCCGCCGGCCAGCTCCCAGCCAAGCGAGCGGTACAGCGGCATGGTCGACGGGTAGAGCGCCGACAGCAGGTAGCCGCGCTCGGCGATGAGGCTGAGCAGCTCGGTCATCAGCGCCCGGCCCATGCCCCGGCCGCGGTGCTCGGGCGCGAGGTTGACGCTCGCCACGCCTGCCATCGGCAGTGACTTGCCGTGCCAGAACTGCCGCATGTCGTGGTAGAAGGCGGTGCCGAGCAGCGTCTGGCCAGCCAGCACGCCAAGCACCCGGCCGGCTGCCACGATGGCCCGCATCTCCGCCAGCCAGCGCTGGCGGTCGCCCGCCGGCCCGAAGGCACGTTGCTGCAGGTCGAGCGCGGCTTCCTCCAGGCCATCCGCCGGGCACAGCTCGCGCACCGTCACCGGCCCGTCGCTCTGGCCAGTGCCGCCGGCCAGGCCGGCGGCACGCATCAGCCGAGCCTCGCCATGACCTCGTCGGAGACTGAGTAGTTGGCGTAGACGTCCTGCACGTCGTCGGAGTCCTCGACGGCCTCGATCAGCCGGAAGACCTTCCTGGCCGTGTCCTCGTCGACGGGCACCTCCACCGACGGCAGGAACGCCGCCTCAGCCGACTCGTAGTCGATCCCCGAGTCCAGCAGCGCCTGGCGCACCGTGACCAGGTCGGTCGCCTCGCTGACCACCTCGAACGATTCGCCCAGGTCGTTGACTTCCTCGGCGCCGGCGTCGAGCACCGCGGTCAGCACGTCGTCCTCGGTAGTCCCGCTAGCGGCCGGGACGATCACCACGCCCTTGCGGTTGAAAAGGTAGGAGACCGAGCCGGCGTCAGCCATCGAGCCGCCGTTGCGCGTCAGCGCGGTGCGTACCTCGGCGGCGGCCCGGTTCCTGTTGTCGGTCAGGCACTCGACCAGCACGGCGACGCCACCGGGCGCGTAGCCCTCGTAGGTGACTGCCTCGTAAGCCGCGCCGCCCGCCTCAAGCCCGGCGCCGCGGCGCACCGCCCGGTCGATGTTGTCGTTCGGCACCGAGCTCCGCTTGGCCTTCTGCACCGCGTCGTACAGGGTCGGGTTGCCAGCCGGATCAGGGCCGCCGCTGCGCGCGGCTACCTCCACGTTCTTGATCAGCTTCGCGAATAGCTTGCCGCGCCGGGCGTCAACGACTGCCTTCTTGTGCTTCGTCGTGGCCCATTTGGAGTGGCCGCTCATGACAGTTCCCTCACCATTTCGACAAACAGCCCGTGTACACGCGGGTCAGGCGTGAGCTCGGGGTGGAATGCGGTGGCGAGCACCAGGCCCTGCCGGACCGCGACGATCCTACCGGTACCCGGCTCAGTGGCCAGGATCTCGACATCCGGGCCAACTTCCTCGACCCAGGGCGCCCGGATGAAGACCGCGCGCAGCGGCGGCTCGCCGATGGCCTGCAGCGCGATGTCACGCTCGAAAGATTCCAGCTGGCGGCCGAATGCGTTACGCCGCACCGTCATGTCGATGCCGCCGATCGTCTCCTGGCCGATCGCGCGGTCCACCAGCCGGTCAGCGAGCATGATCATGCCCGCGCAGGAGCCGAAGGCCGGCATGCCGCCGCCGATCCGCTTGCGCAGCGGTTCGAGCAGGTCGAACGCCGCCGCCAGGCGCCACATGGTGGTCGACTCGCCGCCGGGGATGATCAGCCCGTCCACCCCGTCAAGCTCGGCCGGCCGGCGTACGGGCACGCCGCTGGCGCCCGCGCCGGCCAGCTTGCGCAGATGCTCAGCCACATCGCCCTGCAGGGCGAGGACGCCGACTACTGGTGCCCGGTGACCGGCGGGCACGGCTGCTCCGCTTGCCGGGCGGCTCACCAGCCCCGGCCCGCGTAGCGCTGCTCGGAGCTGAGCTCGTCCAGGTTGATGCCCACCATGGCCTCGCCGAGCCCGCGGGACACCTTGGCGATCACGTCCGGGTCGTCGTAGAAGGTGGTCGCCTTCACGATCGCCGCGGCGCGCCTGGCCGGATCACCTGACTTGAAGATGCCGGACCCGACGAAGACGCCCTCGGCGCCGAGCTGCATCATCATCGCCGCGTCGGCCGGGGTCGCGAGCCCGCCGGCGGTGAACAGCACGACCGGCAGCTTGCCAGCCGCTGCCACGTCGGCGACCAGCTCATACGGGGCCTGCAGTTCCTTGGCGGCGGTGTAGAGCTCCTGCGGCGACAGCGCCGAGAGGCGGCGGATCTCGGTCAGCACGCCGCGCATGTGCCTGGTCGCCTCGATCACGTTCCCGGTGCCTGCCTCGCCCTTGGACCTGATCATGGCCGCGCCCTCGGCGATCCGCCGCAGCGCCTCGCCAAGGTTGGTCGCGCCGCAGACGAACGGGACGGTGAAGTCCCACTTGTTCACGTGGTGCGCCTCGTCGGCCGGCGTCAGCACCTCGGACTCGTCGATGTAGTCGACCCCGATGGCCTGCAGTACCTGCGCCTCGGCGAAGTGCCCGATCCGGCACTTGGCCATGACCGGGATGGACACAGCGGAGATGATGCCGTCGATCATGTCCGGGTCGCTCATCCGCGCGACGCCGCCCTGCGCCCTGATGTCGGCTGGCACCCGCTCGAGGGCCATCACCGCGACCGCGCCGGCATCCTCGGCGATCTTCGCCTGGTCCGGCGTGACCACGTCCATGATCACGCCGCCCTTGAGCATGTCAGCCATGCCGCGCTTGACTCGCTGCGTGCCCGTCTCGCCAGCGACGGTACCGGCGGGGGCTGCGCTGGCTGTGCTGACGGGCGAAGAAGGGACTGCCACGGGAGAACCTCACTTGTCGGCCGGGCGATTGCTCCTTCCATGGTAGGGGCTGCGGCGCCGCGGCCGGCTTGGCTGCCAGCTCAGCTGGCCAGCCGGGACAGGTCGGTGCCCTGAGCGTCCTCGCCAGTCACCGTCAGCGAGTCGTCGATCTCGAAGAATTCCGGCGCCGGCGCCCCGCCGGCCAGCCGCAGCATCCTGGCCAGCCAGCGCCGCCTGGCCGCCAGCGTGGCATCGACAGCGCCGTTGTAGAACCGCCGGGCCAGGAACACCCGGTGCGCTGCCGCCTCCAGCTCGGCCAGCAGCTCCTCGGCGCCCTCCTGGCCTTCCAGCGAGGCGCGGAAGCCCGGCTGGCTGAACGCGGCGCGCAGCGCGCGGGTCAGGTCGCTCTCCGGCTTCTCCCTGGCCGTGTCGGCCGACCTGGCGTCGTGCGCGGCGCCGGCCAGCAGCAGGCTCGTCGCCGGGTCGAGAAAGCCCGAGGCGGCGAACTCGAGTGCCACCGAGCTGCGCCGCACCAGGGCCGCGTCCAGGGCCGCGCGGGCAGTGTCGAGCCTGGCGTGCAGCCGGTCGATCCGCCCGGCCCGCCAGGAAACGTACACCCCGCTCAGTACCGTCACGGCGATGATCACGATCAGGATGGTCACGGCTCAACTCCCACGCGTCCGGCGCCGGGCAGCACGGTCTCGTAGACCTGGACCACCTCGCGCGCGACGGTGGGCCAGTCGTAGGCCCTGACCGCCGCCGAGGCCGCCTCGGACAGCGCCGCCCGGCGCTGCGGGTCATCGAGCAGCAGCCCGGTCGCGCGGGCCAGGTCGGCGGCGTCCCCGTTGGCGAACAGCTGGCCGGCCGCGCCGCCGCGCAGCACCGCGCGGAACGCGTCCAGGTCGCTGGCCACTACCGGCGCACCGGACGCCATCGCCTCCACCAGCACCAGGCCGAAGCTCTCCCCGCCGGTGTTCGGCGCGCAGAAGACGTCCACCGAGTGGTACACGCGCACCTTGTCCTCGTCGCTGACCTGGCCGAGCATGACCAGGCGGTCCCGCAGCCCGGCCGGCAGCCGCGACGCCGCCTCCTGCTGGTCGCCCCGCCCGGCGATCAGCAGCCGCAGCCCTGGCCGCTCGGCGGCGAGCTGCTCGAACGCTTTCAGCAGCACCGGCAGTCCCTTGCGCGGCTCGTCCATCCGGCCGAGGAAGCCGATCGCTCCGCCTGCGCCCGGCCAGCCGGGCAGCGGGTCGGCCTTCTGGTAGCGGCGCACCGAGACCCCGTTGGGAATCAGCACCGCGTCCCCGCCGAGATGCTCGACCAGGGTGGTCCTGGCGGCCTCGGAGACCGCGATCCTGGCGTTGATCTTCTCCAGCGCCGACTGCAGGGCCGGCTGCATCACGTGCAGGATGCGCGAACGCGGGTTGGCGCCGTGCACGGTCGCGACGATCGGCCCGTCGGCGATCCAGCAGGCCAGCAGCGACAGGCTCGGGGCGGCCGGCTCGTGCACGTGCAGCAGGTCGAAGCTGCCCTCCTTGATCCACCGCCGGACCCGGTTGGCCGACAGCGGCCCGAAGGCCAGCCGTGCGACCGAGCCGTTGTAAGGCACCGGCACCGCCCGCCCGGCGGGCACCACGTACCACGGCAGCTGGTCGTCGTCTTCGGCCGGGGAGATCACCGAGACCTGGTGCCCCAGGTCCATCAGCGCCTCGGCCAGCTCCCGGATGTGCTCTTGCGCGCCGCCGGGCACATCCCAGCTATACGGGCAGACCAGGCCGATTCTCATAACGTTTCCCGCTCGGGACCGGCCGCGTCGGCCCGCTCGACCGCCGCCGCGAGCCGTACCGGGTCCAGGTCGGAGGTGAACACCCGCTGCAGCATGTGCCAGTCCTGCGGGTGCTGCCTGATCGCCGCCTCGAAGGCGTAGGCCAGCTGCTGGGTCATCACCGCGGTCTTGTGCCTGCGGTCACCCTCGGCCGGCACCGGGACCTCAGCGTCGACGTGCAGCCCCCAGCCGTCTCCCTCGAACCACATGACGGCCGGGTAGAGCGCGGCGCCGGTCTGCACTGCCAGCGCGGCCGAGCCGCCCATCATCCTGGCCTTCTCCCCGAAGAAGTCCACCTCGATCCCCCCGCCGGTGACGTCGCGGTCCGCTGGCAGGCAGACGAACTTCCCGGCCCGCAGCCGCTGGGCCAGCGTGCCGAACCGGCTGTTGCCGCCGCTCGCGGGCAGCACCTCCATGCCGAGGCCCTCGCGGAACGCGACGAACCGCTGGTACAGGGAGTCCGGCTGCACTCGCTCGGCGACTGTCGTGAAGGAGCCTGCCCCCTGGGCGACAAGCCATGCCCCGGCCTGGTCGTAGTTGCCCATGTGCGGCAGCGCGAAGACCACGCCGCGGCCCTGCGCTGGCAGCGCCAGGGCCTCAGCCACGTGCCCGCTGCAGCGCATACCGGACAGGATCCGCTCGGCGGGCATCGTCGGCAGGCGGAACAGCTCGAGCCAGTAGCGCGCGTACGAGCGCATCCCGGCCCTGGACAGGGCGCGCAGCTCAGCGCCAGAGGCCTGCGGGCCGATTACCCGGCGCAGGTTGCCCTCAAGCACCGACACCCGGTCACCCTGGCGGCGCCAGGCAATGTCGGCGAAGAACCGGAATGCCCATTCTGCCCAGGATTCCGGCACCCGGCATATCAGCGTCCAGCCGAGCCCGTAACCGGCATCGGTCAGCCTGTCCTTCAGGGACGGCACCGCCACCTCCTGGCGCAGCTCACTGATCGGCCCGGGTGCCTGATGTGTCTGCTGGGTCCATTTTGCTCCCGGAGCCTGGCGGCTGCGGACTGGATGACGCCGCGGCCCGCTGCACCGCGACCACGCGCTGGCCGAAAGTGAAGGTGCTGGCCGCGGCGAGCAGCCACAGGCCGATCGGCAGCACGTAAGGCACGCCGAATCCGGCCAGGCCGGTCGGCACCAGCACGCCGAGCAGCCGCTCGGTGCGCTCGGCGATGCCGACATCGCAGCGCAGGCCGAGCCCTTCGGCCCTGGCCTTGGCGTAGGACACCAGCGCGCCAGAGACCAGGCAGTACAGTGCCAGGCCGGCCAGCAGCGCATCGTTCCCGCCCAGCACGAACCACATCACCAGCCCGGCGAAGATGGCCGCGTCAGCCACCCGGTCGAGAGTGGAGTCGAGGAAGGCGCCGAAGCTGCCCGAGGTTCCCTTCACCCTGGCTAGCGCGCCGTCCAGCATGTCGGTGAAGACGAACCCGGTGCACACCAGGGTCCCGGCCAGAAGGTGCCCGGTGGGGAACAGTGCGAGCGCCCCGGCCGATACGCCCACCGTCCCGGTGACGGTCAGCGCGTTCGGCGTGACCGGGGTGCGCGCGAGCAGCTCACCCGCTGGTGTGAGCAGGCGGGCGAGCGCGGGTCGCAGCGCTTTCAGCATGGCCGTCTGATCCTACTGGCCGGATTCGCCCGCTCCGCGGCGTACGCGCGACTGGGCCGCCGCGGTCACCGCCAGCCTCGCGGGCTGGATTGCGCCGGGGGGGTTGTGATCCGCAACCGGCAGGTAAAGGCTGGTCGTGCAGCAGCTTAACGGCAGTGACAGGAGGCAGCGCGGATGGCAGATAAGACAGGCACAGGAGCCGCCGGCCGGGCCCCATCGGCCGACCAGCCCGGCGACGTGCGCAACGTCGTGCTGGTCGGCCACTCAGGAGCAGGCAAGACGACGCTGGTAGAGGCGCTGCTGGTCAGCACGGGGACGATCCAGCGGCCGGGCCGGGTGGAAGAGGGCACGACGGTCAGCGACTTCGACGAGGTCGAGGTCAGGCAGCAGCGCTCGGTGAACCTGACCCTGGCGCCGCTGGTGCACGACGGGGTCAAGGTCAACCTGCTCGATTCGCCCGGCTACGCCGACTTCACAGGGGACCTGCGGGCCGGGCTGCGCGCCGCTGATGCCGCGCTGTTCACCGTCTCGGCGGCCGAGGGCGTGGACGGCCTGACCAAGATGCTGTGGGACGAGTGCGCTGCGACCGGTACCCCGCGGGCCGTCGTGATCACCAAGATCGACCATCAGCGCGGCGACTTCGACGCGGCGCTGGCCGCCTGCCGTGACGCGTTCGGCGGCTCGGTGGCGCCGCTGTACCTGCCCGTCTCCGACGGCCAGGGCGGCGTGCGGGGCCTGATCGGCCTGCTGTCCGAGCGCTTCTTCGACTACTCGGGCGGCGCGCGGCAGGACCGCGACCCCGAGGCGGCCGACGAGAGCCGGATCGAGGCGGCGCGCAGCGCGCTGATCGAGGCGATCATCCAGGAGAGCGAAGACGAGAGTCTCATGGACTCCTACCTCTCCGGTGAGCCGATCGAGGTCAAGGGCCTGATCGAGGACCTGGAGACGGCGGTGGCGCGGGGCAGCTTCTACCCGGTGCTCGCCACCTCGGCACCGCACGGCATCGGCATGACCGAGCTGCTCGAGGTGCTGACCCAGGCGTTCCCGCCGCCGCAGGAGCGGCCGCTGCCCACCGTGACCACGCCGGACGGCAAGCCGGTCAGCGCCCTGTCAGCCGACCCGGCCGGCCCGCTGCTCGCCCAGGTCGTCAAGACCGCCTCAGACCCGTACGTCGGCCGGATCAGCCTGGTCCGGGTGTTTTCCGGCACGCTGCGGCCGGACGCCGTGCTGCACGTGTCCGGCCACGGCAGGGCCGCCGCCGGGCACGCCGACCACGACAGCGACGAGCGGGTCGGCGCGCTCACCTCGCCGCTCGGCAAGCAGCAGCGGACCGCGGCCCAGTGCGTAGCCGGCGACATCTGCGCGGTGGCCAAGCTCGCCAGCGCCGAGACCGGCGACACCCTGTCCGACAAGGAGCGGCCGCTGCTGATCGAGGCGTGGACGGTGCCCGAGCCGCTGCTGCCGGTGGCGATCCAGGCGAAGTCCAAGGCGGACGAGGACAAGATGTCGCAGGCGCTGTCCCGGCTGGTGGCCGAGGACCCGACGCTGCGGCTGCAGAACAACGCCGAGACCAGGCAGCTGGTGCTCTGGTGCATGGGCGAGGCCCACGCCGACCTGCTGCTCGACCGGCTCTCCAGCCGTTACGGCGTCGCCGTGGAGACCACCAGCCTGCGGGTCGCGCTGCGCGAGACGGTGGGCGGCAAGGCCGCCGGGCTTGGTCGCAACGTCAAGCAGTCCGGCGGCCACGGCGAGTTCGGCATCGCGCACATCGAGGTCGAGCCGCTGCCGTCCGGCGGGGGCTTCGAGTTCGTCGACAAGATCGTCGGCGGCGTGGTGCCGCGCCAGTTCATCCCGTCGGTGGAAAAGGGCGTCCGGGCGCAGATGGAGCAGGGCGTGCTGGCCGGCTACCCGATGGTGGACCTCCGGGTGACCCTGTACGACGGCAAGGCGCACTCGGTGGACTCATCCGACATGGCCTTCCAGAAGGCCGGCCGGGCCGCGCTGCGTGATGCCGCCGGCAAGGCGCAGGTGCTGCTGCTCGAGCCCGTCGACGAGCTGTCCGTGCTGGTCGCCGAGGATTATGTCGGCGCCGTGATGTCCGACCTGTCCTCCCGCCGCGGCCGTGTCCTCGGCACCGAGAACGTGGCCGGCGGCCGGACCATGGTGAAGGCGGAGATACCGGAGCTGGAGATCACCCGCTACGCCATCGACCTGCGCTCGCTGTCCCACGGCACCGGCTCGTTCACCCGCTCGTACCTGCGCTACGAGCCGCTGCCCGCGCACCTGGCCGAGAAGGTGGCCGCGGCCGACAAGGACTAGCCGGGCGCCGCGCCGCCGTCCTGCCTGCTGGTCTCAGGTGACTGCTCGCCGCCCCGGCCGGATCCCGGCCAGGCGGCGGCGAGCAGCTGCCTGGTGTCGGCCAGCAGCTCAGGCAGCACCTTGACCCGTCCCACCACGGGCATGAAGTTGGCGTCGCCGCCCCACCTCGGCACGACGTGCTGGTGCAGGTGCGCGGCGATGCCGGCGCCAGCCACGCCGCCCATGTTCATGCCGATGTTGAAGCCCTGCGCGCCGGAGGCGGCCCGCAGCGTGCTCATCGCCAGCTTGGTGAAGGCGGCCAGCTCTGCTGTCTCCGGCTCGTCCAGCGCCGTGTAATCGGCGACGTGCCGGTACGGGACGATCATCAGGTGCCCGCTGTTGTACGGGTACAGGTTCAGCACCGCGTAGACCAGCGCGCCGCGGGCGACGATCAGCCCGTCCGCATCCGGCAGGCTCGGGATGCGGCAGAACGGGCAGTCCTGGCCGCCAGCGCCGGCCGGCTTGTTCTCGCCGCGGATGTAGGCCATCCGGTGCGGCATCCACAGCCGCTGGAAGCCATCCGGCGACCCGACCCCGTCCTGCTCGATCCGCTCCTGCCCGGCTGGCCCCGGTTCGGTCGCTGACATGATCTGCAGGATAGGTTCCGCCTCTGGCCGCCTGATCAGGCGGTGCACAGGATCTCCCCGTGCGGCACCAGGAACCAGCCGTCCGGCGCAGCCTGCCAGCGCCGCCAGGCGGCGGCCAGCCGCTCGAGGTCCGCCAGGGTCGCCAGGCCGTGCCCGACGGCCTGGTCAGCGAGCCCCGAGTGCACCAGCCTTTCCGCCCACAGTCCGCCCCACCATCCTCGTTCTTCCACGGTGGCGAAGCACCAGCAGCTCGCTGATGGCTCGACGGAGCCCAGGCCCGCCGCCTGCGCCCAGCCGAGCAGCCGCCGGCCAGCGTCCGGCTCACCGCCCGTCGCCCTGGCCACCTGGCGGTAGAGCTCCCGCCACTCGTCAAGCTCGGGATCGGCCGGATGCCACAGCATGCCGCCGTAGTCGCTGTCCCTGGCCGCGACGATGCCGCCGGGCCTGGCAACCCGGCGCATCTCGGCGAGCGCCGCCACCGGGTCGGCCAGGTGCTGCAGCACCTGGTGCGCGTGCACGACGTCGAACGAGCCGGCCGCGAAGCGCAGCGCGCGAACGTCCCCCTGCTCGAACTCGAGGGTGGCCAGGCCCCGGCTGGCGGCCAGCTCGCGGGCCTCGGCCAGCGGCGTCGCAGCCGGGTCGATGCCGATCACCCGGCCGCCGCCGGCCAGCTCGGCCAGGTCAGCGGTGATCGTGCCTGGACCGCAGCCCACGTCGAGCAGCGAAGCGCCCGGCCCCAAGCGGCCGGTCAGGTAGCCGGCCGAGTTCGCGGCCGTACGCCACCGGTGCGAGCGGAGCACGCTGTCGTGATGCCCGTGCAGGTACGCCGCCTGCGGTAGCCCTGCCTGGTCGCCCGCCGGGGGTGCGGGCCGGCTCAGACCTGGACCCGCTGCTGCACCGCGGCCACGATCTCCTCAATGGCCTCGTCCACCGGGACGCCGTTCTTCTGCTCGCCGCTGCGGTAGCGGAACGACACCGCGCCGGCCGCCATGTCGTCGTCGCCGGCCAGCAGCATGTACGGCACCTTCTGCCGCTGCGCCGTCCGGATCTTCTTCTGCATCCGCTCGTCGCCGGCGTCGACCTCGGCCCGGATCCCCCGCTCGGCCAGCCGCTCGGCTACCTCCCGCAGATACGGAACGTGAACGTCCGAAATAGGGATGCCCACCACCTGGACCGGGGCTAGCCACGGCGGGAAGGCGCCGGCGTAGTGCTCGGTCAGCACGGCAAGGAAGCGCTCGACCGAGCCGAACAGCGCCCGGTGGATCATCACCGGCTGCTGCCGCGAGCCGTCGGCCGCCTGGTACTCCATCCCGAACCGCTTCGGCTCGTTGTAGTCCAGCTGGATCGTCGACAGCTGCCAGGTTCGCCCGATCGCGTCCCTGGCCTGCACGGAGATCTTCGGCCCGTAGAACGCGGCACCCCCAGGGTCGGCCACCAGCTCGAGGCCGGACTCCTCGGCGGCCTCGCGCAGCGCCTCGGTCGCGTGCTCCCAGTCCTCGTCCGTGCCGACGAACTTCTCCTTCTCGTCGTCCCTGGTCGACAGCTCCAGGTAGAACTCGCTCAGCCCGTAGTCGCTGAGCAGGCCGAGCACGAACGACAGCAGGCTCTTGATCTCGGCCGGCGCCTGCTCGCGGGTGCAGAAGATGTGCGCGTCGTCCATGGTCAGGCCCCGCACCCTGGTCAGCCCGTGCACCACGCCGGACTTCTCGTACCGGTACACGGTGCCGAACTCGAACAGCCGCAGCGGCAGCTCGCGGTAAGACCGCCCGCGCGAGGAGTAGATCAGGATGTGGAACGGGCAGTTCATGGGCTTGAGGTAGTACTTCGCGCCTTCCATCTCCATCGGCGGGAACATGTTCTCCGCGAACCAGCCCAGGTGCCCTGAGGTCTCGAACAGGTTCGACTTGGTGATGTGCGGGCTGTTGACGAACTGGTAGCCAGACGCCTCGTGACGCTGGCGCGAGTAGTCCTCCATCACCTTGCGGATCATCCCGCCCTTGGGGTGGAACACGGCCAGGCCGCTGCCGATCTCGCCGGGGAAGGAGAACAGATCAAGCTCGGCACCGAGCTTGCGGTGATCGCGCTGCTCCGCCTCGGCCAGCATGGTGAGGTACTCGTCCTGCGCCTCGCGTGACGGCCAGGCGGTGCCGTAGATGCGCTGCAGCTGCGGGTTCTTCTCGCTGCCGCGCCAGTAGGCGCCCCCGGTGCGCATCAGCCTGAACGCCGGGATGTGCCGGGTGTCTGGAAGGTGCGGGCCGCGGCACAGGTCCTTCCAGCGCACCTCGCCGCTGCCGCGGTCGAGGTTGTCGTAGATGGTCAGCTCGCTGCCGCCGACCTCGACCGCCTCGTCGCCCTCGGCGGCCGGCCCCTTGAGCCCGACCAGCTCCAGCTTGTACGGCTCAGCCGCCAGCTCGGCCCTGGCCTGCTCGTCGGTAACCACCCGGCGCCGGAACAGCTGACCCTGCTTGACGATCTGCCGCATCCGCTGCTCGACCGACTTCAGGTCGTCGGGGCTGAATGGCTCGCGCACGTCGAAGTCGTAGTAGAAGCCGTTCTCGACCGGCGGGCCGATGCCGAGCCTGGCGTCGGGGAACTGCTGCTGCACCGCCTGCGCGAGCACGTGCGCGGCCGAGTGCCGCAAGATGGCCAGGCCCTCGTCACTGCCGATGCCGACCGGCTCGACCGCGTCGCCGTCGGCCAGCCGCCAGCTCAGGTCGCGCACCGTGCCGTTGACCCGCGCGGCGATCGTGCGGTCGTTACCTGCTGCGCCATCGGCGGCCGCGTCCGCGGCCGTGGCCCCGGCATCCACCACGAGCTCGCGGCCGGCGAGGGTGATGAGCAGCTTGTCGGCTGGCACGGCTGGCTCCCTGCAGTCTGGGTCGCGGTCAGTTCCCCGATGGTATCGGCGGACGGCCTGGCGCTCACCGCGAGTACGGCCCGCGGCACGCTGGGACGCGGCGGCCACCCAGCGCCCACGGCGGCAGGCCGATCAGTCGGGGGTGACCTCGATGCCGAGGCTGTCGGCGAGGGCCGGCGCGATCGCGGTCAGCTGGCCGGCGCTGATGATCGCGCCGCGCAGCGCGCCAGGGTCGGCGACGATGTCCAGCTCGGCGCCGCGCAGGTCGGCCTCGTCCAGGCTCGCCCGGCTGAAGTCGACCTTGCTCAGCCGGGAGCCGGCGAAGGCGACCCTGGTCAGCGTCGCGCCGCCGAAGTCCACGTCGCGCAGCAGGCAGTCCTCAAAGCGCACCTCGGTCAGCTTCGCCTCGCGGAAGTTCACCGAGTCGAGCTTGCTGTGGCTGAAGGTCACCCGGCGCAGCAGCGAGCCGTACGCCTCCACCCCGGCGGCGAGCCCGCCGAGGAAGGTGACGTCCAGCCAGCTCGACTGGGCCAGGCCGGTGCCGGTCAGCGCGGTGTCACGCAGCCAGACGTCGTTGAGCCTGGCCCGGCCCAGGTCGCCGCCCAGCACCCTGGCCTGCTGGAAGGCGCATTCCAGGAACGCCGCCGCCCGGCCGGACGGCTCCGCCAGCGTGACATGGTCGAACAGCGCGCAGTCATACCGGCCGTCAGCAGCCAGCTTGCCGTCGTGCGGCTCGAGCGCGGCGGCGTACGGCAGGTCGGCAAGCTGCTGCGGCCCGGCCATGGCTACTTCGGCGGCGTGACGGTCACCAGGCTGCCGTAGGTCAGATACGACCAGGCCGTCTTGGCCGGGTCCAGCTGAATCTCGACGCAGCCCAGGCTCTGCGGGAAGCCGTAGGACGCGCGGGGGAAGTAGTGCACCGCGTCGCTGCCGTTGAAGTACGAGACGTACTTCACCGGGTCGGCGTACTTGGTGCCGTCGGGGTTGGTGCCGCGCATGATCTGGTTCAGGTAGCGCAGGTACACCGGGAAGGTGCCGACGTTGGTGATCCGGCCGGGGATCCCGGTGTTGGCCAGGGTGTGCAGCACCTTGCGGCCGTTGTGCCAGATCGTCAGGCTTTCCGGCAGGTGCTGGCTGGCGATCCCGTAGGTGTAGCCGTTCTTGTTGCTGTCGCCGGCCGCGGCGGCGGTAAACAGCGCGTTCCACACCTGCGGTCCGGCGATGCCGTCCAGCGCCAGGCTGTGATCGGCCTCGAACGCCATCACCGCGCCCTTGATGATCAGGCTGTGACTGCCGGCGTGCTGCCAGAAGGCGTGCAGCTGCGCTGGATAGCCGTGCTTCCAGCTGAACGTGCCCGAGGGCGGGGCGAAGGCCGCGCTGCGCTCGGCGGCCACCGAGGTGCCGGCCGCAGCCGCGGCGGAGGCCGGCGTCCAGGTGAGCGGCAGGTAGCGAAGCTGGGCCAGCAGCTGGGCGAGCCGCTTGGGCGAGTAGGCGCCGGTGCGGAAGCTGACCGTCTGCGGCGCGGCAAGCAGCCCGCCGTTCTCCGACCGCATGCCGTGGCGGCCGGCCGGGATCCGCACCCGGACCAGCGTGTGCTGGCCGAAGCCGGCGGCCGGCGCGAACTCGACGCTGTCCGCTGAGACGCGGTGCCAGCGGCCGGCGATCGCCGGGACGACTCTGGGCAGCCGCGAGCTGGCGGCCAGCGGCGCCGAGAAGGTCACCTGGATCGGCGCCGCGCCGTTGACCCGCTTGCTGCCGGCCGCCGGGGTGACCGACGTCACCCGCAGCGTGGCGGCGGCGACCGCGGCTGGCGGTTCGCCGGCCGCATGACCGGGGGCAGCGGACGCCGAATCACGCGACGACGGCGCCGCGGCATGCGTGGCGGCCACCGTGATGCCGGTGGCGAGCAGGGCGATGATGACCAGCCCGAGCGCGGCAACCCGGCCACGGAGCAGCCCAAGTCCGGACAAGACGACTCCTTGCAAAAAGCTGGCCCCGCAGCGGCGCAGGGCACAGCACCCGACGCCAGATGTATACCAGGTAGTCAGTATCTGCGGCCTATCGACCTGAAGACGATGCGAGGTCGCGGAATGTTGCAAGTTTAGCCGCCACTTTTTCGCCGCGCAGCGCCCGCTGGCCGGCGTGCCCCGCCACAAAGCTCGCCAACAGGGCGCCGGCCCGTTTCCGCCCGGCGCCATCGAGCAGCGCCGGGCGGAACCTTGCGTGCGGCCGGCCTGCTAGGCCGGCCGCGCGACCTCAGCCGGCCACCGTGACCAGGCTGCCGTAGGTCAGGTACGGATAGGCCCGCTTGGCGGCGTCGATCGGCAGCTCCACGCAGCCCAGGCTCTGCTGGAACCCGTACGCGCCGCGCGGGAAGTAATGCACCGCGTCGCCTCCGTTGAAGTAGGAGACGTAGGACACCGGGTCGGCGTAGTGACTGCCGTCCGGGTTGGTCCCTGACATGATCTGGAACCGGAGCCGCAGGTACACCGGGAAGGTGCCGTCGACGGTCGGCGCCACCGGGATGCCTGTGTTGGCCAGAGTGCGCAGCACGCGGTGACCGTTGTGCCAGATCGTCAGCGTCTCCGGGTGCGACTTGCTGGCGATCGCGTAGGTGTACCCGGCATAGTTGCGGTGGCCGCGGGCGGCCGCGGCGAACAGCGCGTCCCAAACCTTCGGGGTGGCGGTGCCGGCGATCTTCATCCCGTGCTGGGACTGGAAGGCCATCAGCGCGCCGCGCTCGATCACGTTCGCCTGATCTGGCTGCCACTGCTGGTGCAGCAGCGACGGGTAGCCGTGCTTCCAGGTGTACGTGCCGGCCGGCGGATCCTCGGCCAGGGCCACCTGCGCTGCGGTGCCGGCTGCGGTGCCAGCGGCCTGGCCCGGTATGTGCGCCGCTGATCTCGGCGCCCAGGTCAGCGGCAGGTAGCCGAGCTGGCTGAGTAGCTGGCTCAGCCGCAGCGGCGAGTACGGCATCGTGCTGAAATGCGTGACGGCCGGCCGGCTGAGCAGCCGCCCGGCGGCTGATCGCACCCCTGCCTGCCCCGCCGGGACCCGCACCGTCACCCTGGTCGAGGGCGGGAACGGCGCACTCGGCGTGAACGTCATCGAGCTGCCCTCGACCGTCCAGTGGCCGCTGACCGCCGGAGTCAGCCGCGGCGCTGGCGAGCCGGCCGCGACCTCGGTCGAGAACGTCACGGTCACCGGCGTGCCGGAGCCCGGCACTTTCTTGCTGCCAGCGGCAGGCGTGACCGACATGACCCGCAGCGGCGCGTCGGACGGCGCGGCCGCCACGGCTGCGTGGCCGGCCGGCTGCGCGCTGGCGGCTGTCGTTCCGCCGCCGCCGCGGGTCAGCGCGTAAATGCCGCCGCCGGCCACGACGGCAGCGACGGCAGCGGCGACCGCGATGAAACGGCCAGGCCCCCGCGGCCGGCCGGCCGGCGCTGATCTGCTGCCCGGCTCTGCCTGGCCGTCGTTCTTTTCTTCGGAATCGGAGCCGCTGTCCTGTCCGGCTCCCTGAGGTTCGCGGGGCGCGTCCGGCTCGCCCGGCTGCTCTCGGTCAAACACGCGTTCCCCCGTCCGTGGCACGGCGGCCCCGTCACCACAGGCGATGACTATACGTGCCAGAGAAGTGACTCGACGTGAGCGTTGGTACCCGTGCAGCTCCGGCCGGAATCCAGGCCCCTGGTAAACAAGCGGTCACGTCGGCCGCCGCTAGCTGCCAGCGAACCGGTCCAGGGCGCCGAGCATCGCATCGGTCATCGCGCCGCCGCCCTGGTGCCCGGTCCGCACCAGGTGCAGCTCGCTGCCCGGCCAGGCCCGGTGCAGCAGCCACGGCACGTCGGGCGGCCCGCCAAGGTCCAGCCGCCCGTGAATCAGCACGCCAGGAATGCCGGCCAGCCGGGCCGCGCCGTCCAGCAGCTCGTCATCGGCCAGCCACGCCGCGTGCGAGAAGTAATGTGCGCACAGCCGCGCGAAGATCATCCGGTAGCGGGGGTCGGCGAAGCGCTTATTCGGCTGCCAGCCTTCCTCCAGCGAGACGACCGCGTCCTCCCAGTCGCACCAGTCCCGGGCGGCCTGCTCGCGCACCGCCCGGTCCTGATCCGCGTTCAGCAGCTGGTCGTAGGCGGCGACCAGGTCGTCGGCGTGGCCGCCGCCGGCCAGGAATCGCTCCCACTCGGCCGGGAAGAACCGGCCCGCCTCGTGATAGAGCCAGTGCACGTCGCGGCGCCTGCTGATGGTGACTGACACCAGCACCATCTCCGACACCCGCTCGGGAAAACGCTGCGCGTAGGCGAGCCCAAGCGTCACCCCCCACGAGCCGCCCCAGACCAGCCACCGGCTGATGCCCAGGTGCTCGCGCAGCCGCTCGATATCGGAGATCAGGTGATGGGTGGTATTCGCCTCCAGGCCGACGGAGACGTCGGCTACCGAGGGGATGCTGCGTCCGCAGCCGCGCTGGTCGAACTGAATGAACCGGTAGGCGGCCGGGTCGAAAGCCCGGCGCCGGCCCGGCGTGCTGGCCCCGCCCGGCCCGCCGTGCAGCCCCACGGCCGGCTTGCCGGCCGGGTTGCCGCTGGCCTCCCAGTAGATCTGCTGGCCGTCGCCCACCTCGAGCATGCCCTGGTCGTACGGCTCGATCGCCGGATAGTAGTCGCGCACGGTCAGCCACCCTAGGCGCCAGGCGGCTCAGCCACGCAGCGCTTTGCTGGCCGCCCGGTGGCCGGCGAGGCGCCGCCTCGCGCGCGGTCCAGGCCAGCCCAGCGGCGCGATCGCTCGCAGGCGCTACCGGACCGTGATAGGGGATGTTTCATGACAGATCCGGGAAACCGGCCGCCGGCGGCGCGGGCTGAGACGGTGCGCGAGGAGCGCTTCGGGGTCGCGCTGGCCGACCCGTACCGGTGGATGGAGGCCGAGGACGCCGAACTCCGCGACTGGCTGGCCGCGCAGGGCGGCTTTGCCGCCTCGGTGCTCGCCGGGCTGCCAGGCCGGGCTGAGATCCTCCGCCGGGTCGCCGGGCTGGCGGGCGGCGACACCAGGGAGTCCGCGTTCCAGCTGGCCGGGGACAAGGTGCTCTGGCTGCGCCAGGACCCCGGCGCCGACGTGCCGGTGCTGGTGGCCGGGGACGAAGACGGGGGCCAGGCCAGGACCCTGCTTGACCCGGCGAAGCTGCCCGGCGACGAGCACAGCTACCTGGACTGGTTCGTGCCGTCGCCGGACGGACGGCACGTCGCCTGCGGCATCTCGGCTGGCGGCTCCGAGTACAGCACCCTGCGGGTGCTGGAGGTGAGCACGGGCGAGCTGACCGGCGACGAGCTGACCGGCACCCGGCACGGCGAGGTGAGCTGGCTGCCCGGCGGCGACGCGCTGATCTGCCACCGCTACCTGGACGCGGCGCCGGGCACGCCCCCGGACCAGCGGCGCCTGGACAGCCGCAGTGTGCTGCACCGGCTCGGCGCGGCGACTGCCGCAGACCAGGTGGTCCTGGCTCGCGGTGTCAGCCAGCGGGTGCCGCTTGACCCTGTCGACCGGCCGTTCGTGCTGCTCCCCGCCGGGTCGGACTGGATGGTCGCCGCGATCTCGCACAGCGCGCTTGCCGGTCCGATCGGCGAGGAGATGTCGGACTGCTCGCTGTACGTCGCGCCCCGCGCAGCGCTGGCCGACCCGGCCCGGTGCCCGTGGCGGCTGGTGGCCCGGCCGGAGGACGGGGTGATCTCGTTTGCCGTGCACGGCGGCGAGCTGTACCTGGTGACTTACCGGGACGCGCCGCGCTGCCAGGTGCTCTCGGTGCCGATGGCCGACCCGGACGTGTCAGCGGCGACTGTCGTGCTGCCGCCCGGCGAGCGGGCGATCGCCAGCGTGCTGGTGGCCGGCGATCAGCTGCTGGTGCACGAGCGCGACGGCGGTATCAGCAGGATCCGCCAGGTACCGCTGCGGGGCGGGCCGGCCAGGGAGGTGCAGCTGCCGGTCGACGGGGCGCTCGCCCAGTGGGCGGCGCACCCCTCGCGCCCGGAGATCCTCCTGACGCTCAGCTCATGGACCACGGCGCCGGCGGTGTACCGGTACGACGCGGCGGCCGGCACCATCACCGCGACCGGCTGGCAGCAGGCCACGCCGCCGGGCTTCACCGGCCTGGTCAGCTCCGACCTGCGGGTGCCGGCCAGGGATGGCACCCTCATCCCGCTGCGCGTGCTGCACCGGGACGGGCTGGCCCTGGATGGCGGCAACCCGGCGATCCTGGCCGGCTACGGGTCCTTCGGCTACGTCCCGCGCGAGCTGTTCGAGCCGTACCTGCTGGCCTGGTGCGAGCGCGGTGGCGTGTGGGCAATGGCCGGGCTGCGCGGCGGCGGCGAGTACGGCCGCGAGTGGCACGAGGCCGGGCTCGGCGCGCGCAAGGAGAACACGATCACCGACTTCATCGACTGCGCCGAGTTCCTGATCGGCCAGGGCTATACCGGCCCGGCGCACCTGGCCGGGCACGGCGGCAGCGCCGGCGCTATCCCGGTCGGCAGCGCGATGGTGCGCCGGCCGGAGCTGTGGTCGGCGATGGTGCTTGAGGTGCCGGCGATCAACATGACCAGGATGGAATTCAGCGAGAACGGACCGGTCAACGCGCCCGAGTTCGGCAGCGTCAGCACCGAGACCGGCTTGCGTGACCTGCTGCTGATCGACAGCTACCTGCAGGTCCGTGACGGTGAGCGCTACCCGGCCGTGCTGCTCACGGCCGGCCTGAACGACCTGCGCGTCGCGGCCTGGCAGCCGGCCAAGATGACCGCACGGCTGCAGGCGGCCACCGGCTCGGGACGTCAGGTGCTGCTGCGCGTCGACCCGCACGCCGGCCACGGCTTCGGCTCGACTCAGGCCCAGCGGGACCAGCTCACCGCCGACATCCTGGCCTTCCTCTGGCACGAGCTCGCCTCGAGCCAGCCGGCTGCGCCCGACGGCTGACAACGTCGCTGTTCGAGGAGGTGGGCCGGCTCGGCCCGGCTGTGCTGCGAAGCCTTGATGCGATCCACCTCGCCGCTGCGCTCGACCTGGGCGACGATCTCGAGGCCCTGATCACTTACGACGACCAGCTGGCCGAAGCCGCGCAGTTCAACGGCATTCGAGTGACGGCACTGCGCTGAAAGGCTGCTAGGCCTTTGCCGTCAGCTGCCGCCGGGCCTGGTGACGGCCTGCCCGGCGGCCGCGCCGACGCGGTAGCCGACGCCGGGAGTGGTGGTGATCACGGGCGGATCGCCGAGCTTGCGGCGCAGCCGTCCGATGGTGACCGTGACCGTGTTGGTGAACGGGTCGGCATGCTCGTCCCAGACCTGCTCGAGCAGGTCCTCGGCGCTGAGAAAGCCAGGGGCAGCGCGCAGCAGCGCCTCGAGCACGCCGAACTCCTTGACCGACAGGTCAAGCAGCCGGCCGTCCCTGCTGACTGTGCGCCGCTGCGGATCGAGCTCGATGCCAGCCGCGCGCATTACCCGTGCCCGGCCGGCTGGCTGGCGGCGGGCCAGCGCGCGGATACGGGCCACCAGCTCAGGGAAGTGGAACGGCTTGGCCAGGTAGTCGTCGGCACCCAGGCCGAGCCCGGCCACCCGCTCCCCCGGCGAGGCGGCCGCGGTGAGCATGAGGACCATCGCCCGGCTGTCCTGCTCGGTGATCATCTGGCACAGTGTGTCGCCGCCGATGCCGGGCAGGTCACGGTCGAGCACGACAACGTCGTACGGGCTGAGGTCGAGCTTGGCAGCCGCCTCGATCCCGTCGTGCGCGGCGTCGACCGCCATGCCCTGGTCCCGCAGCCCCTCGACGAGCACGTCAGCCAGCGATCGCGCGTCCTCCACCACGAGCACCCTCACGTCGGGACACCGGCCCTGGCGATCGGGGCGGGCGGCCCGCCGTCAGCAGCCGGGTAACCAGCCAGCGGCAGCGTGATGGCGACTCGCAGCCCGCCTTCTGGCCTGGCGTGCAGGTCCAGCGTGCCGCCGTGCGCCGCGGCGATGGCAGCGACGATCGACAGCCCGAGCCCGGCACCGCCATCCGAGCCCGTGCGGTCGGCGCCGAGCCGCCGGAACGGCTGGCCAAGCTGCGCGACCTGCTGCTGGTCGAGGAGCTGGCCGCCGGTCTCGACGACCAGCCGCGCCCTGCCGCCATCGGCCATGGCGCTGGCGCGGATCCATCCGCCGTCGCTGTTGTGCACGACCGCATTGTCGATCACGTTGTCGACCATTCGCCGCAGCAGCGGCTCGCTTCCGGTCACCAGGGTTGCGCCCGCGTTCTCGCGGAGCACGGTCAGGTTGCTGGCAGCGATCGCGCCGGCCCGGGCGCTGATCGAGCCGGACACCGCGTCGGCTAGCGACAGGTCGGCCTGTCCCGGCAGCACGCCGTGCTGCGCCCTGGCCAGCGCCAGCAGCCCGTCCAGCAGCCCGTCCACCCGGTCGAGCTCGGCGCGCAGCCGCCCGGCCAGCGCGATCGTCTGGGCAGGGACCGGTTCCGGCTTGGCCACCGCCACGTCCAGCGCCGCCCGGATCGTGGTCAGCGGGGTGCGCAGCTCGTGCGAGGCATTGGCGACGAACCGGCGCTGCGCGGCGAACGCGCCTTCCAGCCGTTCCAGCAGCCCGTCGATGGTGTCCGCGAGTTCGGTCAGCTCATCGCGCGGGCCGCTGAGCGCTAGCCGCTCCTGCAGGTTGTCCGCTGAGATCCGGCGGGTGGCCGCGGTCATCGCCCGCAGCGGCCGCAGCATCCGGCCTGCCAGGCCCCAGCCCACGACGAGGGACACCACGGTCATGATGCCGAGCGCGATCGCCGAGCCGATCAACAGCTCGTGAGACAGGCCGGCGTGGATCAGGCTGGTATTCGCCAGGTCGGACTGTAGCTGGCGGATCCGCTCGTGCGCCCGAGCTAGCGCGGAGGTGCCGCCGCGCCCGGCCGGCACCGCCGCGACAGAGGTGCGCGACACCGCGACGCCGCTGGCGATGGCGAGCAGCACGGCGCCGGAGAGCACGAACAACACGCCGTACATCGCGGTCAGCCGCAGCCGGACGGTGCGCCGCGGCAGCAGGTTCCACATTCAGGTGGCCTCCTTACGGCCTGTCCCAGGCACATCTGGCGGGTCTCCAGGATGCCCGGCCTGGCCTAACAGCGAGATAACGACCGCCCTTCGGCCCCTGTTATGGCCCGGGCCATAGAACCAGGTCCGATGAACCTCGGCCATCAATAGAAGGACGTCAACGATGAACGAATCAATCGAGGTAACCGGGCTGCGCAAGCGATTCGGTCCGGTGCTGGCCCTGGACGGGATGACGTTTGCGGTCCCGCCGGGCCAGGTCACCGGTTTCGTCGGCCCGAACGGGTCGGGCAAGTCCACCACGATGCGGGTGATCCTGGGCCTGGACGCGCCCGACGAAGGGCACGCGCTGGTCGGCGGCCGGCCGTACGCGTCGCTGACCAGGCCGCTCACCCGGCTGGGCTCGCTGCTGGACGCCGGCGCGCTGCAGCCCGGCCGTACCGCACGCAACCACCTGCTGTGGCTGGCACGATCACAGGGGCTGTCAGCCAGGCGGGTGGATGAGCTCATCGGGCAGGCCGGGCTGGAGCTAGCCGCCCGCCGGCGGGCGGGTGGCTACTCGCTTGGCATGCGCCAGCGGCTGGGCATCGCTGCTGCCATGCTCGCCGATCCGCCTGCGGTGATGTTCGACGAGCCAGTCAACGGCATGGATCCGGAGGGCATCGTCTGGGTGCGCGGGTTCCTGCGCTCGCTGGCGGCCGAGGGGCGGGCTGTGCTGGTGTCCAGCCATCTGATGAGCGAGCTGGAGGACACAGCGGATCACCTGGTGATCGTCGGCCGCGGCAGGGTGATCGCCGACACCAGCACCGCCGAGCTGCTGGCCAAGGCATCCGGTGGCCGGGTCGTCGTGCGCACCACCGCCGCTGACCGGGCGGCCGCTGTGCTGACGGGCGACGGCGGCACTGTCGCCCCGGCCGGCCCTGGCGCGCTGACGGTCTCCGGGCTGCCAGCTGCCCGGGTGCTCACCGTCCTGTCCGGGAACGGAGTGCCGGTCTCGGAGGTCGCCGCGCACCGCGCGTCGCTAGAAGAGGCCTATCTGGAGCTGACGGCCAGCTCGGTCGAGTATCGCGCGGCCGGCGAGATGGCGCGGGAGGTGGCCCGATGACCGCCGGCACCACGGCACGACAGTGGCCGGCGCCCGCGCCCGCAGCGGCGGAGCACGGCGGATTCTGGCGGGCTGTGCTGGCCGAATGGACCAAGTTCCGCAGCGTCCGGGGCTTGGTCATCGGCACGGTCGTCGCCGCGCTGGCGATGCTGCTGGTCGGGCTGTTCGCCGCCGGGTCGGCCAGATTCACCTGCCCAGGGGGGCCGGGCTTCCCGACCAAGACCGGTGCGGCCTGCCTGCCGCGCATCCCGAGAGGACCCGGCGGGCAGGCGGTGACCGACAGCTTCTACTTCGTGCACCAGCCGCTCGCCGCGAACGGCAGCATCACCGCCGCGGTCACGTCTCTGACCGGCGTGCACGCGGCCGGCAACGGCCAGACCGGCGCCGGCCCTGGCGGTGCAGGGCCGCTGGCCGGCATGACGAAGGGCATCGTGGGCTGGGCGAAGGCCGGGATCATCATCAAGACGTCGACGAGCCAGGGAACCGCGTACGCGGCGATGATGGCCACCGGCGGCCACGGCGTCCGGATGCAGTACGACTTCACCCAGGACATCGCCGGCCTCGCTGGACAGGTCTCGCCGTCCGCGCCGCGATGGCTGCGGCTGACCCGGTCGGGCGACACGATCACCGGCTACGACTCAGCCGACGGCAGCCGCTGGGCCCGGGTCGGCACCGTCCGGTTGACCGGGCTGCCGGCGACCGTGCAGGCCGGCCTGTTCGTCACCTCGCCGGTAGAAACGCAGACGACGTCATCGTTCGGCGGGACGACCTCGAATGGCGGCCCGAGCCAGGCCACGGGGATCTTCGGCCACGTGAGCCTGTCCGGCGCCGCACCTGGCAAGGCGTGGGCGGGCGCGAACATAGGCGCCGGCCGCGGCTCACCTGGCACTGGAGTGGGCGGGTTTCACCAGGCCGGCGGCGCGATTACGGTGACCGGCTCGGGTGACATCGCGCCAGTCGTGGCAGGGCCGACGTCTTACTTCCCGACGGCGACCATCGAAGACCACCTGGTGGGCACGTTCGCGGGGCTCATCGCGATGGCGGTCATCGCGGCCATGTTCATCACCACTGAGTACCGGCGCGGCCTGATCCGCCTGACCCTGGCCGCCACCCCACGGCGGGGCGAAGTGCTGGCGGCCAAGGCCGTCGTGGTCGGCGCGGTCACCTTCGCGGCCGGACTGGCGGCCTCGGTTATCGCGGTGGTGGCCGGTCCTCGCCTGTCCCGCGACATGGGACTTTACGTGCTGCCGGTGTCCCTGCCGACCGGCCTGCGCGTCATTGCCGGCACCGCAGCGCTGCTCGCGGTCGCGGCCGTTTTCGCCCTCGCGCTCGGCACGGTGCTACGGCGCAGCGCGGTGGCTGTCACCGCCGCCATCGTGCTGCTGGTGCTGCCGTACATCCTCGGCGTGGCCTCGGTCCTGCCCGCTGGCCCTGCTGAGTGGCTGCTGCGGGTGACCCCAGCAGCCGCGTTCGCGATCCAGCAGAGCGTCCCTGCTTACCACCAGGTAAGCGGGCCTTACGGGCCGCCGGTCTACTTCCCGCTCGGGCCCTGGTCCGGCTTCGCGGTGCTGTGCGGCTGGACCGCGCTCGCGCTCGGCCTGGCCACCTACCTGCTACGCCGGAGAGACGCATGAGCCAGGCGACCGGACTAATGCAGGCGGACGCGAGCAGTCAGCGGCACGCGCGGCGGGCAGGCAGCCGGGCAGCACTGCGGGCTGAGGCCAGCGCCATGCGGGATGCGCTGGCCGCGGAGTGGGTGAAGCTGCGTACCTTGCCGGGCAGTCCATGGCTGCTGCTCGCCGTCGTCGTGACCACGGTCGCGGTCAGCGCTGCCGCGAGCGCGGCGACCAGGTGCCCAGCAGGCGTCCCCTGCACGGCGGACCCGGCGAGGGTGTGTCTGAGCGGGATCTATCTCGGCCAGGCTGTCGTCGCGATCCTCGGCGTCCTCATCGTCAGCGGCGAGTACAGCACGGGAATGATCAGTGTCACCCTGGCGGCGCTGCCGCGGCGGACGACCGTGCTGACGGCCAAGGCGGTAATCGTGACCGGGCTGACGCTGGCGGCCGGGACCGTGGCGGTCGGCGGATCCCTGCTGGCAGGGGCGATGATCCTGCCCGGCCACGGGTTCACCTCAGCCGGCGGCTTCCCTGATCTGTCCCTGGCCGGCGGCACGGTGCTGCGCGCCGCGGCCGGGTCGGTCCTCTACCTCGGGCTGATCGGACTCCTGGCCGTCGGCGCGGCGGCCGCGTTTCGCGAGGCAGCCGCGGCGATCGGCACGGTGCTCGGGCTGCTGTACCTGTTCCCGGTCATCGCTGCCCTGGCCGCCAGCCGGATCTGGCAGCGGCATCTGCAGCAGGTCGGCCCGATGACCGCCGGGCTGGAGATCCAGGCCACCAGGAACCTGCACAGTCTCGTGATCAGCCCGTGGGCCGGCCTCGGCGTGCTGGCTGCCTGGGCGGCCGGGGCGCTGATCGCTGGCGGCCTGCTGCTGCGCCTGCGCGACGCCTAGGCCGCTGCGGGAGCCGGGCCCGGCTTCCCGACGAAAGGGCTCGCTTGGCTGACGATTCGCCTGTTCAACCCGGAGACCAGCCAGTGGTCGCTGTACCGGGCCAGCAAGCGGACCGGCACGCTGTTCCCGCCAGTCACCGGTACCTTCACCGACGGCGTTGGCGAGTTTTTCGGCGCGGACACCCATGCCGGCAGGCCGGTACTCGCCCGGTTCCTGCGGACGGACATCACCGCCGGCTCGGCCCACTGGGAGCAGGCGTTCTCTGTCGACGACGGCCAGACCTGGCTCGACAACTGGTACGTGGACATCACCCGGCGGTCCTGACCATCCGTCGGTCCCCGGTCACAGCCGGGGATCGACGGGCTCGGACTCCAGCGCCAGGACGGCGAAGACGCACTGGTGCACCCGCCACAGCGGCTCGCCGGCGGCCACCAGGTCCAGCGCCTCCAGGCCGAGCGCGTACTCGCGCAGCGCCAGCGAACGCTTGTGCCCGAGGCCACGCGAGCGCAGTCGGTCCAGGTTGGCCGGCTCGGTGTAGTCGGGGCCGTAGATGATCCGCAGGTACTCACGCCCGCGTACCTTCAGCCCTGGCTGGACAAGTCCCTTGCGCCCGCGGGTGAGGTTGGCGGCCGGCTTGACGACCATTCCCTCGCCGCCGCTGCCGGTGAGGTCGGACCACCAGCTGGCCCCGGCCGCGGCCGAGGCCGGGTCGGTGGTGTCCACCGTGATGCGGCGAGTCGGCGCGATCAGCTCCGGGTCGGCGGCGACCAGCCGGTCCGCGATGTCCAGGTGCCAGGCGTGCGGCCGCTCGTGGTGGGCAGCAGCCTGGGTGGCGAGCAGCTGGAACGGCGCGACGCGCACCCCGGCCAGCCCGTCAGCCGGCCAGCAGTAGCGCCGGTAGGCGTCGGTGAACGCGGCGGCGTTGCGCTGCCTCGCGCGGGTGCGCTCAAGCAGGGCGCCGACCTCGAGACCGGCCGCTGATGCCCGGCTGAGCAGGTCGATAGCCGGCGGCAGCGAGGCCCGGGCGGCCGCCCCGGCCGCAGCGTACTGATCCCGAAGCAGCTGCCCGGCCTTCACGCTCCACGGCATCAGCTCCGCGTCCAGCAGCAGCCAGGAGCTGCCGAGGTCGTCGAACAGCCCGGCCTTCTCCGCCGCGGTGCGCAGCCGCTCGGTCAGCTCGGCGGCGAGCGCGCCGGTCAGGAAGGCGCGGCCGGTGCGGGTCCACGCGGCGCCGGCCTGACCGCCGGGCGCACCGAACCGGGCGCGCGCGGCGTCAGCGGTGCGGCAGACGAGCACGACCGCGCGCGAGCCCATGTGCTTCTCCTCGCACACGACCTGGTCGACGCCCTCGGACCGGTAGTACTCGAATGCCTGGTCAGGGTGCTCAAGCAGATCCGGCTGGGCCGAGGTCGCAACCGGGCTCATCGTCGGCGGCAGGTAAACCAGCCATCGCGGGTCGATGGCGAACCGGCTCATCACCTCGAGCGCGGCGGCCGCGTTCTCCTCCCGCACGCCGACGCGACTGAGATACCTCGTCTCGACGACCCGCGCCCCGGCGACATCGGTGATATCGAGGACATCGGGGTCACGGCGGCCGGCGGACTCGGCTGCCAGTGCCTCCGCACTCGCCGGGAACGGCCTCGCGGGCTCGTAGTACACCGCAGCGGCCGGCACCGAGACCAGCTCACGCTCGGGGTAACGCAGAGCGGTGAGGCTGCCGCCGAAGACACATCCGGTGTCCAGGCAGAGAGTGTTGTTGACCCATTCCGGGCCCGGAACCGGGGTGTGCCCGTAGAGGACCATTGCCCGGCCGCGGTACTCCTCGGCCCACGGATACCGCACCGGCAGGCCGTACTCGTCGGTCTCCCCGGTGGTCTGGCCGTACAGGCAGAATTCGCGGACCCGGCCAGAGGCGCGGCCCTGGTAGCGCTCGGTCAGGCCGGCGTGCGCGACCACCAGCTGCCCGCCGTCGAGGACATAGTGGCTGATCAGGCCGTCCAGGAACCGCTCGACGTCGGCGCGGAAGTCCTCCGGCTCTGCCGCCAGCTGGGCCAGCGACTCAGCCAGGCCGTGGCTGACCTGGACGTTACGGCCGCGCAGCGCGCGCAGCAGCTTGTTCTCGTGGTTGCCTGGCACGCAGAGCGCGTCGCCGGCCGCGACCATGCCCATGGCCAGGCGGAGCACGCCCGGCGTGTCTGGGCCGCGGTCGACGAGATCGCCGAGGAAGATCACCCGGCGGCCGGCCTGGTGGGCGCCGGCGGCGCGGCCGGCATCGTCCCGGCTGACCTGGTAGCCGAGCTCGGCGAGCAGCAGCTCCAGCTCTGCCCGGCAGCCGTGGACATCGCCGATGACGTCGAACGGCCCGTTCTCGTGCCGCAGGTCGTTGTACAGCTTCGTGCGGACGACGCGGATATCGGCTATCTCGTCGGTGCCGAGCAGCGTGTGGACGGCTCGGAACCCTTCCCGCTGCAGGCCCTTGAGGCCGCGGCGCAGCTGGTCGCGCTGGCGGCGGATGACGTGGGCGCCGAAGTCGCGGTCCTGGCGGGTCGCGTTACGCGCCGCGCAGATGCCCTCGGGCACGTCGAGGACGATCGCGACCGGCAGGACGTCGTGCTCCCTGGCGAGGGCGACCAGCTGCCTGCGCGCGTCGCTCTGGACGTTGGTCGCGTCCACCACGGTCAGCCGGCCGGCCCTCAGCCGCTTCCCGGCGATGTAGTGCAGCAGGTCGAAGGCCTCAGGCGTCGCGGCCTGATCGTTCTCGTCGTCGGCGACCAGGCCCCGGCAGAAGTCCGACGAGATCACCTCGGTCGGCCGGAAGTGAGCACGGCCGAAGGTGGACTTGCCCGAGCCGGTGACGCCGATCAGCACGACGAGGCTCAGCTCGGGGATGGCCAGCTCGCGGGTCATGCCGCTGCCTTGCTGAAGATCGCCAGCTGAGTCGGCGGGCCGACATCCGGGTCCTCGGAGCCGACCGGCAGGTAGCGAACCTGGTAGCCGTGGGCATCGCCGGCTCGGCGTGCCCAGGACCGGAATTCACTCCTGGTCCACTCGAACCGGTGGTCCCGATGGCGCAGGCTGCCGGCGGGCAGCGTCTCGAACCGGACGTTGTACTCCGCGTTCGGAGTGGTCACGATCACCGTCGCTGGGGCGGCGAAGCCGAAGACAACGCGTTCCAGCGCGTCCAGGCGCGGCGGGTCCACGTGCTCGATGACTTCCATCAGCACGGCCGCGTCCAGGCCGGCGAGCCGGTCGTCGCGGTAGGTCAGGGCGGACTGGAAGATCTGCAGCCGCGCGCGCTGCTGCTCGGTCATCAGGTCCAGCCGCAGCCGGCCCCCGGTGAGCTGCAGCGCCCGCGCCGACACGTCCGTCGCGACGACCTGCTCGATACCGCGCTCGGACAGCAGGTCAGCCACCAGCGCGCCCTCGCCGCAGCCTAGGTCGCCAACTCGCCGTGCACCGCAGGCGCGGACAGCGGCGAGGACGGCGCCACGGCGCTGCTCGGCCGGCCGGACCGGCTGGCCCGGGGCCTGGAGGGCGACCGCGCCGTCCGGCGCGTTGTCCAGTTCCTCCGGCTCGGTGTCGTCGACCTCGGCCAGCCGCGCCAGCGCCGACCTGGTCAGCTCCCGCTGGTGGGCCAGGTAGCGGCGGGTGATCAGCTCCTTGTCCGGATGGGAAGCGAGCCAGCCCTCGCCCGCGCGGATCAGCTTGTCGACCTCGTCGTCGCTGACCCAGTAGTGCTTCGCGTCGTCCAGCACCGGCAGCAGCACGTACAGCTGGTTCAGCGCGTCGGCCAGCCGCAGCTCACCGGACAGCCGCACGTCCAGGTAGCGCGAGTCGCCCCACTCGGGCATCGCCGGGTCCAGCGGGATGGCGGACGCCTCGACGAGCCAGCCCAGCGGCTCGAGCAGCCGGCGCAGCACGTCGGCGCCGCCACGGCACGGCACGGCCGGCAGGCGGATCTCCAGCGGCAGGGGGGATGCGGCCAGCTCGGGGCGGGTCTCGCACCGCCCGGCTAGCGCTGTCCGGAAGACTTGCCTGAGCGCCATCGCCAGCATGCTCGACGCCGCGTACGGCCGGTCGTTCACGTACTGGCCGAGCGCGAAACCGTCGCCGGAGGGGCCTTTCCGGCCGCGTACCAGAGCGACCGGGTCAACCTCCAGCAGCAGCGCGGCGGTGCATCGCTCTTCGGTGGCCTCCGGGTAGAAGACGTGCGCCGTGCCGACGGACTGCGCGAACGACTGAGCCCGGCCGGGATGCTTGTGCAGCAGGTAGCCCAGGTCGGAGGCCGGCGAGCAGGTGGTCGAGACAGTCAGCAGCACGATCACCCAGTGTCCACGATCCGGCTCCCGCGCGTCGCCTCGATTCCGGGCGGCCGGGCTCGGGACGCCCGCTGGTGGCCATACCGGGACGCAGATGCGGTAGCCGTGCCCGCGTCGCCGAGGCACACTCTTCAGCAGGGGCCGTTACCGCGATGGCGCAGTCCGGACGAGGAGGTTCGGCGGCCATGAGGCAGCTGCCCCGGCCCATCGGACGCCTGGCAGCCAGCGCTGCCCTGGCAGCCGTGCTGGCAGGATGCGCCGGCCACGGTGATGACGCGCCGGTTCCGGTCCCGAGCGGGTCAGCGACTTTTCAGCTCGGCCCGGGAGTCAAGCAGCTCAGGCAGGGCCGGTTCACTGTGGTGCTGTCGGACAGCGCACTGCAGCAGGCAAGGGCTGACGGCTTCAGCCTGCCCCAGATCACCGGCCAGGCACTCGCGCACACCGCCGCGCTGCTGCCTGGCCCGCGGGTGACGATCACCATCGGGTTCGCTGCGGCATCGCAAATCGTCCCGCAAACCGGCACGGGCGGCTTCACCGACCCGCGGACCGGGCGGCAGGTGATGATGGCGTTCGGCCCGGCGCTGCACGTCAGCGCCAGCCGGGTACTGACGTTCTGGCTGCCGCGCACGCTCGCGCTTGAGGTCGATCACACGGTCCGGATCATCGACGGGCCAGGCGCCGCGACCACCCTGCTCCAGCTGTTCATCACCGGCGGCGTCGGCGCCGTGTTCGACCGGGCCGCGTTTCCCGGCCCGGTCGATCCGTGGGCGCAGGCGCTCACGGCGCGGCAGCAGTGCACGCTGTGGCGCCAGGCCAGGCCGCTGCTCGGCGATCACGGCTCCGGCCAGCACTGGATGCTCGGCGGCGACGGCGTGCCGCACTGGGCGGGCTTCTCCATCGGCTACCAGATTGTCAGGGACTACCTGCTTCGCCACCCGCACGTCAGCTGGCGGGCGCTGACGCTGACCAGCGCTTCGGTGATCCTGACCGGAAGCCACTATCAGCCCTGCGGCTAGTCAGCAATGCGGTCAGTCCCGATCTGGCAGCGAATCGGCGCTGCTGCGGCCGGCTTCGGCTGGTGGGCGTTTCACACCGAGCCGTGCTCCTGGCGACTCGTGCGGCCCGGTCACCGCCGCGCTGTCGGCACCTGGCTCGAACCCGCATGATCAGCCTGGCGGCCGGCGTCCTAGCGTTGAAGCAAAAGCCGCATGCGGCAGTCGGCGAGGGCGGGAGCTTTCATGATCGAAGCGAGCCTTGAGCAGAACATGGCCGCGGCACGCCATGAGCACAAGGTGCCAGGCCGGGAGATCCACCTGCAGAACGTGCGCGGCCACGGTTTCTGCGAAGTGGGCCTGGTCAGCGGGACCAGCCAGGACAACGCCATCGCGAACATCTGGAACACGACGGGTGTCTGCGAGCCGGGTCTGGAGCAGTTCGACGAGCTTGACGCCGACGCGATCGCGCGAGAGAACGGCGCTCTGCGCGCATGGCTCAACCCGGTGCGGTACTGGATGTGCGACCGGCTCGATTTCTGGGAAGCCGGAGACGACCGGGCGTTCGGCGCCATCGCCGGCACGTGGCTAGGGGTGATCGAGGCGGCGACGCTGGTGGAGGACACGGCCCAGGCCTGCTTCAACCCCGCCTACATCTACCGCCATGACACCTACACCTGCACCTTCAACCGCGGCGCGAAGGTGTACCTGCTCGACGCCCCCGACGGCGAGATGTTCATCCTCCAGTCCTTCAAAGCGAGCCGGGACGCGCCGCCAGGCGAGCTGGCCCATTTTCAGCGCCGGCTCGACCTCCCGGACGGCTGGGGCTACCGGGCGGAGGTACTCGACGAGGACGTGGAGGTCTCCTCGAGCACCGACAACCTCGCGCACGTGCTGCGGGACAACCTCGACAACGTCTACCAGGGCTCCGACGTGGGCAGGGCGTTCAGCCGGCTATGGCCGGCGAATCCACCGGGTTAGCGCGGTCGGGTAATAGCAGCCGGATGCCATCGCGGACGAGGACCGCTGTGGCCGCCGCGAGCGGCTCGCCGAGAACATGGACGACCCCGCGCCTGAGATCTGACTAGCGACTGAGCCGGGCAATACTCAGCCCTGCGGCCCCTCGGCAGCGAGAGCTTGAGGGCGGCAATTGCCTGGCCGGGGCAGCTAGCCGCTCCTAGGCTCGGCAGACATGACCCTTCTGCGGATGGACAACGTCGCCATCGTCGTCGAGGACCTCGATGCCGCCATCGCGTTCTTCACCGAGCTAGGCATGGAGCTGGAGAACCGGGCGCAGGTCGAGGGCGTTTGGGCGGACCACACCGTCGGGCTGGGCGGCGTCCGGAGCGAGATCGCGATGATGCGGACCCCGGACGGCCTCGGCCGGCTGGAGCTGACGAAATATCACGCTCCCGTGCCGGTCGCCGCCCAGCCGCAGAACCCGCCGTCGAACACGCTGGGCCTGCACCGTGTCATGTTCGCCGTCGACGACATCAACGACACCATCGCCCGCCTGCGCACCCACGGCGCCGAGCCCCTTGGCGAGGTGGGGCAGTTCGAGAACATGTTCCTGCTCTGCTACCTCCGCGGCCCGTCGGGCATCATCGTCGCCCTAGCCGAGCAGATCGGCTAACGCAAGCCAGCAGCGCGGTGCCGGACAGGGAAGCAAGCGCCCCCGGCAGGCAGCCGCGTACCTGACATGTGCTGTAGTTCGGCGGTGTTGCGACGGAGACGTCAGATGCCGATTCCAAGATCGGGCGATGCTGGCGTGGTGGGCGATACTGGGATCGAACCAGTGACCTCCTCGGTGTGAACGAGGCGCTCTCCCGCTGAGCCAATCGCCCGCGTCTGCGGCAATCACGGCCTGCCGCAGGGCCTACACAGACTAGCGCATCGGGGCCGTCAGCAGTCGGCTGGCGTCACCGCCCGACTGCCCCTCCGACTAGTCGGCGACCAAGATCACGGCGGCGCGAGCGGTATAGCCAGCTAGATAACAACGGCTCGCTCCGGCGCCGGAGCGCCCTGGCCGACCGCGTCCCCGCGTTGCCCAGCGGCTGTCGCGCGGCACCGGCGCAGCCCGCCGCCAGGACCGCACGAGCGGTCCATGCAGACCGATACTTCGCATATACCGTATGCCCGTCATGGCAGCCGCAGTAGCTGATTACTTAATTTAGGTACATGTCCAGATTGCTCACCCAGAGCGTAACGAGTTTCCTGCTGAGGACGTAACCCAGACGTGGCCCCTTACACCGCCTGCGCTACCGCGAGCGCGTCTCGCGGCTACTCCCGACAAATCACCCGCAGTGGCCCACGGCGACCGCGCCGACGGCTCGCCTACGAAACTCGCCGCGAGCCGAGTGAGACGAAGGTCACACTCATCGTCCCAGGTCAGAGGATGACCAGGGGACGAATGAGGTGTTTTATTTCCCGAAGCGTTTGCCCAAGTCCAGCCGGTTTGTTGATCGGTGACCGAGGTTACGAATCGCTTCTTTCGCGGAATCTAACTCCCCGATGGCATTTTCCGCGGCTGCTGTGCGGCGTAACTTATAGGGAAGCGCGCAGCAATAGTGAAGCCCGGCAATCCGGGACACCACGAGGCAAAGGTCTGACTCGATGACGAACACCAGCGCTACCGTCTCTGCCGACCTCGGTCTGAGCCTGGTAGTCCCCGAGCATGGAGCCGTTCCGCTCGTGGCCAGCCTCTACTACAGCGCCGAAGACCCCTACGCGATCAGGATGGCGTTTCACGTCGGCACCGACGAGCCGGTCGAATGGATCTTCGCCAGGGACCTGCTGGCGGTGGGTATCGAAGGCCCGGCCGGCGAGGGTGACGTCCAGGTGTGGCCCGGCACCGAGCGCGGCGCGGACGTGCTGAACATCGCCCTGTCCTCGCCGTTCGGCGAGGCTCACTTCGAGGCTCCGCTCGAGCCGACGGCGGAGTTCCTGAAGCGGACGTTCGAGGTGATTTGCGCCGGGCGTGAGAGTGACCATATCGATCTTGATGCTGAGCTTGACGAACTTCTGTGGCGCGCATAACAGCCAATCCCCCCGGACCAGGCAGACCCATTCCGATCAGAGCACACCCCCCGTCCAGACCCTCCCGGTTCCCCCGATACACCCCCCGGACCAGCCCCTTTACGGATCCGGCGATTCAGCCGATCTCATCGCGAACACCTCGGCTGCCTTTCGGGTGACCGGACCTGGTGCTGCGGGCAGCACCGTGCCGCTGACGCTCCTGATCGGCTGAACGTCCCTGGTCGTCCCCGTCAGGAACGCCTCCTCGGCGGTCGCCAGCGCCCCGGCCGGCAGGTCCTCTTCGACCGCGCCGGCCCACTCGATGACCAGCGCCCTGGTGACACCGGCCAGGCAGCCGGCCGCGAGCGGCGGGGTGATCAGCCGGCCGCCGCTCACCACGAAGACGTTGCTGCCGGTGCCCTCGCACAGGCTGCCAGCGGTGTTGGCGAAGATCGCCTCGCTGCCGCCGCGTGCGGTCGCGTAGGCGAGCGCCCGCACGTTCTCCCCGTACGAGGTGGTCTTGAGGCCCGCCAGGGCGCCGCGCTCGTTGCGCGGCCACGGGACCATGGTCACGTCCACGGCCGGGGCCGGGGGCTTGGCCGCCGCCATGGCCACGATCGCGGTGACCGGCGAGTCGCCGCGCTCCGAGCCGAGCGGCGCGATCCCCCCGGTCACGGTGATCCGCAGCCTGGCCAGCGGCAGTCTGGGTGAGTTGGCGATGACCGCGAGGGCACCGTCCCTGACCTGGTCCAGGTCGGGCTCGGCCAGGCCAAGCCCGGTCGCCGACCTGCCAAGCCGGGTCAGGTGCCGGCTCAGCGCGAACGGCAAGCCGTCGGTCACCTTGATGGTCTCGAAGACACCGTCACCGGTCACCAGGCCGTGGTCGAAGACGGAGATCCTGGCCGCCTCGTCTCCGAACAGCTCCCCGTTCATCCACACCGTCACGGGGAGAAACGCTAGCGCAACCCACCGCAGCATGTGCTGGCCGTGGCGCAGATCGCGGGCAGCAGTTCCTCCACTGCGGCGATCTGCCCCGCGACCTCCCGGTCGGTGTCCATTGCCGGGACGTGCTCGCGCAGCTGCGCGTGCACGGCGGCCAGTGGCGCGCTCGGCTCGGCGATCTCCGCGCGCAGCCCGATGCCCTGCGCCGCGCAGAGGATCTCCACCGCCAGGCAGGTGCGCACGTTGGCGACCACCTCACGCAGCTTGCGGACGCCCGTCCAGCCCATGGACACGTGGTCTTCCTGCTTGCCGGAGGTCGGGATGGTGTCGACGCTGGCCGGGTGGGCCAGCACCTTGTTCTCGCTGACCAGGGATGCGGCCGTGTACTGGGCCAGCATGTAGCCGGAGTTGGTGCCCGCGTCGGGCGCCAGGAACGGCGGCAGCCCTCGGGAGAACGCCGGGTCGAGCATCCGGTCGACCCGCCGCTCGCTGATGCTGGCCAGCTCACTGACAGCGATGGCGAGCATGTCGGCGGCGAACGCCAGTGGCTCGCCGTGGAAATTCCCCGTGGTCATGACCTCGCCGTCGGGCACGATGACCGGGTTGTCCACGATCGCGCCCAGCTCGGTCTCCAGCACCCGGCGGGCGTAGCCGAGCACGTCGCGGACCGCGCCGTGCACTTGCGGCGCGCAGCGCAGGCAGTACGCGTCCTGCACAGCGTGCCTGCTGTGCCGGTGGCTGGCCATCAGCGCCGACCCGGCCAGCAGGGCGCGCAGGTTCGCCGCGCTGTCCAGCTGACCAGGATGGGGCCTGATCACCTGGACGCGCTCGTCGTAGGGCCGGTCGGTGCCGAGCAGCGCCTCGATCGACAGCGCGCAGGCGACATCGGCGGCCTGCACCAGCAGCTGCGCGTCGGACACCGAGAACGCCAGCAGTGCCTGCATCGGCTCGGTCCCGTTGACCAGCGACAGGCCTTCCTTGGGGGCCAGCTGCAGCGGCTCGATGCCGTGCTCAGCCAGCACCTCGGCCGCAGGCCGGCCGTGCGGTGGATCACCGGCCGTCCGCAGCCTGCCCTCGCCGATCAGCGGCTGCGCCAGGTGCGCGAGCTGAGCCAGGTCGCCGGACGCGCCGACCGAGCCCTTGCCGGGGATCACCGGCAGGAGTCCCAGGTCAAGCAGCTGGAGCAGCCGGGCCGGCAAGTCGGCGCGGACGCCCGAGTAGCCGGCCGCGAGCGTCCTGGCCCGCAGCAGCAGGATCGCCCGGACGGCCGCGTCGCCCAGCGGCTCGCCTGTCCCCGCAGCGTGCGAGACCACGATCGCCCGCTGCAGCCTGGTCAGGTCCCGCTCGCCGACCCTGGTGTCGGCGAGCGCGCCGAAGCCGGTGTTCACCCCGTAGACGGCGGCGTCGCCGCGGATCGCGGTAGCCACCACCTCCCGGCTGGCCCGCATCCGGCCGGGCACTCCCGGCCCCAGCTCGGCGCGCGCCGCGCCGTGCGCGACATCCACCAGGTCCTCGACGCTGAGCGCGTCGCCGTCGACGATCACTGTTCGCATGGCGTCAGCCTGCCACTTCGCGACCTGCCCGGCTGCCGGGGATAGGGGAAATATCCGCACGCCAGCGCGTGGTCACGGCCGGTAGCGCGACCTGGGAGCGGCGGGCAGGCGGCCGGCTCCGCGCGCCGGGAGCCGCAGCGACCATGTTCTAGCGGAAGGGCAGCAGAGGCGACCCGGCCGCAGCCGCCACCCGTGATTTCGCCGGCCAGCCGACAGGGCACGGCGTGCCGGGAGTGCGGGGACGACCTCGTTCTCCCCTTAGCAGGCCGGGAGCGAGGATGCGCCCGCCAGCGCCGCCTCGCTGCCGCCCGGCTCTGGCTCGGCGCCGGTCCAGCCGAACGTACTGGCAAGCCCGTCCTGCCCGGCCGGCGTGATAACGACGCCACGCTTGGCCGGGCTGCGGGTGATCCAGCCCAGGTCGAACAGCCGGGTGGTGATCGCGGCGCCCAGCGCGCCGTTCAGGTGCGGCCGCCGCTGGGTCCAGTCCAGGCACGCGCCGGCGAACCGCCGCCGGCTCCGCCTGGCCGCCAGGACATCCACGCCGAAGCCGCTGAGCATCCCGGCGCCGGCCACGGTGACCTCG
>DASXMR010000001.1:0-14639 GCA_036495525.1 Streptosporangiaceae bacterium | reverse complement strand
CTGCGCAGTCCTGGCAAGGGCTGGCCGCCACTGACGACGAGCGGTACCGGATCGCCGCGGCCGCTGACGGCGGCATCTGGCTGCTGCGCACCCCGCACCCGGAGCCGGCCGCCGCGCTGGCAGGCTCGCGCCCGGTCACCGGCACCGCACGGCAGCTGCTGTCGACCTGGCGGTGGGCGCACCGGGGCTCCTCCCGGCTGCGCCAGGCCCCGGTAGCTGACCCGGCGCTGATCCGCGGCCTGGACGTCGGCCAGGCCGCCTACATCTACCGCGGCGGCGTGACCTACATCCAGGTCAAGCGCCTGGTCGCAGCGCCAGCGGCGCTGGTCGGCCAGCCGTCGCGCCGCGCCGGCCCTGCGAGTCCCGGCTCTGCGGCAGCTGAGCCGGGCGCGACAGCTGACTCAGGCGCCGTAGCTGACCTGGGCGCCCTAGCTGACCCGGCCGCGGGAGCTGACCTGACTGCACCCATGCAGGCCGCCGAGTCCCCGTCGGGCTGGCCGACCTCCGGCTGGACAGAGCCGCCGGACGCGACCGCGTTTCTCGACGAGGCCTTCGGGCCGGAGGCCCGGCCGTGACCCGGCCAGGTGCCGCAGCCGCCGCGGCCTTCGCGGCGCTTGAGCTGCCAGTCTCACCAGAGCTGACCGACGATGACGTGCGCGCGGCCTGGCGCCGGGTCGCTGCGGCTACCCACCCCGACCGTGCGGACGGCGGGGACCCGACGCGGTTCGCTGCCGCGGCCGCCGCTTACACCGTGCTGCGAACCAGGTCGGGGCGCGGCGAGCTGCTGGCTGATGGCGCGGCCTCGGGCAGGCTGCGGCGCGTGCCAGGCGCTGGCACTGCAGCACCGCTCGGCCTCCCGGCCGGCCAGCCGGGACGACAGGCGAAGGCGGTGCTGCACCGCGTGGCCGGCGGCCGTCCCTGGCGGCTTGCCCTCCGGCTGCTGACCGCAGCGTGCGCCTGCGCTGCCGCGGTAGCGGCGGCCGGCTGGCAGCCGGCCACGCCCGCGCTGATCACCGGCGCGCTGACCTGGCTGGCGCTGACAGCACGCCACGACCTGGCGCCGCGCGGCTAGTCCTGGCCCGCTGGCTGTGTGCGGGGCGAGCCGACCGTTCGGTGAGCGCCTGCTAGAACGGCTTGAGCCAGTCCGGGTCCGTCCACCGGGACGGCAGGTCAGCGTTCGGCAGGTCGGCCAGGTACGGGGGGCAGCACTCGCGGCGAATCCGCACGGTCTCGTGCAGCACCGCCTTGTCCGGAATGTGACGCCGCCGGGGGATGAGCAGGTTCCAGGCCCAGTCGTTCTTGTTGATCTTTCCCGTGGCGAACTTCCTGGTTACCCGGCAGAACCGCTCGTAGGCGGCGACCGGGTCGCGATCGCGAAGCAGCAGCTGGCTGCGCACGCCATCGAAGACCCACTTGAGCGCGACAGTGGCGAGCTCGTGATCCTTCAAGGTGCCGCCGACGTCACAATGCACGCCCGAGAACCACGCTTCCTCGAAGCCGTCCCGCGGCTCGACCAGGAACTCGCGGTAAGGGCGCCGGTTCTCGTCGATGGACACCGCATGCCTGAGCTGCCTGACGTTCGGCAGCGTCCTGGTGTTCGGCCAGTGCAGCTCGCCGATCCTGAGCAGCCCCGACGCCTCCACGGTGTCCCAGACACCCAGGTACTGCACTGGAATGGCATGAAGCCGGCCGACCCCGTCGTCCGGATAAGGCCAGACCTTGTTCATCGGGCGTGCCCTGGTCCCCCAGCACAGCGCGTCGGCGAACTCGGCGATGCCGCCCATCATCGGCTTGCCCAGCCTCATCCGGCGCTTTCGCGCGTACTGATTCACCGCATATTCGACAAGATTGGCCGAGCCGGAGCGCAGCAGGCCCGGCGTAGCCAGCAAGCCGACCAGCGCCCTGGCCGTGTACGCACCGCGGCTGAAACCGAAGATATAGACCCGGTCGTCGCGCTGATAGGTATCCATCAGCCATGAGTACGCCTGCATCAGGTTGGCCTTCATGCCCCAGCCGAACGCCATCTGCCCGAGCCGCGAGGCCGCCTGGCTAACTATCCCCCTGGCCGTCGGCGACGGCAGCGTGCCGACACCGGGGTCGTAATAGGCGACCTGCAGCGTCGGGTCGTCCAGGTTGAGCATTTGGAAGACCTTCGCCGGGTTCGTGGGCGCCGACACCCCCAGCTCATCACAAGTGCCGTCGAGGCAGATGACGATGTTCTTCGGCGGCGGCCCTGGCACGCCAGCGACCTGCGCGGCAGCGGCTGCCTCGGCGGCCTCAGCGGCGTCGTTCCTGCGTGCTGCCTGCTCGGCGCTAGCCTGTGCGCGCAGCTCGGGCGAAGCGCTTTCCTGACCCATCAACGTTAATCCCCCCACTCGCAAGAATGACTTAGAGATTAACGGCGAATGGCGTCCGTGACACTACCTGCGCAACGGTCTTTCCCGTATGAGCTCCCGCGAACTGCATCTGACCGAGCGGTTCCGCGTTTCCGCGGAATAACGCGGAGGTCAGTTCGTCAGGACGGCAGCTCGGGAACTCTGCTGATGCCAGGACGACAGCGGGGCTTCCGCGCTGCGGTTGCCGGGTCGGGGCCGCGGCGCACCGGCAGGCCCCGCGCCCCGAAGGCCGGGGCAGTGCGGGGGTGGCGACTGGGTTAGGAGAGGACGCGGCGGCGGAAGTTGTGCAGGCCGATGGCCAGGAACACCGCGCCGAACGCGAAGACCACCGGGTAGATCACGAACAGGTGCAGGTGCGGGAAGGTGGTGAACGCTGCCCGCATCCCCTCGTTCACGTAGATCAGCGGGTTCACCAGCACCAGCGTCTGCAGCCAGTGCCAGCCGCCGACGGTCACCGGGGCCAGCTTCGTCCACGAGTAGTACGTGCCGCCGAGGAACGTGATCGGCAGGATGATGAAGCCGAACATCAGCCCGATGTTGCGCGGCTCGAAGCTGGTGCCGAGCAGCAGGCCGAGGCCGGCCATCGCGACGGCGGCCAGCGGGACGAACGTCACGATCAGCCACCAGTGCAAGGTCAGGTGCGCCTGCACCCCCGGTGCGTGCACGACAGCGGCGATCGGAAGCACGATGAACGCCGACAGCACGCCCTGGGCTGCGCCTGACAGCACCTTGGCGATGGCGACCAGCCAGATCGGGCACGGGGCCTGCACCCGGTCCTCGATCTCCCTGGTGAAGCCGAACTCCTGCGCCATGGCCAGCGCGATGGACTGGACGCCCTGGAACATCACCGAGATCCCGACCACGCCGGGCACCAGCACGGTGGCGAAGGCCGACTGGGCGGCGCTGCCGTGCCCGCCGATGCCCTGGCCGATCTTCGGGAACACGTACAGGAACACAAAGCACAGCAGGAACGGCTGGATGAGCGTGCGGAGCACGAACTCCCACTGGTGCTTGCGCAGCACCACCAGGTCGCGCAGCAGCAGCGCGCCAAGGGCGATCCAGCTCGACGTGGCAGCCGACCTGGCCGGCCCGCCGATCGGCCTGGCTGGTGCCTGCTCTGCCGTGGTGGTCGCCATCAGTCCCGCAGCTCCTTGCCGGTCAGCTGGATAAACACGGTTTCCAGGCTCGGCTCGGCGATGGACAGGTCGACCAGCTCGAAACCGCCTCGTTCTGCCGCCAGGACGATGCGCGGTGCAAGCCGCTCGCTGCCCTGGACGTGCAGCTCAAGCGCGCCGTCAGCCTGCCGGGTCCTGGTCACTCCCTCGATGTCGCTGGCGAGCAGCTCGCCGAGCCTGGCCGGGTCGCCGGTGGTCTTCACCGTGACCACGGTGTCGGCGCCGATGCTCTGCTTGAGCGCGGCCGGGGTGTCCACCGCGAGGATCCGGCCGTGGTCCATGATCGCGACCCGCTCGCAGAGCTGGTCGGCCTCCTCCATGTAATGGGTGGTCAGCAGGATCGTCTGGCCGTCGCGGTGCAGCTGGCCGAGCAGGTCCCACAGCGCCAGCCGGCTCTGCGGGTCAAGGCCTGCCGTCGGCTCGTCCAGGAACAGCACCGATGGCCGGTGGAAGATCGCCCGCGCCACCATCAGCCGCTGCGCCATGCCGCCGGACAGCGCGTAGACCGAGGCCTTCGCCCACCGGGACAGCTGGAACTGCTCCAGCAGCTCGTCAGCGGTCTGCCGGGAGGCACGCTGGCCCATGCCGAACAGGCGGCCGTGGAAGTACAGGTTTTCCCAGACGGTGAGCTGGCGGTCAAGCGTGTTCTGCTGGGAGACGATCCCGCTGAGCTGCTTGGCAAGCACCGGGTGCGCGGCCACGTCCACCCCGGCAATGAACGCCTGGCCCGATGTCGGCACGACGCGGGTGGTCAGGATGCCTGCTGTGGTCGTCTTGCCTGCCCCGTTAGGGCCAAGCAAGCCGAAGATCTCGCCCGCCCGGACGTCGAGGTTCAGGTGATCGACAGCCGCAAAATCGGTGCCGGGATAGACCTTGGTCAGGTCCTCGGTGTGGATCGCCGCCCCGCCACGGCCTGCCGCGCTGTCGGCGGCACGCGCCTGCGTGGTGCCCATTGCCTCACATGCTAGCGCCGGGCCGTCAGCCAGCCCGGCGGGGCAAGGGTCACCTCGCGATGGCACTGGTGCCCAATCCCGCTCTGGGCGGAAAGCGTGTTGTCCGCGCTATCCACGGCAATGCCGGGATAGCGCGGACAACACGGAGAAAGCAGGGTTAGAGACCGGGCAGCGCCCGTGTGTGGTCCTGCCGGACCGCGTCGAGCGCCCGCGGGTCGAGGCCGAGCAGCTGCAGGATTGTCGGCGCGATCTGAGTGGTCAGCACCGGGCCGCTGATGGTCCGGCCCGCCCGCACGCCAGCGCCGGAGACCACGAGCGCGACATCGCGGTCGTCGTCGGCCGCGCCGCCGTGCTCGGCGATCTTGCTCACGCCGCCGGTGTAGACGACACCGTGCTGCGCCACCCCGAAGATGTCCGGCGCATGCGTGTCGCCGACCCGGGCGCCCAGGAACTTGTCGGCGTCAGCGCCGGTGAAGACCTTGGTCAGCCCGGAGGCGGCGACCGTCGTCGAGAACGTCCCCTTCGGATCGTTGATCGTGTTCGCCGGCGCCGAGTGCGTCAGCAGGTAGTTCTTCGCGAAGGCCAGCGCCGCCGGCGAGTGGTCGGTCAGCCAGATCAGCATCGCGTCGTCATCGACCGCGAACGCGACCAGCGGGCCGGCGCCCGGGTGGGCCGCAGTCCAGGCAGCGTCGAGGCCGCTGAGGATCTTCGAGTCGTCCACCCGGCGCAGCAGGTTCGGGTCGATCGGCGACTGGCCGTGCTTGGCCGACAGGATGATCATCGTGCTGCTGGCCAGGCCGTCGTCCCTGATGCGCTGCAACATTTCCCCCACTGCGTTGCTCACGTAGTCGAGCGAGCGCATGAGCAGCGGGCCGGGCGTGCCGTCGGCGTTGTAACCGCCCTTTAGGCCCTCGGAGACCGGCAGCTTCTCGCCGGTCGAGACGGTCTGGAAGTTCATCCCGAAGATGGCCGGGGTACCGACCTTCTGGGCACCCGAGTGGTCGAAGCCGTTGATCTCGTTGAGGATCGCCTGGACCTTGAAGTTGTCGTACTCCATGGTCAGGGCGTTGTCGGTGGTCCAGTCGTCGCCGGCAGCGTCCGCGACGCTGTTGATCTCCGGCGTGAAGAGGTCCTGGACGCCCGTCCCCGACGGGCCGTTGAGGATCTCGTAGGCCGGATGCTTGTCCGACCAGGCGGTACGCCCGCCGGCTGCCCGGACCACGTTGAAGACCGTGTTAACCCGCAGGTAGTTGTGCGGGTAGATCGGCAGGCAGGTTGCCGGGTCGACCGGCAGCGCGGCCGGGTTGAGCAGCGCCTGCGCGTTCGGTGTCATCTTCAGGATCTCGCTGGTCAGCGCCGGCGCCTCGGCGAGGGTCTGGGCAAGGCTGTTGGTCGGCAGCGCGGCGAGCGCGGAGCCCGGCAGGTTCTCCCCGGCATCGAGCGTGATCGGGTTCTGTGAGCGGTCGGCGGCCTCGGTCCAGGCCACTTCAGTGCCCAGCGCCGCATCGGAGCAGTTCAGCGTTCCCGGCGGCAGCAGCGCGTGGTTGAACGTGTCGTCGTAGTAGACGCCGCTCGTGCCCGGCCCGGCGCCGGTCAGCTGGGCGACCATGCCGGGGAAAGAGTCCGACGGCAGCGTGGTCTTGGCGCCGGTGTAGTCGACGCCGTTGCTCACGAGCTGCGCAAGGGCCGAGTCAGGCCTGGCCTTGACGTAGAACGCGAGGTCGCTCTCATGCAGCCCGTCCACCGACAGCAGCAGGACGTGCCGGGACACGCCGTGGTGGCCGTTGCCGCCCCCGTTCCCCTGCGATAGCGGATGGGCGAAGGCGGCCGGGGCCGCCAGGGCTACGGCGACCGCGCTCGCGGCGGCCGCGGCGGCCAGGGCAAGGCCCCTGGTTCGTCGAGATGACATCTGTGCTCCTACCGGTAGTTGGTAGCCGAGGGCATACTTGAGCCGGCAATGTCCCGGCATAGACTGCTACCAACCCTGTAGTAGTTATGGCTCTCGCAGAATGGCGCGGCGGCCTACATCAGGTGACGGTCGGGTGAAGAACCGATGCGCGTCGGCCGGCTGCCGGTTGCTGGGCTGGCAGTCGGCCAGCGGGCCCGCCGCGGGCTCGTCGGCTACTTGATGGGCGGGAGGACCTGGTCGGCGGCCAGAACCGGGCGGAACACGTCGCCGCGCTCGGCGACGCGCTCGGGCATCGTCCTGATAGTGAACGAGTCGGGCCGCAGGCCCGGGTCGTCCAGCTCGTCCCAGTCGATCGGCGCGGACACCGGGGCGCCGGCCGCGGCACGCGGGCTGTAGGGGGCGACCAGCGTCTTATTGTGCACGTTCTGCGTGTAGTCGAGCCTGGCCAGGCCGCCGCGCTCGCGCACGTCCCACTTCCAGCTGACCAGCTCGGGCACGACAGCGCCGACCGCCTTGGACAGCTGCTCGGCCCAGGCTCTCGTCTCCTCGAAACCGGGACCCGGCGCGACCGGCACCCAGATCTGGATGCCGCGCCTGCCGGTCAGCTTGGGCTGCGCGCGCACGCCCATGTGCTGCAGCGCGGCGCGGTGCAGGCGAGCGAGCACCAGCACGTCCTCCCAGGTGGTGGACGTGCCAGGGTCGATGTCGATCAGCACGTAGGTTGGCAGCCGCTGCTGCTCGGCGCGCGAGGTCCAGGCGTGCCACTCAAGCGCGCCGAAGTTCGCTGCCCAGACCAGCGCGGCCGGCTCGTCCACGACCAGGTAGGTGGAGGTCTTGCCGGAGCTGGCCTCGGGGTTGTCCCAGCGCGGCACCCAGTCCGGCGCGTGCTCGGGGAGCTGCTTGTGCCAGAACCCCTTGGTGCTGGCGCCGCCGGGGAAACGGTTCATGTTCAGCGGCCGTCCAGCCAGGTACGGCAGGATCACCGGGGCGATCCTGGCCGCGTAGCTGATCAGCTCCCGCTTGGTCACCGGCTCCTCATCAACGCCCGGCCGGGGCGGGAACAGATCCTTGTCCAGGTTGGTGAGCTTCAGCCTGCGGCCGAAGATCTCCCAGGTGCCGCCGCTGCCCAGGGCGTCCAGCTCGGCCAGCTCGGCTGGTTCCGGCGCGGCCACCGACGGCTCGCGGAGCTCGACCGACGCCTCAGCGACCGGCAGGTCGGAGCGCCACATCCGCTCGGGGTCGGCCCTGACTCCGTCGTTGGTGCGGCCGCTGAGCACCGACAGCGGATGGTCCTCGGGGTCCCAGCCAGGCACGGCGAACTCGTCATCCTTATGCAGCAGCAGCCACTGGCTCTGGTCGGAGGAGTTCCGGCCGGTGCGGACCAGCACGAAGCGCCCCCGCAGCTTCTGGCCGTACATGTCGGCGTGCAGCTCCCCGGCCGCCACCGCAGCGGCCGGGTCGTCGGTTTCGTGCGGCGCCCAGGTACCGCGGTCCCAGACGATCACGTCACCGCCGCCGTACTCCCCCGACGGGATCACGCCCTCGAAGTTGAGGTACTCGATCGGATGGTCCTCGACGTGCACGGCCATCCGCCTGGACTTCGGGTCCAGCGTCGGGCCCTTGGGCACGGCCCAGCTCGCCAGCACCCCGTCGATCTCGAACCTCAGGTCATAGTGCAGCCTGCGAGCACGGTGCCGCTGCACCACAAACCTGACATGGCCGTCCTCCGCTCCCGGCGCCGCGCCCGACGGCTCAGGAGTGCGGTTGAAGTCGCGCATGCTCTGGTACCGGTCGAGTTTCGCGGCACCTGACGCCGGGCCCGGCGCAGCCTTCTCTTTCCGCTCACCCGAGCGCGGCCGCCCGGACCGGCCGGCCGCACGGCCCGGCCGCTTCCCCGGTCCTGACGCCCGCTCGGACATGGCTCAAGGGTAAGCCAGGCCGCGCGGCTGGGCCTGAACCCAGCGCGCTGTCAGACCGGCTGAGCAGTATGGAGCAGTGCCGCTGCAGAACAGGGTGACCCCGGCAGGCGAGATCGTCGCCGACCCTGGCCGGGGTTTGCTGATGGGCAACCGCGGCTGCCTGCACGGGCAGTCGCGTGAGCTGGGCACCAGCCGGTGGCGGTCGAAGATGTGGATCTGCTGCGTGCTCGACTGGAAGGGGCGCCGCCGCGATCCGATGCCGCCCGGCCGGTGGACAGCCCTGTTCTTCCTCGACGAGGCGACCGCGCTGGCCGCCGGGCACCGGCCGTGCGGCTACTGCCGCCGGGCCGACTATCAGGACTTCGCCGAGTCGTGGCGGGAAGCGCAGGGCCTGCCGGGCCGGCTGCTCGCCGCCCGGGCCGACGCGATCCTGCACCGGGAGCGGGTCAGCCGCAGCCGGCGCAAGCTCACCTACCGGGCCGCGGCCGGCCAGCTGCCCGACGGGGTCATGGTCCGGGCCGACGGGGTGACCGGCCTGCTGGCGGGCGGGCTGCTGCTGCCGTGGTCGTTCAGCGGGTACGGCGAGCCGCGCGGACCGCACGGCGATAGCCAGGTCGAGGTGCTGACGCCGCCGTCGATCGTCGCCGCCATCGGCGCCGGGTACCGGCCGCTGGTGCACCCCACCGCGCTGATCGCCCTGCCAGGCCAGCAGCCCCCAGCCGGCCAGCAGCAGCGAGCCGGCCAGCAGCAGCCGGCCGGCCTGCGCTTCATGCCGGGCCGCGCGGAGCCGGGGTGAGCAGGTCGCCGCTGACCGCGGTCACGCTGGCGCCCGGCTCGGCGAACCATTCCCGGCCGAGAGCAAGCCCGAACAGCGGCGCTGGCAGCGCCGTCAGTGCCCTGGCAAGCCGCGCCGACCGGCCCGAGCTCTGCAGGTAGGCATGGTGGGCTGCCAGCGCCGCGCGCTTCTGCGCCGCGTACCGCCGGACGTTCACCCGGTGGGTGATTTCCGCGCGTGGGGTGCCATAGCGGTAGAGCGGGTCGTGGCGCACCAGCAGGCGCAGCAGCATGGCCAGGCGCACCAGCAGCCTGGCGGGCTCACGCGGAATCGTGGCGTACACCACCCGGACACCGGTGAGCTTCGCCGCGAGGTCACCGACCTGGTGCACCCGCACATGATCAGGGTGACCGTAACCGCCCTGCGAGTCGTAGCTGACCAGCAGGTCGGCGCGTTCCTCGCGGATCACGCTGGCCAGACGTTCCGCTGCCTCGGCCGGCTCGGCGCGGGCAAACCTGACCCGGTCGGGCGGGTCCGGGTAGAGCACCGGGCCGGCCCCGCTGTCGGCGTAGCCCAGGTGCTCGACCCGGCTGGCACCGAGCGTCGCGGCGCTGGCCCGCAGTTGCGCCAGCCTGGGCGCGCCGCCAGTGGCCGGCGCCGGGCCCATCAGGCCGTCGGTAGCAACGACGATCACCACCCGGCTGCCCTCGTCGGCTAGCCGGGCCAGCGTGCCGCCGGTGAGCAGAACCTCGTCGTCGGGATGCGCGTGGAAGGCCACGATCGTCGGCATCTGGCCAGCCTGTCACCCGGCGCCCGCCGGTCGCTGCGAAACGTGCCCCGGCTCGGCGCTGCTGGCAGGATGGTCGCCATGAGCGCCGAGCGGATGGAAGTCCAGCGGACCATCGAGGCTGAGCCAGCGGAGATCTTCAAGGTGCTGAGCGACCCGCAGGGCCACGTGGCCATCGACAGCTCAGGGATGCTGATGTCCGCCGAGGGCGAGCCGGTCAAGGCCGCCGGTGACAGCTTCGTCGTGCACATGGACCGCGAGGCGCTGAACGACTACCCGCTCGGCCGATACGACGTGACGGTCAGTATCAAGACCTTCGACCAGGACCGTGAGATCGCGTGGACGATTCTCGGCCCGATCCGGCCGCAGATCGGCCACGTCTACGGCTACCGGCTGGAGCCTGCTGACGGGGGCACGCTGGTCACCTCGTACTACGACTGGTCCGGCATCGAGCAGACCTGGCGGGACGCCGGGATCTTCCCGGTCATTCCCGAGTCAGCGCTGCGCGCCACGCTGGGCATCCTCGCCCGCACGGTCACGCGTGCTGGCCGGGCGCCGGCGGCGTGACCCTGCGGCCGCCACGGCCGCACCGCCCGCCTGCCAGTGCGGCGGACAGCTCAGCTGCCTTCTGGCGGCCTGACCCCCGGCAGCCAGGCCTCTGCCGGCGGGCAGCTGATCGCCAAGTCTGCGCTTAGCCTGGCTCCGGCCCGGTCGCGACCGGCCGGGAGGGGTCCGTTATCCAGCCTGACCACGAGCCCGGGTAGAGGGCGGCGCGTATGCCTGCCAGCCCGAGCGCCAGCACCTCGTGGGCGGCGGTGACGCCAGAGCCGCAGTACGCGCCGACGGCCACCGCCTGGCCCTGACCGCCCGCATGCCCCGCGTCACCAGCATGCCGCGCGTCACCCGCCTGTCCCGCGTCACCCGGTTGGCCCGCCGCACCAGGATGGCCTGGACCGGTCAGGTCGCCGGGGTCGGCCCAGCCGGCGGCTTCGCCGCGCACGCCGAGGGCAGCGAACCGCTCGCGCAGCTGCCCGGCCGGGCGGAACCGGCCGCCAGCATCCACGTTGTCCCTGGTCGGCGCGCTCAGCGCACCAGGAATGTGGCCAGCCACCCGGTCCACCGGGTCGGTGCCGCCGAGGTACCGCTCGGCCGCGCGCGCGTCGAGCAGCACGCCGGCCTGCGCCAGGGCGGCCGCCGCGGCCGCGTCGAGCACCGGCATGTGCCCGGCCTCGGCGGCAAAGTCACCCGGCGCCGGCGCCGGGATCTCGCTGGTCACCGGCAGGCCAGCCTCGGTCCAGGCCCGGTAGCCGCCGTCCAGGACCAGCACCTCGTCGTGGCCGAAGTACCGCAGGCTCCACCACAGCCGGGCCGCGATCGTCGAGTCCCCGTCGTCATAGGCGACGACAGGGTGCCCGGCGCGCACGCCCGCCGCGCGCATCACGTCCTGGAAACGGGCCGGCGCCGGCAGCGGGTGCCGGCCGCCGTCGCCCGGCGGCGCCGACAGGTCGGCGTCAAGGTCGGCGAACACCGCGCCTGGCAGGTGACCAGTCAGGTAGCTGTCCCTGCCTGGCGGCCCGCCGAGCCGCCACCGGACGTCGATCAGCACCGGCGGATCGGCGCCAGCGAGCTGCGTGGCCAGGGTCGCCGGTTCGGTCAGCGGACCGGATGCGCTGCTCATGGCCGGGGATAACCTCCCGATTCCTGTGGACCGGCGGCCCGGCTCCCCGCGCCGCCTGTGGACAAACCCACCCTGCCCAGCTGCGATGACACCGTGTTGCCGGGAACGCAGCAGTCCGGGACGGGCCAGCTAGCTAGGCGGGGCTGACGGTCAGCAGCGGGACCAGCTGGTCCGCCGGCAGCAGCGATCCGTGCATGCCGACCAGCGCTGACTCCCGCGGCTCCGCCCTGGTCGCGACGATCGCCCAGGGCCCGGCCGGCGCAGCGACGACGTCGCCGATCCGCAGCACGAACTCCTCCCGCACTGGGCCGAACCACCCGTCCGCGATCGCCTCGTCCCGGCTGGCGACCCAGGCCCGCGGCCCGAGCACCTCACGCCATGCGGCGAGCACGTCGGCGGCCGCACCCGGCCGGGCGTAGACGTGCCTGGCGCGCGGCTCGCCGCCGAGCAGCGCGACGCCGTCGGCCAGCTGCGGCAGCGCGTCCACGTCGAAGCGGTCCTCCTCGGCCACGTCGGTCATGCCGTGGTCGGCGGTGATGTACAGCGCGGTTCCCCGCGGCAGCGCCCCGGCCAGCTGCTCGGCCAGCTTGTCCACGTGACCGAGCTGGAACCGCCAAGCGTCCGAGGTGCAGCCGCACACGTGGCCGGTCATGTCCAGCTCGCCGTGGTACACCATCGCCATCGCCGGCGCCGGGCCGGACAGCGCGGCCGCGGCTTGCGCGACCAGGGCACCGACCGTGTCCGCCGCCCAGTACTCGGCGCCGCGCATGCCGGCTACCGAGAGCCCGGTCCGGCGGAACGAGCCGCGGGCGACCCGGTAGGCGCTCACCCCAGCGTCGGCAGCCCGCTCGAAGATCGTCGACCCCTGCTGCCATTTCCGCGGGTCGACCCGGTCATCCCAGCGCAGCGGGTTGAGCAGCCTGCCCTCTCCCGGCACGGCCACCTGATAGCCAAGCATCCCGTGCTGACCTGGCGGCCGGCCGGTGCCCAGCGAGGTGAGGCTGGTGACGGTCGTGGCTGGGAACCCCGCGGTCAGCGGCTGGCCGGTCACCGCCAGCTCGGAAAGGAACGGCGCCGCAGCCGGCTGCTCGCGCAGCAGTTCCCAGCCGAGTCCGTCGATGACCAGCAGGCAGGCCCTGGCGGCGGGCAGCAGCTGCAGCGGGTTCGGCTCGCCCGGCACGCCGACCGACGCCAGGACCGAGGTTGCCAGGTCGGCCAGCGAGGCCTCGCCGTAGCGCGGCAGAGTCGGCGGCCGGGCAGGCACCGCCGCTGTCATGGCCCCGGTCCCGGTCTCGCTGTGGCCGGCCTGGGGCTGCTCGCGGCTGGTCACGGGCAGCTGGTCGCCTCGGACAGGGCCTGCGCGAACATGAGTACCTGGCGGACCGCGTCCTGGCCGTCGGCGGCCTCGCTGACGCGCATCGTCAGGTCGTCTGCGGTGACCGTGCCGGTGTAACCGTGGTCTGCCTCGCAGCTCTCGTCGCCGCAGTGCGCGGGCTCGAGCTCCAGGTTGGACAGCACGTTCCAGCCGATCGTGAGCACCACCTCGCTGGGCATGGTGACCCCCGGCACGTACGAGGCCGGGTCGGGGATCACCCTGGTCAGGGCCACTGAGGAGATCCGGGCACAGCGGACAGCCTCGGTGCTGGTCTCGGCCTGCGGCCGGGCATCGGGGTCGCTCTCGTCCGCCGGGTACTCATCGGTGTGCGAGTACACCAGCCGGGTCGGCGTCAGCGCGAGCACCGTCATGTGCCGGCGCACCTCCAGGCCGGGGTCGAAATGGGCATCGTGATACACCACGTAGGAGACCACGGGCTCGGCGCCTACGGCTGACGACACCGCGTCCGATACCAGGCCGGGATAGTACCCGCTGCGCTCGATGGCTGAGCGCATCCCGTCGGCCGAGGCTTTGGCTTCCCTCATGCCTCCATCCTGCCCTGTGCGCCGCGGGGACGCTCAGCCAGTGGCGGAGCGGGACACCGGCGGCGCCAGCCTTTCCGGGCTGACGGCAGTCAGATCGACGACAAGCTGCTCCTGCGGCTCAGGAAGCTCAGCAGCGCCAGCGCCGGCTGTCGGCCGCGGGCGGCGCGGCGAGGCAGCTCCGGCGCCGCCGCCGCGGCCGCGGTAGATCAGCAGGCCGTTCACCGGGTCAGGGACGGCGTCGAGCGCGGCGCGGACCGCCGGGAGCATGCGGAATCCGTCAAATTGGTCATCGGTAGCGAAGCACACCTCGAGCACGATGCCGTGCCGGTGCTCGATCCAGGTCCAGTCGACGGCGCCGTGCGAGATCGCGGACTCGATCAGCGCCGTGCCGTAGGCGTCTTTCCAGCCCGTGGCCGGCGAGTCGCCGTCAAGGACCTCCACGGACCACCACTCCGTCATGACTAACAACCATAGCCCGAACGCGGTCGGCCCGGCCGGTCCCGTTTGCCTCCCATCTCCCGGCTGCGGGAAAGCGGGCCGGAATCCGGCGGCGCGTCAGGCGATGGCCTGCACGCACTTTCCGGGGTGCCCCACAGCGCCGGGTGGTGTGGCCTGAGTGAGGGCCTATCGCGGAGCCACCGGTCCGGTGCCCGGCGAAGCGATCTTGCCTGCCCGTCGACGGCGACAGGGGTAATCGGGCCGTGGCTGCGGGATGAAGATGTGAGACTTCGGTAATGATCGAGGTGCCGGCCCTTGTCCGAAACAAGGCCCGCGCGACCGGCGCCGAGGACTGGCTCGAGCGATTGCCGGCGCTTGTCTCGAGCCTGGAGGCCGACTGGTCGATCGCAGTCGGGCACCCCTACGAGGGCGGCTCGGAGGCTTTCGTGGCGGAGGCGACCCGGGCGGACGGTACCCCTGCCGTCCTCAAGGTGCTCGTCCCGGGGACCGGGAGCAACGCCTCCGATGAGGCGACCGTCCTCCGCCTCGTCGGCGGAGACGGATGCCCGGTGCTCTACCGGTACGACCCCGACCAGGGCGCCTTGCTCATGGAGCGCCTGGGCCGGCCCATGTATGAGCTTGGCTTGCCGCTCCCCCGTCGCCTCGAGATTCTCTGCGCGACCGCTGCG